>CALEZT010000022.1 GCA_937927975.1 uncultured Phycisphaerales bacterium
TCAGGCCGGAGTAGCCACCGCTTTCTCAACCTTCAACTACCGAAGGGACAACCTCCGAAGACATACCAGTGTTGGGCAATATTCTATAAGGGGTGTGTTGTATGGCAAATGAGAATACCAAGAAACTATCAAAGAAGGCCGAACAAGCTTCCAAGATCGCAAAAGAGTTCCCCAGAGAGGCGGTTCTTGCCGCGGCCGCCATGGAGCGGACAGCTCGGTATCGGAGAACTACGGTGATTGAGGAGACGCAGTACGCCTACGAAAAAATCTATTAAGGGCGGCATGTTTCTACTTGACTTTCCTTAACCGCTCAAGCATAATGGTCAGTATGAATAAGCTGACCAAAGAAGAGCGTGTTCGTGTAATATCAGCCCTTGTAGAGGGCAACTCAATTCGGGCCACCGTGCGAATGACTGGTACAGCCAAGAACACGGTGGCCAAATTATTGGCCGACATCGGCCAAGCCTGCGAGCGTTATCACGACAAGGTCATGGTGAATCTGCCCTGCAAGCGGCTCCAAGTTGATGAGATTTGGTCGCTCTGCTATGCCAAGGCGAAGAATGTCCCCGAAGAGCACCTAGGTGAGTTTGGTTATGGTGACGTGTGGACCTGGGTAGCCATCGACGCCGACACGAAGCTTGTCCCTCAGTGGCTCGTTGGTCTACGGAGTGCAGAATGGGCCAACGCATTCATAAGCGATCTGGCCTACCGTCTGACGAACCGCGTGCAACTGACCAGTGATGGGCTCAAGGCGTACCTGAATGCTGTAGAGGAAGCGTTTGGGGGAGAAGTGGACTATGCCACCCTGGTGAAACTCTATGGTCCCGAGAAGTCTGAAGTGTGCGAGCCTGTAGCGGCGCACACGTATAGCCCCGGCCAAGTGACTGGTTGCCAGTTGTCTGTGATCCAAGGCAACCCCGATCCGCGCCACATATCTACGTCATACGTGGAACGGCAGAATCTCACGATGAGGATGTCTATGCGGCGATTCACGCGACTCACGAACGGATTCAGCAAGAAGGTCGAGAACCTTGGCTACGCTGTGGCCCTCCACTTCATGCACTACAACTTCTGCCGGATTCATCAGACCTTGAGAATGACCCCGGCCATGGCGGCTGGCGTGAGCGATCATGTGTGGGAACTGGACGAACTGGTAGACCTGATTGATAGCCAAGATTCAAACTGACCCACTACCTGTCAGTGTTTTCGCCGGCGACGCATGTCACAGCGAAAGCGCAGGAGATCGGCAACTCCAAGAAGAAGGCCTGTCATCGTCAGGCGATGACAGGCGCATCATGGAGGAACTCATGGTGAAATCGGCCTTCGCGGCCGCTACGGCAAGGCGGACTTGATCTCCACAAGGGATGTCCCCAGCGTGGTCCGGGCAATCTGGTCGAGCCGCGCTTCCGGCCCGCAGAAGTGGAACGTCCGATGGATGTGAACGATGCTGCCGCCGGGGGGCAGAGCGGCCGCCGGGGACGAGGTCTCCAACTCGTAGAACGGCCCCATGGGCTTGGCACCGGGCGAGGCGGGCCCATCGTTATAGGAGTTGATCACGTCGCCTCGGAACGGTTCGTCCTGAAGCTGCCACATCGAGTTGACGTAATCCACCGCATCGGCGGGCTTGCTGTACTGGACGATCGTCAGGACCTTGTTGAGAGCGTCGTAGCTGCCCGCGACGTTCTGGGCCCGCTGCGGCGTCAGTCCGATCTTGCTTCGGTACTGCCCGTCGGCGCTGAAGAACATCACGCGCTCTTTGACGACGAGTCGGTCCTCCGGCACCTTCCCGAAATACGTGTCGTTGACCACCGGACCCAACTCGCTTTCGGGTCCCGTCTGGTAGGGGATGACGACCGTCGTCTCAGGCGACGGATTGAACATGCCCAGAATCCAGATGGACAGCAGGCCCGTGTCTTTCGTCCAGGGCTTCAGGCCGGTGTTGACGACCTTGTTGTTCGACTCGAAGGCCACCATATTCACATCGGGACCTGCGGTCGTGCCCAGCAGACCCAGAGCGACGTTGCGATCCAGGACCCGGACGGTTCGAGTCACCCGCAAGTCGAACTCCGTCCCCGAATAGTTCGTCAGCTTCATCGTCTTTTCGAGAACCGCCGAACGCGCCGTCTTGGCGGCCAGCGTCCAAGGCTCCGTGTCGATCGCCGGCGGGGTGAACCAGTGCTCCAGATCGAACGGAACGCCCTTGCCGAAGAAGATGGAGAACTGCCCGCCCTCGGGTCCGAGCCAGAAGCGGTCTTCGCCGCCGAACGGGTTCATGTGCTTGACGAATTCGCCCGAGGCGATCAGTTCGCGATTGATCCAGCCGAAGCTCAGGCCGTCGGGCCCGGTGGCCGAACTGGTCATCACCCGTCCCTGCATCTTGGGCAACACGACGACCTGTCCCTGTCCCGAGCGGTCCTTGAGGATCACGACGTCCGTATACGCCTGCAGGAACGCGACGTCGTCGCGGAAGCCTCCCTCCTGGACTTTCGCCGCCCCTTTCTTGGCGCCCGCGGACGTGGGCTTGGCCTTGTCCGTCGCACATCCGGCGGCCACGAGCGTCACCGACAGCAATGCCATTGTTCGTAGGTTCATGTTCAGCCTCCCTTGTGCCATGACTTCCTGTCTCTCACATCCAAGCCGACGTCCCAACGTCGCGACGAAAACGCCGGCGTCAGGCAAGAGTAGCCCATCCGGCGTCGATTGGCAAGTCCCTCATCCGCGATTCACTCCCTCCGTCGGCCCTGGAAACGCGTCGATTCGGCGCCCTGCGACGTCCGGTTTGGCGAGCTTTTTCCTTGACCGTCATGGGTCGATCGAGTTTAATAAAGGGCTATTCACGGCATCGAGGAGGTGCTTGCAGCGCCCGACGTGCCGTTATAGGACGGTCCGAAGGACGGGGATCGCGGCCGAGGGCCGGGACCCCGAGGTCGCCGACGAAAGCAGCAGGTGAGAACTGTGGAAGAAAAACGCGTACGAGTGGGTGTGGTCGGATTCGGCACCGTCGGCGCCGGCGTCGCCAAGCTGATCCTGGAAGAAGCCGACGCGATCGCCGCGAAGATGGGCGTGCGTCCGGAACTGGCATGTGTCGTGGACACCGACACGACGCGTCCCCGTCCGATCCAACTGCCCCCCGGCGTACTCACCACCGACCTCAACCGGCTGCTCAACGACCCGTCCATCTCCATCGGCGTCGAACTCGTCGGCGGCACCGGCATCGCCAAGGAGATCCAGTTCAAGATGCTCCGGGCCGGCAAGGACGTCGTCACGGCCAACAAGGCCCTTCTGGCCACCCATGGCAACGAGCTGTACCATGTCGCGCGAGAGAACCGCCGCTGCATCGCGTTCGAAGCCAGTTGCGTCGGCGGCGTCCCGATCATCGGCGCGATCCGCACGGGCCTGGCGGCCAACCAGATCAACGCCATGTATGGAATCGTCAACGGCACCTGCAACTACATCCTCTCGAACATGAGTTCGAAAGAGGAGAAATTCTCCCAGGCCCTGGCCAAGGCCCAGAAGCGAGGCTTCGCCGAGGCCGATCCCACGCTCGACATCTCCGGCGGCGACAGTGCCCACAAGCTGGCCATCCTCGCCTCCATCGCCTTCGGATGGGAGATCGCCATGGAGGACGTCTTCGTCGAAGGGATCGACGGAATCGCCAAGGAGGATCTTCGCTACGGACGCGAGATGGGCTACCGTCTCAAGCTGCTCGCCATCGCCCAGCGAAGCGCCGACGGGCGTCTCTCCTTGCGGGTCCATCCGGCGTTCATCTCGGCGGAGACCGCCTTGGCGAGAGTCGAGGGCTCGTTCAACGCCATCAGCGTCTTCGGCAGCGCGGTCGGTGAGACCCTGTACTATGGTCGAGGGGCAGGCATGATGCCCACCGCCAGCGCGGTGCTGGCCGATGTGATCGACGTGGCTTTGGGCAACTCCCAAAGGACCTTCAATCACCTGCGATTGCGGCCCCGTGCGGAAATCAAGCCGTTCATCGAGCCGATCGGCGAGATCGTCACCCGGTTCTATATCCGCGTGATGGCCAAGGACGAACCCGGCGTGGTCGCCAAGTACGGCAAGATCCTGGCCGACCATCAGATCAGCATTTCCGGCGCCCTCCAGCACGAGGGCACCGGGCCCGGCGACACCGTGCCGGTCGTGATCACGACCCATCGGACGCAGGAAAAGAACATGACGGAGGCCTTGGCGGAGTTGAAGAAGATCGATATCATCAGCGGCAAGCCTGTCTGCGTGCGAATCGTGGATATCCCGCAGGACAAGGATGCGTAGTTGAAGAAAGCGCGAGACTCGAAATCCGAAATCCGAAACGAGTCCCGCAGGCGGCGATGTTTCTGCCATTTTGATTCTCGTTCATTTGGGTTTGTTTCGAATTTCGTGCTCCGGATTTGACTTTCAGACATGGCCAAATACGTGATCATCGTTCCGGACGGGGCGGCGGATGAGCCGCTGGAGCAGTTCGACGGCAAGACGCCGCTCGAAGCGGCCGAGACTCCGAACATGGACCGGATCAGCGTCGAGGGGCGCCAGGGTCTCGTGCGGACCGTGCCCGACGGACTCGATCCCGGCAGCGACGTCGCCCAGATGAGCCTGCTGGGATATGATCCCCTGCGGTACTACAGCGGTCGCGCGCCCATCGAGGCGGCCGCCAAGAACATCCGCCTGGGCCTGGACGACTGGGTGTTCCGCTGCAATCTCGTGACCGTTGCCGACGGACTCATGGCCGACCACAGCGCCGGGCACATCTCCACCGAAGAAGGCGGCAGCCTGATTCGCGAGCTGGCCAAGCACATCACCGACGAACGAATCGCCCTGCACACCGGCGTCAGCTATCGCCACCTGATGGTCGTCAAAGGCGTGGAGTTCGACGTTCGCACGTATCCGCCGCACGACCACATTGGAAAGCCGGTCGAGAAGCTCCTGCCCCGCGGCAAGGGGTCCGACCTGCTGATCCAGTTGATGAACCAGTCGCAACAGCTCTTCGCGGGCCACGAAATCAACAAGGTCCGCCAGGACCTCGGCGAGAACCAGGTCAGTTCGATCTGGTTGTGGGGACAGGGCAAACAGGCCCGTCTGGACAGCTTCCGCAAGCGGTATGGGCTCAAAGGGGCGGCCATCACCGCGGTGGACCTCGTCCGCGGCCTCGCCAAGCTGGTCGGATTCGACCTGATCCACGTGCAGGGCGCAACCGGGTTCCTCGACACCAACTATCAGGGCAAGGGCCAGGCCGCTATCGAAGCGCTCGAAAAGTACGACCTGGTCTTCATCCACGTCGAGGCCCCCGACGAGGCCGGTCACGAGAGGAACGCCGACGCGAAGAGGCAGGCCATCGAGCAGGTGGACAGGCACGTCGTCGGACCCGTGCTCGAAGCCCTACGCCGTTACGAGGATTGGCGGATCCTCCTGCTCCCGGACCATCCGACGCCGGTCCAGACGGGCGCCCACTCGTCGGCGGCGGTGCCGTTCGCGATGGCCGGAACGGGAATCACAGGCATCCTGCACGCGGGCTTCAGCGAGACCAACGCGACCAAAGCGGGCCTGCGCATCGAAAAGGGATGCGAGCTGATGGAGTACTTCCTCAGAAGTTGAATCGGTTGACGACGGACGTCTTCGCCGGTACAGTTCAAACTTTTTAAGGGTGACAAAACAACTATGGCAATCATTGTTCAGAAATTCGGCGGCGCCTCGGTCGCGAATGCCGAGCAGATCCGCCGGACGGCCAAGCGAATCATCGAACGCATGCAGTCCGGCTACCAGGTCTGCGTGGTGGCTGCGGCCCGTGGGCATCAGATCGAAGAACTCCTGCGCGACGCGAGGGAACTGAACCCGAACCCTCCCAAGCGGGAGATGGACCAGCTTCTGAGCACCGGGGAGCAGCAGACCGTTTCTCTCCTGGCCATGGCCCTCGAGGCGATGGGCCACAAGGCGATCAGCTTCACCGGCAGCCAGATCCACATGCTCACCGACGGCGTCTACAGCAACGCCCAGATCAAGAGCGTGGACTCGGAGTTCATCCGGCGGGAGTTGAACGAAGGTCGGATCGTCATCGTCACCGGTTACCAGGGGGTGGACGAGCACGGGAACGTCACCTCGCTGGGTCGAGGCGGTTCGGACACCAGCGCCGTCGCGCTGGCGGCGGCCTTGAAGGCCCAGGAGTGCGAGATCTTCGCCGACGTGGACGGCGTGTACACCGCCGATCCTTCGATCTTCAAGAACGCGGCGATGCTCGACGAGATCAGCTACGACGAGATGATCGAGATGGCCAGCGTCGGAGCCGGCGTTCTGCATGGCCGGTCCGTAGCCATCGGCAAACGATACAACGTCAGGATTCGAATCCGAAACGCAGCGAACGATAATCCGGGAACCATCATCACACACGAGGTGCCGCAGATGGAAGGTATATTGGTGTCGGGTGCGACAATTCAGAAAGACATGGCCAAGATCGGGCTGGCGGGAATTCCGAACGTCCCAGGGACCGCGGCGCAGATCTTTGCCCGGCTGGCCGAGGCCAAAGTCGTCATCGACGACATCATCCAGACCGAGATCAGCCACGAGAAGGCGAATCTGTCGTTCATGGTCCACAAGTCGGGCCTGGCTGCCGCGAAGAAGGTTGCGAACGAACTGAAAACCGAGCTCGGCCTCGACAGCATCTTCGTCCGCGAGGACATCGCCTTGGTCTCGGCCATCGGCGTCGGGATGCGGTCGCAGTTCGGCGTCGCCCAGCGGATGTTCGGCGCCCTGGCCAAGGCCAAGGTGAACATCGACTCCATCACCACGAGCGAAATCCGGATCAGTTGCGCGGTCGGCCGACAGGACGTCGAGAAGGCCCTGGAAGCCGTGTGCCTGGCCTTCGATCTGGATCGCCCCGCGAGACAGCGGACCAAGGCCGCCAAGTAGGACGGGCCCGAGGTGGCTCGCAGACGAACCAGAAAGCGGGCGATGAGCAGACGCAATCGAGCCGTCCTGATCGGAATCACTCTGATCGGGACGGCTTTTCTTGTTCTGCTCGACAGGGATTTCGTCGCCCCGCGATGGTCGGACCTGCTGACGTCACGTGTGCGGACTCTCGGCACGGACCTGGACTGCTACCACGGACAGAGCTTCTCGGTCGCGAGGGTCGTCGATGGCGATACGCTCCATCTCGATGTCGCCGACGCCGGCGGGAAGGTCACCAAGGTCCGTTTGATAGGGATCGACGCGCCCGAGATGGGCTCCGGTCAGCGGGAACGCATGTACTATGCCGAGGAGGCCACGGCCGGGATGAAACACCTGGCCCTGGGCCGGCGCGTAACGGTCTATCTCGACCGACAGGCAGGGAGCCGAGACCGCTACGACCGCCTGCTCGCGTATCTCCAATTGCCCGACGGGCGGTTTCTCAACGAGGAGCTGCTGTCGCAGGGCCTCGCTTACGCCGACCTGCGATTCAAACATGGCTACTACCGCAAGTACACGCAATTGGAGGCAAGCGCGCGAGCCCTCAAAGAGGGCCTCTGGGCCCGCGTCACGCTCGACCAGACGCCCGTCTGGCGACAGAAGCGAACGCAAGGCAGCAAGGATTCCGACTGATCGTGTCCGACTCTACAGGTCGTATTCTCTGATCTTGCGGTAGAGGGTGCGTTCGCCGATGCCGAGAATCTTGGCCGCCTGCTCGCGGTTGCCCTCGGTCTTGGCCAGCGTGTCCATGATCGCCTTCCTCTCGATCTCGTCGAGCGAGGCGCCCGCGAGACTGGCCTGCGCGGGCACAGCGGCAGCGGCAGGTCCGGGGAGTTGACGCCGCTGCGACATCTCCGCCGGAAGGTCCTGGACGTCGATCTTCTCCCGATCGCACATTACGACCATCGTTCGGACGGCGTTGCGAAGCTGGCGAATGTTGCCCGGCCATTCGTACGCGACCATGACGCTCATGGCCGTGGGCGTGAAGCCCTTGACCTGAGAGCCGGTCTCCTCAGTTGCCTCCTGGAGGAAGTGCTCCGCCAGGATCGGAATGTCGGCCGCCCGTTCGCGAAGCGACGGCAGCGTGACGTTCACGCCCCGAATGCGGAAGTACAGATCCTCGCGGAATTCCTTCTTCTCGATCAGCCTGGTCAGACTGTGGTTGGTGGCGCTGATGATGCGGACATCGACCACCGTGGCCTTGCTGGAACCCACGGGTACGACGATTCCGTCCTCCAGCACGCGAAGCAGCTTGGCCTGCATCGTCAAAGGCATATCCCCGATCTCATCGAGGAAGAGCGTGCCCTTGTCGGCGATCTCGAACAGGCCCTTGCGATCGGTATTGGCGCCGGTGAACGCGCCCTTGACGTGCCCGAACAGCTCGCTCTCCAGAAGCGTTTCGGTCAGGCCGGCACAGTTGACGGGCTTGAACGGCTTGTCGCGCCTCTGCGAGTTGCTGTGAATGGCGCGGGCCAGAAGCTCTTTGCCCGTGCCCGAGGGCCCTTCGATGAGCACGGAGATGTTCGTCGGCGCCACCCGGCGGACAATCTCGAAAATGCTCTGCATGGCCAAACTGACGCCCTTGATGCCCTCAAAAAAGAACGTCTCCGGCTCCTCGGGAGC
The DNA here is from genome assembly GCA_937927975.1 of uncultured Phycisphaerales bacterium. Classification (GTDB taxonomy): domain Bacteria; phylum Planctomycetota; class Phycisphaerae; order Sedimentisphaerales; family Anaerobacaceae; genus PLanc-01. The sequence goes on from CALEZT010000022.1 coordinate 8,566, forward strand.
CTGGCTCCGCCGGGTCGGAGTGGCCAGGGCCTTGCGGGCAGCCCGCTCGACAAGCGTGCGAAGCTGATCGATATCGAGCGGTTTGACGAGGTAGTCGAGCGCCCCCTGCCGCATGGCCTCCTTGCAGTTCTCGATCGTCGCGTAGGCGGTGATCAGGATGACTTCGGTGGAATCGCTCTGCTCCTTGGCCTCGCGGAGCACGTCCAAGCCGTCGACCTGCCCCTCCAGCTTCAGATCGGTGACCACGACGTCGACCGCCTGGTTGCGCAGAACCTCCACGGCGTGCTCGCCCGTGTAGACGGCCAGCGCCTTGACGGACAGCTTGCCGAGAGCTTCGACAATCCCGTCCGCATGGTCCCGCTCATCGTCCACCACCAGGACGACAGGCTTCTGTTCTGTCCACTGACTACTCAAACCGGCACCTTCAGCAAACCAGTCATTGTATACGCACTCGCCCGAACGATCAAGTCGCGGCGAATCGAGGAGAAGATGGGGATTCTCCGCACCGAGAGCGATCCAATGCCAGGAAGCGTATCATTCCGAACAGCTCGCGGCCCCTTCCAGAACCGTTTGGCGTATCTCCGAAACGGCCTGGATATAACGTTTGGCCGCGGGTTCATCCTTCGCCTCGACGATGATTCGCATCACCGGCTCGGTGTTGCTGGTCCGCAGATGGATCCAGGCGTCGGGAAAGTCCAGCCGCAAACCGTCGGCGGTGTTCGCGACAGCATCTGGGAACCTCTCGGCCGCCCGCTTCATGATCTCTCGGGCCTGCTGCGAGTCGGCGGAGAACTTGTCCTTGTGCATGGAATAGCCGCCGATCTCTGCGACCAAACCGCTGATGCTCTTACCCGTCTCAGCCATCAACTGCAGGACCAGCACCATCCCGACCAGGCTGTCGCGGATCGGGCCGACCCGCAGGTCGATCACGCCGCCGTTGCCTTCGCCGCCGATGACGCAGCCATGCTCGATCATCGCGTTGGCCACGTGGGCTTCGCCGACCGGCGTACGCAGGACCTTCGCGCCCGCCCGTCCGGCGATGTCGTCGATCATCCGCGACGTGGAGAGATTCGCCGCGGCGGTCCCTCCCTGTTTGGAGAAGACGTACTTGGCCGCCAGGGCCAGCGTGTACTCTTCGCCGATGTAGACGCCGTTTTCGTCGACGATGGCGAGACGGTCGGCGTCGGGGTCCTGGGCGAACCCCAGGTCAGCCTTCTCCTGCCGGACCCGCCGGCACAGATCGACCAGATTGGCCGCAATCGGCTCGGCGCCATGGGCGAACAGGCCGGTCGGCTCGTCGTTCATGGCGATGACCTCGCAGCCCATCTCCGCCAGGAGCTTCTTGGCGACCCGTGCCCCGGCGCCGTTGACGCTGTCGAGGACGATCCGATATCGCTTGGCCGCAGTCCGCCGGGCATCGATGGTGGCCAGGACCTTGTCGATGTGAACGCGGTCGGTCTCTTCATTGCGACTGACGGTCCCGCAGTGGACGGAATCGACGTAGCAGGCCTGCCCATCGAGAAACGCCTGCTTGATCCGCGCCGCGGTCGTTGCCGGCGGGGCCATCCCGTTGCCCAGAAGCAGCTTGATCCCGTTGTACGGAAGCGGATTGTGCGAGGCGGTGATAACGATGCCCCCGTCGCAGCCCAATTCGCGGAGCATGATGCCCACGCATGGCGTGGTCACGAGTCCAAGGTCGACGACGTCCACTCCCACCGAGCACAAACCCGCGGTCATGGCCGACAGAAGCATCTGCCCGCTGACGCGGGAATCCCGTCCGACACAGACCCGCAGACGACGGTCCTCCCCTGCCACGACGTCTCTGAGAAAGGTCCCAAATGCACAGCCATATTGAGCGGCGATGATAGGCGTCAGGTTGTCCCCGATCACACCTCTCATCCCGCTGACGCTGATGATCAGGCTTTCAGCCATCTCGCACACTCCACTTGCGCAAACTCCAAGCGTTGCCGCCCTCGGAGCGACAATCGATTGCATCCATCGTGATGGGGCCGACTCGAGAAGATCAATCGAGCGTACAGACGTACAGATCGTTGATGAAATCGAGTTTCCGAAGGTCCGCGATCGTCGCCTCGTCGGGCTCCTTGTCGAGACTCACCGCCAGCACCGCTTTCTGCAACTCGGGCTTCTGGCCGACGCCCATCGTGCCGATGTTGATGCCGTGATTGCCCAGGAGCGTGCCGACCGCGCCGATGACGCCGGGCCGGTCGTCGTTGAAAATCACCAGCACGGTGCCCTGCGGCGTCATCTCAACGTGGAACCCGTCGATCTCGATGATCCGCAGCAGCGTCTCGCCGAACACGGAGCCACGCACCGTTCTCTTGACTTCGCCGGTCTCCACGGTGGCGGTAAAACTCGACGCCACATCGCGGGCCTCGGTGTTCTTGGTCTCGTCAATGCTGATTCCCCGCTCTTTGGCCAGGACCGGGGTGTTGACCATGTTCAGGGGCATCTCGAAATGCCTTTGCAGCAGGCCGATCGCGAAGTTGAGCGTCACCGGCTGCACGCTCATGCCGCCGATCGTGCCGCGGTATTGGACCTGGACCTCCTTGATGTTGCCGGGGGCGATGGTGCTCAGCAGCACGCCGACGCGACGAGCCAGATCCGCGTACTGGCCGACGAGAGGCGGCATCGCGCCCGACGTGGACGGCGCGTTGACCGCGTTGCGAACGGGGCCGCCCTTGATGGCGTCGAGGAGGATCTCGGCCGCTTCGACCGCGACCTCGACCTGGGCCTCTTCCGTGCTGGCGCCCAGGTGAGGCGTGACGATGCAATTGTCCAGTGCGGCGAACCGCAGGTCCTGCGGCGGCTCCGAACTGAACACGTCGAGCGCCGCGCCCGCGATCCGCTTCTTGGACAAGGCGTCATAGAGCGAGTCTTCGTTGATGATGCCGCCCCGTGCGCAGTTGACCAGACGGACCGTCGGCTTCATCATCGCAATCTGATCGGTCCCGATCATGTTCAGGGTCTGCGCGTTCTTCGGCACGTGAATCGTGATGAAATCCGACTCGCGGAAGATTCGTTCGAGCTTGTCCGTCACCTCGATGCCCAGTTCCTCCGCGTTCGTCGGCGCCGACAGAGGATCGTACCCGAGGATCTTCATGTCCAGGCCGTGAGCCATCCGCGCGACCGCCACGCCGATCCGGCCCAGGCCGATCACGCCGAGGACTTTGTTGTTGAGCTGGTTGCCGGTGTATTTCTTGCGGTCCCAGGCGCCGGACTTGAGGCTGTTGCAGGCTTGAACCACGTTGCGGCTCATCGCCAGCATCAGGGCCATCGTATGTTCAGCCGCGCTGAGCGTGTTGCCGCCGGGGGTGTTCATCACGAGGATGCCCTTGCGAGTCGCAGCGGGCACGTCGATGTTGTCCACGCCGACGCCCGCGCGGGCGACCCCCTTGAGCCGGCCGGGATTGGAGAGAACCTTGGCGTTGACCTTCGTCTCACTGCGGACGATCAGTCCGTCGTAGTCGCGAATGATATTGCACAGCTCATCCTCGCTGATGCCGATCTTGACGACGGCTTCAGCGCCCGGTGTGGCGTTAATCAGATCGATCCCTTCCTTCGCCAGCTTGTCTGTGATGAGCACTTTGATCATAATGTTTCTCCCACAAGTTTTCAGTCTACTGTCCAACTCAGGTCTGTGCCGCCAAGGCTCGAGCCAAGGTCACCGCCCAACCGGCGGCAAGAATCACAAGCAGACCTACAACCACGTGTACCACCCTGATTTCAGCGAACAGCCTGTCCAGGAACGTGAAATATACGCCGAATACCGCGATCAGGAAAGCGAAAAATGCGGTCGCCGCCAGCAGGCTGCACAGCAGACCTGCCGCCGGTTGCAGATAGAAAGCCGTCAGAACGCGTCCCTGCGCGAAGGCGAGCACGGCGTGGGTCATTCCGCAGGTCGGACAGGTCAGCCCGGTCCGCATTCGCAGGCCGCATGGCGGGAAGATCAGCCCGAAGTCAAAGCCCACTCTCTGGAGCAGCCACAAACCCGCGAAAGCGCCCAGAACGCCGCAGGCGATCGCCGCCGCGATCGCCCGTTGACGTTTGGAGGCCCGTCGAACGGCCCCGCCCTTGCTATCCTGTTGGCTTTGCTGCATACTCTCTGTAGAATAGAATCCGAGTACGTACATGTCAATCCATACGCTGGTGGAGCCTTTATGTCTTTGGAACAAAGAGACTTAAGTGAGATGCTGGAGACAGCCATCGTCGCGGCCCGACTCGCGGGTCAGCATGCGATGGAGCAGATGGGCTACGTCACGACGACCCAGAAAAGCGAGAACGAACTCGTGACCCAGGCCGATCCCCAGTGCCAGCGGATCATCATCCAGCGAATCCGCGAAGTCTACCCCGACCACGGATTCATTGCCGAAGAGGGCGAGCAAGGCAAACTGTTCAAGCGGCCGCCGACGGGCAAGCCGACCATCTGGTGGGCGATCGACCCCATCGACGGCACCCACAACTTCGCCCACGGCATTCCAGTTTTCGCGGTCAGCATCGCCGCGCTGTATGAAGGCGAGCCGATCCTGGGTGTGATCTTCCACCCCTCCACTGATGCGATGTTCACCGCGGTCAAAGGAGGCGAGGCCCAGTTGGACGGCCGGCGCATCGTCGCGGGAGCGCAGGAGATCGGCTCGCTCACCAGCGTCGGGATCGACAGCCACTTCGAAGGCACCTTGCCGACGTGGCTTTGCGACCTGATCCGCCAATCTCGCTTCCGCAATTTCGGCACGACCGCCCTGCACCTGGCGTACATCGCCCGCGGCGGACTCGTTGCGGCGGTTTTTTGTACGCCGAAGCTGTGGGACATCGCTGCGGGCGTGGTGATTGCCGAAGGGGCCGGCGCGGTCGTGACGGACTGGGCTGGAGGGAAGGTCTTTCCGATCGATCTGGATGCCTACGAAGGCGGGGCCTTCCGCATCGTGGCGGCCAACCGCGTTGCGCACCCGCGTCTGCTGAAGACCATGAAAGATCAAGCCTAGCGACGAACGATCCGAACCACGAACACCGCGAACTCATCGCAGGTGGGGACGTGAATCCTGCCCTTGCGGCAAACGAGCTTGGCGACCGGGTTGCCTGATAGGTCCTCGGGATCGAACAGCTCAGCCGTGTCGCCTTCGTCCATGCACCGGCCGGGTTCGACCTCGACGACGCTCGCGTTGTCCCAACTGAAGACGGCCAGATGCGCTCGATTGCGGTCGTAGCGATTCTGCAGCAGAATGAACTTACTCTTCGAAGGGCGGCTTGTGTCGCCGGAAGGAAGGACGACATTGCCTTCCCAGACCACCTTTCGGTAGCGGACCGTCTCCAGTTTGCCGTTGACGACCAGGTTGTCCAGGATCTCGCAATCCTCGTTGTATGCAGCGGTGTAGCCGATCTGCATGTCGATGCCGTAGAGGACGTTGCGATGGATGCGGATGCCCTGGCTGGGGGAGGCCCCGCCGACCAGGAACGGACCTTTCCGGTAGCAGATGTTCTCCGTCAGCAGGTAGTTGTTCACGCTGGCCTGCTCCGACCCGTAGGCGTGCATCGTATAGCAGCCGTCGTAGGGACAGGTCATGATGCAGTTGGAGATGGTCTTGACGCCCAGGTCGTTCTGCGTGTAGACGCAATGGCCGTGGCCCCGGTCGACGCCGAGCCAGCCGTTGCCATAGAGGATGCAGCCGTAGATCTCGGGATTCATCTCCCCTTTCCAGCAACTGATGCCCTGATTGCAGTTGCGGATGACCAGGTTGATGTACTTGCAGTTGCTGCCGCCTCGCAGATGAAGGCCTCCATGAGGGCGCTTCAAGTCCGCGGGATTGGAGCCCGCGGAAACGGGTTTGGAGGGCAGAGGCTCGGATACGAAGATCTCCAGGTCGCGAATCCAGACGTGTGACGAGGGGCTCAGAACCGCCAGACCGCCGTCGATCGCGACCCGATGTCCGGCGGCGGGACGGATCACGATGGGGGTTTCCTCATCGCCCTGAAGCCGGACGTCGAACAACTCATTCGGCCGCCTGCGATAGGTGCCTTCCAGAAGGTAGAGCGTGTCTCCGGGTTGGATGCTCTGGCGGCCCTCGAGGGCCGAAGCCAAATCCCACGGCGTGGCGGCGGTCCCTGGGTTGCGGGGATCGCCCTGAGGCGAGACGTACCAATCCGACCCCATTCCCTCTTCCAGGGTCGCGCGGTTGTCGACGATGGCGATCTCGGCCGGGACCAGAATGCGGTTGAAATCCAGAATCCGCCCGTCGCCGATCAGTTCCATCTCGACTCGCGCCCGATGACGGAACCCGCCGGTGACGTTCCCGACCGCAGGGATCCACTGCGAACCATCTTGCGAGATCACAACGTACTCCGGCAGCGAACCGTCCGGCAGGGACACCGACGACGGCCACGGCGGTCCGACCGACAGGGCTCTGCCGCCGGGCTTTTGAGCGGAACTGCCGTAGACGGGCGTGTAGATCCGCACGACCGGCGCATCGTTGGAGAACACGCTGGCTCGCCTTTCGTCCGGCGTCTCGACGTTCCCTATCCGAAGCGGAGCGCCCTGGCTGCGGAGTTGCAGCAGGATCGGCCAGATCCGTTCGAAATCCTCGGTCGTCTCAAAGGGAATCTCGTAAACGCTTTCCCGGACGGTCGTGCCGATCTCCACCGTCCTGGCCCGGTCGCGGTATGGCTCCAACTCCAGAGGCCAGTCTGCCGGCCAGTTCCCGCCTTCGTGGACGGACACGAAGCCCAAGGCCGGCGCAGCCCAGAGAAGAACCGCCGCGACAATCGCGATGGCCCCCATGTGATCCTTCACTCGGTGCACGTATCCAATCTCCCAGAGATCCTGCGTTTTGCTGTCGTCGGTTCCGATATCGACACCCCCATTCTTAACGTCTCTATCGACAATGTACATATTGATGTTTCGAGAACTCCTCCAGTGAAATCCTGGCAGGCATGGCTTCCTGCGCGAGCAGACACCGCTGTCCCCTGGTTTTTTCCTTGAAAACCCTGGAGTTTGGGTGTACCTATCGGACGTCGGTCGTACAGATGGACAAAGATAAAGGAGGTTTCACGCATGGCTGCAAATCGCGTTCTTCCCCTGCTTGTGGCGGCTTTGGCAGTTGTCGCATTCCCTCGTGTCCTCGCGGCCCAGGAGGCCAATTACGACGAGGCGAAAATTCCGCAGTACACGCTGCCCGACCCGCTGGTCTGCTCCGACGGAACGAAGGTCGCCGACGCGGACGCCTGGCGTCAGAAACGTCGGCCGGAGATTCTGGGGCTCTTCGAGGAACACATGTTCGGCAAGGCCCCCGGCAAACCCCAACTCATGACCTTCATCACCACATCCGTCAACAAGAATGCCCTCGACGGCATGGCCACTCGCAAGGAGGTGGTCGTCTACTTCACCGGTCGCGAGCAGGACCCCAACATGACGATCCTGCTCTACCTGCCCAACGGCGTCTCCAAACCGATCCCGGTGTTCCTGGGCCTGAATTTCCAAGGCAACCATGCCATCCACGCAGACCCCGGCATCACGCTCGCCCGCGTCTGGGCACGTGAGGGTACGAACGGCCCCATCATCGGTCGTCGTGCTGCCGCCGACTCGCGAGGCAAGGCCGCCAGCCGCTGGCCCGTTGAGCGAATCCTCGAACGCGGCTACGGCCTGGCGACGATCTACTACGGCGACATCGATCCCGACATCGACGACGGGTTCAAGAACGGCGTACACCCTCTGTTCTACAAACAGGGTCAAATGCAACCCGCTCCGAACGAATGGGGCTCGATCGCGGCCTGGGCCTGGGGCCTGAGCCGGGCGATGGACTACTTTGAAACCGATCCGGAGATCGATCACAAACACGTCGCGGTCATGGGCCACTCGCGTCTGGGCAAGACCTCGCTCTGGGCAGGAGCGACGGACGAGCGTTTCTCGCTGGTGATCTCGAACAATTCCGGTTGCGGCGGCGCGGCCCTGTCGCGACGCGCCTTTGGCGAGACCGTCCAACGGATCAACACCGTGTTCCCGCACTGGTTCTGCGACAACTTCACGAAATACAACGCCAAGGAGAACGAGTTGCCCATCGACCAGCACATGCTGATCGCGTCGATGGCTCCCCGTCCGGTCTACGTCGCCAGCGCCGAGGAAGACCGCTGGGCCGACCCGAAGGGCGAATTCCTCTCGGCCCTGCACGCGGGCCCGGTCTACAAGCTCCTCGCCAAAGAGCCCCTGCCCGTCACGGAGATGCCTGCGGTCAGCCAGCCTGCCATGGGCACGATCGGCTATCACATCCGCCCGGGCAAGCACGACGTGACCCTCTACGACTGGGAACGCTACATGGATTTCGCCGACAAGCACTTCGGACGCACCGTGAGATAGTGGGCACAGAAAGGATCTGCCATGGGAGAGAAACGACTGTCGCAATGTTGGCTCGCAGCCTGTGCGGTGATCGCCGCAACATGCGCTGCTTCTGATCGCACGGAACTAGCCGAGAAGTACACGCCGAGGCTGGAGAAGATCCTTACCGAGAACATCGTGCCGTTCTGGTATGAGAAGAGCCTCGACCGCGTCAACGGCGGGTACATCATCAGCTTCGATGCGAAGGGCCGGCTGAAAGAGCCGGTCGTCAAGATGATTGTTACCCAGGCCCGCCAGGTGTGGCTGTTCTCCCGGCTGGCCCGGGCCGGATACGAGCCTGCCAGGCATCTGGAGGCTGCGGAACTCGGGTACCGGTTCCTGAAGGAAAAGATGTGGGACCCGGTCAATGGCGGGTTCTACTGGGAAGTGGACGCCACCGGCAACCAGAAGACCAAACCCAACAAGCACCTCTACGGCCAGTCGTTCGCGTTCTACGCCATCTCCGAGTATGCGTTGGCCGCCGGCAACAAGGATGCCCTGGCTTTCGCCAACCAGGTGTTCGCGCTTCTCGAAGAGAAGTCGCACGACAAGGTCCACGGCGGCTACGTCGAGTACTTCACTCCCGACTGGACGCCGCTGCTGAGCGAAGCGTCGTACATGGGAGCCCCTGGCAACCTCAAGCTGATGAACACGCACCTGCACCTGCTCGAGGCGTTCACGACGTACTACCGGGTGAGCGGGGTGCCCCTGGCCCGCGAGCGGCTGCTGGAGCTGATCCACATCGAGAGCAACACGGTCGTGCGAAAGACCCTCGGGGCCTGCACCGACAAATACGACCAGAACTGGACGCCGCGACTGGACGGCGACTACGCCCGCGTCTCCTACGGCCACGACATCGAGAACATCTGGCTGCTGATGGACGCCTGCGACGCGGTGGGCGTCTCCAACTACCCCTTCATGGACCTTTACGAAACGCTGTTTCAGTATTCGCTCCAGTTCGGACAGGACGGCCGCAACGGAGGCTTCTATTATACAGGCCAGTTCCGCTTGCCCGCCGACGACCGCAGCAAGTCCTGGTGGGTGCAGGCGGAGGTGATCGTCAGCGCCCTGCGGATGTACAGGCAGACGAACGATCCGCAATATCTGGCGGTCTTCGAAAGCACGTTCAAGTTCATCGAGAAGAACCTCGTCGATTGGGAGGTCGGCGAATGGCATTCGACCGTGACCGCGCAGGGCGTCGCCCAGGGCGACAAGGCCAACCCCTGGAAGGCGGGCTACCACAACGGCCGCGCCATGATCGAATGCATCGAGATCCTCAAGGCATGGAGATAGCAGCACACGAGGAACAGGAGAGCGACGCGGAAGGGAAGGCTGTGGACAAAACGCGTCTAACCGAGTATCGTATGATCCATGGATTTGGCGTCTATCCATGACTGGGAGACGCGATCCGGTTCTGCGAAGGGAGAGTACTCGATGTGTGATGTGAAGGCGAGATGCGGCGGCCGGCCCAATATTCACTCTTGTCTTCTCCTGGTGTGCGTGATCGTCCTGTGCAGCGGATTTCGTGAGCCCGCCCGCGGCGAGGACGGCCACTGGGAGAGGTTTCCGAAGCCCCCGGGCCGGGCCGATGGCATCTGGAACATCGGCTTTGACGAATCCCATGTTCTCTGGGCCTGGACCCAGTACAGTCTCTATTCTTGGCAAGGGACGGAGTTTCGAAAACTGGTCGTTCCAGAATTTGGCAGCAGAGCCCATATCGAGGATTTATATGGGGGGCCGGATAGAGGTCTGTACTTCATCCGGACGCCCACGGAGACCAATCCGGCGGAGGTCTATCGGCTTATAGACGGACGGGCGGTCTACGTCACGGACTCCCTCCACCGGTCCGCCGTGGACATATACTCGGACTTCTACGTCACCAAGGATGGACACTTTCTAAATTGTACGAAAGATCGGGTGCAACTCTACGCAGACGGCCAATGGCGTCAGTTGCCGGTGGACCCAAACAGCATCCCCTTCACAATATTCGATCTGGGCCATACTCTCCATCTGTATCGCTCTGGAGTCCTCTACACGATCGACTCATCCGGAAGTGTTCAGCGAAGACACCTGCGTACACCAAAGGTGGTAGTGGGCTTGGAAGAAGTCTCTGCGTTATGGGGTACACAGCGTATCCTGGTCTACAACCGAGACGAGCGTCTGCTCACTGCCTGCGATCTCGTCAGTAGGGAACTGATCCCGGTGGACGACATCAACGCGGCGCTGAGTCCGTACATCTCCCCCGCTTTCCTCCGTTCAGGTCCGGACGGAAGCGTGTGGGGGGCATTCTATGAGAAATCGTTCCGCAAGTTCTTTCTCATCCGCATCCACCCGAACGGAAGGGTCGATCCTCTCTATCAGACCATCGATCTGCCCTGGGATTATCCATACGAGAGTACTGCCAGGTTGCTGGCGTTCGATAACGAGGAATCGGCTTGGATTGGCCTCCCGAATACCGGCGTGGTCCGATGTGTGGATTCCCGGATCAGCCAGAATGACTTCAGACAGGGGGATGGTCCCAGCACGTGCACCAAACTGTGGACAGGCCCGGATGGAAGTGTCTACGCCAGTTCCTACTGGTTGTATGTCCATCGGGACGGCAAACCGGCGGAAAAGACTCCCTTTGAGGAGTGGCCGCCGTTGCAGGAAACTCTGGACGCGTTGTGGCAACGGCTGCCCAAGAACGGCCATTCGTATACCAACGCGTGGCTTGTGGATGACTTTCTGGTCTGTCAGTCGGAACGGGTCCACCAGGAGGCCACAATCGCGGCGATAGACCCTGGCACGGGGACAGGGCAATTCGCAATGGACGTACCCTACGATCCGTCGGTGTCGATGCGGCCTTGGATTACTCGCGGACACACGGATAACACGATGCTTGTGCTCACGCCCGGTCGCATGCGTACCGTTAATCTCCTCAGCGGACAGACGATCGACGATGTGGCATTCGAGCATGATTCTCGAATTGCGCCGCTGCTCGTTGAAGACGGCTACATCATGCCCCGAGGCTGGCGCGGGCACGATCTCATGCGGATCAACACTGCCGGAGAGGAGGTCTGGTCGACAAAAGTGACGGACTTTCTCCGACGAACGCCCGTGCGATGTGGACCTCTTCTGCTGGCACAGACACCGCAGAACGGGATATCTGCGTACGACGTGGACAGCGGACGTCTTCTCTGGGGGAACCATGTCGATGCTTATGGATGCGGCATAAGCGTTTCGGCCGATGGGCGGTACATTGCGGAAACCGCCTGTTTTCTCTCCATCGAGACGACGCAAGGATGGATCATCGGTCGAAGTCCCAGTACAGGCGCGCAACTCTGGCACTACCGGCGACCTGTGAACGGGATATCTCACCCTCCGCTCGCCGACCCTGTCCGCGAGCAGACCTATGCCGCCTTCGCAGGAGGAGAGATCGTCTGCCTTGATTCCCGCAGTGGGAACGTTCTCTGGGAGATCACCCTACCCGGCAGCGTCCATGCTGATTCCGGCGGCATCCAAAGACCCTATTGGCCTTGCATGGCCGTCGACGGGAGATCTCTGGTCTTTATCGATCAGAGCGACTTGATATACATTCTCGACGCCGATACCGGGCGAGTCGCAGCACGATTCGATTTGACGGGTGAGTTCACTCCTGGCGGGATACGACTTGGATCGGCGGGACTTGTCGCCATGCCGACGCTCATTGGCGATCTCCTGATCGTCGCCACGAAAAAGGCAGTCCGCGCATACTCACTGGCGGGAGTACCCAACCTCCCTCCGGCCCAAAAAACCGGACAGCATTCAAAAGGGAAAGGAGATGGCCGATGAGTGAATTGAAAGACCGCATCTATGGCATCCTCAAGAATGTGCAGCTTTCCACTCTGGCGACGATCACGCCGGACGGCAAGCCTTGGGTGCGATATGTGATGACGGCTGCGTCGCACAAGCCCGAAGTCTGGACGGCCAACCCGTGAAAGGATGACCCATGACGAATGGCGCGATCGCAGCGAGCGTCGCGGCGGAGACAGCTCTGAACGTCAACGCCATCAAGGCGTCCGGCGCAATCGTCCAGGTAGAGCCGAGTGATTTCGTGGCGGTTCTGGCGATGTCCGCATCCCCGCTGGTTGTTCAGGCCGAAGGCGGGTTCTTCTCCCGCAGGTACCATTACCTCTCGAGCTACAAGGGGCTGGTCTTCTACACGAAAACCCAGACACCTCTGCTCTTTTCGTCCAGGGTGGAACTGGTCGCCGCCCGCAAGATCTGGATTCCGCAGTAGGGACCGTCATCCCTGTCCTGTCAGTCGCTTGCGGTAGAGACGGGTCTGGAGCGTGTTCTGCCAGGCGGTCCAGTTCGCTTCGCTGGTTTCCGCGTCGATCGCGCTGGTCACCTGGTCCATCTTGGCGTCCAGGTTGTCGATGTAACAGACCATGAACGCCTCAGCGGTCGCCGGCAGCTTGGGCGACCCGAACTCATACTCGCCGTGGTGCGAGAGGATGATGTGCCCGAGGGCATCCACGATCTCCGGATCGATCTTGGCACCTGCGGCGCGGAGGGCTTCGGCCTTGCGGTGGATCATCAGCAGGCTCTTGCTGATGTGACCGATGAGCTGGCCGGAATCGGTATAGGAGAAGGCCATATCGTAGGCGAGTTCCTCGGTCTTGCCCATATCGTGGAGAAAAATTCCGGCCAGGACCATGTCCGCCTGCACCTTCGGATACAGCGGCAGGATCGCCTTGGCGACGGAGAGCATGCCGTGCGTGTGCTCGAGGAGGCCGCCGATGCAGTCGTGATGCATCTTCATCCCACCGGGGGCCGCGCAGAAGGCCTTCATCAGGTCCTTGTCCGCCAGGAACGCCTTGACCAGGGCCGCGATCTGCGGATGCTTGATCGCGCCGACGATCTCCTGCACTTCCCTGAACATCTTGTCGGCGTCTTTGGTCGTGCGGGCCAGGAAGTTCTCGACGTTCACTTTGGCCGGATCGATGGCCGCGATGGTATTGACCACGATCTGCAGGTTGTTCTGATACAATTCGCTACGGCCTGTGATGTGGACGAAGCCGGGCTTGGGCAGCGACTTGTAGACCACCTCGGACGCCTGCCACATCCGCCCGTTCAACTGGCCCGTTCGGTCGCACAGGAACATCGCGATGTACAGGTCGCCGCGTGAGGTGCTGCGAAGGATCGGCTCGCGGACGACGTAGATGTCGTTGATCGTCTCGCCCGCCGCGATCTGATTGATGAACTTGTGCGTGTGCGTCTGCGTCGTCTGCGCCATTGGGGCTCCCATGCTTCAGTAAGGTGCGTCATGCGCACCGTCGCCATCTTGTCCATTCCTTGGCGTGCGCCGGCACGCCTGACACTCTTGATTCAATCGGCCCCATCTTAGTGGCCCCCTGCCGAGCCCGCAAGGGAACCGAAAAGGGATTGCCAAAAAAGACTGCGTCAGGAATCGACAGCAACACTTGACCGGGTCCGGCGGACCGCATACGATGAGCCCATGAGATTTCCAGAAGATCGCTATCCATTCGACGCCAGAATGACGCTGCACCAGTTGCGGCGTTGGCTGCCGATCGTCGGAGGCGGCGTCCTCCTGCTGATCGCGGCCATCGCGGCAACAAGCACGGTCTACACCGTCCAACCGGAAGAACGGGCGGTGGTCAAGCGGTTCGGCGCCGTGATCCGCACAACCGACCCCGGCCTACACTTCAAGCTGCCGCTCGGGATCGACAGCGTGCAGCGCGTCGCCACCGAACGAGTCCTCAAGGAGGAGTTCGGCTTCCGCACCGCCGCGGCGGGTGAACCCACGCGGTACGTCGGACGTGATTTTCCCGACGAGTCCCTGATGCTCTCGGGCGACCTGAACATCATCGATGTCGAGTGGGTGGTCCAATATCGGATCGCCGACCCGATCAAGTTCCTGTACAACATGCGGGAACCCACGCGGACGTTGCGGGACCTCTCGGAATCCGTCATGCGCCGCGTCGTCGGCAACCACCTGGGCAGCGAGATCCTGACGACCGCCCGCGTGAAGATCGCCAACACCACCCGCGAAGAAATCCAGGCAGCGATGGACCTGTACGAAACTGGCATCCACATCGTCACGGTGGAACTACAGAACGTGGTGCCGCCGCAAGCGGTGCAACCCGCCTTCAACCAGGTCAACGAAGCCCGCCAGGAACGGGAACGCATGATCAACGAGGCGACCAAACAGGCCAACGAGGCCATCCCCCGCGCCAAGGGCGAGGCCAATCGCATCATCGCCGAGGCGCAGGGCTACGCTGCGGAGCGGACCAACCAGGCGTTGGGCGAGGCCGCAAGGTTCCGCGCCATCCTGGCGGAGTACCAGGCGGCGCCGGAGGTGACCCGCCGACGGATGTATCTCGAAGCCCTCTCCACGCTGCTGCCGGAAGTCGGGTCGCTGCTGGTGATCCAGGAAGGACAGAGCAGCCCTGTGCCTCTGCTGCATCTGCGAGAGGGACGAATCCCCACGGAGGTCGCCCGATGAAACGCATGGTCCCGATCCTCGTGATTCTCGGCATTCTCGGAGTCGTGTTCGTTCTGGGCGGCGGCCTGTTCGTCATCGACCAGGCGGAACAGGGCATCATCGTCCAGTTCGGCGAACCGGTCGGCGAAGTGATCACCAAGCCCGGCCTCCACTGGAAACGTCCGTTCATCCAGGAGGTCCGACGCTTCGACAAGCGTCTGCTCGCCTGGGACGGGGACGTCAGCCAGATCCCCACACTGGGCCGCGAGTTCATCGTGGTGGACACCACCGCCCGCTGGCGGATCGTCGATCCCCTGCAATTCCTGCGTTCCGTGCGAGACGAGCTGGGGGCCCGCACCCGTCTGGACGACATCCTCGACTCGGTCGTCCGGGACATCGTCTCCGGCGCCGATCTGGAAGAAATCGTCCGTTCGCACGACTGGGAGGTGGACCCCAACAAGGTGGACGAAGCGGTCGTCCGCGAGGACGTGGCCCTGCAAAAACCCAAGATGGGCCGGGAACGTCTGGAGCAGAGCATGCGGTCGGCGGCGTCACGACTGATGCCGGGACTGGGCATCGAGATCGTCGATGTCCGCATCAAACGCATCAACTATATCGAGTCGGTCCGCCGTCAGGTGGAGAGCCGCATGATCGCCGAGCGGCAGAGCATCGCCGCCAAGTTCCGCTCGGAAGGCGAGGGACGCAGCCAGGAGATCCTGGGCCAGATGGAGCGTCAATTGCGGGAGATTCGTTCGGAGGCCGCCCGCCAGGCCGAGGAGATCCGAGGCAAAGGCGACGCCGAAGCCACGCGCACCTATGGAGCAGCCTACGGCGCGGACCCCGAGTTCTTCGCGTTCTTCCGCACCCTGGAAAGCTACAAAGCGATGGGCAAGAACACCACGCTGATGATCGACGCGAATTCCGAGTTCTTCCGCTATCTGAAGACGACGCAGCAGCCCTGATCGGCTACTGGCTGCAGTCGATCCCTTCCCAGCGAAGACGCGGATGTCCTTTGCCCTCGCAGAGGGTCCAGACGTTCCGGAAGTCCCAGTCCTCGAACGTCGCTCGCTGGGTCATTTGTTCGGTCGTCACAGGGGCACCCGGTCCCCGATCCGGCCCCCCTCCCGCCAGTGCCGCCAGGAAGTAACAGTTCGTCGTCGCGGCGTGCTCAGAACTGCGTCCTGCAAGGCCGCCGGAAGTCTCTGGAGCGTCCCCAGAGACCCTGCCGGCGACGTAGCAATTCACGACCGTGCCCATGTAATCGTATCCGATCAGGCCTCCGATCTGCCGGCTGCCTATGGCGGCTCGCATCTCCACGACAGCGTAGCAGTCTTTGACGACGCCCAATCGATTCATGCCGATCAGGCCGCCGGCATTGCGACCGGCGTCGCCGGCTTGGATCGTGCCTCTGACAAAACAGCGGAACACATTGCCCGCGTTCTCGCCGACCAACCCGCCCACTCCGACAGAACGGTCGGCCGCGATGATCTCGACATCCTCCAGGCCCAGATCGAAGACCCAGCCTCCGGATTCGACGCGACCGAAGAGCCCCAATCGCTCCGGCCCATCGCTGCGAAGGGCCAGATGTCTGATCCGTCGCCCGCGACCGTCGAAGACGCCGGAAAACGTCGCAATCGGGGCCGCCGACCAGGCGACGCCGGAGAGGTCGATGTCCGCGACCAGGCGATACCAGGCCGATGGGTTGTACCGTCCCATCGCGCCGAGATCCTCGGCGGTCGCGATCTGATAGGGATCGGATGCCAGGCCGGCGCCCTTGAGCTCATGTCGCTGGTGCTGATCGGAGAACGCTGCAAGCACCGGGTATTCGCCCCCCTGCGGCACGAGCCATAGATCAGCGGCGCCATCCGCCAGGTCGTGCACGAAATCCCACCCTGCCGCGTGGAATATGCTCGGGTCTCGCATCTGAAGACCCGTCAGGCCCTCGCCGCCGGCGCTGTCGGACGCCAGACTGCGGTCAGCATCCCAGAAACAGCCCTTCAAACACACACCCGACGATCTGTCGATGTATCCCGCGAAGCCGCCCCGGCCCCAAGGCTCGGAACCCCTGAGCACCTTGCCCGATGCATGACAATTGACGATCCAGGTCCCTGTCTGGGCATATCCGACGAACCCGCCCAACCGACGGAAGCCCGACACCGTGCCGATGGCGTAGGAGTTGCGGACTGAGACGCCCAGGCACGAGCCGAGTGCCCCGCCGAGGTTGTAGCTGGCCGGGCCGCCGGCCACATCCCCGGTCGCATAGCTATGATCGATCTCGATCCCGAAGCACGTCCCGATCAGACCGCCCAGATCGTGCCCGCGGGCATCGACCTCGACCGCGGCGTTCGCATGACAGTTGGCCACCCTGCTCTCGGCATCCGCGCGTCCGGCCAGCCCTCCAAGGGCCCAACTCCCCTCTGCTCCCGCGATGCGTCCCGACACGCCGCTGTCGCGTACAACGCCTCCGACGCAGGCCCCTGCAAGACCGCCCAGGTTGAGGCTGCCTCGACCGCAAACGAGTTCCCCCGACGCAAAGCAATTGGCCATGCCGCCGCGATGCATCCCGACGAGCAGGCCGAGCATCATCGCACCGTCGCCTGCGTTCACGACGACCTCGGCCCGGCAATCCAGGAGGGTGCCAAGGTTGATTCCGACCAGGCCGCCCAGCCAACTCGCCTGATCCGGGCCGCGAATACGTCCGGTCACCGAGCAGTTGGTCAGCCCGCCCTCGTTGATGCCTGCCAGGGCCCCTGCGTGGTCGGGGGCTGTGATCCGAACGTCTTCCAGGACCAGATCGTAGACCCGACCGGGCGGGGCGATCCTTCCAAAGAGGCCCACGCGCTGCATGCCTGGAGCGTCGATCGTCAGGTTTCGGATCGCGTAACCCTGCCCATAGAAACGCCCGCTGTACCCGACGGCCGGACCTCGATAGGGATCCTCGTCGAAGGCAATCACGGCCCGCGTGAAGACCTGCCCGCCTGGGAGATTGGGGTCCAGGTCGATATCGTTGACGAGAACGAAATACCGGGTCAGCAAGGTGGAGTCGTCGGCGATGGAGACGAGCTGTTGCGCTGTGGCGATCTGGAAGGGATCGGCCGCGCTGCCTGCTCCGCCGAAGAATTCCGCAGCCTGCGACGAACAGACGAGCAGCAGGACAACCGCAGCAAGGGACGGCCAGCGAAACATCATGGGACTTCGGTCGATCGACCTGTCGGCGTGCATATCCTACGGCTCCACCAACACATCCAGCAACGGGACATAGCTCGGCGACCAGTCTCCCCACTCCAGGGTGTCGAAGAGGTACTGAAACTCAGGGCCCAGATAGACGCCCGCATTCCCCGGTCGCGGCCGGACGCGATCGTAGCCAGGCACTTTTCGGTGGAAGGCACGTCGCATGAGGTTCTCGAATTTCACCGCAGGCGCCTGGAGCGGACTGGTGTATGTGAGCCGGTCCTCGACCACACGCTGATAGGCGTGCACCAACTCGTGAGCGAGGGCCGCCAGCGGAGGGAAATCGTCCCAGGGCGCCGCGCCGCCAAAGGCGGACATGACGTTGGGATTCCAGAACACCACAGCGGTGATCAGCTCGAAACGATTGTCGCCGGTGGTCCGTTCGACGCGAGGCGTAAGCCAGATCCTGCGAAGGCCGTCATAGATCGCAGGGCGGCTCTCGATCGCCTCCATGAGGTTGCGACACTCCGGGCACAGATACACGATCGCCTGCAGTTGCCAGAAGATATCCTCCCTGCCTCCCGACAACGTCCAGCCCACTTGCTGCGTCTTGTCGCCTGCCAGACACGGGTCGTTCCCCGCGTACGCGACCCAGGCGTCCACGTTCGCGAAGCCTTTGGCCCAGACGAGTTCGTCGTCGGCATCGAACGCGCCGAATGTGAGCATCGCCCTGCCGTCGGCATCCCTCACGGCGCAGGGATCGTCCAGATTCAGGAACTCATGGGAAACGATCCCGCCCCCACGCTCGCTGGACGTCGCGACCGGGTTCTGTCCCCAGGCGCAGATCGACCCCGCGCCGAGAGTGCAGGCGACACAGAACAAGGTCGAGAGTAGCATGCGGTCCATTTCGTCCTCCAGGATCGTGCAGACTTCCCTATTGTACCCGTTCGCTACGCGTCGATCAAGACCGGGTGATTTGCTTGCAATCGGGCCGGGTTTCTGCTATAACCACCCGCTCTTTCGGAGTTTCGGTGGTTCATACTAACCAAGGAGCCCAAGGTCAATGCGATATAGCCAGATGTTCATACCGACGGTGAAAGAGGTCCCTGCGGAGGCCGAGATCACCAGCCACCAATTGATGATCCGCGCGGGCCTGGCCCGCAAGGTCGCCAGCGGCACCTATACCTACCTGCCGCTCGGCTGGCGGACGCTCAAGAAGATCATCGACATCGTCCGCGAGGAGATGAATCGGGCCGGGGCACAGGAGATCATGGTCCCCTGCCTCCAGCCCCTGGAACTCTGGCAGCAGACCGGGCGCAGCGAGGACTACGGCGCAACCATGTTCCGAGTCAAGGACCGCCACGAGCGGTGGAACGTCCTGGGCCCGACCGCTGAAGAGGTGTTCACCTTCCTCGCTGCCTCCGAGATCAACTCGTACAAGCAGTTGCCTGTGAATCTCTACCAGATCACACCGAAGTTCCGCGACGAATTCCGCCCGCGGTTCGGGGCCCTGCGGTCTCGCGAGTTCATCATGAAGGACGCGTATAGCTTCGATGCGACGCCGGAGAGCCTGCACAAGTCGTACATGGCGATGTACGACGCCTACTGTCGGGTCTTCACACGCTGCGGCCTGGAGTACGTGATCGTCGAAGCCGAGACCGGTGAAATGGGCGGGTCCGGCTCCCATCAGTTCACGATTCCGGTCGAGTCCGGCGAGGACACGATCGTCTATACCGCGGATGGCTCTTATGCAGCCAACCTCGAAAAGGCCGAGATCGATCCGCTGCCGAAGGAGCCTGTGAAGGGCGAGATTCCCGCTCCCGAGAACGTCGAGACCCCGAACGTCGGCAGCATCGAAGCGGTCTGCGCGTTCCTCAAGACCAAGCCCAAGAGAATGATCAAGACGCTCATCTTCGAAGCCAGCGGACAGATCGTCGCAGCCCTCGTCCGGGGCGACCACGACGTCAATCCCGAGAAGCTCGCCCAAGTGCTTGGCGGCGTCCATATCGAACTGGCCACCGAGGAAGCGATCCGCAAGGCGACCGGCGCCAACGTCGGATTCGCCGGTCCCATCGGCCTGACGGGTCGGGTGGCCAAGATGGTGATCGATCATGCGGTCGCCGCGATGGCCCTCGGCGTAACCGGCGCCAACAAGACCGACTACCACACCCGCAACGTCGTCCCCGGCCGGGATTTCCCGCTGGAAGGCGACAACGTCGTCGTCGCGGACGTCCGCTTCGCCGCGCCGGGCGACACGCATAAGGGCGTCCCCGTCCAATTCAAGAAAGGCATCGAGGTCGGCCAGGTCTTCAAGCTGGGCACCAAGTACAGCAAGAAACTCGGCGCCAACTTCAAGGACGAGGCAGGCGAGCTGCACCCCTGCCTGATGGGCTGTTACGGCATCGGCATCAACCGCATCCTCGCCTCGGCCGTCGAACTCTACAACGACGAGAACGGGATCGTCTGGCCGATCGCCATCGCGCCGTTCGAAGTGATCGTCACGCCGGTGAACCAGGACGATCCCGGCGTCGTGCGGGTGGCCGACGATCTGTACCGCACGCTCACCGACGCAGGCATCGAGGTGCTTCTGGACGACCGCGACCTTCGCGGCGGCGTCAAGTTCAAGGACGCCGACCTGATCGGTATCCCGATCCGCGTCACCGTCGGCAAGAAGTCCGTCGTCGAGGGCAACGTCGAAGTCAAGCTGCGATCCGAGAAAGACAGCGTCAAGACCCCGATCGCCGAGACGGCCCAGAAGGTGATCGAGCTGGTGAATTCCCTCAAGGCACGAGTCAAAGTATAGGGGCGAGTGAACGCTTCAACGCTTCCACGCATCTACGCTTCAACGCAAAGGAGAAGACCGATGAAGGGCGAAAAGATGACACGTAGAAACCTGATCCGCAGCGCGTCGGTGTTGGCGGCCGGAACCGTCGCAAGCCAGCTTGCCGGCACCGCCGCCGGGGCGATCGCATTCGATAAGATCGAACGCGTCGCCACCAAGGGCCGGATCATCCAGTCCGTAAGCCAGTGGTGCTACGGCAAATGGTCGCTGGATGAACTCTGCCAGGTGTGCCAGAAGCTGGGTCTCAAGGCCATCGACCTGCTGGGCCCCGATTCCTTCGCCACGGTCAAGAAGTACGGCCTGGCGGTCTCCCTGGTCAACAGCCACTCCCTGACCGACGGCCTGGCCGACAAGAAGTTCCACGACGCCTGCCTGGCCAAGCTGCGGGAGGCCATCGACGCGACCTCCGAGGCCGGATTCCCCAACGTAATCAGCTTCTCGGGCAACCGCCGGGGGATTCCCGACGACGTCGGGATCGAGAACGCGGTCGAAGCCCTCAAGAAGATCGTCGGACACGCCGAGCAGAAGAAGGTGACGATCGTGCTGGAGTACCTCAACAGCAAGATCAACCACAAGGATTACATGTTCGACAAGACCGCCTGGGGCGTCGAGGTCTGCAAGCGGGTCGGCTCGGACCGCGTCAAGATCCTGTACGACATCTACCATGCCCAGATCATGGAAGGCGACGTGATCAACACGATCCGCCAGAACAAGGACTACATCGGCCATTACCACACCGGCGGCAACCCCGGCCGGAACGAGATCGACGACACGCAGGAACTCTACTACCCTGCGATCATGAAAGCGATCGCCGACACCGGCTACAAAGGCTACGTCGCCCACGAGTTCGTGCCCAAGCGGGACCCGCTGGAGTCGTTGACCTACGCGGCCCGGATCTGCGACGTCTGACCGGATCGACGCGACTGTTATCAGGCCTGACGGAGACCCTGGGTGACACGGATCGAATGCGATTCGTGTCGCCCGGTTTTTTTCGGGACATGCGTTTTGTCCTTTTTCCGAAGAAAGAAACCAGGTACAATCTGGCGCCGTAAGGATGCCGGAGTGTTGGACGACCCGTTATGGTGGATGCCATGTCACGGAAAAGAACAGGCATACCGATTCTGGGCCTCTGTGTCCTGTCGCTGCTGTCTGCGACAGACAGCGCACAGGGCAGGTTCCTGAACCCCAGGCAGGCTCAGTCGGCCCCGCGAGGTCGGATCGCCTGCCTGCCCAGCTCGACGATGGGCGTGCGATACCCCGATCCTTTCGCCTTGGGCAATCACTCCTATGGATTCAGCACGTCGGAGCGCAATGGAATCGTCTACACCTGTCGGGGCGGGCACATCGACATCACGCATCTCCGAAAGCTCGCCGACTGGACAGCCTATCTGACCTCCCGACTCCACGAGGTCCTGCTCCTGAACCGCCAGGAGTTCTCCTTTCGGATGCGAGAGGCTTCTCTGTATCACGTCCGGATCGAGTATCCCGCCGCGTGGCGAGACCTCCCTGCGGGGGAGAAAGATGCCCGCGCCCGCGAGATCGCTATTGAGTTGGCCCAGTATCTCGCCTACACCGGAAGTACCTGGCACGAGATCCTGACCTGGTTCGGCTACAAAGGCGCTGGGATTTGGCCGGAGTATCAGTCCGCTTTTTCCTGGGAAGACAACTACTCGAATGTCCTGGGATGCCGAATCGGCGCAGCGGCCCTGCGGGACGCCGATCGCGATTTCGAAAGAGCGGTGACCGGACTGCTGGATGCGGAACTGCAAGCCTTGGGCGTCCAGTCAAAACGTACCGCCCGACAGGCATCTGAAGCCGTCCGCAACTGGTGGTTCACAGGTTCGCTGTGGTCCTGTCGGATCATCAAGAGGCATCTCGACATCGGCCTTGACGACGGGATCGTCACGCCTTGGCTGATCCCCGACCTGGCCCAGTGCGATGGCGCGGTGCCGCAGGAATATCCCGCGCCGACGCTGTCGGGCGTCGAGCAGCGAGGCTTTGCCGTCCGCTTCGAGATCGAGCCGAAGGAATGGGAAAGGAAGAAGATCCTGCGGATCATCCAGGGCGACAACGAACGAACCGGACGCATCGAGCCGGCGCGCCATTTCGGCGCCATCATCGAACACATCCGCGCGCAGGCCGTCGCGAGATATGGCCCCCTGGTGGACGATCAACTCGCCAGGCCGACCCCGACTCCTCGTTCGCGGAAATCCAGGTCCGCCGATTTCGACGATATCGCGACACTGGCCGCCCAGTGGCTCGTGGAAGACAACTCCTAGTCAAGCCATCGCTGGATTTCCGCGTCGGTCCCCAGTATACTGTCGAATCGAATGTGGGAATTGAAGGAACCCAGTCCGGTCAAATTGATCGTCGGCATTCTGGCTTCGGGTGAACGATGCCTGACTGCCGCGAGAGAGGCCGTGCTCGCATCGCTGGGACCTGCGGACCTCGTCAGCGAAGCCTGGACCTTCGACCAGACGGATTACTACACCAAGCAGATCGGTCCCAGCGTCCTGCGTCAGTTCGTTGGCATCGAGCGTCTGGTCCACCCGAGCGACCTGGCTTCGATCAAGCACCGGACCAACGAGATCGAGCGGCAGTTGGCGGCGAGTCTCGCTGCTCCCTATCCGCGGCCGGTGAACCTCGATCCCGGCGTGATCGAGCCGTCGAAGCTGATCCTGGCTTCGACGAAGAACTTCGCGCATCGCATCTACATCGGCATGCAGATGTACGCCGAAGTGACGCTCGTCTTTGACAAGGGGCAGTGGCGGACCCTGCCCTACACGTTTCCGGATTACTACCGCCCGGAGTACCACGAATTCCTCTCCCGCGTGCGGTCCAGACTGGTGGAGCAGTTGCGGCAGCAAGTCCGAAATCCGACGCTCGAGATTCGGAACAATCACGAATGACGCCAGCGTTTCAGCCATTTGAATTCCGCGCTTCGTGCGTTCTTCTGCAAGGAGATCGATGCTCAGCTCATTGGCAGTAGCTTTGCTTGTCGGATCATTCACGCTTTCGGCGGTGTTGACGGCCCTCGCGAAACGGCTCACGCCGCGGATCGGGCTGGTCGCCCGCCCCAAGGCCGACCGCTATCACCGCGCGATCATCCCCCTCGGCGGCGGCATCGCCATCTTCCTCACCCTGGCGATCTTTCTGATCGGCGCAGCGGCGACGGTGCGGTTCCTCGTGGCCCCCGGCCATCTCGGCTGGCTGGCGGACCGAGCCGGCCTCGACCCGACGGACTTCCTCCGCAGGGCACACGAACTGCTGGTCATCCTGCTGTGCGCGACGATCCTGTTTGTCATGGGGCTCCGCGACGACAAACGGGCGCTCGGGCCCTTCTTCAAGCTGGCGGTCCAGTTCCTCGTGGCAGGCATCGCGGCGTTCTTTGCCGACGTCCGGGTCGAGTTCTTCATCGAGAGCCGGATCGTCACGGCCGCGATGTCAGCCTTCTGGATCGTCGTGATCGTCAACGCGTTCAACTTCCTGGACAACATGGACGGCGCCTCGGCCGGCATCGCGGTCATCGCGAGTTCCGTCCTGTTGACCGCCGCCGCGTTCAACGGCCAGATCCTCGTGGGTGGACTGGCCATCGTCTTAATCGGCTCGCTGGGGGGCTTCCTGATATTCAATTTTCCCCCTGCTTCGATCTTCATGGGCGACGCAGGCTCCCTGGTTGTAGGGTTCTTTGTCGCCCTGCTGACCTTGCGAACCACCTATTACCAGCAGACCGGCAGCGGCTCATGGTATCCCGTCCTGCTGCCTCTGATCGCGATGGCGGTCCCCTTGTACGATTTCACGAGCGTCACATTGCTGCGGATCCGCCAGGGCAAGAGCCCGTTCGTCGGCGACACGCAACACTTCTCGCACCGACTCCGGCGTCGCGGCCTGACCGACCGCCAAACGGCTCTGACCCTCTACCTGGCCACCCTCTGCACCGGCCTGGGAGCGACATTCCTCTACCAGGTCAACCTCGTCGGCGCGATCCTCATCGTGTTTCAGACCGCCATGATCGTCGCGATCATCGGGATCTTCGAGAGCACCGCACGCAATGGAGACCAGAAGACCGATGCCTGAGAACAAGAGGCCTGGAACGGAAGGCAAGGGACAGAGGGCCGTCTCTTCAGCCGCTTTCGGTCCGCTTATCCCGCTGGGATTGTGCCTGTGCGTTCTGACCCTTCGCGTGACTTATACCGAGGCGCCGACCGTCCAAACCCTCACTCTCGCAGGCGGCCTGATCGACACGATCTACAGCCTGACCCTCTCGGGCCTGCTGATCTTCGCCTTCGTCGCATGGACCGTCGTTCGGTTCGTCAGGAATCGGCCGGCGTATCGCTTCACCGGCATGGAGATCGGTCTGGGCCTATTCGTCGTCGCCGCGGTTTTTTCCTCGGTCGCAGCTCCGGACAAACGCGCGGCCATCAATCACGCCACGATCTTGATCGCCCCGGTCTTCGCCGCGATGCTGCTCAGCCAGATCCTCGACAGCCCCGCCAAGGTGCGGCTGGTCCTCGTCGCGCTCGTGGCCCTGGGCATCGTGTCGGCCTACCAGTGCGCCGAACAGTCCCTCGTGAGCAACGCCATCACCATCGAGCAGTACGAGAAGGACCCGAACATGCTGCTGACTCCGCTCGGGATCGAACCCGGCACGTTTCAGCACTTTCTGTTCGAACACAGGATCTACTCTCGCGGCATCCGCGGATTTTTCACAACGAGCAACTCCGCAGCCTCCTTCGCGATCTGCGCGTCTTTCGCGGGCATCGCGTTGCTGGCCGGCAGAGTCGGCGGCATCCGCAACCGCTCGGAAAGACTTCGCCAAATCGGACCGACCCTGGCGGCGGTGGTTCTGCTCGTCGCAGGACTCCTGTTGACCCAGAGCAAGGGAGGCATCGCAGCCTTTCTCGCGGGACTTGCGGTCTTTGGACTCCTCATGGCGCTCGACAGGCGACCTTCGATGAACCGTGGACGAGTCCGCCTCTTCTTGTTCTCCGCGATGCTCTTGTGCGTCGTGGCCGGCGGATGGGCCGCGGTCCACTATGGCCAAACGCACGATCGACTCCCCGGCGGCAACTCCATGCTGGTCCGCTGGCAGTACTGGACAGCCTCCACCGAAATGTACGCCGATCACCCGGTCGTGGGCGTCGGGCCGGGCAACTTCTCAGATTACTATCCGCACTATAAGGCCGCCTCCGCGCTGGAGTCCGTCGCGGACCCGCACAACTGGCCCTTGAGTCTGATCCTCCAATACGGCCCGCTTGGGCTGATCGGCTTTCTGGCGATGCTCGGTCCGGTTCTGTGGCGATCCGTCCTTCCCACGCAACAGACGACGCAGAGCGATCAGACTCACGTCTGGACTGTATCCAAGAAGCTCGCCCTCGCAATGCTCCTGGTTATGGGCTCGTGTCTCCTGCTCATCCGCCCCCTGCTGATCCCCACCTCGGGCGCCGAGGATTTCGACGTGCGCATCTATGAGGCGATCACTCTCTTCGTCACTCCCGTGGCGGCGTTCTTGATCGGGTTCCTGCTGGTTGCCGCGCCCTTCGAGACGCGAGAGTCGCCATCAAGGCTCGCCCAGTCGGCTCTCTCGGCGTCGCTCATCGCGGCGGTTCTGGCCGTTCTTCTGCACAACCTGATCGACTTCGCGATCTTCGAGCCGGCCGTCTGGACGGCCTTCTGGATGTTGCTGGCCTGCCTGGCGGCCCTTCGACTCCACGGAAGACCGCCCGTCCAGACGGTCGCGCCTCGGTCGTCGAAGCGGAGACAACTGGCCGCAGTCGCCGGCGTGGCATCGCTTGTGGCCTACGCCTGCTGGGTTTGGACGCCCGCCTATCGCACGACGGCAGGGATCGCCAAGTCCCAGCGAGCGATGTCCGCGGGGCGCGTCGATCTGGCCCATGCGGCGCTTGACGAGGCCGCGCGAGGCGATCGGCTCTCGCCCATCGCGCCCAATTTCAACGGCCGGCTGTACCTCCAGCGAGCCTCGCGAACTCCCGGCGAATCTGCGGCCCTGCTAGAACACGCGGCCCGCTGCTTCCACGAGGCCGTGGAGCGAAGTCCCGCAGACTACAAGAACTACGAGAAACTGGGGATGGTCTACCGCCAGGCGGGCAAACGCCAGGAGGCCTACGACTGGTATCTGAAGGCCGCCAGGCTCTATCCCGGCAACGAGCGGCTCTGGTTCGAACTGGGGCAACTCGCCGAGCAGATGAAACAGCCCCAAATCGCCCTCGGTCACTACCGAAAGGCCGTCGAGATCGAAGACCAGTACCGACGGCAATTCCGCACGATGTACCCCGATCGCAAATCGATCGTCAGCCGGCTCGGCGAAAACGAGTATCGTCTCGCGCAGGAGCGAATCGCCGTCCTCCAATAGAGGAGCGACGGCGTTCACCACAGAGGCACGGAGCCCACAGAGATTGGGCGATGGTAGAAGCGTAGATGCGTGGATGCGTTCCGGAAAAAGCGTCCGGGCTCTTTCAGCCTCCTCCCACGCTCCCACGCGGCGTCCCGCCGCACCAAGAACAGCCGATCGAAACCGGTGCTCTGGGCACAAAACAATTCTCACACGCCGGAAAAAGGGACCTGACACCGTCCCATTCCCCCCCCCATTCCCGAAGGAGCGGCGAGGGCGACACAGAAGCACTGCGAGGCCGTCAGTGCTTCCTCTTCGGCGGCAACTTCTTCTGCGGTGAGTCCGGACTCGAAGGACCGCCCGGCCGCTCGGCTTTGCGGCTCTCAAGCACGTCGAGCAGGCGAGTGTAGCCCCGGACCATGGCGCCGAACCGTTCCATCAACTGATCGATCACACGGTCCCTCTCGACCTTGTCCCCGTGCGTCATCGGCAGTAGCCAGGTCTCCATCGCGCGAAACTGCTCTTCCAGCACGGACACCAGCATCTGCGAATCTCGCGAGGTCTTCTCGGCCTGCGCCAAGTCGGGCTCGCCGGCCCGCTGGTTCCGCAATTCCGAGATGAGATGATCCATCTTGGCAAGGATGTCCTGGGCCGCGGCTTTGAAGCCGTCTTCTTCGGAGACGCCGTTGCCCTGAGAAGGCTGCCGGAGACTGGTGACGCCGTCGGCGAGGACCTCTTTGATCGAGTCCAGCCCGGCGCTGAAGGCACTCATCTGCCGGACGATCTTGTCGACCTTGTCGTCGCTGTCGCCGCCGAGCAGGAGGTTGCGGCCGAAGGTCTTCTTGATCTGGCCCCAGCGCGTCGTCTGCTCTTCGTCAAGCCGGCCGGTCAGTTCGCGGAACTTCAGCAGATTCGCCTCGGCGCCCGTGGTGAGCATCTGCGCGTCCTGCTCGTACGTAGAGTAGATCAGCGTCCAAAGCTCGGCGTCGTTCATCACCGGAAGCACCCGTCCGGCGATGCGGTTCATGTTGCGGTACGACCCCTGGAGCAGGAAGGGAGGCTCCGTCCGGTACTCATCCGCCTGGCCCGCCGAGCGGATGTACTCGCGGTTGACCTTGAGCACGACGTCGCGGACCACCAGGAGCTTCTTCATCGTCGAGACGTACTCCTGAACTTCCTCGGCGGTGTAGTTGCCCTCGAAGTCGAGCCCCTCCCGCTGACCCGTCTCGGCAATCTTAAGAATCGTGTACGCGTCGCGATGGCTCCGGCGGGTCAGCTTCTCCAGCACGGGATTGGAGGTCAGGCAGTTCTCGACGTAGCTCAGCACGAACTGGTCGTAGTTGTCGCCCACGATGTCGCCGATGTTGTAGGTGTCGGCGCGGTTGGCGAGCATGTCGGGGATGCGGAAGCGTTTGCCGCTCTCGGTGTAGGGATTGCCCGCCATGACGACGCAGGCGCGCTTGCCCCGCAGGTCGTATGTGCGGGCGCGGCCCTTGTAGACGCCCTCGATCCGACGCTGCGCGTCGCAGAGCGAGATGAACTTCTGGAGAAACTCGGGATTGGTGTGCTGGATGTCGTCGACGTAGATCATTACGTTGTCGCCCATCTCGAGGGCGAGGTTGAGCTTCGCCAGTTCCTCGCGTGCGGCGGCATTGGGCGCTTCGGCCGGGTCCAGCGACACGACTCGGCTGCCCACCGCGGGGCCGTTGATCTTCACGAACGTCAGGCCGAGCCGATTGGCGACGTATTCCAGCAGCGTCGTCTTGCCATAGCCCGGCGGTGAGATCAGCAGCAGCATGCCCTGGCGGTCGGTGCGTTTCTCCTGGCCCGCGGCGCCGATCTGCTTGGCGAGGTTGTCGCCGATCAAGGGCAGGTAGATCTTGTCGATGAGCGTGTTCCGCACGAAGGTCGTAAGCACATGGGCTTGGAACTCATCGAGGTGCAGTTCCCTGCTGTACCGCTCGACAGCCGCGTTCCGGCACTTCTGGAATTGAACGAACCGCGGCGCGACCTGACTCTCGTGCCGTAGCAGGCGAGACATGAGGTGGCAGTAATTCAGGCGATAGACGCCCTGCTCGATCCGTGGATGCGAGCCGACCATTCCTGGAATCTCTCGCTCAACGCCGGCCGGAACCACCGTCCACTTCACACCCAATCCCGGCAGGAGCAACGCCGCGATCTCCTCGGCGTACTCGCATCGGTCGTGCTTGCCGCAATCCACGAGATATGAGCGGGCCCAGTCCGCCAGCAGCCGGAAGTTACCGACCGGGTCCTGCGCCAGGGCCTGCATGGATCGCTTGAGATTCTCGGCAAACCCCTGCAAAGCCAGGTATTTCTCCATTTCGGTCTTCAGGTCGTGGGCGGTCTGGCTGGCTGCGAACCCATCCCCGCCCCCCAGTTCATGGAAGAGATACTCCGCAGCCTCCTGCGTAGGGGGTGCCGTACACACTGTCTTCCCGACCTGCTCGACGAATCGGTCGAGGTGCATTCTGAGTTCAGCCACATAGCCGTCCTGCGCAGGACTGGGGCCGAACATCGCGCGCACATGTCCCATGCCTGCGATTCGGGCTTTGAGAGTCTCTTTCTCCTCCCGCGGAATGCCCCCGGCGTGCCAGAAGAGAGCCGCCAGAGCCCTTGCCTGCGTGCCGTAGCGGAGCAGACCCGCCGTCGATCGGATCTCCAGCAACGCCCTGAGAATCAGCGCGGCGTCATGATCGTGCACGCCCTTGATGTAACCCTCGTCGTAGCGAGGTCCCATGAACGCCTGGACGCGAGGCAAGAGCGATTCAGTCGGCGACGCCAGGACTTCGTCCGTCTGGGCCGCGGGGCCGGCCAGCAACTCCCGGAGCATCTTGAACGCCAGGTATTCCGCCCGGTACACGTCAGGCGTCTCGGAGACCACGGTCAGGTCCCAGACGTCTTGGGTCTGGCCCAGCAACTCGTCCTCGATCGGCTCAAAGAACCCGGTGCCGGTCAGGTGGAAACACAGACGACCCTCCTTCTGTACGACGGTCCCTTCCAGCGGCTGGCGGTTCACCGCAAAGCGGTGGGTGCCAAGACGAATGAGGGTGTCGTCCTCTTCGTAGAGGGCCTGCTTGTCCTTGAGTTGGCGAATCGTGTCCTGGTGGATGGTCTTCAGCCGGTTGGCGATGTCCTCGGCCTTGACCGCGTCGCCCAGCGCCTTCAACTGCTCGATCGTCTCGCGGACGCGGTCGATCATCAGATCCGAGGCGAAATAGCCGTTGATCTGGTCGATCTCGGTCAGATTTCGCGCGCGGTTCGTGACGCCCTTGAGAATCCGCTCGGCCGAGGCCATCAGCGCCGACGCCCGCTGGTTTCGTTCGGCGATCAGGCGGACCTTGCGGGACTCGAACGCGTCGCACAGCTCCTCGCGTTTCTCCGTGAGCTGGACGAGGAACTCCTCGAAATCCGCGAACCGCCCTTCCAGCGTTTCGAGCTGGACCATCGCCTTGGTGAGATATTCCTGGCACTTCTCCGGCGTGTCGCACACGTCGAGGTAGCCGATCACCGACTGATCGATCAGCTTGAGTTGCGAGACGAACTCCGCCTGCCCCTCGACCCGACCCAACTCCTTGAGCTTGTTGGCCAGGGACGATTTCACCTGGTTGACCTGCGAGTACACCAGCGAGATGTGATCGATCACCGCGATGGTCTGCGTCGCGTCCTCTATCTTGAGATTGCTGACCACGTCGGTGAGCATCTCCAGGCCCGCCGCGGTCAGGCTCACCTCCTGCTGAAGCTGCTTCGCATCCGCCACTTTGCCCAGGCTCGGCACCTTCTGCCTGTGCTCTTCCGTGGTTTTTCGATAGGGGTCCAGCGATTCGGGCTTGAGCAGGAACTGCACGCATAGGCGCGACAGTGTCTCGGTGTGTCCGGCGACCTCGTTCTCCAGCGACGTCACCGTCTCGACGTCCGCGTAGCGAAGGTCCCGCAGCGAAATCACCGTGCCGCGGAGCGAGCGGAGGTTCGTCAGGAACTCGACGAATTCACCGATCTCGTCGATGTGGTCATAATCCAGGGCGTCGATCACCTCGCAGACGACTTGGGCGGTTTTCTCAATCTGGGCCTGCGTGTTGGCCTTGGTGCGAACGACCTTCTCGTATTCATCGACCGCGGCCTGGGCCGCCTGGCGGATGCCGGCGAGAGGTTCGTCCAGGCGGCAGGTCTCGGGCGACGCGATCCAGAAGTAGGCGTCCTGGATCTCTTCGGCCTTGCGGGCGATGTCGAGGTAGAGGTTCACATAGGATTCTTCCCGGCCGGTCAGCGCCAGGATCTCCGTGCACTCGGCCATGCAGCGGACGATGTCGCGGTTGCCGATCTTGTAGAGTTCCGTCTGCTGTTTGACGGGAACCTGGAAGTCCGCCCCGTAGAACGGCGTCTGCCAGACCTGGACGACGTGATGTCTCTTGGCCTCCTCCTCGGCGCGGAAGTGGACGAGCATGCCGTCCTGAAAGAGCGAATGGCCGCTGCACACGATGGGCGTGCCGACCTTCTGCTCGATGATGTTGTACGAGAGCAGCACGTATACGCCGGCCTCGCGATTGTGAAAGACGTACAGGTAGTCCTCGCCGTTCGGGGAATCCACGCGCTTCTCGAACACCATGTTGTCGCTTTGGATCTCGAACTGCTTGAGCTCGCCTGTCTGGAGGTAGTACCCGCGGGAAAAGATCAGGCCGTGATCTTCCGGCAGGAGAAGGCAGGCCCGCTCGATGGCGTCCAGGCGAATGGCCCGGCGGACCTTTTCGTTGTAGAGAAAGTACCGGAACCGCTTCTCCTCATACGGGCGGACCTTCAGCACGATCACGTTGCCAACGATGGCATAGTACACCTCGGCGTCGCTGAGGGTCTGATCGGGATTGTCCACGGGCTCGGCGTAGATGCCCTTGCCGGTCTCGGTGTTGTTCTCGATCTTGATCGTCAGGTCACCGCCGACCGTCTCGACGAAGACCCGGTCTTCGATCGAGATATGGGGGTTCTTTCCCTGGCGGATCATGTCCTGTGTCGTTCGCTTCCACTCGAACCCGTGCTGCGACGGAAACACGCATTCGTGCTCGCTGCGACCGTCCACGTACTGAAGCGCGTTGCCCTGGATGAGCCACTTAAACGCCTTGACGTCCGTGACCTCATGCCCCACGCGGAACACCATGTACAGGTGGTGCCCGATGACGGAGAACTTGGCGAAAACGGTCTTGCGATAGTATTTGTAGAGATTCTTGAAATCGGTCTCGAACTGCGGATTGCGGATCGCGTCGAGCGGGCAGGGCGAGAACGAACCGCCCTTCCACTGGTAGATCGCGAACACGTCTTCGAGCGAGGTCTCCGCCCTCAGGCCGACGAAGACGTTGTAGCCGAAGACAAAGCGGTCGCCGACCGTCACCATGTCCCGCGGCACACACTTGTTGGCGGTGGAGATCCGCTGGCTGGAGAGCAGACGCGTATCGACGCCGCCGAAGACCTCCTTGCGGGCCTTGTTCAGCTTGTCGAGCCGGCCTCGAAGCTCCTTGCAGTGACTGGCGAGCCGCCCGCGCAGGATCTCGTACGTGCCGTTCTGAATCTGGCCCGGGTCCTTCGGTTTGGCGGCGTTTGCGTCTGCGACTGGAGACGCGCCGCTGCCGGCGTTCTTATCCGTGGCGTTGGTTTCCATCCTTCAAGCCCTCTGCAACGTCACCGGCTCAATTGACGACCTTCTCGCCGACCCATTCGCCCGCGGGCCGCTGGCCGATCCCCAGTTCCTTGACCGTGTTCAGAATGCCGTTGAGAATGCCCTTCTGCTCAACGTCCGCCTTGGCTATCAACTTGACCAACAGGGCTGAGATCGTGAGGTTCTTGAGGTCTTCGGTCTTCAGGCCGAACTGCGCGATGTACTTGGAGATCTGGCTCCTCGCGGCCTCTGCATCCGGGCCGATCAGCGCGTTTCGCACGTCGCCCAG
Organism: uncultured Phycisphaerales bacterium; assembly: GCA_937927975.1. Classification (GTDB taxonomy): domain Bacteria; phylum Planctomycetota; class Phycisphaerae; order Sedimentisphaerales; family Anaerobacaceae; genus PLanc-01. The sequence continues at coordinate 41,728 of CALEZT010000022.1, forward strand.
GACCTTGCTGTGCGTGACCATGCCGTCGACGCTCTTGCCGGTCGTGATGGAGTTGACCAGCCGCTCGAAGAACCGGTTCTCGCCGCCGACGATCTCGATCTTGGCGCTCTTGAGACCCTCGGAGACGATCTTCGCCTGCTCCTGGGCGATCTGCTTGCGAATGTTGATTTCCGCCAGCTCGATGTCGCGGTCCTTGTTGAGACGGAGCTTGAATTCCTCGTGCTCCTTGCCCACCCCGTCGAAGAGCTTCATCGCGTCGGCCTTGTCGCGAATGCCGTCGGCCTCCGCGTGGAACTTGAGTTCCAGGACCTTGGCCTCCGCAGCGCCCTGCTTCTCGGTCGCCACGGCCTTGAGCTGCATGACCTCGGCCTCCGCGGTGCCTTCGACCGCCTGTTCCTTCACCGACGCGGCGGCCAGCGTCTTCTTGGCGTCGGCGTTCTTCTCGGCCGCCTTGACGTTGGCCTCGGCCTCGACGAGCTGCTGCTGAGCGTAGAACTCGGCCGCTTTTTTCGACGCTTCCGCCTCTTTGATGTTCTTGACCAGGGCCTGCTCGGCCTCTTCCTCGGCCTTGGTGATCTCGACCTTCTTGTGACGATCCGCCCCGGCGAATTCGCGGACGTCCTTGATCCGCTCCTCTTCCTCGGCAACGGACTTCTCGACGATCACGCGTTCGCGAACGACCGCCTGCAGCGTTTTCTTCTCCGCTTCCACGACCTTGTCCTTGCCCACCTGGGCGATCGCCACGACCCGCTCGCGTTCGGTCTTTTCCAGGTCCCGGTCGCGTTCCACCCGCTGGGCTTCGACCGCGTCCGTCCGCTCCTTGGCGCGACGCGCGACGATGATCTGACGCTGCTTGTTCTCATCGGCCACCGCGATCTCCTCGTCGGCCGCGATCCGCGCCTTCTCCGACTTCTCGCGTTCGCCCGCCTGGACCTTCTTGGCCTCCGCCTCCTCCCGCGCCTGGACGGAAGCGATCTCGCGCTTCTGCTTGGCCTCGGCCTCCGCCAACTGCCGGTTGAGCTCCAGGATCGCCTCCTGCGCCTCGACGTTCTGGCGGGTGATGGTCTTATCCTTCTCACGCTCGCGGGCGTTGGCCAACTCGTACTGCTCGGCCGTGAGCATCGTGATCTTCTTGATGCCCTCGGCGTCGAGGATGTTGTCGGGCTTGAGAATCGCCTTGTCCGTCTGCTCGAGGTAGTCGATGGCGGCGTCTTCGAGGATGTACCCGCTCAGATCCGTCCCGATGATCTCCAGGATCTGCTCGCGGAACCGCATCCGATTGGTGTACAGCTCGGAGAAATCGAACTGCTTGCCCACGGTCTTGAGGGCCTCGGAGAACTTGGCGTCGAACAGTTCCACCAGGGCCCTGCTGTCGGAGGCTCGCATACAGCCCAGCGACTGGGCCACCTTGACGACGTCCTGCATCGTATTGTTGACCCGCACGAAGAAGGCCACGACGATGTCGGCACGCAGGTTGTCCTTGCAGATCAGGCCCTGCACGGCCCGACGGTCGATCTCAATCCGCTTGACCGAGATGTCCATGTACTCGGCCTTGTGCAGGATGGGGATCACGAACATGCCGGAGAAGCTGACCCGCGTTCCGCCGACCCCGTTGCGGATCAGCGCCTGGCCCTGGCTGACCTTCTGATAGCACTTGACCAGAAGGGCCAGAAAGCCCACGCCGAACAAGACGGTGAAAACCACGATTGTAGCAAAAACCGCGTCAGCCATGTCAGTTCTCCCTTTTCATAGGGGCGATTCGATACGTTCCCCTGGCGACATCTCTCTCGACCACGAGGGCCTCTTCCCCTCGATTGAACACGTGCTCATCCTGGGACAGGACGTTCAGCAGAAGCGGCGCCCCCTTCGTAGGCACCTGTGCCTGTCCCATCTTGTCCCGCGTGACGTGGGTCGTGACCACCTGGCACGTCTTGCCCACCACGTCGGCCGGGGCGTTGTAGTCCTTGTTCAGGATGAAGTAAACCGTCCGCAGCGGCAGCGCCACAAACTTGAGCACCACCGTGCTGACGGCGAAATTGCCGACGAAGATGGCCAACGCCATCGCGGGCGAATGCTCCGGATTCAGATAGTAATTGCCGAGCATGGAGAACGCCCACAAGCTCAGCACCATCACGCTCACCAGGAGCATGGTCGGCACTTCGCCGAAATAGAAAAAGTGCAGGATCGTATGACCGATCCCCGGTTCGAGTCCGTCGACGTGCCCGCCCACGTCGTGGCCGACATCGACGTCCCCGTCAACGTGGAAATCCGGTCCGCCATGCTGCACATCGATGTGAAACACGTCGATGTCGAGAGCGCCGAGAATCACGAGGACCCAATACAGCCCGAGCACCAGCAGCAAGACGGTGAACACCACGTTCACTGGAGCAAAAGCGGCTGTCAGAAACTCGACCATCTCCTTGCCCTTTCACAAGCACAGGTCACGTCGCCACCACCTGCGGCCGAAACTTCCGGTACTGAGAACCTGGGCAACCTCTCGAATAACTCGTCAAACCTCGCATTTTCCTCCCGCTCCGGTGGCCCAAAGCCGCCCAAAGCAGAACACCAGCATCTGTATCGCCCGGCAAAGACCCTGTCAAGCAAAAGCTCGACGCGGCCGTCTCCATGAGACTCGTCGTACACAAACCGTCTTCCTTGGGATAGACGCATGGGTCGCGAGAATAATCATCGGCGCCTGAATTTCTTTTTGGACCCGCAAGGCGGGAGCGCTTCAGTCCTTTTTGTGCTTCTTTGCCGATTTGATGAAGCGGCCGAAGGCTTTGTCCTTTCTCCGTTTGTCCAGATACGACATCTCGTAGTGCTCGGACTCTTTCTTGAGTTTGAGATAGTTGGCGTAGCGATCCTTGCCCAATTCGCCCTTCTCCACCGCGGCCTTGACGGCGCAGCCCGGTTCATGCTCGTGGCTGCAATCGGCGAATCGGCACAAGGCGGAAAGCTCGACGATGTCCTCGAAACGCGTGTCGCTCTCGTCGGCGGCGCCCACGATGCCCAGTTCTCGCATGCCGGGCGTGTCAACCAACATGGCGCCCTGGCCCAGAACGATGAGATGCCGGCGGGAGGTGGTGTGCGTCCCTTCTCCCGTCTCGCTGACGGCCCTGGTCTCGAAGGCCTCCCGACCCAGAAGCCGATTGATGAGAGTCGTCTTGCCCACGCCGGAGGAACCCAGCAGGCAATACGTTTTTCCAGAAGAGAGCGTCTGCTCGAACTCCTCGAACCCGGTCCCCGTGACATTGCTCAGCGCGATCACTCTGGCCTTGGCGACGGAGCGGAAGACCGTGAGTTTCCGATCCAACTCCTCCGAGGGGATCAAGTCCGTCTTCGTCAGGATGACGATCGGCTCAACCTGCCCCTCGGCGGCCATGATCAGGTATCGATCGAGGCGACTCGGGTTGAAGTCGAAGTGACACGACTGGACGATGAAAGCGGTGTCGATGTTGGCGGCGATCATCTGGAAATCGACTGTCTTGCCGGCGGTCTTGCGCCGCAGGAACGTCTTTCGCGGAAACACCCGGTGGATGATCGCTGCGGTGTCCCGGTCGTAGTAGTTCGCTGTCACCCAGTCGCCGACGCAGGGCAGGTCGAGGCGGCTCTCGGTCTGGTGGGCGAGTCTGCCGGACAGTTCCGCCGGGACGTCTCCCGATTCATTCTTGAGCAGGTATGAGCCCCGATCGACTGCGGATACGCGGGCAAAGGCGCAACCTTCCAGGCGGAACTCATCAGCATGCGATTCAAACCACGGATCGAAACCGAGATCGCTTAGTTTCATACAGTCTTCCGAACAGTCTCCACAATGAATACGTCAGGGCTTCGCAGGCCCCGGTTTGAACGAGGACTGATCCTCTTCGTCCAAGATGCGCCAGAGATTCTTCACGTTGCGGTCCTGATGGGCGTGGCCATAGGCGCCCGGCGGCGGTTCACGAAAGGCAGGGAACTTGGCGCGAATGGTCAGAAGCCTGGTTGTCTGGTCGAGGGTCAGCCCCTGCCGGCGTGCGGCCTGGACTTCCTTGAGCATCCTCTGATAGAAATCGCGGATCGGCGGGAGGACGGCGCGGGTCAGCGGGACGCTGTGCCCGGCGATCACGTGGTCGATCTTCACGTCCTCCGCCAGAAGTCTGTCCAATACCGCGATGAAACGGTGGACGTCTTCGAGACGCGTCTCTTCGCCGATCTCCGGGACGCGGTACTGCTGGTAGGCGATGGCGCCGGTGACCAGGACCCGTTCCTCGGGAACGTAGACCAGGACGTCGGAGGCGCTGTGACCTTTGCCGAAGAAGATCACCTCCAGGGTCAGGTCGCCCAGATCGAGCTTGTACTCATCGGAAAACGTGAGCGACGGTTTGACGACCTCATAGCCCTCCTGGAGATCCTGCAGGAAAAGGTCATAGAAGATGATGTCGCTTCGGATCAACCTGGCGTACGTGCGATTGACGGCCTGCTGGGGCAGAGCGGTCCGCAGATCGCGGAGAATCGCGCCGTAATGGTCGATCTCCCGGCGTCGGAAGTCGGGTTCGGTCTGCCGGCGAATCAGCCACTGCATGTCGCGGGCCAGGTTCTCGTGGCCGACGATCGTCGCGCCTTTGAAGAGGCTGTTGCCGCTGCAGTGGTTGTCGTGGGCGTGCGTGTTGATGACATAGGCCCAGTCGGTGCGGTCAAACGTCTGCTCGATCTTCCTCTTGATCGGCGCCATGACCCGCGGCGAGGCCTCCGTATCGACGATGACCAGACCCTTCCGGGACTGAATCACCGTGAGATTGCACCGGCGGTCGATGCCCGGCCAGTAGGCCAGCGCCACGCGAGGCGAAAGCCGGTCGATGCGGATGTAGGGGTCGGGGTCGGACTGCGGACCGGCCGCAAGCACCTGCACGAGCAAGCCGAGATGAATCGCCGTAATCATTCGCATTCTCCATTGAGCAACCAGCATCATACACCACGATGACCGAGACCATGCCCGGATCCTATTATACCGTGCGACAGTCGAGACGGCTCTACCCCAGCCGGAAACTGGTTGCACGGGGAACCGGCGGTGCTATAATCCCGAGTGTGATGTATGCCGGGCTCTTTGCCGCTTCATGTCGCGAACGGCCCCGGATTCCATGCACGCGTTCTTGAAAGGAGGACCGCAGAATGTCGCACGTTCGCAAGCCCGCCGAATCCACCGTTTCTTCCCTGTCCCTGAGCCGTCGGAACTTCATGGCCGCGACAGGGGCCGCCGTCGCGACCTTCGCCGTGATCAAGCCTTCGCTGGTCCGCGGCACCGCCGCCAACTCAACTCTCAATCTGGGCGTCATCGGCTGCGGCGGCCGCGGCATCTGGATCGCCAAGCTCTTCAAGGCCCACGGCGGATACAACGTCGCGGGCGCCTACGATTATTTCCAGGATCGCGTCGACGACATGGGCAACCAGTTGGGAGTCCCCGAGGCCAACCGCTTCACCGGCCTCAAGGGCTATCTGAAGATGCTGGACAAGGTGGACGCGGTGGCGATCATCAGCCCGCCATACTTCCACCCCGAGCAGGCGGCCGCAGGTGTCGAGGCCGGCAAGCATGTCTACCTGGCCAAGCCCATCGCGGTCGATGTCCCCGGCTGCCAGAGCATCGGCGACAGCGGAAAGAAGGCGTCGGGCAAGAAGCTGGCCTTCCTGGTCGATTTCCAGACTCGCGTGGACCCGTTCTATATGGAAGCTCTCCGGCGGGTGCACGAGGAGAAGGCCCTCGGCGACTTCACCTTCGGCGAGGCCACCTATCACGCAGGCGACCCCTTCGCGGGCAAGTACCAATTCTGGAAGGACAACGAGGCCTCGGCCGAGGGTCGGCTTCGGGCCTGGGGTCTCGACAGGGTCCTCTCCGGCGACATCATCACCGAGCAGAATATCCACACCCTGGACGTGATGAACTGGATCATGGGTGTGCCGCCTCTGTGGGCGGTGGGCACCGGCGGTCGCAAGTACCGTCCCGTCGGCACCTGCTACGACACGTTCAGTTGCCTGTTCCAGTACCCCCACAACGTCGGCATCACGTTCAGCTCGCGTCAGTCCGAAGGCTACGGCACGCAGGAAGGCATCCGCAACCGAATGTTCGGCACCCAGGGCATCCTGGAGACCGAGTACGGCGGCCAAGTCCTCATCCGCGGCAAGAACTTCTATCGCGGCGGCAAGTCACCCGGCATCTACCAGGAGGGCGCGGTCGCCAATATCAAGGCGTTCCATGAGAGCATCACGACGGGCAAGTTCGAGAATCCGACGGTCGAGCCCAGCGTTCGCAGCAATCTGATCACAGTTCTGGGCCGAACCGCGGCGTACAAGAACGGCATGGTCACCTGGGACGAGATGATGAAGAAGAACGAGAAGCTGGAAATCGACCTCAAGGGCCTAAAGGCCTGAGAGCCTTGTGCTCGGGAGAAGACTCATGAGACACAACGAAATCACGCGACGACGCGTCCTCGCGACGGCGGCGGGCGCCTTCGCGGGCATGACGATCCTGCGCGATTCTCCACTGACCGCCCAGGAAGAGAACCGGGGACAAGGCCGCAGGCAGCCGCGAGGCTTCAGGCTGGGCGTGTGCGATTGGACGATCGGCAAGCGATCCGATCCCGCCGCCTTTGCCCTGGCCAAAAAGATCGGACTCGACGGCGTGCAGGTGGACTTCGGCGGCGGACCCGACAAGGACCCGCCCCTGTTCGATCCGGAGCTTCAGAAACGCTACCCGCAAGAGCTCGAATCCCAACAAATGCGGATCGCCTCGCTGGCGATGGGCGTCCTGAACGAGGTGGCCTATAAGATCGACCCGCGGGCCGAAAAGTGGGTGGACAAGGCTATCGACGTCGCCCAGGCCATGCGGCAGCGGATCATCCTCCTGGCCTTCTTCGGCAACGGCGACCTCAAGAACGACGCCGCCGGCACCGACGCGGTGGTGAGCAAGCTCAAGAACATCGCCGCCAAGGCGGAGAAGGCCAACGTCACGCTCGCCATCGAATCCTGGCTCAGCGCCGAGGAACACATCGCGATCCTCGACCGCGTGAACTCGCCCGCCGTGCAGGTCTACTACGACGTCGCCAACTCGCACAAGATGGGCTACGACATCTACAAGGAGATTCGCACGCTGGGCAAGCGGGTCTGCCAGTTCCACGCCAAAGACTACGACGACCTCTACGGCAAAGGCTCGATCGATTTCCCAAAGGTCCGCGAGGCGATGGACGAGATCGGCTATCGCGGCTGGCTCGTGATGGAAGGCGTGAAGATGCCGCTGGGCCTCGAGGAAAGCTGCCGCTATGACGCAGAGTACCTCAGAACCGTGTTCCCGAGAAGGATAGGATGAAAATAGAAATCCGAAGCACGAAACTCGAAATCCGAAACAAATCCAAAGGACCGAAATCCAAATGATCGAAACGCTGTCGCCGCTCGGGGTACCCGTTTGGGATTTTGGGTTTTGAGCATTCGAGCTTGTTTCGAATCTCGAAATTCGAGTTTCGGATTTTCTTCAAGAAAGGCAGGTGTGACGATGAGATCGAAAAGCATGCTTGCGATGCTGGTGGCGTTGCTGTGGACCGTCTTGGCCGTCGGGACGCCGCTGGATGACTATGTGGCCAAGCCCGACCCCAGCTACACCTACAGCCTGGCCAAGACCATGGACACCCCCCTCGGCAAGGTCTTCGTCCTCGACATGAAGTCCCAGGCCTGGCGAACCGGGAAGGAGGTCGACCGAACGCTCTGGCAGCATTGGGTGACGGTCATCGTCCCCAACGGCGTCACCGCCGACACCGCTCTGCTCTGGATCAACGGCGGCGGCAATCGAGCCACTCCGCCCTCCGGCCCGGACGGCATGCTCGTCCAGATCGCTCTGCAAAGCCGATCCGTCGTCGTCGATCTCAAGACCGTGCCCAACCAGCCCCTGGTCTTCAGCGACGATCCCGGCAACCAGCGATCCGAAGACGCGATCATCGCCTACACCTTCGACAAATTCGTCAAGACCGGCGACCCCACCTGGCCGCTGCTGCTGCCCATGGTCAAGAGTGCGGTGCGGGCGATGGACACCGTCCAGGACTTTGTCCCCAAGGCCACCGACGGCAAGCTCAAGATCAATCAGTTCGTCGTCTCGGGCGGCTCCAAACGCGGCTGGACCACATGGCTGACCGCTGCGGTGGACAAGCGTGTCCGCGCGATCGCTCCGGCCGTGATCGACGTCCTGAACATGGACGAACAGATGCGGCATCACTTCGCCGCCTACGGGTTCTACTCCACCGCCATCGCGGACTACCAGCAGCACGACGTCTTCAGCAAGCTCGATACGCCCGAAGGCCAGAAGCTCATCAGCTTCGTGGACCCGTACGAATATCGCGATCGGTACACGATGCCCAAGTTCCTCCTGAACTCCGCGGGCGATCAGTTCTTCCTGCCGGACTCGGCCCAGTTCTACTTCAAGGACCTACCCGGCTCGAAGCACCTGCTCTACAGCGCCAACACCGACCACGGGCTCAAGGACGGGGACGCCGACAAAGCCCTGCTGGCATGGTACGCAGGCATCCTGGCCGGACGCGAGCTGCCCCAGTTCTCCTGGGAAACCGGCGTCCCGGGTTGCATGACCGTCGCCGCCAAGACGCGGCCCGCGCAGGTGAATCTCTGGACCGCGACAAATCCTGATGCTCGCGATTTCCGCCTGGAGACCATCGGCAAGGCATGGAAGAGTACTTCGCTGACGGGGACGGAGCGGGGCACCTATCAGGTGCAGGTGAAAGCTCCCGAGAAGGGCTGGACCGCGTATTTCGTCGAGCTGCAATTCGATTCGGGCACGGCGGTCCCCTACCGGTTCAGCACAGAGGTTCGCGTCGTTCCGGACATTCTGCCGCACGCGGACAAGCTCAAGGCCGCGGCGAAATAACCCCCGTCGGCCTCAGGGGAAGGATCGCGACCATGGAATCCCGGCTGAAATGGAACAGATTTCGGACAGCCGCGTTGATCGTGCTGTTTGCGAGCATTCCGAGTGGTTCGAGAGGCTCGGTCTTCAGGGAACAGGTCGAAGCCGACTGGATGACTCATGATCGCCTGCGTGTCGCGCATTCTCCGGTCACGCAGGAACAGGATGCCGCCGGCGCATGTGACGGCGTCAAAGACGGTCAATGGGGTTTTCACACGGAGCACCAGGATCGTCCCTGGTGGCAGGTCGATCTGGGCACGGTTCGAGGGCTGGATCGGTTGCTCGTCTACAACCGGACCGACTTCGCCCAAAGAGCAGCCCGCCTGGTCGTCCTGATCTCGGATGATGGCGAGGACTTTCGCCAGGTCTATGCCCACGACGGCACGACCTTCCTCGGACACGCGGACGGCAAGCCCCTTGCGATCGCACTCCAAGGCGCGAGGGCCCGTTTCGTTCGACTCCAACTGCCCGGCCGGGACTACTTTCACCTCGATGAGGTCGAGGTCTATCCGTCAGACGATGGGACTAACATCGCTTTGGGCAAGCCCTGCACGCAAAGCTCGGTCAGCGAATGGTCGCGAAGACACGGCCAAATGGACGCCCGGCCATCTGCCGATCTGGTTCTCCAACGCGGGACGAGACTTGCCCATCAACTTCAAAGGATGGGGATCGATGTCGGATTGTGGGAGAAGATGGCAGATCGCAGCGACAAGGGCACAGACCTCCAGATGCGGTGGGCGGTTCGTCAGATGGCTCTGTCGAATCCGCTGCTGGACTTCGACAGTGTTCTTCTCGTGAAACGAGCGCCCGGCACGCTGCCGCACATCTCCGATCAGTATTACGGCTGGTGGTCCCGGCCCGGCGGCGGCATCTATATCCTGGAGGATTTCAAGGGTCCGTCGCCCCGCGTGCGGTGTCTCACCGAGGGGTGGCCGCAGGGTAATTTCCTTCGCCCCGACCTGTCCTACGACGGCAAACGCGTCCTCTTCGCCTTCTGTCGCCACCATCCCCACGTCTCGGACATGGAGAAGGTGGACAAGACCAAGCTGCCCGAAGACGCGTTCTACCAGATCTACGAAATGAACGTCGACGGTACGAACGTGCGTCAACTCACCCGCGGTCGGTACGACGACTTCGACGCACGGTACCTGCCCAGCGGCGAAATCGTCTTTCTCTCGACGCGCAAAGGGACGTTTCTCCAGTGCACCGTGGCCAACACCGCCGCGACGCTCACCCAGACCCTGCCCGACAGCTACGTCCGCTGCGGCGGCGACAACAAGCGTCCCTGCGCCGTCTACACACTGCACACGATGGACGCCGATGGCGGCAACATCCGCCCGATCTCGGCCTTCGAGACATTCGAGTACACGCCTTCCGTGGCGGAGGATGGACGCATTCTCTACACGCGATGGGACTACATCGACCGCTTCAACGGCCATTTCTTCAGCCTCTGGTCCGTCAACCAGGACGGCACGAACCCGCAGCTCGTCTATGGCAACTACACCGTGAAGCCGCAAGCGGTCTACGAGGCACGCTCGATCCCGGACTCCACCAAGATCATCTTCACCGCCGCCGCCCACCACTCCATCGAAGGCGGCACGCTCGCTCTCCTCGATCGCAGCCGTGGCGAGGAGGGCGAAGCCCCGCTGACGCGCCTGACGCCAGAAGTCCCCTTCCCTGAGACCGAGGCCTGGCACGACAGCTACTACGCGAGCCCCTACCCGCTCTCGGAGGACTTCTATCTGACGGGCTGGAGCCCGCACAAACTCCCGCCGCACGCAGGTAGCGGCCAGGTCAACGACGACCGTAATCCCGTCAACGCGATGGGCATCTACCTGTGCGACCGCTTCGGCAATCTGGAACTCCTCCACCGGGACGAAGCGATCTCCAGCATGTACCCGATTCCACTGAGGCCGCGAAGAAAGCCGCCGGCGCAGGCTTCCGAGGTGGACTGGCACGGAGCCCAGGAAGGTGATCTCGTCGTCCAGGACGTGTATCAGGGCCTGGCTGGCGTCCCGCGAGGAACCGTCAAACGGCTTCGCATCGTCGCGGTGCCTCCCAAGGTGCAGCCTCATATGAACCAGCCGTGCATCGGCGTTTCGACCGAGGACCCTGGCAAGTACGTGTTGGGCACGGTGCCCGTCGCGCCCGACGGCTCCGTCTACGTCCGGATTCCCTCCGGCGTACCGGTCTTCTTCCAGGCCCTCGACGACAAGGGGATGTCGCTGCAAACCATGCGATCTCTCACCTACGTGCTCCCGGGCCAGACGCTTTCCTGCGTCGGATGCCACGAACCCCGCGACCAGGCTCCGCCCACCGCCAGGTTGCCTGTCGCCATGCGGCGGGGTCCTTCCAAGCTGACGCGAGGCCCCGAAGGCTCCTGGCCGCTGCGTTTCGACAAGCTGGTCCAGCCCGTGCTGAACCGAAGTTGCACCGATTGTCACAATCCCGGCGCCGCGGACGTCAAAGCCGCCCGCTTCGATCTGACCGCGCAGAACGCGTATCGAAATCTCCTGGCGTTCGGCGAGAAGGATCTCGAAAGGCTGGCCTTCGAAAAAGACAAGTCCGAAGTCGGTCACGGCGTCGCCCGCCAGAGCAAGCTGCTGGCCCTTCTCCAGGACGACGACGCACACAAAGCGGTCCGCCTGGACGAAGGCGACCTCGACCGCTTGGTCACCTGGATGGACACGTACGCCCACGAGCAGGGGCACTTCAGCCTCGAACAGGAACAACAGCTCCTCGCCTTGAGAGACCGTTACCGTCACCTGCTCGAAGAATGACCTCATCGATTCCGGTGGACATCCCCCCTGGGAAGGATTACCCTGTCGTTCACCATCAGAGGTCCTGGTAGAAACAAGGCATGGGCACGATTCACGGGAGGACAGAAACTTGATGGGAGCAGATCTATTGGCCGTACTGGCGGCCGGAACGCCGGCGCAGACCGGCCCGGCGATACCTCTGATCGTCCTGGCCGTTGGGATCGGGATCGTCATCGGCATGATCGTCGTGCTTCGCGTCAACGCGTTTCTCGCGTTGATCGTCGCGGCGATGGTCGTCAGCCTGATGTCGCCCGGTCCTGTTGCCGAAAGGGTCAGCCGGGTCGCGACGGCGTTTGGCGCCATTGCCGGCAGAATCGGGATCATCATCGCCCTGGCGGCCATCATCGGGGATTGTCTGATCGCCTCCGGCGCCGCCGACCGGGTCGTGCGGACGTTCGTTCGCCTGCTGGGTCAGAAGCGATGCGAGGTGTCGCTGATGGCCAGTGGATTTGTCCTGTCCGTCCCGGTCTTCTTCGACACCGTGTTCTACCTGCTGCTGCCTCTGGCTCGCTCCATGCATCGTCAGACCCGAAAAAGCTACCTGCTCTTGATCCTGGCGATGGGCGCCGGCGCTTCGATCACCCATTCGATGGTCCCGCCGACACCCGGGCCCCTGATCATTGCCGAAACCTTGGGCATCAATCTGGGCACGATGATCGGTATCGGGCTCCTGTGCTCAATTCCGACGGCCGTCGGGGTGCTGGTCCTCGTCCGCTGGCTGGCGGGACGAATCGACATCCCCATGCGGGCCCTCGACGGCGGTCGGACCGAGTCCGATCCGCAGCCCGACGAGGCGCTTCCCGGCCTGTTCATGTCCGTCCTGCCGATCCTGCTGCCGGTCCTGCTGATCACGACCGACACGGTGGTTTCCTCCCTGGCCAAAGGAGCCGACGCGGATTCCGCGATCAAACAAGTCGCCGGCTGGACCGCCCTGCTCGGCAACGCCAATCTGGCGATGATGCTCTCGGCGGCCGTCGCATTGCACGTGCTGTGGCATCATCGCAGGCCTGGCCGCGAAAAGTTCTCCAGAATGATCGAGACGTCGCTGATGAGCGCAGGCGTCATCATCCTGATCACTTCCGCCGGTGGCGCGTTCGGAGCCATGCTCAAGGAAGCCCAGATCGGTCCGGCCATTCGGGACCTGTCCGTCGGCGGGGCTGCGCAACTGGGCGGCATCAAGCTCCTCCTGATGGGCTTCTTCGTCGCGTTTCTGATCAAGTTCGCCCAGGGCAGCAGCACGGTCTCGATGATGACGACCTCGGCGATGATGGCGACACTCATTCCTTCGCCCGACGTCCTGGGCTATCATCCGGTGTACGTCGCCTGCGCCATCGGCTGGGGCGCCCAGTGCGGCAACTGGATGAACGACTCGGGCTTCTGGGTCTTCGCCAAGATGGGGGGCCTGACCGAGATCGAGACGCTCAAGACCTGGACCGTCACGGTCAGCAGCACGGCGGTCATCGGCCTGGTCTTCGTAATCCTGTTCGCAACGGTTCTTCCTTTGACATGAGGACCTGACTTGAAAGCTCTGCTCTACACGAAACCGTACACCTTCGAATACGCCGATGTCCCCGATCCTGTGGTCGGCGACGAGGACGTCCTCGTTCGCGTCAAGGCCTGCGGCATCTGCGGGTCGGACGTCGCGGGCCACACAGGCAAGACCGGCCGGCGACTGCCCCCGTTGATCATGGGCCACGAGGCCGCGGGCGTCGTCGAGAAGATCGGCCCAAAGGTGACCGGCTTCGCGCCGGGCGACCGCATCTGTTTCGACTCGACGGTCTACTGCAATCAGTGCTCCGCCTGCAAACAAGGCCTGTTCAACCGGTGCGTCAAGCGTCAGGTCCTTGGGGTTTCAGTACCCGAGTTCAAGCGGAACGGGGCTTTCGCCGAGTTGCTGGCGGTGCCACACTGGATCTGCGCCAGGCTGCCCGACAACATGTCCTTCGTTCAGGCGTCGCTGCTGGAGCCGGCCTCCATCGGCACGCACGCCGCCAGCCGAGCGCCCATCACAGCCGCCGATACGGTCGTGGTCATCGGAGCCGGCACGATCGGCCTGTTCATCCTGCAGGCAGCCAGGCTCCACGGCGCCAAGACCGTCATCGCAAGCGACCTCAACGACTTTCGGCTCGATCTGGCCAGGCGGGCCGGCGCGGACATCTGCGTCAATTCACACAAGACCGACCTGAAGCAGGAGATCCTCAAGAGGACCGAAGGTCGCGGAGCCGACGTCGTGTTCGAAGCGGTCGGCTTCGGCGAGACGTTCCGCCAGGCCGTCTCCGTCGCCCGGGTGGGCGGCCACGTGGTCGCCGTCGGAAACCTCCATAAGGAAACCGAGTTCAACCTGCAGGAGCTGGTCTCGCGGGAACTGACGTTCACCGGCTCCTACGCCAGTTCCGGCGAGTTTCGGACCTGCATCGGCATGATCGCATCGGGCAAGATCGATGTCGCGCCGCTGGTCAGCGAGGTCCTGCCGCTCAAAGAAGGCCCGGCCGCGTTCCAGCGCCTGCTGGAAGGAAGAGAGAACCTGTTGAAGATCGTCCTGGAACCTTGATCGTGGAGAGTTGAGGATGGAAGGCCTTTTCGATCTGTCGGGCAAAGTCGCTGTCGTCACGGGAACCAGTCGGGGTCTTGGCCAATACTTCGGTCGGGCGCTCGCCAAGGCGGGCGCGGACCTCGTCATCACCAGCCGGGACCCTGCGCGTCTGCTGGAATTCAAGGACGAAATCGAGTCCCTCGGACGCAAGGCCCTGCCCGTCAAGCTCGACGTGCTCAATGAGAGCGACATCGAAGCGATGGTGCGGACGGCGATCGGCGAGTACGGCCGGATCGACATCCTCGTCAACAACGCCGGCTTGAACATCCGCCACCCCGCCGTGGAGTTCACGTGGAAGGAATGGGACACCGTCCTGAACACGAACCTCAAGGGCGCGTTTTTCGTCGCTCAGGCGGTCGGCAAGGAGATGATCAAGCACAAGTACGGCCGGATCGTCAACATCGGCTCGTGCACCTGCGTCTTCGGCATGGAAGGCATCGGACCCTATTGCGCCAGTCGGGGCGGCATTCTCCAGATGAGCCGCAGTCTGGCCGCCGAGTGGGGCCGTCATGGCATCACCGTCAACGTCCTGGCGCCCGGGTGGTTCAAGACCGCCCAGAACAAGGCCCTCTACGACAACGAGAAGTGGGTCCAGTACATCACCGACCGGATCCCGCTGGGCCGTCCGGGCCAACCCAACGACCTCGACGGCACAGTGGTCTTCCTGGCCTCCGACGCCAGCGCCTACATCACCGGCCAGATCCTCCTCGTCGACGGCGGCTTCACCACCGGCGCGACCAAGGCGATTCTATAATCCACCGTGCGCCGTTCGTCCCCGCGGCTCCGGCTCATACACATCAGGAATAGATGGGTGCGTGCCAGGGATCTATCGTCCTGAGGCGCAGCCGAAGGATATGGGCATAATCCGTATCACTCCACCCGACCGGTCAACTGCGGATCTTTCGTTGGGCCGAAACTCACGTTGGACTCCGCGTTCCACTGCAGTTCCTGGCCCGAGAACTTCAGACGAACCGTGATGATGTACGGCGTCTCGTAGAAACAGAGCTTGGCGGTGAAGGTGTCATCCGCGGTCCAGGCTCCGCTGGCCGCCACCGGCTGCTCCGCCAACTGGCCCCAAGCCAATGGTCCCCAGGCCAATCGCCCCTTCTGCCAGGAGCCGCGACCGCAGACAATCCTCTGCTCGACGCCGTTCAGTCGGACGACGAGCGTCGCGCAGCCGTTCGCGCCGTCGCCGTCGAAGGAGATCGCTTCGAGTTTGCGGTCGTTGGCGGGGAACGCGTAGGTGCGACCCGAAACCTTCGCGGGAGTCCCTGAGCCTTCCACTGGACGCAGCGACAGGCTTTTGAGCTTCTGTTCGAGCTTCGCCCTGGCGGCGCCGTCAGAGGCCAGAGACGACGGTTTCATCGCGGGCAACAGCTTGTCCCAGACCAGGTTCATGACCGCCTGCATGTCCCGCACGCCGCTGGTGATGGCGACGACCGCATCCTGTTCGGGCATCACGATGCAATACTGGCCGAACGCGCCGTCGCCGCGATACAAGCCGTGGCGGCATCGCCAGAATTGGTAGCCATAGCCCTGGTCCCAGTCGCTGTTCGGACTGCTGCCGTTGGACGTCTGCCGCGCGGTGGCCGCGTCGATCCATGCTTCGGGGACGAGTTGCCTGCCCTGCCATTTGCCCTTCTGCAGATAGAGCTGCCCAAACCGGGCGATGTCCTCCGTGCGGACGCTCAGGCCGTAGCCGCCCGTGGTGATGCCTTGCGGACTGGTCTCCCACGTCGGACGCTCAATGCCGAGCGGCTCGAACAAACGCGGCGTCAGGTAATCGAGCACGGTCCGGCCCGTCGCCTTCTGGACGATGGCCGAGAGCATATAGGTCGCCGGCGTGTTGTAGACGAAGTGGGTCCCGGGCTTGAACGGCACCGGATGAGCGAGAAAAGCCTTCGTCCACACCTGATCGTCCCGCAGGGAGGGCTCGGTCTGATGACCGGTGGACATGCGAAGCAGGTCGTGGACCCGCATCTCCTGAAGGTTGTGGCTGGGATTCTCCGGGGCGTCGTCGGGGAAGAACTTGAGCACCGCGTCATTGAGGCTGACCTTACCCTCTGCGATGGCCAGGCCCACCGCCGTCGAGGTGAAACTCTTGCTCAGGGAGTACAGCATGTGCGGCGACTCGGAATTGTACGGCGACCACCAGCCCTCGGCCACCACATGGCCGTGACGCAGGAGCATGAAGCTGTGCAGGGAATCGATGTCCCTGTCGGCCGACTCGACGAAAGAGAGAATCGCGGCAGACGTAATCCCCTGCGCCTCGGGATCGCTGCGAGGCAGGCCCGCCCACACAGGACAAGCCAGAACACAGGCCAGAATCGCCCCGCCGATCGATCGTACCGACAACCTCACATGCTCAGATCGGAAGAGCACACGTCTGAACTCCAGTCACCGAATACGATCTC
>CALEZT010000023.1 GCA_937927975.1 uncultured Phycisphaerales bacterium
GGATGCCTGACAGCACGACGAATTTAGGAGTGACGAGAATGGCCAAGCTGAGCGCCTTTGCAGACGAAGTGACGGAGAGTTTTCGCGGACAGGTCGAGTTCCTTGCGAAGGAGAAGGTCGGCTACATCGAGCCACGATTCATCGACCGCAAGAACATCATGGACCTGAGCGCCGAGGAGCTGAAGGAAGCCAAGAAGCTGATCCGGGACCATGGCCTGAAGGTCAGCGCGATCGGCTCGCCCATTGGCAAGGTCAAGCTGGATCAGCACTTCAAGCCGCACCTGGACCGGTTCAAGCACGCGGTGGAACTGGCCCAGTACTTCGAGACGCCGTTCATTCGCATGTTCAGCTACTACGCCCCCGACGGCAAGAACATCGACGACTACCGCAACCAGGTCATGGACCGCATGGTCGCCAAGGTCGAGGTGGTCCAGGGGACCGACGTCATCATGGTCCACGAGAACGAGGCCCACATCTACGGCCACTCGGCCGCCAACTGCGTGGACCTGGTCAAGACGATCGATTCACCGAAACTCAAGCTGGCCTACGATCCCGCGAACTTCGTCTGGGGCGAGCAGATCACCAACAACGTCGAGGTCGCCTGGCCTCTGATGAAGCCGTACGTCGTGCACATTCACATCAAGGACTGGAAGCTCGGCGCCAAGGACGTCGGCAGCATGCCCGGCCAGGGTGACGGCCAGGTCAAAGAACTTCTCGCGGAGTTGGCGGCCATGAAGTACGACGGTTGCATGACGATGGAGCCGCACCTGAGAGCGGGAGGGCAGTTCGGCGGCGATACCGGGCCGGAACTGTTCGCCAAGGCCATCGCGGCCGTCAGAAGCATGGCGCAGGAAGTGGGCCTGAAACTGAACTGATCCAGAGCCTGCGGGCTTTCCTAGGGTGTGCCATGCACACCATGTATCTGAGGAGTCGGTGTGCACGGCACACCCTATAAGACAAAGGAAGACAAGACATGAAGACCTGGAACTTCGGAATCGTCGGCGCCGGTCTGATCGCTGATTTCCACTGCCGCGCGATCCGCGACATTCCCAACGCCAAATTCGTCGCCTGCTGCGACACGAATCTCCCGCGGGCCGAGGCCCTGGCCCAGAAGTACGCCGGCCGGGCCTACGCCAGCTACGAGGAAATGCTCCAGAGCAAGGACATCGACATCGTGACGATCGCGACGCCCAGCGGCCTGCACATGGAGCCGACCGTCGCGGCGGCCAAAGCCGGCAAGCACGTCATCTGCGAGAAGCCCGTCGAGATCACGCTCGAACGAATCGACGCGATGATCGAGGCGCACGCCAAGGCCGGCACGCGCCTCGGCGGCATTTTCCCGTATCGGTTCAACGATATGATGACCCCGCTTCGCGAGGCCATCCGCTCCGGCCGGCTCGGCACGATCACCTGCGCCAGCGTCTACGTCCCCTGGTGGCGGACCGACGCGTACTATGAAGGCTCCTGGCGCGGCACCCAGAAGCTCGACGGCGGCGGCGCCCTGATGAACCAGTCGATCCACATGATCGACATGCTCTGCGACCTGATGCCGCCCATCGAGTCGGTGCAGGCCTTCACCGCCACCCTGGGCCACAAGATCGAGACCGAGGATACCGCCACCGCCGTCGTGCGGTACACCGGTGGCGCCCTGGGCATGATCTACGGCACGACCGCTTCCTATCCTGGGCAATTCCGCCGGTTCGAGATCACCGGGACCAAGGGCACGATCATCAACGTCGAGAACAGCATCACCGTCTGGCAGTTCGCCGACGAGAAGCCCGAGGATGCGGAGGTTCGCAGCCGGTTCACGGCGATCCAAGGCGGCGGCGGAGTCTCCGATCCGGCGGCCATCACCCACGAGAACCACACCCGCAACTTCAAGGCGTTCCTCGAATCGCTGGAGACGGGCAAGGACTTTTGGATCAGCGGCCCCGAGGCCCGCAAGGCCGTCGAGGTGATCCTGGCGATCTACCGCTCGGCGAAAGAAGGCCGGTTGGTCAGACTGCGGTGAGACGCCTGAAAGGGATCCAAAGCACGAAATCCGAAATTCGAAATCCGAAACAAACTCAAAGCACGAAATTCAAATGACCGAAACGCTGCCGCCCGTCGGATGCTGCGTTTCGGTCATTTGGTTTTTGAGCCTTCGTGCTTGTTTCGGATTTCGGATTTCGATATTCGGATTTCCCTCTAGATCGTCGCCAGGACGCCTCTGGCGTACCCGACCGATTCCGCCAGACCCGGCACCGGATCATCCGCGTCCTTCTCGTATTCGAACGAGACCAGGCCTGCGTATCCGATCTTGACCAGCGTCCGCATGACGCCGGGGATATCGATCACGCCTCGACCCATCTCGACCGCGCCGCCCTTGGCGTTGGCGGCCGACACGTCCTTGATGTGGAAGTCGATCATGCGATCGGCGAACTCGACGATCGAAGCCGCCGGGTCCACGCCTGCGCGAATCGTGTGGCCGATGTCGTTGCACAGGCCGATTCGAGGGTCGAGGTCCTTGACCTTTTCGTACACCGTCGAGGGCAGGGGGTAGACCTTGTCGCCCGGGCCGTGGTTGTGGATCGCGACCTTGATGTCGTACTCCTTGACCTTTTTGTTCACCAGAGGCAGCAGGTCATGCTCCGGCACCCCGATGATGATTCGCATGTCGGCTGCCTTGGCGTACTCGAACGCGCGGTTCACCTCGGCCTCGCTCTTCATGTAGACGACGCCGCAGCCGTAGAGGTCCAGGCCCGCGTCCCGCACCTTGGCGGCGGCCGCCCGGATCTGCTCCGGCGTGCTGTTCATTGGCAGGTGCATGTCCTTCAGAGCGATGTGCTTGAGGCCGACCCGCTTGGTCAGCTCGATGGTCTTGTCCAGGTCGAACTTGCGTAGCGTGTACGAAGCCAAGCCCAACTCGAACTTGGGTTTGCCCGTTGCCGTCGATTGCGCCGACGCGCACCCTGTCGCCAACCCGCACCAGGCGGCCGCCCCTGCCGCCGCGACTTGCAGGAATTCTCTTCTACCGCGAATCTGTCCCATAGCGCCTGCTCCTACAAAAGCCTTTGAAACTGCATCGAACTGCGCTCGGTGCACGGGTCCCATCATATCACAATCGAGCCCCCAGGGAAATGCTTCGCCGCGTTGACACCAGGGCCGCGGCGCGATAAGCTCAGAAATCGATCGATGGCCCTGACACCATTAGTGGGAATGCATTATGAATAGCGCCAGACGAGAACACACCGGCGGCAGAATGTCCAATCACCGTAACTCCTTGTCGCGCCGAGACTTCCTGCGTGGCTCGGCATCGTTGGGGGTGGCAGTGGCCCTTCCCGCGATCGTCCCGGCTTCGGTCTTCGGCGCCGAGGCCCCCAGCGAGCGGATTGCTGTAGGCTGCATCGGGGTCGGCCGAATGGGCACCGGCGACCTGACCGATGCGTTAGGCCTCAGACTGGTGCAAGTCGTGGCCGTCTGCGACGTGGACTCGAAACGCGTCCAGATCGCCCAGAAGAGGGTCGATTCTTTCTATGCCCAGCGCAATCCGGATGGCCAGGGCAAGAGCTGCGCCGCGTACGGCGATTTCCGAGAGCTGCTGGCCCGGCCCGACATCGACGCGGTGCAGATCTCCACGCCGGACCACTGGCACACGATCCCGACGATCGAAGCCGCCCGCGCGGGCAAGGACATTTTCCTGCAGAAGCCTCTGTCCCTGACGATTGCGGAAGGGCGTCTCGTGAGCGACACCGTCCGGCGGTATGGCCGGATCTTCCAGATCGGCAGTCAGCAGCGGTCCGACAGGCGGTTCCGCCAGGCCTGCGAGCTCGTCCGCAACGGTCGGATCGGCAAGCTCCACACGATCAAGGTCGGTTTCGGCACGGACCCCGGTTGCGGCCCGCAGCCGGAGATGCCGGTGCCGGAGAACCTCGACTATGACATGTGGCTCGGACCGGCCCCGTGGGCGCCGTACACCGAGGAGCGGGTGCATCCGCAGAACAGCCTGACCGCCCGGCCGGGCTGGCTTCGCATCTCCGACTACGGCGCCGGCATGATCACCGGCTGGGGCAGCCACCATCTGGACATCGCCCACTGGGGCATGGGCACCGAGTTCACCGGCCCGGTCGAGGTCGAGGGCCGAGCCGAATTCCCGAAGAACGGCCTCTGGGACGTGCATGGCGATTTCCACATCGAGTACACCTACGCCAACGGCGTCAAGATGATCGCCGCCGATGAAGGGGTGCACAAGAACGGCGTCCGCTTCGAGGGCGACAAGGGCTGGGTCTTCGTGGACCGCAGCAGGATCGACGCAGAGCCCAAGTCGCTGCTTCAGGAGGTGATCGGCGCCGACGAGACGAAGCTGTACGTGAGCAGCCATCACAAAGGCAACTTCTACGATTGCGTGAAGTCGCGGGCCGAGACGATCGCGCCGGTCGAGGTCGCGCATCGCTCGTGTTCGGCGTGTCTGCTGGGCGACATCGCGATGCGCACGGGCCGCAAGCTCAAGTGGGACCCGGCCAAGGAGCAGTTCGCCGATCATGACGCCGTGGCGACCGCGATGCTGTCGAGGACGATGCGCGGGCCGTGGAAGCTGTAGGACGTATAGGACGGATCGGACCCATGGGACGGATGTTGTCTCACATACGGCGGGAGGCTCAGATGGACGGTTGCGGACGAATGGCGACTATAGCCATGGTGGCGGTGCTGTCGATGGCGGTCCCTCTGTTCGGGCAGGATCCGGTCCCTTCGTCCGAGGAGATCGCCAAGATGGAGGCGGCGGCGCCCGCCAAGGCCCGCGTGGCAGTCCAGAAGCCGCGCAAGCTGCTGGTGTTCTCCCGATCCTGGGGCTACAAGCACACCGCTCGTCCCTACGGCGCCAAGGCGTTCGAGGTCCTGGGACGCAAGACCGGGGCCTTCGATGCGGTGGTCACCGACGACGACAGCCTGTTCGAGCCTCAGAAGATCGGGCAGTTCGACGCGGTCGTTCTGAACAACACGAACGAAGAGATCTTCCTGCCTGAGGAGTTCGCAAAACTCTCGCAGGAGGAGCAGGCCAAGGCCCGCCAACGCGACGAGACGCTCAAGAAGAGCATGGCGGATTTCATCCGCAATGGCGGCGGCTTGGCCGTGATCCATGCCGGCGTGGCGAGCTTCGCCGGCTGGCCCGAGTTCGGGGACATCGTCGGCGCTCGGTTCGACAACCATCCGTGGGGCGCGGGCTCAACCGTCGTGCTGCGGATCGAGGAGCCCGATCATCCGCTGACGGCCGCGTTCCGCGAGCCGTATTTCACCGTGACCGACGAGATCTATCAGGTGTCGGCGCCGTACTCGCGGGAGAACCTGCGGGTGCTCATCAGCGTGGACCCGGTGCGGACCCGAATCACGCCCGAGCAGAAGGCGCTGATCCACCGCCAGGACATGGACTTCGCCATGACGTGGATCAAGAGCTACGGCCAGGGTCGCGTGTTCTACTGCGCCCTGGGCCATCAGCACGAGTTGTTCTGGAACCCGATCGTCCTGCAGCACTACCTCGACGGTTTTCAGTTCGTCCTGGGCGACCTGAAAGCCGACGCGACGCCCAGCGCGAGAATGACGAAGAAATGAAAGACATCGTTCACCACGGAGGCACAGAGAACACAGAGAAGAGTGTGAGAAGAGAAGTGGCAGAATCTGTTTTGGGTTGGTTCTTCTCTGTGCCCTCTGTGTCTCTGTGGTGAATACTCTTTGAACACAGGGGAGCTGATATGAAGAAGAAGACCGTACGGGCCGGCATTGTTGGAGCCGGTTTTTCCGCTTCGTTCCATTTCGAGGCGATTCACAAAGTGTATGGGACGAACGTCGAAATCAAAGGCGTGCATGCTCTGCAGGGGGCCGAGGCCTATGGCCAGAAGCGGGGGATTCCCGTCTACGATTCGTTGGAGAAGCTCATCGACGATGTCGACGTGATCCACTGCTGCACGACCGCTTCGTCGCACGAGTCGGTCGCCATCGCGGCCCTGGAGCGGGACAGATTCGCCATCGTGGAGAAGCCCCTGACCGGGTTCTTCGGCGACGGCGACGAGAACTTCAACGGCCAGGACTTCCCCAAGGAGATCGTCCACGCAAAGGCGTTGGCCAGCATCGAGCGAATGCTCCAGGCGGAGAAAAAGAGCAAGGGCCGGATTCTCTATGCGGAGAACTGGGTCTACGCTCCCTCGATCCAAAAGGAGCGGGAGATTTTGGAGAAGACCGGCGCTCAGATCCTCTGGATGCATGGCGAGGAGGCGCACTCGGGCTCGCATGCCAAGACCTACGCCTATTGGAAATACTCCGGCGGCGGGGTCATGATCGGCAAAGGCTGCCACCCGCTGGGCGCGGCCCTGTACCTCAAGCAGGTCGAGGGCAAGGCCCGCGACGGCAAGCCCATCCGGCCCAAGTCGGTGACCGCCCGCGTGCACGCGCTGACGCGGATGCCGAACTTCCGCGACGAGGGGCACATTCGGGCCGACTACTTCGACATCGACGATTTCTCGATGATGCACGTGACATTCGAGGACGGCACGATTGCGACGATCTTCGCCTCGGACATCATCCTGGGCGGCATCCACAACTGGCTGGAGGTGGCCGCGAACAACCACCGCACGTTCTGCAACATCAATCCGAACACCGCGATGGCGACGTACAACGCGGCCGAGGCCAACTTCAAGGACATCTACGTCGTCGAGAAGATCGGGACCAAGCAAGGCTGGACCAACCCCTCGCCCGACGAGGACTGGTTCACCGGATACCCGCAGGAGATCGAGGCGTTCTATCGCACCGTGGCCTACGGCGACGCGGTCCAGAGCGACAGCTCCCTGGCGGCCGACTGCATCTCGACGATCTACAGCGCGTACGTCTCAGCCGAGCGGAAAGGGGCGGAAGTCGCCGTCCGAACCATCGTATAGGGATTCTCGATGACAAACGAACAATGGAATCAGCTTCTGGCGGTCCTGGCCGGCGAGGTGTTCGAACCGATACCGGTCGGGTTCATTATCGACAGCCCCTGGCTTCCCGGCTGGGCGGGCATATCCACGCTGGACTACTACGGCAGCGAGGAGAAGTGGCTGGCCGCCAATTTCAAGGCTTTGCGTGAGTTCCCCGACGCCATGTTCCTGCCGGGCTTCTGGTCGGAGTTCGGCATGTGTACCGAGCCCTCGGCCTTCGGGAGCAAGTGCCGCTGGGCGCAGGACGAGCTGCCGTTTGCGGACAAGGTCGTCAAGACGATCGGCGACCTCGCGGGCATCGAGAAGCCCAATCCTCGAACCGACGGCCTGCTTCCGTTCGTCATTCGCAGGCTGGAGCTGCATCGCGATCGCATCGAGAAGCAAGGGCACTCGATCCGATTCGCGGTCTCGCGCGGGCCGCTGAACATCGCGACGTTCCTCATGGGAACCACCGAGTTTCTCATGGCGATCCGCACCGATCCCGAGGAGACTCATCGATTCCTGACGCTGATCACGGAGTTCATCGTCGACTGGCTCCGCCTTCAGAAAGAGCGCATTCCCACGATCGAAGGCATCTTCATCCTGGACGACATCGTCGGATTCCTCGGCGAGCAGGACTTCCGCGCCGCGGCTTTGCCCTATCTCAAGCAGATCTTCGGCTGTCTCGACGTGCCGGTGCGGTTCTTCCACAACGACGCCCAGGGTCTGGTCACCGCGAAGTTCCTCAACGAAATCGGAGTCAACCTCTTCAACTTCAGCTTCGAGCACTCGCTGACGCAGATGAAGGAATTGACCGCCAACAAGGTGACGTTGCTGGGCAACATTCCCCCGCGGGACGTCCTGGCCCAGGGCACGCCTGCGGATGTGGCAGCCAGCGTGAAGGCCGCGATCGAACCGCTGAGCGACCGCAGCAGGGTGATTCTCTCCTGCGGCGGCGGAATCCCGCCCCAGGTGCCCAGCGAGAACATTCGAGCCGTGCTGAAGGCTGTGCGGTGAGAGTCCGATTTGTGCGAGGGCGACGCATGCGTCGCCCCTGCGAGGATGTCACATCGACGTGAGCCCGTGCCATTGACGGCCGTCGGCTTCGAGCAGGGCGTCGGCCAGGGGGAAGCTCTCGCTGCCGGCCGGATACTCGTGCGGCTGCTCGTCGCTTTTCTCCCATGCCTCCAGGATGGGCATGAGGAGCTTCCACGTGGTTTCGATGCCGTCAAATCGGGTGAAGAGGGTCTGGTCGCCGGTCATGCAGTCCAGGAGAAGGCGTTCATAGGCCTCGGGCAACTCGCCGCCGAAGATCTCCTTGTAGCGGAACTTCATATCCAGTGTGCCGATGCAGATCTTCGAGCCGGGGCGCTTGGCCTGGAACCGCAGGGAGATGCCCTCTTCCGGCTGGATCTGGAACGCCAGGATGTTGGGCGGCATGTGGTCCAGGCCGACCGAGCCGAACAGCGAGTGCGGGATCTCCTTGAACGTCACGACGATCTCGGTGTTCTTCCTGGCCAGTCGCTTGCCGGTCCGCAGGTAGAAGGGGACGTCTTTCCATCGCCAGTTGTCGATGTGCAGTCTGGCCGCGACGTAGGTCTCCGTCCTGGAGTCGGGGGCCACGCCCTGCTCATGGCGATAAGCGGCGACCCTGCGGTCGCCTGCGGCGCCTGCTCCATACTGGCCTCGCACGAGGGAGCAGCCGGCCAGGGGGTCCCAGGCACAGTTGAACGGGCGCACGGCTCGCAAGAGCTTGATCTTCTCATCGCGAATGGCCTCCGCGTCGAACGACGTCGGCGGCTCCATCGCCACCAGGGCCAGCATCTGGAGCATGTGGTTCTGGAACATGTCGCGGATCGCGCCGGACTTGTCGTAATAGCCGGCGCGGTGCTCGACGCCCAGCGTCTCGGCGATCGTGATCTGGACGTTGTCGATATGGTTGCGGTTCCAGACGGGCTCGAAGATCGCGTTGGCGAACCGAAAGATCATGATGTTCTGGACGGTCTCCTTGCCCAGATAGTGATCGATGCGATAGACCTGCGACTCCTCGAACCACTTCGAGATGGTCCGATTCAGCGCGGTCGCGGTCGCCAGATCGCGTCCGAAGGGCTTCTCCACGACCAGACGCGATTTCAACTGGCACTCGGGGTCGTCTTTGCGGGACAGGTTCGACGAGCCGAGACCTTCGATGATGGTCTCGTACAGGAAGGGGGGGACGGACAGGTAGTAGAGGTTGCAGCCGGAGACAGCGTGCTTGCGACGAAGCTCCGCCAGGCGGGTCCTGATCGCGACGTAGGTGGCGGGGTCGGCGTAGTCGCCGCTGACGTAGTAGATCTTGTCCAGAAACTCCGAGACTTTGTTGGAAGAAATGCCGCCGAGACGCTGTCCGATCGCCTCGGCGGCAAGTTGGCGGTATTGTTCATCGGAGTACTCGGTTCGGCTGCAACCCAGCAGGCAGAAGTGCTCGCTGAGGAGCCCTCGCCTGTGGATCTCCGCGAGGCTCGACAACAACTTGCGCTGCACGAGGTCGCCGGAGGCTCCGAAAACGACCATGGCCGCCGGCGGGGCCGCCGACTCGACGCAGATCAAGTCCAACGCGGCCACCGACGGATGGATCTCACGTGCGGGCATGGCGATCAGTCATCCGCGGGTTCGAACTGATCCTTGCCGGCGCCGCAATCGGGGCAAACCCAGTCGTCCGGCAGATCGGCGAACGAAGTGCCGGGGGCCACGCCGTTGTCGGGGTCGCCAGAAGCAGGGTCATAGATGTAGCCGCAGAGGACGCATTTATACTTCATCTCTCTTTCCTTCCCAAGTCGAGCTTGTCAACTCAATGCGGTCAGACGACGTCGCAGATCAGCGATATGCCGGACCTCTTCCCTGATGATGGCTTCGATCTTGTCTCGGCCTGCCTCGGCGGGGACCAGGTCCTTCAGGCCGACATAGTACAGAACGGAATTCTGCTCGGCGCCGATGGCGGTCTCGAGCAGTTCGCGCACGGACTCCTTGCCCGTCAGCTTCTGCGTCGGGCTCTTCATCCCTTCGAAGCCTTTGCTGTCGGCCAGCGCCTGCAGGTACAGCGTCGCCTCGTTGTACGGATCGAACGCGGTTTCCCCTTTTTCCCGCTCGGTAAGGCTCTTTCTCATTTCCTGGAACGTCCGCAGGTGGCCGTCTTCCATGGAGGCCATGCCCAGGAACATCTCCTTGATCCCTCGGTCGGAGGCCTTGGAGGCGGCTTCCCGATAGAACCGGGCGCCGTTTCGCTCGATCTCTTCGGCCATTTCGAACACTTCGTCGGCGTTGAATGCTATGCTCATGCCTGTCCTCCCGCACCTGTGGATAGTGTCATTTCCGCTCGCCCAACGCATGATCCATCATGAGCATCGCGCCGGGGGCCTTCTCGGCCATCTTGATCTTCTGGACGATGCCGTCAACGTGGGCCTCTTCCTCGACCTGCTCGCTGACGAACCACTGCAGCACGCCTGCGGTGGCGTGGTCTTTCTCCTCGATCGCCAGGTTCATCAGATCGTCGATCCGTCCGGTGATGTGCTGCTCGTGGTTCAGCGACGCCTCGAAGGCCGCCAGCGGCGACTTCCATTCCTTCGGCGGCTCCTTGATCCCCTGGAGGAGGACCCGGCCGCGACGCTCGTTGATGAACTTGAAGAACTTCATCGCGTGACCATTCTCTTCGCGAGCCTGAGCCGCCATCCAGGCGGCGCACCCTGGGAGATTCACAGACTCGAACCAGGCGGACATCGCCAGGTAGAGATAGGACGAGTACAATTCCTCGTTGATCTGCTTGTTCAACGCTTTTTCCATCTTCTCGGTGAGCATGCTATTTTGCCTCCCACAGTCCATGAAGGTTACAGTGTTCTCGGGCCCGGACGTTGCCGGCCGGGATGTTGAAGACGGCCTCGGGCGTCTGGCCCGGCTTGAGGAACTGGCGATACGCCTTGCCGTCGCTGATCACTTCGATCCACTCGATGTAATGCTTCTCTTCCATCGGATGCTGGACGCTTCCGATCTTGACCTTGATGCCGCCGTCGATCTTCTCGATGACCGGCACGTGCTTCTCCTTGCCCTGGTCGGCGGTCTTGACCGTCAGGTTCTCCATCCGTTGGCCGCAGCAGACCAGATCGCCGCCGCCGGCGGTGAGCACCTCGACAACGTTGCCGCACACAGAGCACTTATACACCTGGAGTCTCTCAACCATTTGTCCTTCCCCTTTCTTTTCAGCAGTGTTCAAGCCCTGACAATTCGATTCGCTCCGGCGTCAGGCGATTCCGATCTCCCGATGCTTGGCCAGAATCCGTTCTGCCAGCATGTCCAGAGCGAGGTAGTCTTCATCTTTGGGTCGGCCCTTGGCGATCACGGGCGACAGCACGTCCACCTTGAGGTTGGCGATCAGGCCCGAGAGCTGCTCGACCATCTTTCCGCCCCAGCCGAACGATCCGATGATCGACGCGAACCGCGTCTTGGGACGCAGCGCGTTGGCGACGAACGCGGCGTAGGCCGCCTTGGGATGGGCGCCGGTCAGGACCGTGGGCGAGCCCAGGACGATCGTCGCGGCGTCGACCAGAGCGATCGCCAGCCGGCCGAGGTCGGTCACCGCCAGGTTGAATTGACGCACGACGATGCCCCGGCGGATCAATGCCTTGGAGAAGTGCTCCACCATCATCCGCGTGCTCTCGTGCATCGACACGTAGGCGAGCACGACCTCGTTCCTGACGTTGTCGCTGGTCCAGTCCTTGTAGGCGTCCAGAATGTAGCGAGGCTTGTCGTGGATGGGCCCGTGACTGGGGGCGATCATCTCGATGTCGAGCTTGCCCACTTTCTCCAGGTTCTTCCTGATAATGGACCGGAAGGGCATCATGATCTCGGCATAGTACCGCTTGGCCGACTCGAAGGCCAGCGGCTCGTCATCGACATAAAGGCTGCTCGACGCCAGGTGCGAACCGAAGAAATCGCACGAGAACAGGATCTTGTCCTGTGCCAGGTAGGTCACCATCGTCTCAGGCCAGTGTACCCAGGGCGTATCGAAGAATTGGAGCGTCTTGTCGCCCAGGGACAGGGTCTGTCCGTCCTGGATCGTGAGGAAGCGCTCTTCATCGATGTGCAGAAGGTCGATGAGCATCGTCTTGCACTTGGCGTTGGTCACGACCTTTGCGTCAGGGTAGCGGGCCAGGATCGCCGGGATCGAACCGGAGTGGTCCTGCTCGCCATGATGCGAAATGATGTAGTCGATTTTGTCGATCCCCGAGGCGGTGAGGCTGCCCATGAGGATATCCATCTTCGCGGGGTCCACTGTGTCGATCAGGGCGGTCTTCTCGCTGCCCTCGACCAGATAGGCGTTGTACGTGGTCCCTTCCGGCAACGGAATCAGCTCGTCGAAGAGCCGCCGATCCCAGTCGATCGCACGGATCGAGTACACGTTGGGTTTCAGTTCCTGCATTTCTCGTAGTCCTCCTGATCCTGTCGTCTCGGCGAAAGCCTCCGGCGGCAAGGTCCTGCCGACCTGGCAAGCCTAGAGCAGCTTCCTGGCCGCATCCAATGCGGCCGCGTAGTCCGGCTCGCTCGTCAGCTCTTTGACGATCTCTACATACCGGACGACGCCTTTCTTGTCCACTACAAACACCGCCCTGGCCAGCAGCCGAAGGTCCTTGAGCAGGACGCCATAGGCGTTTCCGAAGGCGGCATCCCGATGGTCCGACAGCGTCCGGACATTCTTGACGCCCGCGGCGCCGCACCATCGAGTCTGGGCAAACGGCAGGTCCATGCTGATAGACAGCACGACCGCCGCGTCGCCGAGTTTGCCAGCTTCGACGTTGAACCGACGCGTCTCCACATCGCAGACCGGCGTGTCCAGCGACGGAACGGTCGTGATGATGCTGACCTTCCCCTGGCCCAGGGAGGACAGCTTGACGGTCGAAAGATCGTTGGCGACCAGGGTCGCCTCCGGCGCCTTCTGGCCCACGTTGACTTCGCTGCCAATCAGTGTGAGGGGGTTGCCCTTCATGGTGACCAAGCCTGTTCGCTCTGCCATATTGCACTCCTTTCTGAGGTTGCATTTCCAACTGCCGAATGTCGCTCGTTGTCGTACAGGGTCGCCGCGTCGGGACAGACGGATCGTCCTGGCCGGCCGCGACGACGTGCTGCTGTTACGCAGGTCCAGGGCCGTCCAGTTCGGTGAAAATCGCAAAATCCTACGATCTTGCCGGCGTAGGCGGGAGAGCAATAGACGCCGAAAGCTCAGCGAGCGGCGGTGACGGTCTGAGAAAGAGGCCGGGTGGCAGGCGAGATGGTCGCCACCCGGCTTTTCGACTGCTTGCGGATCAATAATTGACGGCGTCGATCTCGAAGTACGACCGGGGTTTCTGGCAGGCCGCACAGACCTTGGGGGCTTCCGGCCCTTCGTGGACCAGACCGCAATTGCGGCACACCCAGCGGACGGGCGTCGAACGCTTGAAGACCTGGCCCGCGGTGACGTTCTTGGCCAGCGCGTTGTAGCGATCCTCGTGGCGTTTCTCCGCTACCGCGATCTTCTTGAACACCGCCGCGATTTCCACGAACCCTTCCTTCTCCGCGATCTTGGCGAAGTTCGGGTACATCTCGGTGGTTTCGTAATGCTCGCCCGCCGCGGCGTGGTTCAGGTTCTCCAGCGTGCTGCCGATCACGCCGGCCGGGAAGGCCGCCTGGATCTCGGTCTCGCCGCCTTCGAGGAAGCGGAACAATCGCTTGGCGTGTTCCTTCTCCTGGTTGGCGGTTTCCTCGAAGATCGCGGCGATCTGCTCATAGCCTTCTTCCCGAGCCTTTTCCGCAGCGTAGGTGTAGCGGTTCCTCGCCTGGGATTCGCCTGCAAACGCGGTCAAGAGGTTCTTCTCTGTTTCGGTGCCCTTCAAGTTCATCGGTCGTCTCCATCGTGATTGTGATTGTTCTTTTCTGAATCACAAGCTCACAAACGCGCGTCGGACAGTGGGTTCGGAACTCGGGACTCAGGACTCTTTGGCGCAGTGATCGCACAAGCCTTCCAGGTAAACGGTCTTTTTCAGTACGGTGACCCGGCCGACCAGGTTCGCGGGAACGTCGATCCGGTCGAACGGCTCGTGATGGAAGTCCAGGATTCGTCGGCACTTGAGACACTTGAAGTGCTGGTGCGTGCAGAGATTCGCGTCGAATCGCTTCGCGTCGCCCGACCCTTCGACGACGAAGGCAGCCCCCATTTCGCTGAGGGTCAGCAAAGTCCGGTTGACCGTGTCCAGCGAGATGCTGGGAAACGTCCGCCGCACTTTGCGGAACACCGCTTCCGCGGACGGATGCTCGGTGGTTTCCACCAGGGCCTTGTAGACTGCCATCCGTTGCGGCGTGACTTTCAGACCCGCCTCGCGGCAGCGGACCTGGAATTCATCAAGTCGCTTTTCGGCTTCCTGCCTGCCGCAGGTTCGCTCTTTTCCTCTCATGCTTTTCCTCTCATGGATAGTTTGGTTTCTGTCCAGCCTCGTGCCACCGCCAAGACCGCCCTATAGGCGACTATTCATAATCACTACTATATAGGGGCAAGTCGGCGGTGTCAAGGGCCTCCCTGTTCTGCGAGAGCGGAATTCTCCCTCTCGCAAGTGACGGCCCATGATAGCTTTAGGCTCGAATCCGTGCAAGCGCCTCTCGCCGGCCGCGACGGAAATTCCTGGGGGCAAGGAAAGTATTCGCCAGGAAGCGCCGGGAACCTACCGCCATTTGCAGCGGCGCACCGGCAGGCGATGGGACCCGTGGCAATCGGTGCAGACCTTCGGATTCGATGCTCGAAAGACCGGTTCATGCTGCTGCGAGCTGAGCTTGTCCTGGGGATGGCAGGCCATGCACGCGGGATTGATCCTGTCCCTGGGGTACATGACGTCCGGCGCGGTGCCGTTGCCGCCGGAGCCCCAGGACTCGTCAGCGATGTGAGCGTCGCTGGGGCCGTGACAATCGGCGCAGCCGATGCCCCTGCGGGCGTGGTTGGCTGCGATTTCTTCGTTCATGTAGTTGACGTGGCAGACGAAGCACCGGCTGTTGTCGGCCATCGGTTCGCTCGTCGCCTCATCCTCTTCGGGCTCATCGAGCAGCAGAAGCGGCGCCTCCGGCGCCGCGTTGGCAGGCCGGCTCGCGACCATCAGAGCGTCGTTCGCCCGCCCGGTCTCCATGGGGGAGGATGTTGCCGTCTCGGTCCGCCCGCAACCGGTGACGGCGAATGTGAGCATCATCGACAGGCCGACGAGGATTGCGTTCATGCGAAGCGTCATGCAGATCTTCCATTCACAGGGGGCATCGCCGAGGGACCGGGATCAAACGTATTCCCAGTTCTTGAGCCACTGGTAATTCGCCGGCAGGTTCGCCCAGGTTTCCCGGCCGGCCCTGTCCAGCAGTGCGTTCTCCTTGACGTCGAGCTCTCGCCGTTCCTGGATCGCCTTGACGACGTTGTTCACCTCTTGGAGGCTGTTCATGCCGGGGATGGGGACGACGGTGTTGCTGTGCAGGATGTAGCGAATGGCCAGACGGCCCCGCTGGTTGTTCTCCTCGGGGGTCCCCGCGAACAGCGAGGCGGCCGCGAAGGGCTTGATGCCGAACGCGCCGATGTCCCGCTGCTTGAGCGCGTCGAAGAGACTGTCCTGGGGCGCTTTCTTGGTCATCGTCGTGAAGGGGAAGCAGACGACCTCGATTTGGGGGAAGTACTCGATCATGAACTGAATCCAGCGCCGGTCGTGCGAGGAGAAGCCGACGAAGCGGGCCTTGCCCTGTTTCTTGGCCTTCTCCAACGCGTCCACGATCTCGCAGGCGGTGTTGAAGGTGTGCCGGCCGCCCGGCTCCAGGCAGGTGATCCGCCAGAGGTCCGTGTAGTCCTGGCCCGAGTCCCTGAGCAGCTCGTCGAGCGACTCCAGGAGCCTCTTGCTCGTGCGGAACTCCTCGTTGCGGACTTCCTTGGCGCCGTGCGAGAGCGCCAGGTACATCTTGTCCCGCCGGCCCTTGAGCGCCTTGGCGTCGCGCTTGACCTCGTTGTCCCAGCAGGCGTCGATGTAATTGATGCCCGCTTCGATGCAGCGGGTGATGATGTCGCTGCGCTCCTGGTCGTTGCTTCGCGAGTGCCCGCCCAGGCAGGCCGCCGAGACCATCAGGCCGGTCTTGCCCAGCCGTCGGTACTCCATGTCGGGGTTGTAGTTGAGGATTCGGGACGTATCGACAGAGGGCTGCGCCGCGTGCGCGATCGGACTTCCCAGGCCCGCCGCCGCAATGGCCGCCGCGGTGCCTTGCACGAACTCGCGTCGCGTGATTCGGGGATTCTCCATGATCCAACTCCTTGCTATTGAGACGAAGTCGATGGCTGGTGACTGTGCAGTTTGAACAGGGTGTCGATCTCGCTCTCCGTCAGAACGCGGTCGTAGATCCGCAGGTCATCCAGCGATCCCTGGAATCTCCTGCCGATCCGCACATTCAACTCGTTTCCCGTGTCGATCGGCCACAGGTCCAGCAGGCCGATGTCGTGGACCTCCGCCGCAGCGCCGTCGAGATAGAGGGTCACGTCGTCGTGCAGATTGGGCGATTCGGCCTCCCGGACCACGACCGCGACATGATGCCACTGATCGTTGTGGGCTTGCGGATTCATGTAGTAGTAGCCGCCGCTTGGTGTGATCCCGATCCGTCCGCGGATGAAGCCGAAAGTGAACATCCGGCCGAAATCTTCCGTGCCCCATGAGACGATCTCGCCCCGCGTCGTGGCGGTCTTGATCCAGACGGCCACCGTCCGCGGCCGCGTGCCCGTCACTCCCTTGTACTTGGCGACTTCGAGAGAGGCCTCTTTGCCATCCAGGCGAATGGCGTTGCCGACGCGGCCTGGGGTCGAGCCTGTGTCGAAGGACAGGCCGCCTTTGAGGGTCGCATGTCGCTGATGTCGCGAGGAGTCGGTGGCCGCGGCGCCCGAGGTCTCATCGAGCTTCCACCAGCCGACCAGATTGGGGTCTGTGTCGAGCGTGGCCTTGGTCTCGGTCGCACAGACCGTAGCGGCAAAGAGGAGCGAGCATACAAGAATGCCTATCCGGTACATGGCTTTTCTCCTGTTCCTGGGGCGCCGGACCATGTTCGACGCCATTGTAGCGACTGGCGCCTCCGCACGTCAAAGACAAATCCCGATTCGCACCGACGCGGGCGCAGCCGCCACATTCGATTGTGCGAAACGAACCCAACCCGCCCCGGCACGCGAACGGCCCAGCGGGCAATTGGGTTCGTTTTCCCACCGCCTCTTCCAGGTGGAAAGTCCCATAATTCTTTTTCCATAAAGAATTTATAGCAAGCCTTACCGCTGCCTGAATTGGGTTCGTTTTGTGCATTCATCTTACTTGAAACCTGACACTTCAAACTTGAAACTGGCCCCCAATTGGCTTCGTTTCGAACGATTGATCGTGAAGCGTGAAGGGGGAAGCGTAAAGCGGCTTCGCAGCACGGGCGTCCCGCCCTTGATGCCCGCCGTGTGCCCGGTCCCGCCAAATTGGGTTCGTTTCGCATAGTCATCTTGCTTGAAACTTGACACTTCAAACTTGAAACTCGTCCTCTCAGATACAGACGCTCCATGACGCCTGTATGTTGCATAAAAATCAACATTTCGCTGGGAAGTATGCGAACGCCCTAGTGCGGCCTGCGGCCGCAACCAAGACGTGTTTTCTCGCCAAGACGCAAAGAGCGCCAAGGAGGAACGGAGAACCGAGGATAGGCGGTCAGCAAGCCCTCAAACGTTTGCGATCTTGGCGTCCCCCGATCAGGTCGAAGGCAGGCCTTGGCGAGAGGCAAAAACTCCCCCGTCATGCCTCCGCTCGGAACCAGGAGCGTTTATCGCTTTGCCGGGCGCCTGCGGAGAGAGGAACAACTCGGGGCGACCCTCCGCCACTTCCGCCGGTACCCCATAACGCGTCAAACGCACTCTTTCGTTCGATCCCAAAGCTCTGTCTGCGAACAACCCATGGTTCGACCAGAGGCTGATCGGGGAAATCCTCTTCAGCTCTCGATAGTCAGCAGCACGGGATGAGTAGAGATCTCTGCCGGAAAACGTACCGGACACCGTCACGTTTCCCCTCCGTCAACGCTCCCACGTTTCAGTGGGGCTCCGCCGCTCTTGACATCCTCTCGTCAAACCCCTATGATTCACGGTGGTTGGGCTGGCCCGACCGCCACCTTGAGACACGAGCGACGAGTAACGAGATGCACGGCACGTGGCTGCAGGTCGGCCCCGTAGCCGACCCACAAGGGCCGAGATGCGATAGAGGGAGGCGTCTTGATGGTGAGGATGTCGCGACAAGGTTTATCAAACACGTTTAATGTGTTCCTGTCCACCGCGCGAGGAGCAAGACTGCATCGCCACCGCGAGGAGCAGAGAACCACAACTGCGGAGACAAGAAGATGACTGACATCCTGTTTCACAATAATGGCGATCTGTACAGCGTACTACGGGCTCACACCGAAAAAATGAAATCGGCGATCAGCGACACCTCCGCCGAACGCGTGAATGGCGCTACCGATGACGAAATGGTTGACCACTTTGTTTCTGAATATCACATCGAGCCACTGGCGATCCACGCAGACCGTGCCGAAGCAGAACACCGAGAGACAAAGGTAGATGTTTCGCATGATCATTTCCGCCGGTGTATTCCGCATGGCAGCGGCCCCGTCATGGTGAAAGGCGACGAAGTTACGATTCATGTGCCCTTCACTGGTGACCCGGGGCTATTCAAGTATACCCCGAGCAGCTACAACTATAACCCTCCGCGAGGTCGGGTGATTCCCACGGGAGAGCTTGCGGGAACGGTCACAATGGCGCTTGCACTTCCATCTGACACAAACGATGACGGGCGATTCAATGCGTGGATCAAGGAACAATTGGGTGGATTGCAGCAATATGCGGATTGGGTCCGCAATGACGTGAACGGCTTCAATCAACAGTTGCCGCAGCACGCTCGCAGTGCAGTACAAGCGCGCCGCAAACAGCTTGAGAAGCAAGGTTCACTCCTGCAAAAGCTCGCCATCCCGCTGAGGCTGCGAGAGGGTGCGCCTTCACCTACTCCGATTCCAATGCCCAAGAAAATCGTTAAACCGCTACCTGCGGCCCGAAAGGTGGAACAGGAATATGGCATCAGCGAGGCCGACTACGAGTACATCCTCAAGATAATCCGACAGGAGTCCAGATCGTTCGAGTCCACGCCCGCGACATTCGCCAAACTCGATGAAGAGGAATTGCGCGATGTCGTGCTAGCGCACCTGAACGGACATTTTGAGGGTGGCGCTGCAGGCGAACGTTTTCGCAAGAAGGGCAAGACCGATATCTGTATTGAGCATGACAATCGCGCCGCATTCGTCGCGGAATGCAAGCTATGGAAAGGCCAGAAGGCATTACTCGCTGGTATCAATCAGTTGCTGAGCTACCTGACTTGGCGCGATACTCGTACGGCATTGATTGTCTGGAATATTGCCAACAAGGACTTCTCGAAGCTACAAGGCGAAATCCCGGGATTACTCCAAACACACCATCACTTTGTTCGTACACTGGACGCAGGCCACGCTGGCGAATGGCGAGCTGCATTCCAGGCGGAGGAAGATGATGGTCGTGAGGTGCTCGTGCATGTGTTTTTGGTTGACCTGAACTCGCCTCAACGTGCGACGAAGACATGAGGATTGTTAGAGGGGAACGGGACGGTGGCCGGTACTTTTTTCCGAAACAGGGGGCTTCGGAAGGCCCGGCCGAGGCGGCCGGGCGGGGGGGGCGCGTTGGGGCCTTCGGTTTGGAACGCGGGCGAGACGCTCGCTTGGGATTGTGCGGACTGTTCGAATCGTGCGTCAGGCGTGCGGAGCACCCGTTTCGCTGGTGGCCTGAAAGCGTTAGACTCCCGCCGGTACGGCGGAATCGGGATCAGTCCGTTACTTCCGCATTACGGGTCCGACCGTGCTTGCTCGCTCTCCCGGACGGCAGACTCGTTCTTCTATGCCGGTTGGTTCTGGGCCCTCTCACGTCTTGCGGCGTTTGGTTTGAAGATTCACGACCGGGTGGACGGAACGCTTCTGGCGTTCGCGACTCTCGTCAAAAAGGCGATCCACGTCATGGCCGTAGGAGGCGGAGAGGGCGTCTTTGGTGCGCCAGATCTCCTGGAGCACCAGGTCGCCCGTCGGTTTGGCGGTCTGAATGTCAGTCGACTTGCTCATTGGCGTTTCCCAGCAGTTCTTCCGGCGTGCAAATCACCGGCAAGATGAAGCCGGCGGCATCTGCCAACTTTCGCAGCCGCGGCTGAATGGCGGCGTTGGCGATGTGCCGGCAGTTCCAACTCAGTAGTATATCCATTTCGTGAACCGTGGCAAGGGCGATGTGAGCCGCGTCGCGGTCGGCTTCAGGCGGCAGCGCCCCCGAGCGAAGAATGTCTTTCGTCAAGGCGTGTGCGTCGTCTGTGAGGTCCAGGAGTGTGATTTGCGATACCAGTTCAAGTCGTTAACGCGCTACCTCCGCATCCCCGCTTGCGATTTCGTCGAGGACAACCTGCGAGGCGAAAAGATCGTGTTGGTCGCGTTTCAGGTCCCACCAATCGCGAGTCAGTTGCTGGCGGGCCGCTTGCAGCAGGTCGCGGGCGGGGCGTGCAACGACGTAGCTTGGTATCGTGCTTTCGATGTAGATCCGCATGGTGTTCACCTCTTCTATTGGGCTACAGACGCCAGGGGCTTCGCATCGGTTTGGCGAGCATTTCGTTGGCTTCCTCGCTGTCGGTGAAGCGTTCGGCGGTTGGGTCCCAGTGGAGCTTGCGGCCGAGTTGCATCGCGATGTTGCCGAGTTGGCAGATCGAGGTCGAGCGGTGGCCGATTTCTGCGGGGGCGGCCGTCGGCCGGCGGCTCTTGATGCAGTCGATGAAGTTGCGATGGTGGTCGTTGCTCTCGTACAGGCGGATCTCGTCCGGGCCGATGACGTTCGTCTTCAGCGATTCCGGATAGCAGGTCCAATCGTTCGAATACGTCGGCATCTGGATCCAGCCGTCCGACCCTTCGTAGCGATAGAGCTCCTTCTCCTGGGTCCGGCAGGTCAGCTCCAGGCCGTTGGCGTAGCGGGCGCGGAAGTGGACCTTCGTGGCGGTGGTGAACAGGCCGTCGGTGGGGAACTCGCCGCCCAGGTCTTCGAACTCGACCGGGCCGGTCTCGTCCGTGCCGTTGGCCCACTGGACGATGTCGATTCCGTGGGCGCCCAGGTTCGTCGTCTGGCCGCCGGAGTAGTCCTGGCCGAAGCGGAAGGTGTACAGGCATCGGTCCTTGTGGTAGGGGGCCCAGGGGGCCGGACCGAGCCACATCTCGTAGTCCAGCCACTCGGGGACCGGCATCGGCTGCCAATCCGCGGGGGGCGCCTGCTTGTTGTTGCCGCCGATCGCGACGAGGGCTCGCTGGAACTTGCCGATCCGGCCGTTGCGAATCAGTTCGCAGATGAATCGGTAGGGCTCGCTGGAACGTCGCTGGGTGCCGGTCTGGAACACGCGGTTGTATCGTCGTGCGGCCTCGACCATCGCGCGGCCCTCGACGACCGTCAGGCACAGGGGTTTCTCGCAGTAGATGTCCTTGCCTGCGGTCGCGGCCATGACGGCCGGGATCGCGTGCCAATGGTCCGGCGTGGTGATGCAGACCGCGTCGATATCGCTGCGGGCGATGATCTCGCGGAAATCGACGCAGGCGTCGCAGCCCTTGTAGCTGCCTGACGGGTTCTTCTGGGCGTAATCCGCCTCGACGATCTTCTTCGCGGGCTCGCGTCCGAACCAGGCCCCATTCCAGCCCTGCTTATACCAGTGGCCATATTCGTCGCTGGCGGTCACGACGTCGCAGACCGCCAGGACCTGGACGTCGGGCTGGGCGAGGAAGGCCCGCAGGTTGTTCGTGCCCATGCCGCCGCAGCCGATGGAGGCCATGGTGACGCGTTCGCTGGGCGGCGTGTTGCCTGAGGCTCCCATCGCGCGGGCCGGAATGAACAGCGGCAGGCCCAACGTCCCAAGGGCCGCTCCGGCGGTGTGTTTGAGAAATGCCCGACGTCCGATCGTTTTGCGACGCATACACATCCTCCGAATGAAAAGGAGCCCGATTCGTGCATCTGCCATGAAGGCCCAACCGATTATAACCGGCCCTTGCGACGATTTGAAGCCGCGATCCGGTTTTGTCCTGACGACGGGTCCTCAGGGACGGCTGTCGCCTGTGAACAGATTGCGCCAGGGATCGCGGTCGTCGAGGGACGGGTCGGATTGCTGCGGTCCCGACACGGAGGGCTCGGTCAACACGCGGAGGATTTCGCCCATGTCGCCGTGCTGGTTGGGTGGGTCCCACCAGATGTTGCCCTCCACGACAACAGGACCGTCCGGCGTCAGGCCGATGTCCCAGCCGATCGTCCGCACCGGGATGAACTTCAGTGCCGTCTGCTTGGCGAGACTGCACGCTTCCTTCCAGAACGGCAGGGCGAACCCTTTGAACGCGATTCCCGTCTTGGGATGCGTGGGGATTGCCACGACCGACGATCCGGTGCCCGGGACCCGGTTGGCGACGGTCAGAACGCCATGGCGAAGATCGGCCGGGACCTCGATGTTCCCGGCGAGCCCTCGAAGGAACGTGTCGACGATTTCGCTGCCTTCGATCGTCTTCCAATGGGCGTGAAGGAGTCGCACCTGTCCCTCGTTGTCAACGAAGGTGGTCATTCGCACCGTTTGCAGCGCCTCGGCGCCGCTGAAACGCACCAACTCGGGATGATTGTGAAGCCGCTCCTGGACAACGTACGTTTCGCCAGCGTCGCAGACGAGCAGATCGTAGACCTGACCGGCCTCTCGATAGACCCCGGCTGCATCCGTATACCCCCGGCCGGTCTGACGGAAGAGGTTGAACCCGCGTCCATAGGCGCCCTGGACCGGCTTGACGACGAATTCCGCGGGCAATTCACGGTCAAAGAACGTCGCCCAGTCCTCGCGGGTCCGCAGCAGACGTCCTGTGTACGTCCAGCCGGGCAGTCGTCCGCCCGAAACGACCGCGTACAGGCGAGGAATCGGAACGTCCATTGCGGCGCAGTAGCGGTAGAACAGGTCCTTGTTCTTGAGCAGCGGCGCCCAGCCGACCGGATTGAGCGACTCCTGAACCTTCGTCAGGCGCCGACGGCTCACGTACTCCACGTGTGACGGATGGCGGAAACCGGGCTGGAACAGTCCCAGTCGAAACGCCTCTGCGGGATCGAATTTGCCTGTCCTGCAGATCCCGCGGGCGCGCAGAAGGAGGACTGGATACCCTGGCGACCAGAAGGGGACGATCCGGTGGCACAGGACCGCGGTCGTCTTCGCGACCTTCCAGTTCTGCACGAGTCTTTTTGCCAATCTCTTCAGGATCTTGCCTCCATAGAGCCCCGGCCCGATGCGCACTGGAGATCGGGCTTCAGTAGTCGCAGGGGAGTTGATGTTTCATCTCAAAGTACCGGCGGGCCGGGCACGTGCGAAAGTACCGCCCCTCCCTGGAACAACGCGCTGTGCGGCGATCCTCCGCTCGTTTCGCCCTGCGGGCTCGGATGAAGAGGGACTCCAGCGAGGCATTGCGAACGTTGCCGATTTTCGCGGGCCGGCTGCTGCAAAAGCCCATATCGCCGTTCGTCCACACGACAGGGTTTCTTTCGACCGGGCAGGGATGCGCCAAGTGCTCCGCGAAGTACTCGCTGCCGAGGATCGCGATCAGCTCGCGGTGCAGCGTTTCATAACCCGCTCGGTCCAGGGCGATCGCTTCACGGTTCTCGATTGCCCGTCCGGTGAAGACCGGCGTCTCCAGGTGGAGGATCAGACCCAACTCCTTGCAGAGCCTGGCGACGTCGCCGAGCGTGGCGGCGTTCAGTTTCGTAATCAGCGCTTCGGCCCGGACCAGGCCGGCGGCGTCGGCACGGCTCTGGGCATCCAGCAGGAGCTTCAGGCCGCTGGGAATCCTGACCTGGCGGGTCTCTCGGTCCTTTGCGTACGTGTGCGTCGTCCATACGTAGGCGTCGGTCCTGCCCATCATCCGGTCGAAGACTTCCGGATCGAGGCTGTACAGCTTGACATAGGTGATGACGTTGCGGGCGATCAGCCGCTCGGCGGTCCGCTCGTCCAGGACGGTTCCATTTGTAAAGATGACGGCCTGCATATCGAGATGGCGGATGAAGTCGATCAGATCGAACAGCCGTTCGTAGAGCAGGGGCTCTCCGCTGCCGCTGAGAGAGACCGTCTTGGCGCCGAGGGCCTTCGCCTGGGCGACGACCGCCTTCTTCTCGTCGAAAGTCAGAACGTCCGGCTTCTCCTTTCCCGCCTTCGTATAGCAACTGATGCATCGGGCGTTGCAGCGGTGCGTCACCTCCAGGTAGAGCATGCGGACTCGAGGAGGTTTGCGAAAGAGCGACAGGATTCGCTGCGACAGGGTCCGGCCCATCGGCAGGGGCGGTGACACCG
This sequence comes from uncultured Phycisphaerales bacterium, assembly GCA_937927975.1. Taxonomy (GTDB): domain Bacteria; phylum Planctomycetota; class Phycisphaerae; order Sedimentisphaerales; family Anaerobacaceae; genus PLanc-01. Next base: position 24,395 of record CALEZT010000023.1, read on the forward strand.
GGTTCGTCTCGGGTTGGGGCATCGCTGTTTCACTCCAGGGTGGTCTGGCCGGTTTGTATTCTCTGCATGTAGGCTCGCACCCGCAGGAAGTTCCGGCATGACCGCCGGAGGAAGGAACCCAAGCTCCTGGATTCCACCGTTCGCGCGAAATCGCGATAGCATCCAAAGAACGCCAGCAGGGCCTGCAGATCGCTCCTTCGGTGGAACCGGCCGGTTTCGAGCAGCTCGTTCGTCTGGCGGAAGATCAGAGGGTGGATGAACGCCGCGGCGCCGATCATGACGAAGTCGCAGCCGGTCTGATCGAACATGGCTTTCGCGTCCAGGGGACCGCCGACCGCTCCGTTTCCGATCACGGGGATATCTATCTGGTCCTTGATCCTCTTGATCCATTCCCAGTGAGCGGGTCCATGGTACATCTGTCGCACGAAGCGGGCGTGGACCGTGATCGCCGACGCGCCGGCGTCCTGGCAGACCTGGGCGATCTTCACCACGTCGACATCCGGTCCCTCGAAACCGATTCGGATCTTGGCCGTCACAGGGATTTTCACGGCTCCGACGACCGCAGAGACCGTCTCACGGATCCGTCCAGGGTCCTTCAGCAGGCCGGACAGGCCGTACCCTTGGTCCATCAGACGCTGCACGGGACCGCTGAAGTTCAGATCGATGATGCTGGCGTGTTTCTGCACGGATCGGGCGGCCTCGGCAAGCGTCTTCGTCTCGCGTCCGACCAATTGCACGCTCACCGGACGCTCCTGTTCGCAAGTGACTTCGCGTTTGCCCAGGATGTTGATCAGCCCGTCGTCGGGGGCTCGGGCCATCGCCTCCGCATCGATCACGCCCACGCAGGTCATGGCAGCCCCGAGTCTTCTATAGGCCAGACGCACAGGCAGACGCAACATGCCTGCCATCGGAGCCAGGATCAGCCTGTTCCCCAGAGGCACATCCCCGATGCGTGGCGTGTCGAGCCTCTCCGTCATGTCGAAGCGCTGCGGTTCCTTGTGAAACGTACTCACGAGCGGGCATTCTACTCTCATGCCGGTCTCTGTGCCACCCAAACCTTCGTCGGAATCTCCTGCGTTCCCGGAAGGACGATGGAAACCCGACGCCTATTGGATTACAGTAGCGACCGTTCACACTCAGACCGGCAATGCGGAAGACTGAGAAAGGAAAGCAGTGCAATGGGCCGGATCGTCTACCTTTCCAGGGGCGGCAAGATCGGAGGCAGTCAGCGTCAGCTCTTGTATCTGGTGACAGGCCTGGCCAGGAAGTATGAACCGGTCGTCCTCTGTACCGGCGATGGCGACATGGTCGCTCAGTTGCGGTCCGTCGGTGTGGCGACGGAGGTGTTGTCGTTGCGGCCGTGGCGGAAGCTGCCTGGCGGGATTCTCCGATACGCGGACGCAGAGCGGCTCGTTCGCGTCGTGCGGCGTTACGATCCGCTGCTGGTCCACAGTTCCGACATGTGGCTGGGCAGCTACGTGGCGTGGCTGAAGTGGCGTTTGCGAGTGCCCACAGCCATCCACGTGCGAGCGCCTCTGGGGCTTTGGGGCGTGCACAAACACCGACTTCGCGCCGCGACCGGTCTGATCTCGATCTCCACGCGAATCACTCGCACATTGAAACGTGCCTGGATACCCGCCGATCGAATCGTCCAGATTGGGGATGCGGTGGACACCGACCGGTTCAGACCTCGCGCGGACGCTTGCGGCGCGCCGCTTGCCGACTCAGCGCACCGCGAGGTGGTCAACATCGGTCTGGTGGGCCGGATCGAGCGGGCCAAGAGGCAACTGGAGTTCGTGAAACTGGCCTCTGAGGTCGATGCGGTGTTGCCGGGACGAGCCCGATTCTTCATCATAGGGGAAGTGCGCGAGGCGGACTATTTCGCGAGGCTCAAGGGCCTGGCCGACGCCTGCGGACTCGACGGCCGGCTGGTCTTCGCCGGGCGGCGGGAAGACATGGCCGATGTGCTGCGATCCCTGGACGTGCTTGTGAGTCTTTCGGGAGGGTCGGTCATGTACGAGGCCATGAGCAGCGGGTTGTGCGTCTTGTCCGCGGGTTTCACGACGCCGCGGAATTCCATGCACCTTCGCGACGGCATCACCGGCGTCGTCGTGCCTACCGGCGATGTCGCTGTGGTGGCGGATCGTCTCAAAGAACTGATCTGTCGGCCGCAAAGGCGCCAGAGCCTCGGGATCGCAGCCCGGCAGTGGGCCCAAACGAATCTGTCTCTTCGAGGCATGATCGCCAGTACAGAGGATTTCTACGGTCGGTTGCTGTCGAGGTGAGCGGGACGGCGGGCGGGAGGTTGTGAGCAGGAAAGAAAAAGCCCCTGCGACGGCAGTGCGAGAGTATCTGGTTTCATAAATCCCTTGTCGTAATACTCGCCTGCTACTTCACAGGGGCACGACCAGGTCCCCAATCGCCAGAGGGGTGCGGGGACCCAACCCAACTGTCAGTGGCTCTTTCTTTAGCTCCTAGCCGCCGCTGGGATGTCGTCCGGATTACGATCCGACAAGGATGTGAACGTTGCGATGGACGAACCCAGTACAGGCTAAGCGGACCTTGCTGGCCTCAGCTTCGAGCCACCCTATTCACTTGTCATCAGAAGCCATCGGCAGTCGGCTCAAAAACTCTTGAGTGTTTTTCTCTGGACTTTTCCCAGGAAGGCTACGGCATACGCACGGGAAGAAGCGGAATGAGAGCCTCGGTCGGTTCACTGTGTTGCTCATCCTGCCGTGATTGACAATCGGGTCGAAGGCGAAGTCTCTCTTGACGGCCTCAGAGTTCCCGTTTTTCCGACCTGGATTTCACGGAAGAGGCGACGATTCCACAAAAATGAGGACAAAAAAAGTTCCCATCCGAGTGTGTCTCGAATGGGAACTCAGATTTTCAGCAGATCCGGACGAATCCGGCGACCGTTTCCTTACGGCTTGGGGAAACTGCGGTGCGTCTGGCCCCAGCAGCCGGTGTGGATGTACTCCATGTCGCCCCATTCCTCAGGAGTCTTGGGCGTGTAGCCGGGCCCTTTGTAGCCTGAGTATTGCTTGCCGTACTTGATCGTCCCTGATCCCTGCCACTTCTTGTATTCGGCCCGGCCGTCAGCGAACGAGACGACGGTGCCGTCGCCATGACGGACTGTCGGATCATCCCACCACGCAAACCCGCTCGTCTCCCAGTTCACAGCAAAACTGTCGGGCGTGGCGGCGCCTTCGTCAATGAACACCAACCTGTAGGTCGGGTTGAAGATCTCGCTTCGGGTCTTGACCCAGAGCTTCTTGCCGTTGGGACCCTTCAGACCCGTGTTGCCGCTGTAGGTCCCCTGTCTCGGGCGACCGTTGACACCGTCCATGATGTTGTACGTGAGCAATTCGCCGCGGATGCCCGTCGGACAGGAGTACATGGCAAGATCCTTGGCGTATTCCCAGAAGGGGCCCTTCATGATGGCGGCCTTCTGACCGGTGGGGCCCTCGATCGGCCACTGATTTGCCGGCGGTCTCGGCGAGTTGTACGGCTCGGCCCAGCACCTGCCCACCCACGCCCTTTCGTTGGCATGCCCGGTCGAATTGTCGAAACCGGCGTCGCCGCTGACGAGCTTGTCGTCGTTGCTGTCGGCGTACATGATCCAGGCAAGGGTCAATTGCTTGAGCGTGCCCAAGCAGACCGCTCGTTGCCCCTGTTCCCTCGCTCTCTGGAGCGCCGGCATCAGAATCGCCATCAGGACCGCGATGACCGCGATGACGACCAGCAGCTCGATCAGTGTAAAGGCTTTCGACCTCATGATTGATGTTCCTCCTATACAACCAGGTGTCTGCATACGCACTTGCCGTTCCGTAACAGTTCGTTTTTCGACCAGTCTGCTTGTAAGAATCGGTTAGGAGCCAAAGTGTTCCGTAAGATTTGTCGGTTTTTATCGAGCAGCCAGAATCCGACATTCCACCCATTCTACCGATTTGCCCGTTTTGGATCAAGCTTTTTCTTCGCCAGATCCCGAATTCTCCATTCCGTGCACGATCCATTATCGGTCGTTTCCGTTCTCGACGCGGCCTGCGGAGGAATACCGGGAAACTCTTGACAAAGGCTGTGTAAAAGTGGATAATATGGGATAGATGGAGATTGTTCGTGCAGGCCGAGGAATAGACGCCCCGGAATGGACCGCCGCAAGCCTGTTCTTCTGGGGCTGTTTTCTGAGAAGGTGATGGCCAAGGCTCTTGCGATTATCGCTCTGACGGGATTGACGATCTGCTTGTGCGGTTGCTCCGCTTGCCCGCAGGCCGGGAAGACCCCCGGCGCTCAGGACGCCGCCGCCGCTGCGACCCCTGGTTCGCCCTTGACTCAGGATGGCTTCGCGGTGCTCTATTTCCGCGCGATCCAGAACGACTTCGGCGGCGTCTCCGTCGTTGGCGAGGTTCGGAACATCGGTTCGGCCCCTCGCGGCGTGGAGCTCCAGGCGGCTCTTCGCGACACCAACGGCAGGGTGGTCGCGGTAGGGCACTTCTGTCCCGCCTCCTACAAGAATATCGCCCCAGGCGAGACATGGCCCTTTTCCTATTTCTTCGGAAGGCAGGAAGGCATCGTTCATGCGGAAATGCGCATCGTAGGCTCCTTCCGCACCCTGGACATCCTCGACGTCGCCTCAGCCAACCATCAGCCGTACTGAGTGGTCTCGCCACGGTCCCTGCGCCAAAGCGCAGAAGACGACCTATCCATCTCCACGCTTATGATTTCCCGCCCTCAGGAAGATCCCGCCACCGAATGGAGCCGATGAGAGTCGAACTCACGACCTCTTGCATGCCATGCAAGCGCTCTCCCAACTGAGCTACGGCCCCGTTGTTCTATCGCCAGAGGCCAACTCTGTATAGTCACAGAGCGACCGCCGACGAACACAAATCAGTCTACCACACCCCACGGGAAGCAAGCAAGGGATTTTTGCTGTTATTTTTTCTCGAAGAACTTATGATCGCTGGGAGTCTGTGTTTGTGTTGAAGTTCCCAAAAAGCTCCATTTCTGTGGCAGAAGAGGCGGTTGGAGCCCCAAGGGCCGGCTTGGTAAGTTGTGCCGGCCATCACAATTTCTTTGGATGGAGTTGCGTGTCGATGTCCGGCGACGAAACAATGGTCATGCTGGTCTCGATGGTCGTGGCGGCAGTCGCCTGGTACCGGTGGTACGCCGCGACGCGGGTCAAGACCCTGGCGATTCGGAACGCAGGCCGGTTCCTCTTCGTCGCGACGCCCCCGATCAGTCTTGCGCTGCTTTTCGTCGTCCTTCGCCTTTGGGCGGCCGACGACGTTCGTTCCAGCGGAACCTATCTGGCGTTTTACATGTTCGCCGGAGCGGCGTGGGTCGGGTTCAGCGTCCTGTGGCTGGGCTTTCTCGGCATCAGCCCGCGGGACGACGTGATCGAGCGTCAGAATCTGGCGGCAGCCTTCGCGATATCCGGCGCGGTTGTCGGTATCACATTCTGTTACGCCGGCGCCAACATCGGCAACGGGCCCGGCTGGTGGGTCGTGGTGTTCAGCGCGGGGTTGGCCACGATAGCCTTCTTTGGACTCTGGGCGATGATCGAGCGTCTCACGACCATCAGCGAGTCTGTCACCGTGGATCGACTCGTCGGCGCCGGGCTCCGGCTGGGCGGTCTTCTGATCGCCATGGGCATGATCCTCGGACGAGCGGTCGCAGGGGATTGGGTGTCGGCAGCCGCCACGGTCAGGGACTTCGCTCTGGTCGCGTGGCCCGTTGTGCCGCTGACGTTGCTGGCGGTCGTGGTCGAGCGGGTCCGGTCTCCCGATGCGAGCCACCAGGAGGGCGAGTCCCTGGTGGGCCTGTTCGTCGCGATGGTGTACCTGGCCATCGCAGGTCTCTATGTTTTCGTCTGGCAGGGACATCCATGAATCCGCCGTGGACAGTCCCCGACCCGATCCCCGACGCGCAGTTTCGCGAACTGCGTCTGCAGATGATCTTCGACCACCACAAGTGGGACAGCCAGTTCGAGGACATCGACTCGATCGGCCGCCGAGTTCTGGTGCTCGACGGATCGGCCTGGGACCAGTTGCGCCGTCAGTCCGAACAACTCTGGGTCGAGGCGCTGGCTGTGGAACAGGAGATTCTATGCAGGCCCGATCTGTGTCGAATGCTGGGATTGGGCTGGCGTTTGCAGAAGGCCTGCACGCGGACTGCGCGCCAAGTGCCCGCCTCCGCTATGGCCAGAGTCACGCGGTTCGATTTCCATTTCACCGAGGAAGGCTGGCGGATCTCCGAGGCCAACTCCGACGTGCCCGGCGGGTTCATCGAATCGTGCGCCTTCGCGGAGCTTGCCTGCAAATGCCATCCACGAACATGCTCGGCGCCGGATGTCGGCAGGCTCTACGCGCAAGCGGTGGCCTCCTCGCTGGGAAGGGGGGCTCGCGTCGCCTTCGTACACGCCACGGCCTACACCGACGATCGGCAGGTGATGGTCTTTCTCGCAGAGCGGTTCTCGGACGAGGGGCTGGCGCCGGTGTTGGTCAGCCCTGCGGATCTCGTCTGGGTCGGTGGAATCCCCCGATCCGCCGGCGATGCGAAAGAGTTCGACGGCATCGTGCGGTTCTTCCCGGCCGAGTGGCTCCTGAACATCCCGCGACGAAACGCCTGGCAGCGATACTTCCACGGCGCCGCTGTGCCGCAGAGCAATCCCGGCTACGCGCTGATCTCGCAGAGCAAGAGATTTCCTCTGGTCTGGGACCGGCTCAGGACGCCTTTGCCCACGTGGAAGGCCCTCCTGCCGCAGACCTGCGATCCGCGCGAGGTCGATTGGCGCAAGAGCGACGATTGGGTCCTGAAGCCCGCTCTGGGACGCGTTGGCGAGTGGATCGGCATCCGAGGCGTCACGGCGGACAAAGAGTGGCGCGAAATCGCTCGACATGCAGCCAGGTATCCCGGATTCTGGGCGGCTCAGAGACGCTTCCAAGCGGTCCCGGCCGTCGGAGGCAACGAAAGCCTCTATCCATGCGTGGGCGTATTCGTAGTGGATGGGAAGGCGTGTGGGCTGTATGGGCGTGCTGCTCCTGTGCCCCTGATCGATAGTCATGCACAGGAGATTGCCGTCTTGATCGGTTCGGACGTCTCGGTGGATCGAAAGAACCAAGCGAAAGAAACCTCGGTGGTTGTCCTGGGAGAGCGTGGATGACGGGAAGAGAGCTGTATGAGATCTGGGCGCCCGCTCAGGACGAATGGTCGCCCTGGGTGAAGCCGGTGTTGTTCGCTGAAATCGACGAGCAGAAAGAGCTGCTGCCTCCCTCGGACGTGCCGTACGAGTCGGGCTTGCGGTGCCGCATCGGGACCAGACGGGATACCGCGATTGTGGTCGATCTGGCGGGCGTCCGCTCTCTGGTCGCGGGATTCGATCTTGCCAGGGACGGTTATCGACCCGTCCCCCTGTACAACACGACTTCCGGTCGCAGGCAAGGGGTGTCGTCGGAGAAGTGCGTTCTGGCCGACGTGTCGGCCCTCGTGAAGATGCTCTCGGTTGCGCCGCCGGAGTCTGTGCGAAATGCGCTCGCGGGGGACAATCCGCCCGCGTTCCTGCTGGACTCGCGCCGGCTGCAAGGCCAGAACAAGCCGGCCCCCGGCGTATACGACAACCGCTGGATGGTCTTCCCGCAGGACTTTCCGTCGGCCCGGTTCCTGGCTTCACGAGGAATCACCCAGGTCATCGTGATTCAGGATGCTCTCCTGGCGGCCCAAGACCTCGTGCACGTGCTGCTTCGCTGGAAGGAGGGAGGCATCGCGATCCACGCGCAGGACGCCGCGGAGGATCTCTCGCTTCGCCCTGCGGAGCTTCGTCGGCCCCCGAGCTTTCGTTCGTTGCTCTATCGCATTTTGGCGACGATGGGCCTGCGAAGAAACAGCGCCGGAGGGTTTGGCTCGGTGCTTCCGCTTCCAACCCAGAGTAGCGGCGGTTTCGGACGCGGCGGTTTTGGATAGGGAGCGTGATGGAGCGAAAGAGGATACTCGTGACGGGTCGCGTGCAAGGGGTGGGGTTTCGTCCGACCGTGCACAGGCTGGCCGTGGCTCTGGAGCTGACTGGCTTTGCTTGGAACGACACGCGAGGCGTCACGATCGAACTCCAGGGCTCCGAGGAGCGGATCGACGAGTTCGTGAAGCGATTGACATCGTCCGACAAACCGCCGCTGGCGCGGATCGAGTCGTGCGAGGTTCATGACATCCCGCTTCGCAGGGGCGAAAGCGGCTTCGTCATAAGCGGCAGCCGTTCCGACGGCGCTGTGCTCTCGGAGGTTTCTGCCGACACCGCCGTCTGCGCCGATTGCCTCCGAGAACTGGGGGATCGGGGCGACTTTCGCCATCGTTATCCCTTCATCAACTGCACCAACTGCGGGCCGCGATATTCGATCGTCAAAACGATTCCCTACGACCGGCCCAACACCACGATGTCCGTCTTCCCGATGTGCGAGCGGTGCGCGGGGCAATATCGAGACGTGACGGATCGCCGATTCCACGCCCAGCCGGTGGCGTGTCCGCGATGCGGACCCAAGGTATGGCTGACCGATCGCGTGGGCAACGCGCTGACGACCGACAGCGACGAGGCGATCGCGGAGACCGCCAGACTGCTGCGGCAGGGCAAGATCCTTGCGATCAAAGGTCTCGGCGGGTTTCACCTGGCCTGCGGTGCGTTCGACAACGACGCGGTCCTCGAACTGCGGCGGCGAAAGCGACGGGATTTCAAGCCTTTTGCCTTGATGGCCGCCAGTCTGGAGGAGGTGAAGAAGCACGTCGTGGTAAATGCGGCCGCCGAGCAGGCGTTGACGAGCCCCGAGAGCCCGATCGTGCTGTTGCCCAGGCGAGCGGATGCCGCGATTGCTCCCGCCGTCGCGCAGGGCGTCGATTCGCTCGGGTTCATGCTCTGCTACGCGCCGTTGCATCACCTGCTGTTCACGGAAGGGCTCGATGTGCTCGTGATGACCAGCGCCAATCTCTCCGATGAGCCGTTGATCTGCAGGAACGATCTCGCGCTGGAGCGACTCGGCGACGTCGCGGATGCATTCCTCATGCACGATCGCGAGATCTACCGCCAGGTCGACGACTCGATCGTGTACTTCGTGGGCGATGAGCGGGCAATCCTCCGGCGGGCTCGGGGCTACGTGCCCACGCCCATCCTGATGAACAACGACTCGCCGCAGGAGATTCTTGCGGCCGGCGCGGATATGAAGAACACGTTCTGCCTGGTCAAAGGCAACCAGCTTATTCTCAGCGAGCACATCGGCGACCTCGAGGACGCGGAGGTCTATCATCACTACATGGACTCGATCCGCCATCTGGCCGGGCTCTTCGAGGTCAAGCCGAGCGTCGTCGCATGCGATCTGCACCCGGGCTATTTCTCCACGCAGTACGCGAAGTCTCTTGCCGGCGTCAGGGTGATCCAGATCCAGCATCATTGGGCTCACATCGCATCCGTTCTGGCCGAGCACAGGCATCCCGGCCCGGTGATCGGCATCGAGTGCGACGGGACCGGCTACGGCACCGACGGCGCGATCTGGGGCTGCGAGTGCATGATCGCGTCGCTCACGCAGTTCACGCGGTTCGGGCATCTGGTGTACTACCCTCTGGCCGGCGGAGATAAGGCGAGCAAGGAAGCGGTCCGGCCGCTCCTGGGCCTGCTGAAACAGGCCTATGGGGCGGATTTCAGGTTGGATGAATTCGCGTGGCTGCTCGAACGGATCGAGCCCGACGCCGACAAGCTCAGGCTGATCGATGACCAGATCGACAGGCGGCTCAACGTGGTGAGCACCTCCAGTCTGGGCCGGGTCTTCGACGCCGTCGCGGCAATGCTGGGCCTGGGCGGTTTCAATCGCTTCGACGCGCAGTTGCCGATGGCTCTCGAATCGCTGGCCGACCCGGGTGTCGACGACGGCTACGAGTTCGCCTTGCATCGAGAGGGCGCCGAACCGCTTCGATTGGACCTACGCAAGGCCATCATGGGTGTGGTGGGGGATGTGCGAAGTGAAAAGGCCCCGGCGATCATCGCGGCGAGGTTTCACAATACGCTTGCAGAAGCCTTGTTGGCGATGGCCGAAGCCGCCCGCCAGAGCACTCGTCTGGAAGTTGCGGCCCTCAGCGGCGGCGTCTTCTGCAACCGCTTTCTGACGGCTCGCCTGGTTACGAGATTGAAGCGGGCCGGATTCACTGTATTATTGAATCGCGACGTCCCCGCCAACGACGGGGGACTGGCGCTCGGCCAGGCTGCGATTGTCGTGGGACTGTTACATCACGTCTGATTATTCCTGGCTCAAAAGCCCGTATTCATTCAGGCTTCTGGCAACTCAGGATGTTCGGCTGGTATCCAGGAGTGGGTTGAACGCATCATTGCGTCACCGCCACACTGTGTTATGTATGTGTCGCGAAACAATCTGCATTCGGCCCTGAGTCTATCAACCCTACCACACATATCATCCATTTGCCCGGCGACATCGGCAGGCACGTTAGTGCGAGGCATCTTGCGAAGATAGAACGACAGCGAGATCAGAGTCTTCTCTGTTGCTCTGCATATATGGGGCAGACTGTACGGACCGGCGAATTTGGTGTACGAGAATCTCTCCATCTCGATAGGCTCGACATCTCCCTTCAGCGGGGTGTTCTTAGCGTAAGCAGCCGGCCAGAGTAGCAGGGCGATTCCCTGCTCCTTCAAGGATAGATTCTCGTTTTCGAGGTCTATCCAACTCCGCATGGTGGACTGCAGCGCCTCAATCTCGACGAGTCTCTCCTGCGGTGTGGCAGGTTCGGAGAGGCCGATCTCCAGGACCGGCTTCCCCGTCCCACCAGTACGCGCCGCAAAATCTGGTTTGGGAATACCATCTCCCCCATCATCTACGACTAACGTGAAGTCCTTTTCTATGCCGAGCATCCAGAAGAAGTGCAATCTGTTCAATGTGTTGTACACGGTAAGAGTGAGATTGTGCCGGTTGACTACACCCAGGAAGAAGGGCAGAGTGGAGCCGTACAAGCAATCCCTCTTGGATTGCTTGTCGAAGACGAGGGGTTCTTCATTGGATTTGATCTGGATGCCGAAGGACTTCCCACTGGGAACGACCGTCTGATCGACCATCTTCGCCAGATGCACAATGAAATCTACGCCAAAATGGTCTTCCTGACGGGGAACCGGTACGGTGAAACCCAGCTTGCACAAGGCCGGAATCGCCAGATACTCGGAACGATTGCCCTGCCAGAACCCCATCGGAATGCTCATGGTCCACTCCACACTGGAACGAAGCCCTACTCACTGCCCTCCAGCATGCGCAGTACGGTTGTTTTCAGGCCCGGCACGTCTCTTTGCGCGATCTCCCAGATTTTTTCCATGTCGATGCCGAGATAATCGTGGACGAGGATATTGTGAAACGCCCCGATGCGTCGCCATTCAACTTGCGGATGACACGTCTTGAGTCCTTCCGAAAGCCGCTGGGTGGATTCCGCCAGGGTCTGTAGATTCCTCAACACCGCATCCTGCAAGGTATGGGATGCGAAGAATGCATCCTTACCGCCGGTGATGTTTTCCTCGATTCGCCGGATACACTCCAGGATGTGGCGGAGATAGACCCGGTCGTCTTTCATAGCGGAACGGCTTCCTGGAGCACGTGCGCCTTGATCAGGGGATTGAGTCCCTTCTCCGTTACGATCTCGACGGGTCTGCCGAGAACCTGCTCCAGGTCCAGGATGAGTCCGGCGGGGAACCAGGAGCTTGTGGTAGGGCCTACATCGACCAGAAGATCCACATCGCTATCCGGCCTGTCGTCGCCGCGTGCCACGGAACCGAACAGACGCACGTTCTTCGCCCCGTGCTTGGCGGCGATGTTCACGATATCGTCACGCTTTTCTTCTATGAGTCGTCTTAGGGTCATGGATTCCTGCCCTGCTCTCTGGCAACGCGTGCTACGATCCTTCGCGAAGGATAGACGGACAGTCCTGGTTTGTCAAGCAATCGACAGGCTGCCGCCGCGAACCGGGTGCATGAACGTCCCTGCGGGTCTCTCGGCGCGCGGGTTTTCCGACGAATTCGAGGGGTGCGTTTGTCGCTTTGGGGATACCAGCGGAATGAGGGGGCCCAAGAGAACCATCGCATAATGGCTATCAGGAAGCTCGGCCCATCGGAGACCCCGCGAGGGTCCCCAATGAGTCTCGCGGCCCCTATTCCATACGTCCGCCGGGGGGCTCTTGTCACCGATGGACGGTCCACGTTCCGGGGTAGGCCTGCCCCGTTTTCCACGCCGACATCCCGAAGGCGGCAAACGCACGCTGCGAACGCTACCGGCCTGCCATGCTCGTGCATCTACGGACATACACCTCGTGAACCCTTCGGTCGGCTCCGGAGTATGCCGTCTCAGCGAGCTTGACCGGGTTCATTCGTTTCCATACAATAGCGGCCAGCCCATGTTGCACAGGCGGTCGCCGTGCACAGAAGGCCATACAGCAAGGAGCAGGCAAAGACACATGTGTTTGGCGATACCGGCGCGAATAGTCGAACTGGATCAGGATCGGGCGGTTGTCGATGCGATGGGCAACCGCTGGAAGGCCAGGACCACGCTGTTGCCTGCGGTCAAGCTGGGGGACATCGTGCTGGTGCATGCGGGCTTCGCCATTTCGCTCGTTGACGAGGAGGAAGCGAAGAAGACCTGGGAGCTCTTCGCCGAGATCGCGAACTTCGAGAACACGCAGAACAAGGTCTCCGGATGACTGGCATGTTGGACAGGATCGACCGAGCGCGACAGACGATCGAAGAAGCCTGCGAGAGCGTGGGCCGGCGGATCACCGTCATGGAGGTCTGCGGGACGCACACGGTCTCGATCTTTCGCAGCGGGATCCGGTCGATTCTGCCCGAGAAGGTCAAGTTGCTCTCCGGGCCGGGATGCCCTGTCTGCGTGACCGACCAGGGCTACATCGACGCGGTGATGCAGTTGGCCGACCGTGACGACTGCCTCATCGCCACGTACGGCGACATGATCCGCGTGCCGGGCAGCGAGGGTTCGCTCGAGACTCGTGCGGTCCGAGGCAATGTGCGAATCGTCCTGAGCAGCGAAGACGCGCTGCAGTTGGCCCGCGAGAACCCGGACAAATCGGTGGTGTTCATCGCGGTGGGCTTCGAGACGACGACGCCCGCGACTGCGGTCGTCGTCAAGGAAGCCGCGGCTGAAGGCATCGAGAACTTCTTCATCCTCAGCGGGCACAAGCTGGTCCTGCCTGCCATGCGTGCCCTCCTGGGCGGCATGAACGACCGTGTCGATGCGTTTCTCTGCCCTGGGCACGTCAGCGTCATCATCGGTTCGGGGGCCTTCGCGGAGATCGTGGAGAATTTCAAGCGGCCGTGCGTGGTCGCGGGCTTCGAGCCCGTGCAGATCGTGGAGGCCCTCGCGGAGATCTGCCGACAGATGGCGGCGGGGAAGGCTGAGCTCAAGTCGCTCTACGGCGCGATGGTGACCGATAAGGGCAACCTCGCGGCGCAACGTATCATCGAAGAGTGCTTCGAGCCGGTCGATGGCTACTGGCGAGGACTCGGCAAGATAGCCAAGAGCACGCTGGCTCTCAAAGACCCATACAGGCGGTTTGACGCCTTTGAACGATTCGGCGTCGAAGACGGGCCCGGCCGGGAGATCCCCGGCTGTCGTTGCGGCGAGGTCTTGTGCGGTCTGATCGAGCCGGTCGAGTGTCCGTTGTTCGCGTCGCGATGCACGCCGCAGACGCCGATCGGTCCGTGCATGGTCAGCTCGGAAGGGACCTGCTCGGCGTGGTACAAGTACGGCCGGAGGAAATGACTCATCCCATGACGTCCGAACCCCAGAGAATTCTGCTCGCCCACGGCGGCGGTGGCCAGCTCATGAGCCGGCTCATTCACGAGCGCGTCCTGCCGCGATTTCGCAACGATACGCTCTCGGAACTCGCCGACGCCGCGTGTCTGACCCTTCCCGGCCGCGAGATCTGCTTCACGACAGATAGTTACGTGGTCAAGCCTCTGTTCTTTCGCGGCGGCGACATCGGCAAGCTTGCGGTCTGCGGGACGGTGAACGACCTGGCTGTGTCGGGCGCAAAGCCGCTGGTTCTCTCGCTGGGCCTGATTATCGAGGAAGGCTTCGAATTGGCGGTCCTCGATCGCATCCTCCAGAGCATCAGCGACGCTGCGACCTCCAACGGCGTCAGCATCGTCACCGGCGACACCAAGACGGTCGAACGAGGCTCCGCCGACGGCATCTTCATCAACACCGCGGGAATCGGCGCGAGGCTTCCCAACGTGGAGTTGGGCCTTGGCAGGGTGCAGACGGGGGACAAGATCCTCGTCAGCGGCACGCTCGGCGATCACGGCATGACGATCGTCTCACAGCGCGAGGGGATTCGCTTCGAATCGCAGTTGGAAAGCGACTGCGCAGGACTTGCCGGGCTGACGTGCAGCCTGTTTGCGAACGTGCAGGGCATTCGATTCATGCGGGACCCGACCCGCGGCGGCCTGGCCGCGACGCTCAATGAGATCGTCGAAGGCAGTCGCCTGAGCGTGGAGATCCGCGAGCAGGAGATTCCGGTGAGGCCCCAGGTCCAGGCGGCGGCCGACATGCTCGGTTTCGACGTTCTCAATGCTGCCAACGAAGGCAAGTTCGTGGCGGTGGTGTCCGCGGAAACCGCGGATGAATGCCTTGGCGTCTGTCGCAGCCACGAGTTGGGCCGCAACGCGCAGATCATCGGCGAGATCGTGCCCACGCGGGACCTGCCCCTGGTGGAGATGCGAACGAAGATCGGGGGCAAGCGGATCGTGCAGATGCCCTATGGACGCGAACTGCCGAGGATCTGCTGATGCACGAGGCCGCGGTGGCGCAGAGCTTGATCGAGGTGATCCTGGAAGAGGCGAGAACGAGGCGCGCCAGGCCCGTCGGCGCCAAGATCAGTTGCGGCGAATTGAATCGGATCAACGACGACGTGCTCTCGTTCGCGTTCGAGGCCGTCGCGGAGGGCACGCCGTGCGAGGGGATGACTCTGCGGATCGAGCACAAGCCCCTGCAAGGCCGATGCAAAGCGTGCGGCAGAATGTTTGCCGTTGAGGTTTCGAACCCACAGTGTCCGGACTGCGGGAGCGACGATTTCGATCTGTTGCCCGACGCTCCGCTG
The DNA here is from genome assembly GCA_937927975.1 of uncultured Phycisphaerales bacterium. Classification (GTDB taxonomy): domain Bacteria; phylum Planctomycetota; class Phycisphaerae; order Sedimentisphaerales; family Anaerobacaceae; genus PLanc-01. The sequence continues at coordinate 39,527 of CALEZT010000023.1, forward strand.
GTCCTGGACGAGATCGAATTTGAAAGAGCAGACGATGGAGAAGGCTGACGTCGGACGCAAGATCCTCGGCGCCAATGAGACCTACGCACTGAAGAACAGGCAGCTTCTGTCCCGCTATGGCAAACGATGCTTCAACATGATCTCGTCGCCCGGTTCGGGCAAGACGAGCCTTCTGGTTCGGACGATCACCGATCTGGGCGAATCGCTTCGGATCGGCGTGATCGAGGGCGACTTGCAGACGGACATCGACGCCGAGAGGATTCGCGCGACGCGCGCGCCGGCGATCCAGATCAACACCGAGGGAGCGTGTCATCTGTCCGCCAGGCAGGTGAACGGCGCGCTGGAATCGCTGCCGGTCGAGGGGCTCGACCTGGTGATCATTGAGAATGTCGGCAATCTCGTGTGCCCCTCGGCTTTTGAATTGGGCGAAGATGGGAAGGTTGTCGTGCTTTCCGTCGCGGAGGGAGATGACAAACCGGTGAAGTATCCGGGGATCTTCGCCAAGTCGAAGGTCCTGCTGGTGAATAAGATCGACCTGCTCCAGGGGGGCATGGTGGACTTCGATCTGGATCGCGTCCTGGCCGACGCGAGGCGGCTGAATCGAACCATCGAGATCTTCCCGGTGTCCGCCAGGACGGGCGAAGGCATGCAGAACTGGTATGACTGGCTGGCGGGCCAGACTCGATCGAAGTGATCACTGCTGATACAGGCGGTGCTCGCGGATGTAGGTCGCGACGTTCGGATGGAGCATATTGCCGATGTCTTCCTTCGACGCCAGCCGTCTTCGCACCTCTGTGCTGCTGACGTCGATCAGCGGCGTGGTCACCAGGTTGGCCTTCAGCTTGGCGATGCGCTGCGCGCCCCATAAGGGTTCATAGCAGTCGAAGTCCGGCGCAGGATAGCCAGCTCGCAGCATTGTGGTCAGATGGCACTCGTCGATCAACTCCTCGATCATGTACCAGTGCGCGAGGTCTTTGACGCTGTCGGCGCCGAGCAGCCAGTGGATCGCGACGTCCTGGCCGTGCTCTCTTTGAAAGAGCCGCACGGTGTCGATCGTGAAGCTCGGCGCGGGCCGCGTCAACTCGCAATCGCTGACGGCGAACGCTTTCTCCTGGGCTGTTGCGAGCGTCACCATGTTCAGTCGGTCTTCATCGTTCGCGTGGGGAGAGAGTCTCTTGAGTGGAGAGCATTTGGCGGGGATGAAGATCACCTTCTCCGCACGGATCTGTTCCGCGGCGGCTCCAGCCACGTCCGTGTGACCTCGATGAATCGGGTCGAACGAGCCTCCGAACAGCGCTATTCGTCGTCGCGTCATACGTTGTTAACAGCATATCTGTGTGTTGTTGAACTGCGGTCGAACGAAATCGTTCGCGGCTTCGCAGGTCCTATCATGCGGTAAAGGAACACGGATGCGAGCAGAAAGTCAAGCTGCATTTGACGTGATATTTGCGTCTGGGTTTCGCGGTCGAAGTCACGTCGAGAGAACGTCGCGTCATCGCTTCGTCTCGCGCGAGGTGTGACGCAAACAACGCGTTTCTTTCGGGAATTCCCGCATTCTTTCACAGGAGGACGACATCGTGACATGCGATTCGTCGGAACTTCGAGTCGATCCCGCGGTTCGCATGAAGCGCTCGATCGGATCCGCTCGAACCAGGGTCCAAGAAAAATTTATGAAGGATTGATAAATCATTGGACGATAAAGAACATAACCATTGTCAACATCCTACTGCAATCGCGTTGACAAGGGGTTGACGGGAATTTCAGTGTAAGTCAGTATTGCTCATACAGAAACCAATGATTCGTTGGTCAAGTTAATCGAAAGAAGGAGAAAAGGTAATGGCCAAGAAGAAGGCAGCGAAGAAGACCGCCAAGAAGACGACCAAGAAGACGGCGAAGAAGACCGCCAAGAAGACCGCCAAGAAGACCGCCAAGAAGACGGCGAAGAAGAAGTAGTGCGGCGTCAGACTCAAGCCTGCTCCTCGCGGGCCGCGGTCGGCGAGAGCCGATAGCGGCGGCAATCTGCGACGCGTCGGCCGAGATTTCTCGGCTGGACGGAATCTCCTGAGATTTTGCGAATTGCGGGCAGGCTTTCGGGAAATGGAAGGCCCTCCGGAACGGGAGCGCCTTCCATTTCTCTTTTTCGCATTCCACCCCCCGGCGTTCCTTCGCGAACGTCGCCCTCCTGGAGTTCCACCGGCCTGTTCCTTGTAATCGGGACGAATTCGTCTATACTGTCCGGCTGTGCCCGGAGGCACGGGTGATGGCTGGAACCAGGCATTTGGAGAGATTCCGCTTATGGATCTGTTTCGTTATCGCGGCGGCAAGCTGCTGGCCGAGGGCGTGGACGTGGAGCGCATCGCGGCCGAGGTGGGGACCCCCACGTACGTGTACAGCCGGGGCACCTTCGAGGACCACCTGCGGAAGATGCAGAAGGCGTATCGGGAGCTGAATCCTCTGATCTGCTTCGCGGTCAAGGCCTGCGGCAACCTGCACATCCTGCGACTGATGGCGGACCTGGGGAGCGGATTCGACATCGTCAGCGGCGGAGAGTTGTACCGCGTCGTGCAGGCGGGCGGCGATCCTTCGAAGGTCGTCTACGCCGGCGTCGGAAAGACCGACGAGGAGATCCTCGACGCCGTCAAGGCGGGGATCGGATACTTCAACATCGAGTCGGAGCAGGAGTTGGAGAATCTCATCCGAATCGTCGAGCGACATGGCGGCGGCTCCACGACCCGGCCCAGGGCAGCGCTTCGCGTGAATCCCGACGTGGATTACCGCAGTCACGCGTATCTCGAAACCGGCAAGAAAGAGACGAAGTTCGGCGTCGACATCGAGCGGGCGGTCTCGGTGTTCGACCGATACGGCCACAACCCGTCGGTTCGTCTGTGCGCCATCCATGTCCATCTCGGCACGGGCGGCAAGACGATCGACCCGTACGTCGACGCGGTGAAGAAGATCCTTCCGCTGGTGGATCGGCTCCGCGAGAAGGGGCATGTGGTCGAGACGCTCGATCTGGGCGGAGGCTACGGCGCCGACTACGAAACGGACACCGTGCCCTCGGCGCAGCAATACGCGGCGGGGCTCGTGCCTCTGATCCAGGGCAAAGGACTCACGCTCATCCTCGAACCCGGCAAGACCATCTGCGCCAACGCAGCGATCCTGCTGACGCGGGTGCTCTACACCAAGCAGGGGGGCAGCAAGAAGTTCGTCATCGTCGACGCGGGGATGAACGACCTGATCCGCCCCTCGCTCTACGGTGCGTTCCATTTCATCTGGCCTGCGAAGACCGACGCGAAGTTCGCGCCGACGACGCGCAACAAGGACCTGCACATCGAGGGCAACGAAGTGGTCGATGTCGTCGGGCCCATCTGCGAAGGCGCGGACTTCCTGGCGAAGGACCGTTCGATTCCCCCCGTTGGGCGGGGCGATCTGATGGCGGTCTTCACGGCGGGGGCCTATGGCTTCACGATGAGCAGCAACTACAACACCCGCGGCCGGGCGGCGGAAGTCCTCGTCGAAGGCGACAGCTTCCGCGTGATCCGCAAGCGCGAGACCTACGAAGACCAGGTCGCGCTGGAGCGTTGAGGCGGACGATTCAGGAATGAAATCGCCCATCGTTCACGAGTCGATGGGCGATCGTTTGCGACTGTCGGGTGTGGCGGGGTCTCCTAGAGATTCCGCTCTACGAAACCCGTGTCGACCTTGCCCTTGACGAAGAGATTGTGCGAGAGGATCTCCAGGCAGGCGGGAATGGTCGTCTTGATCGGCTGGATGACGAATTCCTGCAGGGCGCGACGCATCGTCGCGATCGCCTCCGCTCGTGTCTTCTGGTGGACGATGAGCTTGGCGATGAGCGAATCGTAGTTCGGCGTGACCGTCCAGCCCTGGTGGACATGCGTGTCCACGCGGACCCCGTTGCCGCCGGGGGCGATGAACTGCGTGATCGTGCCGGGGCTGGGGGAGAAGTTGTTGGCTGGGTCCTCGGCGTTGATGCGGCACTCGATCGCCACTCCCTGATGCTTGATGCTCTTCTGACGGAGCTTCAGAGGCTGGCCGCCGGCGATCCGGATCTGCCACTTGATCAGATCGTGGCCGGTGACCATCTCGGTGACGGGATGCTCGACCTGGATGCGGGTGTTCACCTCGATGAAGTAGAACTTGTTGTCCTTGTCCAGGAGGAACTCGACCGTCGCGGCGTTGACGTACTTGGCCTCTTTGATCAGGCGAATCGCGGATTCCGCGAGCTTCTGGCGGTCGCGGTCTTCGAGCACCGGGCAGGGCGACTCCTCGATCATCTTCTGATGGCGCCTCTGAATGGAGCAGTCTCGCTCGAAGAAGTGGACGGCGTTGCCCTCCTGATCGGCCATGACCTGCACTTCCACGTGTCGCGGCTCGACGATGAGCTTCTCGATATAGACGGCGTCCTCGCCGAACGCGGCCATGGCTTCCGCGCGGGCGGCGTTGAACGCCCCGCGAAGGCTGATGTCGTTGTGTACGACGCGCATGCCGCGACCGCCGCCGCCGGCGACCGCCTTGATGATGATGGGGTAGCCGATCTGGTTGGCCAGTTGCAGCGCTTCGGTCTCATTGGCGATGACGCCCTCGGAGCCCGGGACGATGGGGACCTTCGCCTTCTTGGCCAGCTTGCGCGCCTCGACCTTGTCGCCCAGCAGCTTCATCGCCGCCACCGGCGGGCCGATGAAACCGATGCCGCAGTCGCTGCAGATCTCCGCGAAATTGGCGTTTTCCGCCAGGAACCCGTAGCCGGGGTGAATGGCGTCGACATTCGTGATCTCCGCGGCGCTGATGATCCGCGGAATGTTCAGATAGCTCTGGTTGCAGTCGGCCGGTCCGATGCAGATCGCCTCGTCGGCAAGCCGCAGGTAGGGGGCGTTCTTGTCGGCCTCGGAGTAGACCGCCACCGAGGCGATGCCCATTTCCCGGCAGGCCCGGATGATTCGGAGCGCGATTTCGCCGCGGTTGGCGACCAGGATTCTTGATACCATCGATTGCACCTGTGAAAGTAGAAGGTCAGAAGGAAAGCGGTCAGAAGGAAAGGACCGCAATCCCAGGCAAGTCGTCGTCCATACCTTTTTGCTTCTGCCTTTTCACCTTTGTCTTCTTGCTCAGTCGGGCCGGACTCTGAAGAGCACCTGGCCGTATTCGACCGCCTGGCCGGTCTTGACGGTCCGCTCGACGATGGTGCCGTTGACCTCGGCCTTGATTTCGTTCATGACCTTCATCGCTTCGATGATGCAGACCACGGTCTGGGAATCCACCCGGGCGCCCAACTCGACGTACGGATCGGAATCCGGGCTGGGGGCCTCGTAGAACGTGCCGACGATCGGCGACTTGATCTCCAGCAATCCATCGCCCTTGGCGGGAACTGCGGCCTGTCCGCCCGGCTGGCCCTGCGGCATCAGAATCGGGGCGCCCGAGGCCGGCATCGCGGCCATTATCGGGCCCATGGTCGGCATCTGCTGCGGCTGGGACCGTTTCAAGGAGACGCGGTCGTCTCCGTGCTGAATATCGATCTCGACCAGATCATTCTCTTTCATGATCCGGATCAGTTCCTTGATTCTCTGGATATCGGCGTCTTTCTCTGTCATGATCGCATCCTTCCCGGAGAGCCGGATGGGTTGCTGGGGCCCCGCCGCACCGCGGCCTTCACTGGGATCCCCCGGTTGAAGTCCCTGCGACACGTCCCTCACCAGGGACGTCAGGTGACCTCTGGGTCAGGCTAACAGTATAGCCTGGGGACGGGCCTTTGCAAGGGGAATTGTGGACCGTGACCCGGCGGGCGCGCGACTCCATTTCGCGGGTGTGGTCGGCATTCCGCGGCAGATGCGGCAGGTTCCTGTCCGCGTGGCAGCGACAAGCGGAGTCTTCGGAGCTTGTCGATGGCTCTCTCGCGTTCACAAGAACCATCGACAAGCTGACGCTTGTCGATGCCACCCGGAATCGAATTCGGACTCCTTACACTCCTCAAGCCCCCCACGAAACCCCGTCGCACCCTCCGACGGGGGCAGGGCCTTCCTGGGGACTTGGCGACGAACCGGGATTCCTCATCCGTCGTTCCCGAGAGGTGGAGATGCGTCCAAGCCCTTACGTCTTCGGAGACGCGCTCTCGATCGGTGCGCATGAAAACGCCGCGGCCTTGGGGGGCCGCGGCGTCGATTGTCTCGGTCAGTTCCCGTTGCCGAACTGCTGGTAGACGTGCGTCGCTTCGGTCTGTTCCACCGGCAGCGCGAGCTGGTCGGTGTGCATTGTGACTTTCAGTCGCGCATCGCCGGCAATGACGCCCTTGACCACGATCCGCCAGGTGGCCTTGCCCTTGGGCTCGAGCGTACGCAGCGGCGAGAAGCTGATCGTCTTGCCCTGGATCGAGCCGGCGGTGGCGCCTGCGGAGGAGACGTATTGCAGTTTGTCGTCCAGGACCGCACTGATGCGGACGTTGGTGTCGGCCGCGGAACCCTGGTTGGTGACGTCGATGACATAGGTGGTGTTCGTGCCGACCTCCACCGGGTCCTCCGTGTCGATGACTTCGAGCCGGGCCGCGGCGATGCCGGTGACCGCCGTTCGGCTCGAATCGCTCACGGGCTCGGCGCAGTAGGCGCTCGCGGTCGCAGTGGCCATCAGCTCGCCTTCGCGGGTGGGCGTATAGGAGACCTTCACGCTCTTGGAGGTGTTGGGCTCGAGCGTGCCAAGTTCCCAGACCAGCTTGGAGCCTGCGAACTGGGCGCCGGCCGTGGCTTCGATGTTCGTCACGCCCGGCGGGATGATGTCCTCGATGACGGTGTTCTGCGCGGGTCCGTCGCCCTTGTTGGTGACGGTCAGATTGTATGTGACGGAACGGCCCAGATACTGACGTTTGGCGCCGGTCTTGGTGATCGTCAGCACAGGCTGGCGGATATTCGTCAAGACAGGCTCCGATTCCGCGGTCAGGCCGGCGGCCGAGCTGGCCACAGCCTTGTTGACATACGTGCCGATCTTGGTGGCGCGGAGCTTGATCGAGAACCGCCGCGACTCGCCTGCGGCCAAGGTGCCGGCTTCCAGCGTGACCTTGCCCTTGCCGTCGGTGGTTTGCAGCCCGGCCGGGAGGGTATCGACGACCTGGACGTTCGCTGCGACGCCCGTTCCGGTGTTCGTGACCACGAACTCCACCGGGATGGGTTCGCACAGCAGCGCCTCGGGCGGTGCGTTCAGGACCAGCTCCAGCGAGGGCTCGACGACCTTCACCTGGGAGCAGCCGAAGGTGGTGTGCGTGACCGCGGTGCACAGCTCCAGGGGACGGGATGCGGTGGCCACGCCGGAAACCTTGATGCTCTTGCTGGCCCTGGGACCCAGGGACGGGATCTCCCAGATCAACCGGTCGTCTTCGGACCGGCCCGTCGGCTCGGCCCCTTTGAACTCAAAGTCCCGCGAGAGCGTCTCGGTGATCGTGATCTCGGTGAGCATGGTTTCGGTGAGGTTGGTCACACGAATGACGTAGGTGAACGGCGTGTTCAGCCGCACTTCCTGCGGCATGGTCTTGTCGACCTGAATGATGCCGTAGTCGGGTCTGGGATAGGTGAGGGAGAGATTGCCGCTGTTGGCGCTTTCGTCGACGGCCACGAGCCCCCGTTCGGTTCGGACGTCCCTATCGTACGACGCGACCATGGATCGAGACTGCACCGGCTGAAGACTGTCCATGGAGGCGGTCATCAGCTCGGGTTCTGCGGTCGTCGGCTGGGTGGCGCTGGGACGCGAAGGCGAGCGGGAAGGCGTGACGCTGGCGGCCGGCTCGATCTCCGTCGTTGCGACCTGGGTCCTGGCCGACGTCGGGAGAGGTTCGGGCTCCCGCAGCAGGGGATCTCGCGAACTTCCAGATCTGGACCGGCTCGGCGCTCGGCTCGGCCTGAGATTGCTGTCCCAGGTGTACTTGCGGCTGGAAGCCGCTACGGCAGGCCGTTCTTCATCGAAGCTCCGCAGCGGGGCCTGACTCTGGCACCCCGAGAGCTGCAACCCCGACACGAGAAATAGAACCACCCACACCTTCTTCATCACACCGCTCCTTTAACATCGAACGCTTGCTCTCCCCGTTCGTCCCACCCCAACTCCGATCCACTTCACGCAATCGCAGGATGGTAAGGAGGCAAGCTTCGCGACATGTCAACGATATCGCTATCGCAACTCCCGATTCACACCCCTTCCTCCTTGTCGCAGACGACCCTCTGCAGTCTGTTCTCGTCGGTCGATACGACCGCGCAGGCACGGGGTCTCCTGTCGCCAATCGGGCACAGTCCCCTGTAGAGCATACGATAACAGCTCTGGGAAACCCAAATCTGCACTGTTGCCGATTTTGCCTAAGTATACCATATTAACCTTTATCGAGTCAATAGTTATGTGGTTTTAATGTCTGTTTGCACGCTCCGGCGGCACCGAGCCAGGGGCGCCGGGTTCGCCCCAAAGTTCTCGATGGCGTATTGAGGACCTTCGGTGCGGTCGTCCTATAATACGGGTCGAATCACCCGTGACGATTGTAGGAGGGGAGCGCACGGGACGTTTTCGGACCGTTCGGGACATCGAACCCCAGGCGTTGTTGGTTTTTCGCGAGGACGTGCGCCTCTTCGGTGCGACTGAAAAAAGTTTGCATCGCCCGTCTGTTGGGGCTATTTTTCGGAATGTTTTTCTGCCCGATCCTATATCTGAGGAACAGAGAGCTTGAAACGATCTGCCTTTGAGCAACAGGTGTCGCAGCGCGTCCTTGTCGGCGACGGCGCCATGGGAACGATGCTGTATCAGCAGGGGATCTTCCTGAACCGGTGTTTCGACGAACTCAACCAGACCGACCCGAAGATGGTCCGAGCGGTCCACGAGAGCTACGTCGAGGCCGGAGCGGACTTCATCGAGACCAACACGTTCGGCGCCAACCGGCTCAAGCTATCCAAGTTCGGCCTGGTGGGCGAGGTCGCTCAGATCAACCGCGCCGGCGTCCGGATCGCCAGGGAAGCTGCGAAAGACTCGGTCCTGGTGGCCGGTTCGATCGGGCCGCTGGGCTGCGAGCTGACGGAACACGGACCGATAACGTTCCAGGCGGCAGGTGAGATGTTCGAGGAACAGGGCAGGGCCCTGGTGGAAGCCGGCGCGGACCTGCTGATCCTGGAGACCTTCTCCAATCCCGAGGAGTTGCTGATCGCCATCCGTTCGATCGCGGGACTTGCCGATCTCCCGATCATCGCCCAGATGACGGTCAGCGAGAACAACGAAACGGTCTATGGCGAGCGGATCGACCAGGCGATTGCGAGGATCGCCAGGGAGCAGGCGGTGACCGCGGTGGGTCTGAACTGCTCCGTGGGGCCTTCCGGGATGCTGGGCAGCCTTGAGCTGGTCCGTCGCGTCACGGACAAGCCGATCGCGGTGCAGCCCAACGCCGGGATGCCCCGCCAGATCGAAGGCCGCCAGCTCTACATGTCCACCCCCGAATATATGGCCGAGTACGCCAAGCGGTTCTACGAGAAAGGGGCACGCATCGTAGGGGGCTGTTGCGGCACGACGCCCGAGCACATTCGCGAGATCGTGCGGGCGGTCCGGTCGATCAGCAAAGCCTCGATCCGGCCCGGCGGCCCGGTCGCTGTCGAAGTGCGGGATGCGACCAGGCCCACGCCCAAGACGCCGGAGCCTCTGGCTACCCGGTCGCGGTTTGGGGCCAAGCTGGCGGCCGGGGAGACGGTCACTTCCATCGAAATGACCCCGCCGCGAGGGGTGGACGTGAAGGCCATCGTCGCCAAGGCCCGCCAGTGCGCCGAAGCGGGGATCGATGCGATCAACATTCCGGATGGTCCGCGGGCCAGTTCGCGTCTCTCGCCCCTGGTCACCGCGGTGAAGATTCAGGAAGGCGCAGGCGTCGAGACGATCCTGCACTTCTGCTGTCGGGATCGGAATCTGATCGGGATGCAGTCGGACATCCTGGGCGCTTCCGCCATCGGCGTGAGGAATCTGCTGATCATCACAGGGGACCCGCCGAAGTTGGGCGAGTATCCCGACGCCACCGGCGTCTTCGACATGGATTCGGTCTCGCTGACCGGCGTGGCCCGCAGTCTCAACGGCGGCGTGGATATCGGCGGCAACGGCTTCGATCCGCCGACTTCGCTGGTCATCGGCGTCGGCGCCAATCCCGTCGCTGCGGATCTGCCGCGGGAGATCGAACGCTTCAGGCAGAAGGTCGCGGCCGGCGCGGAGTTCGCGATCACGCAGCCGGTCTTCGACGCGGAATGCCTGCTCCGTTTCCTGGAGGCGACGCAGGATTGCCGTATTCCGATCATCGCGGGGATCTGGCCGTTCACGAGCTTCAAGAACGCGGAGTTCATGGCCAACGAAGTCCCCGGCGTCGTCGTCCCCCAGCGGCTGCTGGACCGGATGAGCGAGGCCAAGACGAAAGAGCAGGGGCGCGTCCTGGGCATTGAGATCGCGCAGGAATTGGTGGAGGAGATCCGCAGGCACGTCGCGGGTTTCGCGGTCAGCGCTCCCTTCGGCAACGTGACGACCGCGCTGGCGGTCTTGGGCAAAGCAGACATTTGACGATCGCAGGATGGTTTCATGGGGCAGGATGGTCACCCGATTGAGTTGGAAGTGGAGTTGATCGCGATCACGCCCGATCCCGAAAAGGTGATCGAGCAGGCCGGACGGACTTGTTACCTGAGCTTCGACCGCATCGAAGAGGACTCCGACGCCGCGTTCATCAAGCGTCTGCTCAAGATGGGCCACGAGTCGCCCCTGGAGCACGCCTATGCGACGTTCCGCGTGCGGAACTGCTCGAGAGCCATGACGCATCAGCTCGTCCGCCATCGCCTCATGTCGGTCTCGCAGCAGTCGCAGCGGTACGTCGATGAGGACCGGTTCGCCTACGTTCTGCCCGAGACGCTGCCGCCGGAACACGTCGAGGACTTCCATCAGGACATGAAGGCCATCCAGCAGATGTACCGCAAGTGGCGCGATCGCGGCCTGCGAAAAGAGGACGCCCGGTTCGTGCTGCCCAACGCCTGCGTCAGCGAGATCGTCGTCTCCGCGAACTTCCGCGAGTGGCGTCACATCTTCAGTCTTCGCCTCTCGCCCAAGGCCCAGTGGGAAATCCGCAACGCCTGCCTGAAAATGCTGACGATCCTCAAGCAGCGCGCCCCCGCGTGTTTCGAGGACATCCAAGCCGACCCAGCGTGACGAGCTTCGTGCCGATCGGGGTCACTGACAGGGAAAAGGAGTTGAAATGAACCGTCGCCTGCAAGAGAGATATCCATTCGCCTGGTTCGTCGGCGCCTTCACAGCCGTTGTGTTCGCGGGACTTCCCGCGCCGGCGCAACCCTCGGGCGGGCCCTATGGTCCGATCCAGCAGAACTATGAAGTCCCCGCCAACGCCAATCATGTCTACTACGTCGCGCCGGACGGCAGGGACGACGCGGCCGGCACGAGCCTGGAGCAGCCCACCACCCTGGAGACCGCCATCGCCAAGGTCGTGACCGGCGACGCGATCATTCTCCGCGGCGGCGTCTACCGCACCGGCGCCCTGCGGTTCAACCAGGGCATCACGATGCAGCCGTACGCCGGGGAGCGACCCGTGCTCAAGGGCACGCGCGTCGCGACCGAGTGGCGGGCCCTGCGCAACAACGTCTGGCGGACGTCGTGGAAGACGCTCTTTCCGGCCGCTCCGCTCGGCTGGTGGCAGCGGGACCGCGAGGGCATGCTCACGCCGCTGCACCGCTTCAACAACGACATGGTCTTCGTCGATGGCGAGATGCTCAGGTCCGCCGGCTGGGAGGGCGAGCTCGACAGCCGCTCGTACTACATCGATTACGACAAGGGGTACGTCTACATCGGCGTCGATCCCGCGAACCGGCTCGTCGAGATCACCGCCTTCGACGGCGCCCTGATCCGCATGACCACGCCCGTCCACGGCAAGACCAGCGACCGCAAGGGCCCGGTGATCCGCGGGATCACGTTCACCCAGTACGCCCGGCTCGCTCTCGAAATCGAGGGCAAGCGGAGCTTCGGTCCCAACGACGAGCCGACCGACGAGCCGCTGGGCCCCGCGGACCCCGCCACCTACGGCAAGGAGGTCACCGGCACGACGCTCGAAAACGTCACGATCTCCTTCTGCTCCCGCGTGGCCGGTTACTTCCGCGGCGACGGCCTGACCGTTCGCCAGACGCTCTTCAGCGACACGAGCACCGAGGGTTTGTACGTGATCGGCTCGTCCGACGTGCTGCTGGAGAGGAACATCTTCCGCCGCAACAACGTCGAGAACCTCACCGGCTACTACCCCGCGGCGGTGAAGATCTTCAATCAGAGCCACCGCGTTGTCTGCCGCGACAACCTCGTGATGGACAACCCGAACTCCAGCGGGATCTGGTACGACGTGGGCAATCGCGACGGCGTGTTCGTCAACAACTGGGTCCAGGACTGCCAGGATGGCTTCTTCTTCGAGATCTCCGACGGCGCCGTCTGCGCCGGCAACGTCTTCGTGAACTGCGACAAGGGCATCCGCATCCTCAACAGCGCCAACGTCCGCGCCTGGCACAACACCCTGATTGACAGCGTGGCCTCGTTCGAGCGGAACGAGCGCAGCGCCACCGGCGACCGTTTCGGCTGGCATCCCGCCACCGGTCCCGACGTCGACCGGCGCGAGGGCCACGTCTTCTGTGGCAATCTCCTCGTCGCCAGCGATCGCTTCTCGAAGCCCCTCCTTCGCTTCGAGCAGAGCCGGGCGGTCTCCGCCAAGCTCACCCAACCCCAGGTCACGCAACTCGACGGCAACGTCTACGTCCGAAGCGACGCGGCCCGTCCTGCGCCCCTTCTGGTCTGGAGCCCCATTCCAGGCAACACCGGCTTGGCGGAACTCAAAACTCTCGCCGGTCTCCAGAAATTGCACCAACAATTCGAAGCCCACGGCAAAGCCATCGCGAGCCCGCTGGGCGCGCTGTTCCAAAGCCCGGACCTGAAACGCTACGAGCTGATTCGGGATCTCTCCCTGCCGAACTCCGCAGCCCCCATGCCCGACGAAGTCCGCCAACTGCTCGGCTGGCGGAAGCAGGACACGCCCCAACCCGGCGCCTACCCCGCCCACCTGAATTAAAGGTGTCCGGTACGTTTTTCGGTGTGAACAATGCTTGCAGCGTTCCGTCGGGAGCAGTAGAATCCCTGTTATGCCCAGACCCAAGCGAATCGCGTTAGGCGGGTATGTGTACCACGTGCTCAACCGTGCCAACGGGCGTCTGCGCATCTTCCGCAAAGACGACGACTTCCTGGGCTTCGAGAAGATCCTGGCCGACGCGGCGTCGAGGTTCCCGATGCGGCTGTGCGGCTACTGCATCCTGAGCAACCACTGGCATCTGCTCTTGTGGCCTCGGGGCGACGACGACCTTCCGGCGTTCATGCGATGGGTGACCCTCACGCACACGCAACGCTACCACAGTTCCCACGCGACCATCGGGATCGGGCATCTGTATCAGGGCCGGTACAAGAGCTTCCCCGTGCAGAGCGATCGGCACTATCTGAGCGTGCTGCGGTACATCGAGGCCAATCCGCTGCGGGCCGGACTGGTCCGCCGGGCCGATGCGTGGCCGTGGTCGAGCTTCGCGGTGCGGCGGGGCCGGGAATCGGAGGTTGCCCTGAGCGAGGGGCCGGTGGAGCTGCCGTCACACTGGACGAGGCTGGTTCACGGGACGTTGCGACCGCCGGAGGTCGAGGCGATCGGCAACAGCATCCGCCGGGGGTGTCCGCTCGGCGATCCCGCCTGGACCGAGACGGCGGTGCGGCGATTGAAACTGGAATCGACCCTGCGTCCCCGAGGCCGCCCCAAAAAAGGGACCTGACACCTTTAATTCGAACTCTCAGTCCTCGCGAGTCTGGCCAGCAGCACGATGGCAACACCCGGCACGAGCAGAACCATCCGCCCCGCAACGAAGCCCGCGAAGAACAGCGGCAGCGCGGCGACAACGGCCACGGCGCAGATCCCCAGCGCGCGCCGCGACGGGAAGCGGCGCAGCATGCACAACCACACGTAGGCCGGGAAACACAGGCCGAAAAACCCCATGAAACAACGGTAGATCACCTCGCCGACGTCGAGGCCATACCAGAGCGATCCCCGGTTGCACGCGAATCCCAATGCGGCGGCGCCGGCGGCGGCGATGACCAGGCCGATGAGCGTCGAATACCTGCGGCCGAGGGCCCTGGCCTCGGGGATCACCTCGACGATGTGCAGCGCCACGGTATAGGCAATCTGCAACGCCATATAGAGGCCGAGCGGCAAGGCGAAAGCCTTGACCGGTGCGCGGGGGGCCTGGCCGTCGACAGCGACGGCCAACGGTCGAGCATAGCCGTAGGAGAGCAGGATCACGGCGAGGAAGAGCACGCCAAAGCCGACGCCGAAGGCGACTCGACCGGCGACCGGCGAGGTACGCTGGCGAACGCGATGAAACGTCAGATCGAGATATGGGCAGAGCAAGAAACCAAACGCGCAGACCGGAGCCAACGCGACGACGGCGATGGGGTCCGGCGACGGCGCCCACGAGAAATCGAGCCCGTTCCGCAGCGCCAGCAGAGCGATGCCGGCCGTGATGGCCAGGACGACAATGGCGGCGATCCAATCGCTGCGGTCGCGACGGCGCAAGGCGATGCCTGTGAACACGGCGACGAGGGCCAGAACGATCAAGGGGCCCACAGGGCCGATCAGTCGCGGCAGCATCCAGGCGGCGAAGAACAGGTGAAAGGCCACGGTGACGACAGAGAACGCGACGAGCGCAGGGCGATGGCGTCGCACAACCTGCGAGCTGACGCCCGCCGAGGGCAGAATCGTTCCCATCATCGCGGCGCCGACGACGTTGGGCACGGCGAAGATGACAAAGCCCAGAGTGCCCAGCTCGCGCACCAGCAGCACGGGCAGAAACAGGCCGATGCACCATGTCCACGAGCAGGCGAGATAGGCGGCCCACCCGAGCACCGCAGCCGTCGGCGTTTCTCTACGGGTCTGTCCCGGCATGTCTCTCTTATCGGCCTTTGGCCTTGACGTGGCTCTTGGGCGTCATATGAAACGTGGCGACGCACCTGCCGACGCGCCGCTTGTGCTCGCCCTGCTGCACGATCTCCATGTCGAGGGTGAGATTGAATTCCCTGCCGTGCGCGAGTTGCTCCTGGATGTCCTCGCGAGGCTTCATGGTGTAGATGGCCGTGTCGAGGCAAGGCCGCAAGAAGCGGTAGTCGAGGTGCTTGCACACCACGGTGTAGCCGGCTCCGCAGACGCGGAACAGATACGAACCGCCCGCGATCTCGGAGTTGGCCAGAAGCGCCGCGCCGCCCATGGCGCTGTACCAGTTCCTGTTGAATCGCCGAAACGGCAAGATGGCGACGTAGTTGTCGCCATCGACTCGCCTGAAGTAGATGCCGCTCGAATAGGCCAGGGGCAAGAACAAGAACGAACAGACGCGGTGCCAGAAGGTGTTCCGCACCGAAAGACGACTGATGCGCACGTCGAGCCAGTCATAGATGCGGCGATAGAACGAAAGCCTGGCCGTCGGGTGACGAAGCCTTTCCCCCTGGGGCAACTCGGCCATCGGCGTCGACGCGTCGGCCGCAAGATCACTCGCCGCTTCTCGGGTGATCTCAGCGACCTCGATTGTTTCGGATGCTATGGCGTCGGCTGGTATCTTGCTCATGGCCTCAATTATCCCGGTTGTTCACCTTGTCGTGGGTGTACGCACGGTATGATGCCCAAGATCCGTCGAATTGTCAAGGAGAAGCCGAGGTCGGAGAAGCCAGGGTCGGACCTGCACACTTCCGGCTCATCCGGCTCTTGCGTACCTCTGTGGTTACGCAACGTCCCCCGACCGGGGGCGCCGCCCCCGGACCGGGACCGCAAACGCAATGGATCGCGTTTGGGAACCCGACCTGGCGTTTTTCGCCTTACGCCGGCAGCATGGTGGTGCGCGGGCCCCGGCGGATTCGGCGGGTCTCGCCCATGATGGGACCTGGAAAACACCGAGCGAACGCGGGCACGAGCCGCAGAGGGCTTGCCCGTCGCTTTCTTTCAGCTTCATGCAATTTCACGCTATTGGCCCAACGCGATAAATGCCCGGGGGCGGGGGGCAGCGCCCCAACGCACCAGGAAGCATGCACAAACCGGATGAGCCCTATTTGATTTCAATTGTACCCTCAAAGCCGATGCAATTCAGTTGTCTTCCCCCCTCGGAGGCAGGCACGAATGGTGCAAACTCAAATGATCAAAACGGGCTCTCCGGCGTGCGCCAGCGTTCCGGTCATTTGAGCTTCATGCTTTGAATTTGTTTCGGATTTCGGATTTCGTGCTTCGAGTTTCAAACCGGGCCACCCCGGCTTTCTCTTGCTTCCCTCGGCTCATTTCCTGATACTGGATGAAGCGGCAACGAAGCGGTTGGCGGTTCCGCCGTGTCGGACGAGTCTGGCGAGGGCGAGATGAGTTGGATCTTTGTGTCAGTCCAAAGGTCGGGCGAAACGGGGTGGGGGACGACACAGATCTCTGAACGTCCTCTATTATTGGGTCTTCGGAGAATGTCATTGTGGAAACTCTGGTACTTCTGTTCATAGGTGTTGTTCTGTTGGTGTTCGTATTCTTACGCCACCAGTACTATGCAGGTACTCCTTGGAGAAGGGCCTTCTTTAGGGTTCGAAGGATATATGATATCACGCACGCAAAAGCAACGGCTCGCGACGATGGGTTGGTGTCTTCCCAAGTCAAGTGGTTGGCCTTTCTCAGAGAATTCTACAAGACTGTTTGCCCTGCACTATCTGAAGGGCAAGTTCAACAGCAGTTTGACCAGATTGAAGGGTGCATTGCAGCCTTCTCTGATCGACATGAGCTTATGAGTATTATTCGCCAGAAGTTCCCCCATGCAGATGAGGCAAGGGTGAATCGAGTTATGGAGACCTTTGAAAGGGTTCTGAACCATCCCGACAACCGATCCGCCATCCTGAAGATCTTCGTATTTGCAGATTTGATTGGCCGAGAAACCAACGACAGGAACAGGCTGGAGTTCTTGTACACCGCGTTAGCGGAGCCAAAGACTATAAACTTGTAGTGGGATCTACGATAAATGGCAGATCCTCGCGTGAATAGCAGCTTGCTTGGCGAGAGAATAGCTGCGTCCGTGTGGGAAAATGGGGGCACAATGGCGCTAGAGACCATTAGTAAGTTAGATGCAGCTTGCCGTCAGCTCAACACCGCTATATCTCTCTGGTTTGCCGAGGGTGATTCCGTGTCCATCCATACACTCACGTGTTCAGCTCATCAAATAGTTCATGACATCAACCACAAACAAGGCGGGCGCGATCTAGTCTATGACAGCCTGATCTATAAGGACGAATATCGTAGAGAGGTCATCAGGTGTCTGAAGCAGCAGTACAACTTCTTCAAACATGCTGACAGTGATCCATCGGCTGTGTTAGAATTCGATGCAGAAATCACCGACTCTTTCATCGTGTTTACTTCGCTTGGTTTGGAGATGCTGGGACGCTCACCTGATAGGATTCGAGGGGCATTCAATATATTCTATGGCCTCACACACCCCCATTTCTTGAGTGACAAAGGCAGGGAGAATTGGACTGGTCCCGTCTCTCAAGAGGTGCGCGAGCGGTCGCTCGCGATGAGTAAGTATCAGTTCTTTGCTTGGTACGTACACTGTGCGAAGCGATCGTGATCACGCTTGGGATGGTTCTACGTCTGTGGGGAATGCGCGTGAAGGCCCCATCGTCCATGATACGAAGATAGTCGCAGCGAAGAAGGAGAACCTGCAATGCCGGCCAAGACTAGAGTAACGGTCACTGTCGCTTGCGCAATGACGGAAGCCGGGGTCGGACCTACACATTTCACAAGACGACGCCACACGGAGTTGAATCCTTGCGATAGGAACGTGGTGTGCACGGCACACCCTGCAAGATTGATGGGTTCACCACGCACACAGAGAGGTCACAGAGAAGAGGGACGCATATAAGGGAGTCGAGTGCCTATTCCCTCGCTCTGATCGGCGTTCATCTGCGTTCATCTGCGGTTGCTTGAAGCAGTGACCCGTGGCTCGTGACCCGTGACCCGAAGAGATGCCCCTTCGACAGGCTCAGGGCAGGCTCTTACGGGCACACCACAAACAGCTTTCTCTGTGTCCTCTGTGTCTCTGTGGTGAACATCGCCTTTGTCCGGTGATTGGCGGTCCCGCTCGACTGCCATTCTGGCAGTCGCAGGGAGCGTCACGCCGGAATTCCACGCCGTCTGCGAATCACCGCCTGTAAACCCTTGTGCCGCAAGGACCTGCCGTCGGTCCCGGCGGGACCCCAAGAAAGACCCGCGGTGGCACAGGGTTTGCTGCGTTTTGAACTAGCCTATCCGTATGATAGGTAAGTAATGCGAGATGTATCGTTCAA
>CALEZT010000024.1 GCA_937927975.1 uncultured Phycisphaerales bacterium
GATCGTATTCGGTGACTGGAGTTCAGACGTGTGCTCTTCCGATCTCAAGGCGGGATCTCCGAACTCCAAGCCTACCTGTGTTCCCCGGCGCAGTGCGAAAGCCTCATCGATTCCCCTTCCTCCTCGCACACCAAGACCGGCGTATTCAGCGCACTGGCCGGCTTCGCGGACGCGGAGCTCCAGACCGTGACGGCCGCCCTGCTGTCTCTGGACATCCGTCAGTTCGTCACCGGTCTCATCCACAGCATCCAGCGGTCCGCGAAGGCGGTGATCTGGGCTTTCACGTACCATACGCTCTACAGCCTGGTCTTCTTCGCGGTCGCTCTGGTCGTCCTGTCCGCGGCCGGAGGGGCGATCTGTCGACTCAGCGCCCTGCAATTCGCGCGCGGGACTCATCAAGGTCTCACGAAGGCGTGCCGCTTCAGCAGGCGAAAACTGGCGAGCCTCGTCGCCGCGCCGATCGGCCCGTTGGTCATTGCGTTTCTTCTGGGTCTGCCGATCATCCTGCTGGGCGTCGTCGGGAACATCCCCGTCGCAGGGGAGCTTCTCGCGGGCCTGCTTCTGCCCTTGGCATTCGTGCTGGCCCCTTTTATCGCGGTGGTCCTCATCGGAGAGGCTGCCGGGCTGGGTCTGATGTTCCCTGCCGTCGCCTATGAAGACTCGGACTTCTTCGACGCGGTCGGCCGGTCGTTCAGCAGCGTCTACGCCAAACCCTGGAGGCTGGGTTTCTACACGCTCCTGGCCACGGTTTATGGGGCTCTCTGCCATCTGTTCGTCCGTCTCTTCGCCTGGGTCCTGCTCTGGGTCACAAGGTGGTTCCTCCAGTTGGGCCTCAGCGACGCGAAATCCCTGACGCTCTGGCCGACGCAGGACGCCGCCGGCCTCGAAAGGATGGCCACGGCGCCGGACACCTGGTCCCTGTGCATCGGAGCGTTTCTCGTGCGACTCTGGACCCTGGGGATCGCCGGACTGACCGTGGCGTTCCTCATCAGCTTCTATTTCACCGCCAATACGATCATCTACGCCCTCATGCGCCGCCACGTCGATGGGACCGAGCTCGAAGAGGTGTACGAGACCCGCGAAGAGGGCGCGGGCCATCCCAGTATGACGGCCGCCGATCCCGAACCGACGGACACAACGTCCGAATAACCGCATCTCGTTCGGCTGCAAGTGAACTCCCCCTGAACCTGTGCCGATGATAGGGACGGACCCGTGTGAGGGTCTGCTTTGCCATAGGACCCGAAACAGCCGTTGACGCGAAAAACAGGTGCGATGCCGGGGGAATATGCCTGATCCACATACCAACACCGACGCCAGGCCCGGCGAAGGCGGGCGTCCGCGGTTGCCCGTCTCCCAGGCCGGCTTCCTGTTGACTTTCCGCAAACCGCTGATCGTCCTGGCCCACATCCTGGCATTCGCGGCTTCGCTGATGTTCTCGTTCCTGGTCGCCAACAACATGCAGTTCCGCCAGGAATGGTTCGTCAGGCAGTATCCGTTCCTCCTGCTGCTCGTGCTGATGATCAAACTCCCGGTCTTCGGGTTCTTCAAGCAGTATCGCGGGTGGTGGCGGTACGTGAGCATCGCGGATCTTCTGGGCATCCTGAGGGCCTCGCTGGTCAGCACGCTGATCCTTGTGACCCTGTGGTTCATCGTGATCCTCCAGATCTCCGCGATCCGGCGGGCCCTGCCCTCGGGGATCGCAGCGATCAGCCAGGGCGTGTTCATGGCCGACCTGTTCGGCACGATCCTCCTGCAGGCCGGACTGCGGATGATCACCCGCCTGTACCACGAGGAATTCCGCACGACGCAGACCCATCGGCTGACGCGTTTCCTGATCGTCGGCGCGGGCAACGCCGGAGAAGCCCTCCTTCGCGAGATCCACAGAATGCGGGTCGGTCGGTACGAAACCATCGGCTTTATCGACGACGATCCCATCAAACAGGGCACCAGCATCCATGGAATCCCCGTCCTGGGACCCGTCGCGGAACTGCCCAGGATCTGCAAGGAACACAACATCGAAGAGATCGCCATCGCCATCCCCTCGGCCACCCGCCAGCAGCTTCGCCGGGTCATCCAGGTCTGCGAAGGCACTCAGATCCGGTTCCGAACCGTTCCCTCCATCACCGACATCGCCTCCGGCCGGCTTCGGGTTTCCGAGATCCGCGACGTGGACATCAACGACCTGCTCGGCCGGGAAGTCGTGCAGCTCGACCTCGATCGGATCGAAGCGTTCGCTCGGAATCGAGTGATTCTGGTCACCGGCGCCGGCGGCTCCATTGGCTCGGAGATGTGCCGGCAGATCTGCCGCTATGGTCCGCGGATGCTGCTGCTCGTTGAACACGCGGAAAACCCTCTGTTCTATGTGGAACGGGATCTGCGGCGACGATTTCCGGACGTACAGACGACGCCCCTGATCTGCGACATCACGGACCGGGCCCGAGTCGAGGCGGTCTTCGCGGAACACAAACCCCAGGTGGTCATCCACGCCGCGGCGCACAAACATGTGCCGCTGATGGAGCTCAATCCGAGCGAGGCCGTCAAGAACAACGTGCTGGGCACGCAGACCGTCGCCGACGCAGCCGACCGCCACCGAGCCACGCGTTTCGTCATGATCAGCACGGACAAGGCGGTCAACCCAACCAGCATCATGGGCTCGTCCAAGCGGGTCGCGGAGATGTACATCCAGGACCTGGCCAAGACCAGCAGCACGCAGTTCATCACCGTCCGGTTCGGAAACGTTCTGGGCTCCGAGGGCTCGGTCGTGCCGATCTTCAAGAGGCAGATCGCCGAGGGCGGACCCGTCACGGTGACGCATCCGGACATGAAACGCTACTTCATGACCATCCCGGAGGCCAGCCAACTCGTGCTCCAGGCGGCCGGCATGGGCCAGGGCGGCGAGATCTTCGTCCTGGACATGGGCGAGCCGGTAAAGATCGTGGATCTGGCCAAGGAACTCATCACCCTCAGCGGTTTCCGGCCCGGCGAGGACATCGAAATCGTGTTCACAGGCCCCCGTCCCGGCGAGAAACTCTTCGAAGAGCTCCGCATCGAGGGCGAAGACATGCAGCGGACCTGCCATCCCAAGATCAGCATCTGGAAGAACATCCCGATGGACCGTGCGGCTCTGCGGGCGGGGATCGAAGATCTCATTGAACTGGCCTACCTGCCCGACCGGGATCCCACTGCGATCGCCGCCAGAATCAAGGACCTCGTACCTGAGTACACAACCGCGGCATCGGTCCCGTCTGCGGTCTCCCGCTAATGTGAGAACGCTTCGCGCCGCTCGTCTGCACATTACTCCGCGAAGACCCCCCAGAAAGAGATTTATCCCGGAATTTCCGGGATCATCGCAACCGCCGGAGTGGCACGCCCGGAACGGTCGTGCAAGGGAAGTTTGTCGCGTTGAGGCCTCCGGCTTGGACGCGAACGAGGCGTTCGCTCGCGGGGCCGAACAGTGCGAAGGGGCGTGCAACGCCCCTCCATGCTGATGGCCCCAAGGCGACACACTCCCGACGCGAAGCGTCGGAATCCGTGTCCGCTCGTCCCCCACAGTCCCGTGAAGTGCCAAAAAAAAGCCGCTCCTGGGAGCGGCTTGAGAAGATCCGACCTTCGATCACGCCTCACGCATGACCGTTGTTTCCGATGGACGTTTCGGGGGCGTAGCTGTCCTGCGTCATGTTCTCGCGAGGATGGGCGTTGTCGTAGACTTCCTTGAGCTTCTTCGTCGTCAGGTGCGTGTACACCTGGGTCGTCGAGAGCGACTGGTGCCCGAGCAGTTCCTGCACGCTCCGCAGATCCGCGCCGTTGTTGAGCATATGAGTCGCGAAGCTGTGCCGCAGCGTGTGCGGGCTGATCGCAGGGTCCAGCCCCGCCGTCTTGAGGTACTTGTCCATCTTCCGGCGGACGCTTCGCGTGCTCAGACGCTGTCCGTGCTTGTTGACGAACAGGACCTTGGAATCGAAGTGGCTGTTGCTCTGTGACCGCCGATTCCGGTATTCCATGTAGTGCTGGATCGCCTGCAGGGCCGACGAGCTGATCGGCGTGATCCGCTCCTTCTTGCCCTTGCCGCGGATGTGAATGACTTCGCCCAGGAAGTCGATATCGTCCATGTTCAGCCCGACCAACTCGCTGACGCGGATGCCAGTACTATAAAGGGTCTCGAGAATGGCCCGGTCCCTGGCGCCCAGCCAGGAGTCGGTCGAGGGGGTTTCGAGGAGCCGTTTGACCTCTTCGAACTCCAGGAAGCGAGGGAGCTTCTTCTCCTGCTTGGGAGTGCGGATCGCGGTGAGCGGGTTGGAGTCCCGGCGGCCCGTCTTGACCACGAACTTGTAGAAGCTCCGCAGCGTCGCCAGCTTGCGGGCGATCGTCGCCTTGGAGTAACCCTTCTCGTTCAGATAGGCCAGGTAAGTCCTCGCCTCGTCCACGTCCACGGCCAGCAGTCGCTGGTCCACTTCCTGCTCAGTCTGCGTGGCGACCGCGGTGGCGACGCCGCCCTCGTGGTGCCCCAGGGGAGCCAGATCCGAAGAGGAGCCATCCGATGGGGTGTTCAGCAGGAACTCGGAGAACTGCGACAGGTCGGCGCCGTAGCACTTTGCCGTGTGTTCCGAGAACCGCTTCTCGAACTTGAGATAATGCAGGAATTGTTCAACGATCGCGCTGCTTTCGTCCATAGTCCACCTGTTTATCTGATCCATCGGCATCATCGACCACCTTTATCCTTGACGACCTATGTTTCGTGCTTGACGGTTCGCGACCGACAACTCCGAGTCAACCGCACAGCGATCGCGAATCGCAAAGATCCCCTGTCAGGACGCCGCATGGACGTCCGAACCATCCTGAAGAAGTTGTTCGGCGCAGCCGATCAGGGACTGCGTCAGCTTGAAACTGAGCACAGCCGCATCGAACCAGTCGAAATCCGTTCGCTTGTCTTTCACTTGGTCGATCAAAGCGTCGAGAAGCTCGTCCTCCCGCCCTTGTTCGTAGCGGAAGATATACTTCTCCGACCCCTTGTTGAGCACAAGTTGTCTCTGCGGTCTTTTCATTGAGTACGCCTTACGAGTGACGTTCACCGCCGTTTGCCTCGCTGCCGAGGCCTTCGTGCGGCTCCTATAACGTCGCAAGGCTTCGTCCATCCACATGCCGATTGGCCTCAGCGAAACGTTACAACGCTTTTATCGGCCAATGGAACGTCCGGCTTTACAAAAAGTGGACGTACACACAACCCATTTATGCGGTCCTGGAGAAGGAATTCTCGCGGAAGGCCTGAAAGGGCCGGACCGGGCGGACTATCCGGCGTCCGGGCGAACGTGAAAATAGGCAACCTCTCCTCGCGACTCGGAAATGACGACTCCCGCCTCTTTCAGCCGGGCGATGTGCTTGACGGCCTCGTTTTGGGTGATCCCCAAACCCGCGCAGATATCCTCGATCGTGCAGGGCCTGCGTTTCAGGACCGAGACGATGTCCGCCTCAGCGCGGACCTCGTGACGGCCGCTCGGACCGGCCGGGGCTTCTCCGACCACCTCGCAGGTCCCTCCGATCTGCTGAGCAATTCGATCGAGGACCTCCCGCGGCACGGCCACGACGTCCGCCTCAGCCGGCGGGCGAACCGCGGTGTTCAGATGGACCTTGTCGGGACCGATCCGTTCGATCAGGCCCTTGATCAGATCGATCTGCCTGGCGTCCGTGTTCACCCCTGCGATCAGGAAGACCTCGAGCCAGATCTGCCCGGAGTATTCCCTGCGAAACTGCTCCAGCCCCCAGACCAGCTTCTCGATGGTGATATCGCGATTCGGACGGTTCACAGCCTCGAACGTGGCCGCGTCCCCCGCGTCCAGGGACGGGGCCACCATGTCGGCCTTGGCGCATTCGCGCCGGACATCCTCCCGGTAGAACAACGTCCCGTTGGTCAGGACCGCCACCGGTATGTCCGTGAGACGGTGGATACCGTCGATCATGTCTCCGAGGCGAGAGTTCAAGGTAGGTTCGCCCGAACCACCCAATGTGATGAAGTCCGCCTTCAGGCCTGCGTCGAGTTTGCCTTGGATCTCCGCCAGGACCGCTTCGATATCGACGAAGTCCTCCCTCGCGACGCTGCTCCTGGTCGTGCGTCCGATCTGGCAGTAGACGCAATCGAGCGTGCAGATCTTCGGCGGGACGATGTCCACGCCCAGACTCATGCCCAGTCGGCGCGACGGCACGGGGCCGTAAGTGAACCAAGTCTGCTGTTTCTTCTCAACCATGGACGATCTCGAAAATGCCCCTGCAATCCTGCACCAACCCCTCCAGCCAATCCAGCGGCAACATGGTCGCAGCGTCGGAGAGCCCCTTCTCGGGCTCCGGATGAACCTCGAGGAACAGGCCGTTGACGCCCGCCGCGACCGCGGCCCTGGCCAATAGAGGCGCCATTTCCCGCTTGCCCCCGCTGGCGGAACCCAGCCCGCCGGGCTGCTGCGTGCTGTGCGTGGCGTCGAACACCACCGGGCACCCGAACCCCTGCATGATCGGGATGCCGGTCATGTCGTTGACCAGGCGGTTGTACCCGAAGAAGGTCCCCCGCTCGGTGAGAATCACCTTGTCGTTCTTGCAGGACCGGATCTTGTCGGCGACGTTGCCCATCTCGCCGGGGGAAACGAACTGCCCTTTCTTGACGCTGATCGGTTTTCCGGTCTCGGCGCAGGCGACGAGCAGATCGGTCTGGCGGCACAGGAACGCCGGGATCTGGAGGCAATCGACGGTCGCGCCCGCCTCGGCCGCCTGGGCGGGTTCGTGAATATCCGTCATGACCGGCAACCCGGTCTCGGCTCGCACCCTGGCCAGGATCTTCATGCCCTCGGTCAGACCCGGTCCGCGAAAGCTCGAATAGCTGCTGCGGTTAGCCTTGTCGAAGCTGGCCTTGAAGATCATCGGAACGCCCGTCCGCTCG
Organism: uncultured Phycisphaerales bacterium; assembly: GCA_937927975.1. Taxonomy (GTDB): domain Bacteria; phylum Planctomycetota; class Phycisphaerae; order Sedimentisphaerales; family Anaerobacaceae; genus PLanc-01. Next base: position 6,923 of record CALEZT010000024.1, read on the forward strand.
GAGACCTGAACCAGCCGCCTGGCGATTTCGAGACACAGCTTCTCGCTCTCGATCACGCACGGCCCGGCCATCACGAACAGCGGAGCGTCGAGTCCCGCCACCACGTTGCCGATCTGGAAACTGGTCCCTGTCGTCACTCCTGCCCCTTCTTCGTCAAACTTCCGATCACAGATAGATCTCACGTTCCTTGATCGCCAATTGGGTCAGCCGCTCGCCGATCATGCAGGCGTAACTGGCCATGATGTGTTGCGAGCCCGACAGACCCAACGACGACTGCACCTCTGCTATCGTGCCGGAGTCCGGCCCCTCGATCTCCACGAACACGCCGAGCAGCGGAAGCTCGTCGAGCGCCACTTCGCAGCCCTGCAACTGCCACAGACGTCGCCTCTTGTTGAACGCCAGAGCCTTGACGTACCCCAGCATCGCCAGGAGTTGCTCCATCGTCTCGGCGTCGCTCACCTCGGTCTCGAGTTCGACGCGCCGCTTATAGTCGTCCTGCTCCTTCGGGCCCTTGTACGCCAGGATGAACCGCTCCCGGCCGCCTTTGCTGTCGGACCGCAGACGCAGCGCCTTGTCGGTTCGCGTCAGGTCCCGGCCGACGGTGTCGTAGTAGCGGTCCGTCTGGATCGTCTCGCGAAGAAACGTCGCCCCGCAACGGACGAGGCTCTGCTCGACCGCCTCCAGCGAATCCACCTTCAGCTTGGCTTCAATCTCAGAACGCATGAATCGTCACACCACGATGTTCACCAATCGGCCTTTGACCACGAGCACCTTCTTGGGCGTCTTGCCTCCCAAAGCGAAGACCACCTTCTCGCTGGCCAGCGCAACCGCCTTGACCGACTCGTCGTCCGCCTCGGCAGCCACGACGATGCGGTCCTTCACCTTGCCGTTGACCTGGACCGCCAGTTCGAGCTGCTTCTCGCGGGCCAGCTCTTCGTCATACTGCGGCCACGGCTCGTACGCCAGGCTGCGATCGTGTCCGAGACGCGACCACAACTCCTCGGCCACGTGCGGCGCGAACGGCGCCAGAATCAGGATGAAAGACTCGACCACCGACTTGGGCCGGACTTCCTGGCGAGCCAGGTGGTTCACGAAGATCATCATCGCACTGATGGCGGTATTGAACCCGAACGTCTCGACGTCGCCGCCGACCTTGCGAATCGTCTGGTGCAGCAGCCGCAGCGTCTCTTCATCGGCCTGGGCCTCGCGGACCGCCGAGTCGAGTTCGTTCGTCTCCTCATTGACCACCATTCGCCAGGTCTTCTGGAGGAACCGGTACACGCCTTGGACGCCCTGCATGCTCCAGGGCTTCATCGCCTCCAGCGGGCCCATGAACATCTCGTACAGACGCATCGAGTCGCCGCCGAACTCAGCGATCACGTGGTCGGGGTTCACCACGTTGCCGCGGGACTTGCTCATCTTCTGGCCGTCCTCGCCGAGGATCATGCCCTGGTTGATCAGCCGCGTGAACGGCTCGGCTGTGCTGACGTAACCTCGATCGAACAGAAACTTGTGCCAGAAGCGAGAGTAGAGCAGGTGCAGCACCGCGTGCTCGGCGCCGCCGATGTAGAGATCGACCGCCATCCAGTACCGTTCCTTGGCCGGGTCCCAGCCCTGCTGCGGATTCTTCGGGTCGATGTATCGCAGGTAGTACCAGCAACTTCCGGCCCATTGGGGCATCGTGTTGGTCTCCCGCCGGGCCGGCCCGCCGCAGCGGGGACATGTGGCGTTGAGCCAGTCGGTCGCTTTGGCCAAAGGCGGCTCGCCCGTCACCGGAGGCGTGTAGTCCGTCACCTCAGGCAACGTCAGCGGCAGCGCCGATTCTGGAAGCGGCACGACGCCGCACTTCTCGCAGTGAACGACCGGGATGGGCTCGCCCCAATACCGCTGCCGGCTGAACAACCAGTCCCGCAGTTTGAAGTTGATCGCCTTGCAGCCCAGCCCGTTCTCCGCAAGCCACGCCGTGATCTTGGTCTTGGCCTCGGCGGTCGGCAGCCCGGTGATGGAGACCTCCGGCCCAGTGGAGTTCACTGAGGTCCCATCGTCCACGAAGCCCTTCCAATCCGTCTTCGAGTCCGGCGGCTGAACCACCTGGATCACAGGAAGGCAGAACTTCTGGGCAAACTCATAGTCGCGAGTGTCATGTGCAGGCACCGCCATGATCGCGCCGGTGCCGTAGGTGGCCAGCACGTAATCCGCGATCCAAATCGGGATCTTCTCCCGATTGACCGGATTGACCGCATAGTTGCCGGTGAAGACACCGGTCTTCTCTTTGTCGAGCGAGGTGCGCTCCAGTTCGCTCTTGCGGGCGGCCTCCGTGCGATAGGCCTGGATCGCCTCCCGTTGCTGGGCTGTCGTGATATTCTCGACCAGCGGATGCTCGGGCGACAGCACCATGTACGTGGCGCCGAAGAGCGTGTCGGGTCGGGTGGTGAACACGCGGAGCTTCTGCCCGGCCGCAGGGCCTTCAGCGATTTCGAAGTCCACCTCCGCGCCTTCACTGCGGCCGATCCAGTTGCGCTGCATCTCTTTGATCGACTCAGACCATGTGACGAGCTTGAGGTCTTCGAGCAATCGGTCGGCGTAGGCTGTGATCCGAAGCAGCCACTGACGCATCGGCTTGCGCACCACGTTCTGATGCCCCTTGCGGTCGCACTTGCCGTCTTTCACCTCCTCGTTGGCCAGCACCGCCTTGCAGCCTTCGCACCACCAGACAGGGACCCAGTTCTCGTAGGCCAGCCGCAGATCCGAAACGGTCTTGCGAAGGAACGCCTCCCTCTTGTGAGGATCGCCGCCTGCGGCCTGCGCCGCCTTGTGCCACGACGTCAGGAACGCGCTGGACTCCCATTCGGACCTGCGCCGGGGCTTCTGGGCCAGCGCATCTTCAAGCAGCGAGATGTCGGCCGCCTTGCCCCACGAGGGATCGTAGTAGCTGTTGAACAGCTTCAGGAAGATCCACTGGGTCCATTTGAAGTAGGCGGGGTCGGTGGTGTCCACCTCGCGGTCCCAGTCGTACGAGAAACCCAACATCTTGATCTGGCGGCGGAACGTGTTGATGTTCTTTCCCGTCGTGACCGACGGATGCGTGCCTGTGTCGATGGCGTACTGCTCGGCAGGCAGGCCGAAGGCGTCCCAGCCCATCGGGTGCAGGACGTTGAACCCCTTCATCCGCTTGTATCGCGCGACGATGTCGCTGGCGGTGTAGCCCTCGGGATGCCCTACGTGCAGACCCTGGCCGCTCGGATAGGGGAACATGTCGAGAACATAGTACTTCGGCCGGGAGGCGTCGCAATCCCCGGCCCGGAAGGTCTTGTTCTCTTCCCAGTGCTTCTGCCACTTCGGCTCGATCGAACCGAAATCGTACGTGCCCTGCTTTTCGCTCATCGCTGTAGGAAACCTCTTTCAAAACCCGCCGCACCGCGTCCATTTGCGAAACGGCCTGCGATCCCGTGGCCGGTTCGCCGGACCATCCGGGGCCATCCCATCCACGTTCGCCGAACCCGCTCAACAGCAGGGGTCCGCGACTGTACAAAGACCGTTACTATACTCGATCTACCGCCGCCGGTGTAGGGAAAGTTCACACCCTCGTCCAGGAAATGCCGATGGCGGCGTCGGGACCGAAACCGGGTCCTGACGCCGCCATCGCGGTATCTGATCGATTCGAGCGGGTCGCTGTCAGAGCGAGAAACCGAAGAAATCCACCATCGCCGAGGCCAAGGGGCTGCTGATGATCGTGAAGGCTGCGTCGCTCACGTCGAACACGCTCGGACGGGTCGTGCTCGACACGCGGACAAGCGCCTTGGGGGCGTCCACGAGGGGAACGAGCCACTTGTAGCTGCCGGTGTTGCCGGTGTTTCGCGGGAAGACCTCGTTCCAGGAGTGGCCGTTGTCCAGAGAGAACTCCACGCAGACGGGCTCGCTCACGCTCGTGCTCTCCCACTTGATGTCCACGATGTCGCCCATGGCGAGGGCTTCGCCGCCGTTGGGCGCGAGCACCTTCAAAGAGGCGCCGGTGGCGGGCGTAACGACCTCGCGCAGCTTGCCGAGGCCCTGGCTTCCCCACCGGTTCGGCGAGCCGAACGTGCTGAAGTCGGCGCCGTCGTCATACTTGGTGGAATTCGCGGTGATGGTGGCGTCGGGATCGGCCTCCAGGCGGAAGATCTCGGTCCCGCTGACGCCGCTGGCCGGGCTGATGCCTTCGCCCGCCGGACCGAAGACGACCTGGCCGGCCTTGTCGCGAATTCGCAGTTGCCAGTTGTTCGAGCTGACCGGGAAATTCGACTTCTCGATGTACAGGCCGTCGCCGTTGTTGTTGGCCTGGACGTTGATCCACCAGTCGCCGGCGGCGGGATTGTAGCTGATGTCGCTGGGCACGTCCTCGGAGATCGTGATGATCGTGCCGGCCCGAAGGTCCTGCCAGATCGGATGGGCGGTCAGGACGAGCGTCTCGTCGAGGATCTTGTTCTCGTAGATGTCGAGCTGCCAGCCGCGGATGTCCAGATGGTCCTTGATGACGACCAGTTCGAACCAGTCGCCGCCGTTGCCGCGGACTCGGCCGAAGTAGCTGTCGGAGGCACGGCCGCCGTCCTCGTCCGCCGAGGCGGTGCCGCCGCCGAGGAATTCGTTCGCGTCGACCGCGTTATACTCGTTGAGAATGATGTCCGCCGCCCACCCGTTCATCGACAACAGGGTCAGCACGATAAGGATGCTCGTGATCCTTCTGATGTTCATGGTCCACCCTTTCCTTCTCTAGAATCAAGAAACCAACGGGCCGTGTCCGCCGGATCACGGCCATCCGTGTATCCACAATCATTATACCGCCTGCTACCTCCCGGGCCGCATCGTTTCTTCCGTCGAGGGCTTCCGAGCCAGCGGAATCGACGCGGCGCCGATCTCCCACATCCCGTCCGGGCGAACCTGCATCACATCCGTATCCCGGTAGAAATTCACCGTGGCGATCGCATAATCGGTCAGAGCGTCGGCCAGTTCGTTCTTCGCGTCGTGCAGATGCTGAAGGCCGTCGAGCACGCGCCGACTGCTGACTCGCCCATACTCCAGCAACAGGTAGTTCTTTTCGATGCGCTCCTGAGCCAGCTTCAGACCTTTGGTCAGGATCAGATAGCGTTCGGCGGTCTCCAGCAGCTTTCGATGGGCCTCGCGGACTTCCAGGCGGACGGTGTCCGCCATCTGGTCATAATCCCGCTGACGCTGATTCAGAAGAATCAGGGCGTTGCGATAGGCGACCTGCTCCGGAACGCGGTCCAGAGGCAGATCCAGGACGGGTCCGGCGGTCACGGCCCCCTGGCCTCGCGAACTGACGTCCACGCTGCCGGCCACCGCCAGTCCGGTCCTCAAGGCGTCCGCCGCGACGTAGACTCCGCGTTGCGCGTCCAGGACTCTGTCGGCCTGATTGATCAGGTCCAGTCGCCGGGACAACCCGGTCTCAACCGCCTCGCTGACCGCGAAATCGGGCTGGGGGATGCCTCCGTTCTTGAGGGCTTCGAAAACGCCCTGGTCCAGCTCGAACTCGCTGGTTGGCGGCACGCCAAGCGTGATCTTGAACGCGTCGAGGAATCGATCATGTTCCCTCTGGGCCAGGACCCACCGGTCGCGTGCCCGAAGCAGTTCCTGCTTGATGCGATCAAGTTCCTCGGATTCCAGCCTCGCGGCGTTGACGAGCTTTTCGACGCGGTCGTGCAGCGCCAGCAGGGAGTTGTAGTACTCCTCGGTGTTGGAGGCCAGAGTCCCCTGCTCCAGCACTTCGTAGTATTGCGTGATCACCGACACGACGAACGTCTTGCGGAACCGGTTGAAGGACCGGATCTGATACAGCGTGTCGCGTTTGGCCTGGGTCAGAGGCTCCAGGACGACCATCCGGTCGCTGCCTCGCAGCAATGGCTGGGCCACCGTCGCACCGAACACCGACGCAAAGCCATGATTGCCCTGCCCGAGCAGGACATCGACCCATTGAATGCCGACTCGGGTGCTGATCAGAGCGCCTGAGGCCAGGAGGCGGTTGAAGCCGACATTGGCCTCCGCCTGCACCGCTTCGTCGGTACCGTCGTTGGAATACAGAAGGCTGCCTCCGCCGAACAGTTGCGTCTCGTAGCCATGACGCACGAGTCGTTGATTGAGAGCGGTCGTGTAGAGCAACTCCTTTTGGGTCTGGTACTCGCGATTGGCGGCCGTGGCGATGGCGACGGCGCGGGGCAGCGTCAGCACGCCGGGAATGGGCGCGTATCGATCAACCGCAAGATCGTTCGGGGACGAAGAGACATCGCTGACCCGGTAGTTGGCCTTGGAGCCGAAGGACGGGTCCCACTGGGCGTCGATAACGTCGTAGGCTTGTTTGTCCGCGTCGAGTTTGTAGTTGCGCTGCGGACAACCGGCCGCCAGAGCCGCCAGAGCCAGAGACATCGCCAGCAGTGCAGTACGAACCATCGCGTTCATCACCCCAACCATGAATGGACCGGTCACAGCCCCCGAATGCCGACGAGTTCGCCCGGAATGATGGCCAATCCCGCCGGAACCTCGATCACCACCGGCCTGCCCCACTGGGGGGCGGTCGGACTTCGCCAGAGCCGCTGCGGCATCAACTCGACCGTCGGCCCGATGGACAGGACGCGGGACTGCGCGATCTGGGCCGGATACCTCATCTTCACCAGCTCGACGTTCATATCCTCTTCCAGGAATCCGACCTGCTGTTCGCTGGCGTAGGCGATGATCTCGGTCGGCTCGGTCTGCGCCACGGCGAGAATGGGATCGCCCGCCGCGACGACTTCCCCCGCCCGTCGGATCGTCTCTTCGCCCTGTCGCTTGAGCAGCGTTTCGTTGGCTTTGCCGGAGATCGGGATGACGACGCCGTCGATCGGCGACTTCAGCTCGACCGCTGTGCGGGTCTTGAAGGCGACGATCTGCCCCTGGAGACCTTTGATCAGCTCCTCCTGGACCCTCGCTTCTTTGCGGATGGCCTCCAGCGCGTCGTCGACGGACGTCCTCGGCAATTCCTGGCGGGCGAATTCGTCGCGCCTGCGTTCGGCTTCCGCTTGATCCGCCTGGGCCTGCTTGAGCGTTTCCTGATACTCGCGGATCTTCTTGGCGGCGCTCTCGTGGTCGATTCGGATCTTCTCCAGCTCGAACGACACGACGACTTTTTCCTGCACCAGTTTCTCGGTGCTCTGGAGTTGAATGGCCAGACTGTTCAGCAGGATCTCCGCATCGGCGATCTCCGTCTGCACCTTCAGCACATTGAGTCGGGCCGCCTCGACGTCCACAGCGAACCGTCTCTGGTTGTCCGCATGGCTGATCTGAAGATTCGCGGCGTTGGCCAGCAGTTCCTCCTGCGTGGGGATGAGCAAGGCCATCAGCCGCTCGATCTCCGCCGCAGCGGTGGCGATCTGGCTCTTGAGTTCCACTTCGGTCATCCACTCGTTGGCCGGAACGGTGTTGAGGATGGCGAGCGTCTGTCCGGCCTTGACGGGCTGGAACAGCTCCACCGGAATGTCGGCAATGCGCGCGACGCAGTCCGACGCCACCTGTCGAACCTCGCTCTGCGCGATCCCGACCATCTGGAAAGTCTCCGAGCGCTGATAGAACAGCCATCCCACGACCGCCACCGCGCCCAGCCAAACGGTCATCGGCGCCACGTGACGCAGATAGGAGCGCTTGACCACGTAATCCTTCTTGGCTTGCTTCTCTTTCATCATGGCCATATCGCTCAGACTTCGAGCAACTTCTCCTGCATCGTCAGATTGATGCTCTCCATCCCATCGACTTTCTCCAGCTCCGCGATGAACTCCTCATTCATGGCTGTGTTCCTGACCATGATCTGATAGGCATATTCGGCCGGCCCGCCGAACCCGCTGTCCTGCGCGGAGATCAGCGTGAAGTTCCCGCAGAACCGACGCAGGATGCCCGGCACCGGATGGTCGGTCCCGATCGGACCCCGCAGGCTGAACCGCAGGAATCCATTGTGCGGCTCATGGGAGCCGAAGTCCGTGAAATGCAGATAGATCGCAATCGCGCCGAGGATCACCGTGCCCAGGATCGCCGTCATGTAGCGATGCGAGCCGCACGCCATCCCGATCACCAGCGACGAGAAAATGAACACGATGTCCCGCGTGTCCTTGAGCACGTTGCGGAACCGAACGATCGCCAGGGCGCCCATCAGCCCGACCGCGGTGATGATGTTGTTGCCGATCACGGTCATCACCATCGCTATGACCACGGTGATCAGGATCAGGGACTGTACGTAGGAGCGGGAATAGGACAGCCCGCTGTGCGTCATGTAGTACACCCAGGCAACGACCTGTCCGAGCACGAACGCCAGCAGCAGCGCCAACAGCACGTCCTGCGGGCCGAACGACGCGCCGCCCAGCGGCGTCTCCTCGATCAGTTGCCACCATCTATCCATTCCACACGCTCCTCATGGCCGGACCGCAGAACCCCAGCCGGTTCGATTGCTCCATCGACGTAACGAATTTGGAGATCGAACGGGCCTCCAGATTGAACAGCCGCACCAGCCGGCTCAGCCATTCGGGGTACACGCCCGTGAACTTGATCTCCAAGATCGCATAGCCTGTCGTCAAATCGTTGTGTTGCCAGCCGGTGCCGCCCAGGCGAACGCAGGGTTCGCTGGTCACCTTGTAGTACAACTCCCGGTCGAACGTAATCCTCACGCGATTCTCCGACGTGCTCTCGAAGGCCTGCCTGAGGTATCGGATCAGGATCATCGGTCCGGCCTGGACCGACGCGACGTAGAGCTGAAACTGGCTCAACGCCTTCTCGTCGGTCGTATACCCCTGAGGCGGCAGCAATTTGCCCTGCAACAGGGTCGCGACGTCCTGATCCATGACCCGGGCCCGGCTCTTCAAGATCACGCGGTTGATCCGGCGCTTGATCTCGAAGAACCGCGGATACTCCGGCTCGTCGGTATAACTTCGAATCCGCAGTTTGAACCGGTTCTTCTGGCCCTGCTGGCTCTCCCGGCACAACTGCAAATCCTGCGAATCCAGATACAAACTGACAATCGGGTAACTTCCCCCGCGTTGCAGCTTCGAATACTTGTCGTATTCCAGAAACGGACGAATGTAGCTGGTAATCCTGGCGGCCTCGATCTCCGTCACGAGGTATTTCATCTCGTAGCGACAGGCAAGCATGCCGTCGACGGAGATCTTTTTCACCGGCGCAGGACGCGGTTTCGGTCCGCCCTTCGGTTCCCCTCTCACCGCGACTGCCGGCACCGCCGGCGGCCTTAGAGGCACTGCCCCCTGCCGCACAGCGTTCGTCCGCGCGATAAGGTCCGATACGACCGGCCCTCTGTCAGTCCTGCTGCTGTCCACCTTGCTTCATTTCCTTCTGCAAATCCCCAAGATGAGGCAATACCCCTCCTGAGGCAGGTGCTTCCGCAGACACCATTTTCCGCACTGGGGGCAGGGTCCTGCTGTAACCCAAATCCCTTGTCTATTTTAACACAAACGCGGGTTCACAGTCAAGCAATCTGTTAGATCCGTGTTAGGCAAACAGAAGACGCGCGTCGTTCTGCGCAGAACCGCGTCACGACGCCGACGGCGCTCAGTTCCCCTCGACCGCCAGCGGCCCGGCGTTCGCCCCAAGCGGCGTGGGGACCGACGACACCTGCATGACGCCGGTTCCGTCCGGATAACGGGCGCAGGACTGGTCGCCCGCGAGACGGCCGATCGTGACCGAATCCAGGAGAATATGCCCGTTCTCGATGGTGTCGAACAGCCAGATCGTCTCTCCCTGAGCTGAAAGCTTGAAGTTGGCGTGCAGGCCGGGCTCATCCTGGCCGTCCTCGTCCGCCCAGATCAGCAGGTACTGCCCCGGCTCCAGAACCCTCCCTTCGGGAAACCGCCACTTGAGCGGTTTGTCCGGACTGTCGCTCAGGTACATCCCAGCCAGGTTGATCGCCTGATCGCTGATGTTCTTCAGTTCAATCCAGTCGTCGTACTCGCCCTGGGGATCGGCGACCACAGCCACGTTCTTGCTCATGACCTCGTTGATGACGATTCCGGAATAGGCCGCGTGCGGATACGTCACAAGATGGCGGTATACATCGTGCTCGGCGCCCTCGGGGCTGTAGGCCACGGTGCCCGCGGAATCGGTCGCTGTCGCCTCGACGTAGTAGCGAAGCACCGTCCCGGCGGGGTAATCGCCCAACGCCAGGGAAAAGACGCGTTCCGACGCCCCCTCGGCAGTCTGCACGCCCTGATGGATCATGGACGTGGGCGCGAAGAGCGCAAACGGCCCCGGCGCGACGTACAACTGGACGCCTGAAACCGGAACCGCGGTGCCAAGCCGGGCGGTGACGAAGAGGCTCTGACCGGTCGGAGTCTCCGTGACTTCCTGCTCGACCGAATTGATGACGGGGGACGCTCGATTGACCTCGCTATTGGCCAGCAGCGTCGTGCGACGGGTCTGGACGAAGTTCCTGAGGGTCGTGACGCCTGTCTGAAACGCCTGGGTGGTGTAGAGCTTCTTCGTGTCGGCCGCGACCTCCGCCTCGATCAAGGCGCGGTAGGCGTCGATCTTGGCGTTGAGCACGTCCGGCGTGAAGTGGCTGCTCAGGATCGTGCGGACATGGGCGAGATACCGCTGGCGGTACTTCGGAATCGACATGAGCCGATACATCACCGGCACCGACGAGTCGTCGGCCCGGTAGAAGATGGACCAGTTGGCCGTGCTCATCGATTCGTTGCCGTCATACTGCATCAGGTGGATGCGTCCGGTCTCGGGTTCGTAGTAGAGGCCGTAGTCGCTGCCGCGTTTGTTGACGTAGCCGTCGTCGTCTTCGAAGATGATCTCGAAGGCGCACAGCCACAAGGCGCCGTCCACGTTGAGCACGGATTCGACGTTGTCGGGCAGTTGAGCCAGAGGCGTGTTGTTCAGGACGTCGCACGTATGAATCAGGCTCGCCCAGGGGTCCGCCTGGTGAGTGCTCTTGAGCTCGTAGGCCGACTGGTACGTCGCCACGTTGGCGCCCTGCCAGGTCAGAGCTGCAACGCCTGCGGTCACCCCGCCCTCGGCCACGCCGACGTCGCCGACGGATCGACGGATGGGCGTCACGCCGCCACCGCCCGGCGTGCCGCCACCCATGTTGCCTCCGCCTATGGCCCGCATGCCGTCGCCGCGCCATTGGGTGCCTTCGTTGCTCGGGAACCAGTCATTGAGGAACTGAGCGTTGAGCTGCTGAATATTGGCGTAGACGCCCCAGTTTTCGCCGTTGATCACCAGTCTGACGAAGTTGGCCTTGGCGCTGGGAACCTGCCGGCGGCAGGTGTTCGAGTACAGCACCTCCCGCATGAACGTTGCGTCGCTGTTGCAGTTGAGCAGGTTCAGCGTCTTGTAGCCCATCAGGCGCTGACCGGGGAGGGTGTGGTCGATGGAAATATTGAATGATTTCTTTTGGGAGTTCTGGACCATCTGATAGGACGTGTTGCCGCGGAAGCGGACGCCCACCCCTTCGTAGACCACGCCGTCGACGGTCAGAGTGGCCGCCAGATCGGTCTTGCTCTGATAGTTGCTCGTCAGCAGGGTGTACCAGTTCGACTGCGAGAATCGCAGTTCCAGGACCGGCATCACGCCTTCGTCATAGAGATCCGCCCCCGAGGCCGCGCAGACCCCCCACAATGCTGCCGCTACGGACAGCACAACCAGCGCCTTCGTCGTCATAATGTATCTCCTCATGGCGTTGCCGCCACTTCTCACAAATAGGTGTGCGAGACAGCCGGGCGGTTACATGAAAACCCGCGTCGCCCGAGGTCATTGAAAGGTATGGTGGGACAGGAACGCCCCAAGGGTTTGCACGAATCGGCGAAAGTCCGCCGCCGCCAGGGTCACGGTTCGCCATTTGCGGCTGCGGTTCCTCATGCGCCGTGCATAGTCCTCCAGCCGCAGACAGAAGAACACGTACTGGTCCGGGCCGACCGTCAGCGCCTCATGGCCGTCGAAATCGACGTCGGCCTGAATCACCCGGTATGCGAAGACCAGAATCGCCTCATGGTCGGCCCCCATCGCCTTGCTCCAGATCTGGAGGCTCTTGATATCGTCCCGCGTCACCCAACATTCCAGACCGGCCATGCCCGCCAGGGTCGCGCCTCCGAACGTGCGGCCTTTCACCTCGACGAGGATCTTCCGCCCGGAATCGGGTCGGAGCAGAAAATCGAAGTTCTTGACCGAGCGATCAACAGGTCCGAGCCGGTGGTGCTCTTCGCAGTGAACGTACGGAATCCGGTGGTCGATCAACCAATTCTCGAACGCCCGCTCGTAGTGGTTGAAAGAGAAGTCTCGCATTCTCCTTGCACCTCGTCCTGGGACCGACGATCGACAGTCAGCGGACGCACGAGCCCTGTTCAGGAGTTCAGATGAGCCAGGAACTGCTCCACGTCCACGGTTTCCTGAGCGCCGCCGGCCATGTCTTTGACGACGATCTGCCGATGCTCCTTGTACTCCTGGCCTATGATGACGCACTTGCCTGCGTTCTGCCCCGCGGCCTCTTTGAGCTGTTTCGAGAGTCCACCCTGCTTGTAGCTGAAGTTGGCCGAGCGCCCCTGGGAGCGGATCCGAGCGGCGACCTCGTACATGGCGTCCGCCAGTTGGGAATCCGCGAGGGCCACGAAGTACTCCAGGCCGCGTTTGGGAATCTGCGAGCCGAGCAGACCCCGCTGTTCCAGGAGAATCTCCAGAACGCAATCGCCCATGCCCATGCCGGTGGCGGCGATGGGCGGACCGCCGAAGTCGCGCAACAGGTTGTCGTAGCGACCGCCGCCGCAGATGGCCCTCAGTTCGCCCGCAATGTCGTGCACCTCGAACACGATGCCGGTATAGTACGCAAGGCCTCGCACGATGCTCGGATCGAAGCCGCAGAACTCCGACACGCCCATGGCCTTGAGGACCGAAAGAACGCCCCGGAGTTCGTCGATGGCCTTGGTCAGATCCTCGGTGGGCTCGGCAATCGACGCCACGCCTTCGACCGAGTCGAGCGCCATGAACTGGTGAATCTTCCGAGCCTGATCCTTGTCCAGCACCTGCTCTGCCAGCACCGCCGCAAAGGCCTCCGGCGGCAATTTGGCCTTCTTGTCCAGGACCGCGTAAACTGGTTCGAGCTTCTCGGCGGGGATTCCGATGCTGGTCAGGACCGCCGCCAGAAGCCTCCGGCTGGAGATCTTGGCTCGGATGTCCTTGGCGGTCAGGCCGACCGATCGGAGGTAATCGATGGTCGTGAAGACGATCTCCGCGTCCGCGTCGGCGCGGTCCTCGCCGATGATGTCCACGTTCCACTGGAAGAACTCTCGCAGCCGGCCTTTCTGCGGCCGCTCGGCCCGGCACAGGCGCGGGACCGCGAACCACTTGATCGGACGGGGCAACGAATTGATCTGCTGGTTGACCATCCGAGCCAGCGTCGGCGTGATCTCCGGCCGAATCGCCAGGTCCCGCCCGCCGCGGTCCTGGAGCGAAAAGAGCTGCTCGACGATCTCCTGGCCGCTCTTGATCTGGTACATCTGGAGGTGCTCGAAAATCGGGCCGTCGTACTCCTCGAACCCGTTCCGCTGCGAAACCTTCTTCCACCCGTCGATGATCCAGTTGCGCCGGGCCATCTGCTCCGGATAGAAATCCCTTGTCCCTTTGACCGGGGGTATCTTCATGACTTGCGTCCCTTTGTCTTGCGGATCTTCTGTTTCTCCGTGGCGTTGTTGTCGAACTTCACCCGGATGTACTCCTCCATCTCCCGGTCGCTGGTGAAATGAAGCTCGTATTCATAGTCGCCCTCGACGAAGTCGCAGTCGCCATGCTTGTACTTGCGGCAGATGGTCGGCCTGCGGTCGTAGATGAGACACTTGTGATTCTTCTCCGACAGGTGGCGGCACTTGTTCTTGACGCTCAGGTACCAGTCGCCCTTCTCGACGAAGACGGAGATGTCCTGATGGCACAGATACCATCGGATATCGTCGTAATCTTCGCGGGTTTCCGGCGTATCGAGGGGCAGCGCAAAATACCGGCAGCACATCCCCGTGCACTTTTCACATTGGCTCTTTTCGGTCATCTTACTCTCTCAGAGGAAACTGCTGTTGCCTTGTGACAGAGCAGACTATATGCCTCCGGTCCCGCTCCGTCAAGGCAGTGGAATCGCGGCGACTCGCCCCTGGAATGCGGCTGCACCCCTGACAACGAAGTCCGCAAGGGGATTCTTCGGAGAAAAAGACCGCCATCCCGCGAGGAGGGGACCGCACCATAAACCACTGTATAGCATAGATTAACGGCGTATCCGACCCGCCACAATGCGTCGGACGGCACATTTTTTTGCGAAAAATCGGTGAAAAGCTGTTGACGAGGACGCGAGGGGCGGATACCATAAGGTCAATTGAGTTGACCACAGGCCCCCGCATAGTCTCGCTTCCTCTCCCTCATCAAAAAGCGGGGGCTTCTTTTTTGACCTAGTGAGACGGTGTGGTGCGCAGGATGACAAGACGATTCGCCGGCACGATCATCCCCCTCGTCGCGATCCCCTTTCTGCTTTTGTCGGTCCTTTCGTGCAGTCCCCGCGCGATCGAGAAATACGCCGACGCCGGCTGCGAACCGAACCTCAGTCCCGACTACCGCGGCGCCGTCATCCCGCCCAACATCGCGCCGCTGAACTTCCGCATCCTCCAGGAAGGCGTCGCCTATTTCGTCACGATCCGCTCGGAGCAGGGGCAGGCCATACCCCTGTTCAGTCGAACGGGACGGATCCGCATTCCCGCCCGTCCCTGGCGCGCCCTGCTCGAAGCCAACAAAGGCCGGGACGTTTGTTTCGACGTCTACGTGCAGGGCAACGACCGCCAGTGGCTTCGTTATCAGCCGCTGGTCAACACCATCGCATCCGAGCCCATCGACTCGACCCTGGTGTTCCGATTCATGAAGCCCCTCTACAATTGGTGGAAGGACATCGGCATCTACCAGCGAGACCTCACCGGTTACGACCGATCCGTCGTCCTGCAGGGCCGATCCTTTGGCGAAGGGTGCCTCAACTGCCACAGCTTCGTCGGCAACGATCCCGACACGATGACGATCGCCCTGCGCAGCGCGACCTATGGCAGCCACACCGTCCTGGCCCGCGACGGCGCCGCTGAAAAGATCGGCGCCAAATGGGGCTACACCGCCTGGCACCCCAGCGGCAAGGTCGCAGTCTACTCCATGAACAAGGTCACCCAGTTCTTCCATGCCGGCGGCCTGGAGGTTCGCGACGTGGTGGATCTCGACTCGGCCCTGCTGTGCTACCACGTGACCGAAGGCAAGGCCAGCGTGGCGCCGGAACTGGCCGACAAGGACCAGCTCGAAACCTACCCGTCCTGGTCCCCCGACGGCAAGCACCTGTATTATTGCAGCGCGCCGATCCTGTGGAAGGACCGCAGCGCGGTGCCTCCCGAGAACTACGACAAGGTCAGGTACGACCTGCGCCGGATCTCATACGACATCGAAACCGACCGCTGGGGACAGTCCGAGACCGTCCTCTCGGCCGAAGAGACCGGCCAGAGCATTCTGTTGCCCCGGGTCTCGCCCGACGGACGATTCCTGCTCTTCTGCATGTGCCGCTACGGCTGTTTTCCCGTCTATCAGCCCAGCAGCGACCTGTACCTGATGGACCTTGGCACGAGGCAGTATCGCCGACTGGAGATCAACAGCGAGTTCTCCGAGTCCTGGCACAGTTGGTCCAGCAACAGTCGATGGATCGCGTTCAGCAGCAAACGCCAGGGCGGCCTGTTCACCCGGACCTATTTCAGCTATGTCGATCATGAGGGCAGGGTGCACAAACCGTTCGTGCTGCCGCAGGAGGACCCGAGCTACTACGATTCGCTGCTGGAGACGTACAGCGTTCCGGAACTGATCACCGGGCCGGTCCCGGTCAAGGCGTCGAGACTGGCGCGCGCATCGCGTGCCCAGCCGAGCACGTCGCCTCTGATCCCGATCACCGGCGCAAGCCCCAAGGCAGCGACGTCGGCTCCCTGGCAGGAACGCGAATAGGATCTCAGTAGCAGGAACCAGCGATGCCCAAGTCCGACGACAGACAAGTGGATGCAACGCGGAAGAAGCCAAAGGCTCTCACCGTTTCCGCGTCGTCGCTTTCTTGCCTCCTTCTCCTTCTCACTTTCTTCCTCTACCTCTGGCTGGTCGTGGAGCCGCGTCTGATCTACTACTGTTTTGGTACGATCCTTCCAGATACTCACCAATTTGCGATAGGCTGGTCCGCTCTCAGGGATGCCTTGGACCTGCCTGGCGGATTCATCGCCCACCTCTCCGCGTTCTTGTCGGTCGGATTCCATCGATCCTGGCTGGGGGCCGCGATCATCGTTCTGGCGGGAGCGAGTCTGGCGGAATTGACCCGGCGACATCTGGTGAAGGCCGGGCTCGCCCGCGCGACGATTCCCGCCCTTCTCCCTGCGGTCGCCCTCTTCCTGATCTACAGCGACTACAAACACCCGTTGCCCTCTGCGATGACCGCATCCTCAGGGCTGCTCCTGTCCCTGCTCTTCGAGCGACTGCCCTTGCGTCGCTCAGGGACTCGCGTCGCGGCATTCTGTCTCATAGCGGCAGTCGCATTCTGGCTATGCGGCCCGGCGGCCCTGCTGGTGTTCGCGATCATGACCTTGCTCTACGCTGCCTTCCTTCGCGGAGGCTGGCCCACGGCGGTTCTCGCACTGCCGGCCGCGGCGATGGTCGCCTGGCTTCTCTCGGAGCACCTGTTCCTCATGCCTGTGCGCCAGGCCTTCCGCAGTTTTGCCACCCTGCCCTC
Source organism: uncultured Phycisphaerales bacterium (assembly GCA_937927975.1). GTDB lineage: Bacteria > Planctomycetota > Phycisphaerae > Sedimentisphaerales > Anaerobacaceae > PLanc-01. Next base: position 23,712 of record CALEZT010000024.1, read on the forward strand.
GATAACAGGCATCAGTCCCTTCTTTCGGGCCCAGCACTGGCTGTTGTATGGCTTCGCGCCGGTGGCCTCTCTGTTGACGCTCGCGGGGAAGCGTTTGCTTGCCCGAAAGGAACACAGACCCGCCGCCCATCCGCCACGAGCCAAGGGCCGAGCCCAGCGAGTCCAAACGAAGCCAATGAGGTCGTTGGCGACCGCCCTTGCGAAGGCCTCTCTTGCGGTCTTCCCGACCGCAATAATGATTCTGGGGCTGTACTTCACACGGGAGGACCTCCGAAAGCCCTACCTCGCCTCGAACTACTATTGGCATCTGAAGCAATGGGACAAGATTGTCGAACTCGCCCAGCAATTGCCCAAGACCAGGACCCATCCTTACGTGAACCACGACATCCTGAGGGCCCTCTATCATACCGGCAGGCTTGGCTACGACATGTTCCGCTTCCCCCTGGTTCCGGAAGCGCTCCTGCTCACGCACGAGAGCTGGGAGTCCGACCTGAGCCAGTTGAAACTCAGCGATCTGTTCCTGGAGTTGGGCCATGTCAACATGGCCCAGAAGCTGGCGTCGGAGCTGGTGGCCGTCAAAGGCAGTCTGGGCCCGGCTATCGAGGAAATGGCGTGGATCAGCATCGTCAAAGGACACCCCGCCACCGCCAGGGTCTATCTGGAGGCCTTGAGGATGGACCCGATCCGACGCGACGAGGCAGAGTCTCTCCTGCATGGCTTGGACAAGGGTTTCACGCCGCAACAGATGGACCGTGTCGCCAGAATCCGTTCCTGCCTGCTCGCTGAGAACGCAGGAACGACCGGACCTGAGGGCGTGGATCAGTGGCTGACGGCGCTGGTCGAGCACAACCCCCAGAATCGCATGGCCTTCGAGTACCTCATGGCGTGTCATCTCCTGACCGGTCGCGTGGAGAAGATCGCCGAGAACGTCAAGAGACTCGAAGCCCTCGGCTACCGGTCCATCCCCATTCTTTATGAGGAGGCCCTGGCGATCCATTACGGCGGACTGGGCCGCCTGCAGGATCTGGCCCGAATCCCTGTGAGCCCGCAAACGGTCCAAAGATATGGGACCTTCCTGCAGCTTCGCAGTTCCATGCGGCCACAGAATGAGCAGGCGGTGCTCAACGTTCTGATCCGCGACTTCGGCGCCAGCTACTTCTTCTACTACTCCTTCGGCCGGGTCGGGGTGATGTAGTCCTCATCACAGCCATCCTCCATCCGGCGCCGGGGCCTGTTTCTCCTGCCCACGCCTCTGCGTCCGAGAAAAAAGTGTTGCAGTCCCTCTCTCCATTTGGTACAAGGGATTTGGACTGTTGGGTGAAGCCGCCTCCGTGGCATGTGTTGTCGCAGCGTCGGTGTGGAAAGCTGCGGCTCTGGATCCACAGGAGACGCTCAGAATCGCACGTCCCATATCATGATCGGAGGACGAGTCGGAGTGTGCTCTGGGACGCACACAGATCAACAGAAGCATTGGATGCGCGTTTCCGCCGCATGCCGGGTCCTTTCTACTCATTCCTTCGAGATCCGTTTTCTACAGGAAGGAGGTGATTCAGCCGATACAACCCTCACAGAATGCCGAGGAGGAGGAAGTTTGCAGTAGGCAGTTCAGGTCGTGTGGATGCACAGCCAAAATTGGTTTTTCCTGTTGGAACACAAGTGCGGAGGGATGCATGCCCTGGCGTGTGGTCCGGGCATCGATGTGGCAATCGTCTAAGAAGGAGAGTTCCTATGAACAAGTGCAGCAGTCTGGTCCTGTTGGCGGGGATTCTGGCCCTGACCTTCGGGGGTGCCGCGTACGGCGCGTACAACCCTCTGAAGGACCCCGCAATCATCGGCTGGTGGACGTGCGATGAAGGCGCCGGCGAAGTGGTCGCCGACTCGTCCCCGCTGGGTCACAATGGCAAATTCATCAATGGTTCGCCGGTCTGGCGGACCGGCATGTACGGCAACGCCATCACCCTGAACGGCCCCACGCTGGTTGAAGTCCCGGCGATGGGCCTGACGCTCAGCCAGGCCACGATGGCCGCCTGGCTCTTTGCCCCGGCGGCGCAGCCGGAGTGGGCTTCCATCATCATGCACCGAGGCCCCGGTCCTGCGTCCGGCTTCAACCTGCTGGCCGACCGCCAATTGGCGTATCACTGGAACGACGCCTCCACTACCTGGAGTTACCGTGGAAACGTCCTGCATCCCCTCAATGAGTGGACACACGTCGCACTGACGGTTGACCCCGCCAAAGCGACGTTCTACCTCAACGGCGAGCAGCGAGCTGTCAATACGGTCAGCCACCCCGCTTGCGCCTGGGACGGCCCGATTTGGCTGGGCGGCGATGGCGGCGCGTCCTGGACGGCCCGCCGTATGAGCGGCGGCTCTCTGGACGATGTCTGCTTCTTCAGCCGCGCGATGACGGTGGAAGAGGTCCAGGCCCTCATGTTGGGTCTTTCGGATCCCGCCCTGGCCGGCGAACCGAGCCCTGCCGACGAGGCGACCGATGTGCCTGCCGATTCCGTTCTCAGTTGGAAGGCAGGAGAAACCGCTACCTCGCGCGATGTCTATTTCGGCACGTCGCAGGCGGACGTCACCGACGCCACGCGGGCCAATCCCAAGGGCGTCCTCGTGAGCCAGGGACAGACCGCCACGACGTTCGACCCCGCCGGCCTGGCGTTCGGCCAGACCTATTACTGGCGAGTGGACGAGGTTGACGCCGCCGGAACGATCCTGACGGGAAGCGTCTGGTCCTTCACCGCCGAGCCGGCCGCCTATCCGATCCAGGGGGTCATGGCCAAGGCCTCCAGCCAGAGCCGGGCCGACACCGGTCCCGAGAACACGGTCAATGGCTCCGGCCTTGCCAACGATCAGCACTCGGTCAATCTCAACCAGATGTGGATGAGCTCGGACAAGCCGCTGCCCAACTGGATTCAGTACGAATTCGACAAGGTCTACCAGGTCGCGGAACTGTGGGTCTGGAACTCCAACCAGGTCGTGGAGCCCTTCGTCGGCTTCGGCGCCAAGAGCGTCACGATCGAGTACTCCCTCGACGGCGACACCTGGACCCAGCTCGAGAACGTCCCTGAGTTCAGCCAGGCCAACGGCATGCCCACCTACACCGCCAACACGATCGTCGATTTCGGCGGCGCGATGGCGAAGTTCGTCAAGCTGACGATCAACGGCACCTGGGGCGGCGTGGTCAAGCAGACCAGTCTGGCCGAGGTCCGGTTCTTCTACAAACCCGTCCAGGCCAGAGAGCCCGTGCCCGCCGACGGCGCGACGGACGTCCTCCTGACCGCCTCGCTGGATTGGCGGCCCGGACGCGAGGCCACCTCGCACAAGGTCTTCTTCGGGACCGATAGTGACGCGGTCGCCGCAGGCACCGCTGCAGCCAGCACTGTGAGCAAGCATGGCTACACCCCGTCTTCCATGACCTTCGGCACCCAGTACTTCTGGAGAGTCGATGAGGTCGGCCCCACCACGTACGAAGGCGACGTCTGGAGCTTCACCTCCCAGGAATTCGCGCCCATCGACGATTTCGAGGGCTACACCGACGACGAAGGCAGCCGGATCTATGAGTTCTGGTTCGACGGCATCGCCGACGCCGCGTTGGGTGGTTCCACCGTTGGCTATATGGAGGCCCCGTTCGCCGAGAGGACCGTCGTCCACGCCGGCAAGCAGGCCATGCCTTTCGCCTACGACAACACCAAGACCCCGTTCTTCAGCGAGGCGGTCAAGGAGTTCGGCACGAACCAGAACTGGACCGACTCGGGCGCGACGGAACTGTCCGTCTGGACCCGCGGTCGGGCGGCCCTGACCACCACGGCTGTCACCGAGACCGGCGGCAAGATGTCCCTCACCGGCGCCGGCGCCGACATCTGGAACAACTCCGATGAGTTCACCTACGCCTACAAGACCCTCACCGGCGACGGCAGCCTGATCGCTCGCGTGACCA
>CALEZT010000025.1 GCA_937927975.1 uncultured Phycisphaerales bacterium
GTCGCGGGTCGCCTTCAAAATTTCAGATTTTGCAGGTGCGCCGAAAGGACACGATCCGTCACAGACTTCTGGCGACGATGGCACATCTCCCTCTCCAGTTTCTTTCGCGACTATGTGTACATCCCGCTGGGCGGCAATCGCGTGAGCACACTTCGTTGGATCGTGAATCTTCTCGTGGTCTGGGGACTGACAGGAATGTGGCACGGAGCGAGTTGGAACTTCGCCCTCTGGGGCTGCTACTATGGCGTCCTGCTGATCGGCGAGAGACTTCTCTGGGGTGGTCTGCTCAGTCGTCTTCCTATCGCCATTCAGCACGTGTACTCGATGGTGGCGGTCCTGCTGGGGTGGGTCTTCTTCCGTACTGAGAGTTTGTCGGTCTTGCCCGGCTGGATGACCGCTTTGTTTGGTGGATATGGTCTCGGTAGCCTGGAGATGCTGAATGTTCTTGGTGTAATACATTTCTGGCCTTGGTTTCTAATCGCAGCGATTGTCTCTACCCCCCTGCCGCAAGAGGGATTCAGACGGGTGGCTGCAGGACGTTTTGAGGCGGCAGGCCGTACTTTCTGGGCGACTTTCAGTTTGGTTTGGTCCACAATATCGCTGGTCATGAGTGGGTTCAATCCATTCATATATTTTCGTTTCTGACGAAGAATGCGGCCAAGCCTTGAAATGGATTGTGGTGAGGAGATGGTCGGGTTGATTGCTTCTCTTGTGAGCCTTCGGGAGTGGTTCGCTCCTTGTTCTGTCGGCTCGAAGCGATGTGTGCCAGGCGTTTTGGAGGGTCTGCGTTCGTTGTGCCGCGAGGGCGATGGCGTCCGAATCGAAGCCATCGAACCGTCTGCGCGAGGGGGAGGGCCTTCTCTGCCCCTGCTCTACCGAGGTCTCCAGAACCTTGCGTGTCAGCGTCGAGAACGCCGAGAGGATTGTCGGTGCGCGTGGACTCGACGTCGTCATCCAACCGAAGGGGGTCAGAATGCGGCGCGCGGCGCCAAAACAGGCGCAGCAGGCGTGCGCAATGGGATGCGGCGAAGCGCATACGAACCCGCACGACGGTCGCAAGAATGCGGATTTCGTCGTTATTGGCGCAGAAAGTGGGTTCGCGCTGCGCGAACCAGTGGAGGCGGGGGGATTCGAACCCCCGGAGGGCTGTTTTTGCAAGTGCTTGCTAGACAAGGAATTACGGTTCAAGTCCTGTCCGCACGGGGACTTAAGAATTTCCCACCGTTTATCACCGTTGCTCAGGATTCTCTCTGTTTTGCTTTGAAATACTCCCGTTTTACTCCCGCGAGACATCCTCCATTCTCTGCTGCGTAACCGTACGACTTCACCGTGTCTTGTCCCACGTCGAGACGTCAATGTTCGGAGTCGCTCTGCCACTTCGTTCCTTGCTTTTCACCCATTTCTCCACGGCGCTCTCACTGAACCTCACTGAGGTACCAAGCTTGACGTAGGGTATATAGTCGAAGTGCACCCATCGGTAAATCGTCGATTTACCGACGTGCAGCTTCTGACTCAGTTCCTCTACGGTTAGCAATGGTTCCATTTCAAAACACCATTCGTCGCTTGTCAGTCAGGCCACGTCCACAACACGGTGCCCTGACGCAGGATGTTTTCCCTACGTGAACAGGCGAGGATTCCGCAGGTCATCCATCAGTTCCTTTATGCTGCAGCCGCCAGCCGGACAGAATGGCCGCAGGAGCGGATGACCACACTCGAACGCCGGATTCTCACCACCGAACGTCACAATCGCCCGGAGGCGGCCGCCCTGCTGGAGGCCATGGCGTTGATCAATGCGGTGGATGTGGTACCACACCTCGTCTGGGCCGGCCCCCACGAACGGATAGAAGCCGGCGACGACATGACACGCCTCAATGACGCTGTCCTCGGACATTTCGGCCCAGTCAAGGCGTCTAACGCACGGCGGCACCACCCACCGGCCCAGCAGCTTGTCCCGTAGTTGCGACTGCTGTCTTGCCTGCTTCTCCTTCTCTGCGAGGGTCTCGGCAAACCATTCCGTGGCCTCTGGGACAGGTCGGCAGATCGCAAAAGAATCGTCGTTTCTTGGCCGGACCGAGATCGCGCCGACGGCCTGGGCGCTCAGATTCAGGAGTTCGTCCGCCGTGATGACGACGGCATAGCCCCCAGCGTCGGTGTTGAAGGTGTTCGGCAGCCAGACAAACTGCTGTTCCTTCGCGTAGGCGTCCACATCAACGTGGAGGCCATCGGCGTTCATCTGTCGAGCAAGATCGTAGTTGATCGTGAGTGCGTGCGGCGTGGGCCGAGCGATGAAGACCGACGGCGGCACCATAATTACGATCTCCGCCGGCGCGGCGGCGCCGGTGTTGGCTCGACCGTCGTCCTGGGCGACGAGGCCGCCGCCGGTGAAGATCAAATCAAGGGATTCCGGCGGTATGCCATAGTTCTCGGCGAGATAGTAGACGACTTCCAGAGCACATTCTCGGGTCTGCTCCAGATTGCAGGACCTGACACGGAAGCAGAGGGCGTACACGCAGCGAGAAGACGGATCAGCCGACTCGTAGAAGGCGACGGACACCAGCAGATCGCGATTCCCGCGGCGAGCGCGGAGGGCATCAAGGGCTTCGGGGTCTTCGATACTGATCAAGACCGCCGTTTTCGTGCCCTTGGTCTTCACCATTCTGTATTGGAAGTCGTACTGTGCCATCGTCATTGCCCTTCTCCTGATACCTCGCGTGCCGACAAGCCGTCGAAATCCTGCGGGGTCGGGACGCAAATTGGATGTTGCTCTGACTGTCCGGGCGGTAGGGGCACGATGCCCTCCATCTCTGTCGGCGACGTCGGAACCCCTATGTTTCCCTCATCCCTTGTGGTGACGTGTTCTGGTATAGTTACTGTAATATATCCAGGATAATAGGGGTGTCTGCCGACTGGTCCGTAGATGAGGAATAGTACGAACAGGCCGACAAGACAAGCGGTGGCCAAGGATGTCATGCCCATGGTGACCACCACGCCATATACGAGACCGCGGCGGTCCATGGATGCCAGCACCACAGCCAATACGACCAGGGCGGTGAGCATGAGGATCGTGAGGGCTACTGCGACGGACAATGCGTATTGCTCAAACATGCGATTCTCTCCTTGTTATTTGCGTTCACCATTTCTTAGCCGTGATTCCTTGTTGTTCGTGTAATCCATTTTGCCAGTTTCCGGCACAACCAGGCCGACACGCTGCTGTCGTGTCCCTGACTTTCGTGTGACGCGACCGTCGGCCTGGCGACACGAAAACGAGCCCGCCCCAGACAGAGCGGGCTCGTGTGGCAGGGGAAACTATGGCGTTATGCCGGTACGCTTTCATCAAGGTCTTTGCGCTCCTTGAGTGTCGTGAACTCGTACGCTTTCTGGATCACAAGGATCAACTTAGGCAGGTCTTCCGGGAAATAGTACTCGCTGGTTTCATAGCCGCCGTCATCCCTGCGATAGCGTTTCTTGGGACGAATCGAGTAGCGCGAGACCTTCTGTCCATCCTGCTGCATTTCGTTGCGCCAGACGCTTGCCGATATGAGACCGGCGCGGAATTCAGCTTCCGGCTTCTGTTTGTCGTTCTGTTGCGCCATGATGTTGCTCCTTTGATTGATGATTGGTGTTTGTATGAGTCATAGGCTCTTGCACGTCCACAGGGTAGGGGACCGTGCTCCTATGGCCGTCAGTCCCTCTTCGCCGGCCGGACCTCCTTCTCTGCTATGGTGGAGGTGTTGCCACCGTCGCCCGGCAGCTCCGGGATCGGTTCAAAATCGAAGTCCTCGCAGTTGTCCACAGCTTCCTCGCGAAGCCGGAAGCCGACGATACGATTGACGAGCTGCTTAGGATCAATGTGTGCCCCCACCTTGGCGTCAATGCCGGCAGCCACGAGGAGGGCCCAGGTGCGATTGTGCGGCCGGGCCGGCAGAGGGAGGAGGTTCACTGTGTGAACCCTGTCGAGTTCCCTGGGGTCCAGGTTGACAATCTCGACCCGCAGATGTTCGGGTGCGCCTTCGATGACTGCGGAGCGAATGCGTCCCGAATAAGGCCAATTCCTACGCACAGGCTCCCATTGCTTCAATTCAATCATGTGCATTCTCTTGCGACGAGGCATGATGTGCTCCTTTTCAATATTGAGTTGCCTCTGAATGAGGGCGGGGAGAGAGTCGTCCCCCCTCCCCGCCAAACCGGTGACTACCTCAACAGGGCGATCGATACCAGCTGTATGGCGATCAAGATGGAGGGCGCGGCGGTGGATGACAAGAAGGGGCCCATCCCGAGCATCTCGAAGGCGAGGCGGTCTGCTGCGCGAAGCGCGATGTTGACGCCAACGAGAGCGACGAGCAAGAAGATCGGCGCGGCCCACCGCGTGTGCCACACGCCGCCTTTCGCGGCGAAGCAAACAGGGGCCAGTATGCGGACCGTGGCCGCGACCAGAAATCCTGCAATGACCAGGGCGACGAATCTGTCGCTGCATAGCAGGAATAAAAGACTCAGTGGACTACTGATCGCACACGCCAACAGGATCGCCCCTGCGAGGGTGAACAGGACCTTCCTTCGCAGCAAGAAATGCGGCCTTCTCGGGACCACTACCGGCCATCTTGGACGGGATCGCCGATTCCGAGCACGGTATGGCAATCGGATACTCATGCCGGCCTCAGTCGAAGATGTCGAGGAACCTTCGCAGTTGAATTCGGCTCGGCTCTGCCGGTGCTGCGGTGGCAACGGGTGCGGGCAGTTCCAGGTCCTCAACCTGTCGGGAATCGACCCACCTGGCCGGACGGCGAGATACGACAGGTTCCCGCTGGACACGGACCGCCAGAGCCGTGGCCCCGCGAACACCCTGGACTGCCCCCAGGGCCAGCGACTCGAGGATGGCGGCGGCAGGCGAAGGCCTCGTCACCGTGCGCTGTCGGGGCCGCGACAGACTGCGGGGTGAACGAACGATGATGGTCTTCATGACAAGTACCTCCCTATCACGGCACAGGATGGTTGCAGATAGGGCACTCAGGCCGTGACTGGACCCTATCAAGTTTTAGACCCGGACTGTCCGGGTTTACTGTTTCATCCAGGCGATTGCTGATATAGATGCGGTTCTTTGAGACATCCCAACGTGGAATCCGCTGGCCGGAGATCTGGCTGGAAGCGAGGTCCAGGGCAAAGTTGGCCGCCGTGTTGGCGAGGGTCACGATGTCGCCGCTGGCGGAAGGCTCGCGGTCGAGACGCGTGATCTCGCGAGGACTGGAAATACCAAGCGTACAGCGAAGGCAACAAGTGACGTGCGGTATCGAGATCATGATGTGGCTGCTATGTCCCCGTGCGTGCATGGCCGCCTGCAACAGCACGACGAGCGGGTAGGCCAAATCCCCAACCCTGACGAGTTGCTCGGGGTCGTCAATAGCCAGCACCACGATCAGGCAGCGCCGAAACAGCGCTTTCAGGTCAGAATCAGCGAACTGGGCTACATTGCACGGGTAAGGACGCACCCGTGTGCCCGGGCGATCCTCTTCGATTCTGCGTTTGAGGGCCTCGACCTTTAGAAGACCCAGATCCCGAGGGGTGTATGTGGTCCGGCCAGCAACGAGGTGCTTTTCCTCGACACACTTGAAATCGACCACGTGCAGGATCACGCTGGCGACTGACAGGAAATGGGCGAGATAGCTGCCAACAGAGCCGGCTCCGAAGAGGATGATCTCCCGGCCGGACAAACGCTCCCAATCAAGTTCTACGGGGCTTGCAGCGGGCGGTTGTCCCGGTGCTTCCCGTGGAAGGGTTGCGTTGGCCCCAGCCGGCAGACGGGTTCTAAGGTACCGTTCGACCCTGCTAACCTGCGGTTTGGCGAACCTGCCGTCGGGCAGCTTGACGTACCTGGGTCTCATGCGGGGATCCTTTTCCGGCGTTTGCGGATCTGTCTGGCCCACGACCGAAGCAAGTCGGCCTGCTGAAGAGACTCTTCAACGGCCGTTGTATCGATAAGATCAAGGAGCTTGTCGGTGACCGGGTCCTGGAGCTTTGCCTTCATCTCGGCGAGCCTGGTTGTGATCTGCGGTTCCGAGTGGACCAGCTGGCTGGCGAAGTAGGACTCGGCAAAGACCAACTGCCGAAATCGGGGTTGCAGCCCTTCCGAGACTGTTTTGGCGTCTACGCCGAGCTGCCATTCTTCCCCGGTGGAACTGCGGAAGGCGAAATGGCCTCCGGCATCCACAGTCAACAATCCTGCCGTGATGGCCTTGGCCAACACACGCCGGAACTGTCGGGGGGTAGGGTTCGGTCCCACTCCGATCGCGCTGACCGGGTCAGCGGCACGGTCAACAAGCCGGCTCCAGTTCTCGTAGGTGTCCTCGATGCCGAGTCGATGGATGAACTGCGTCAGAGAAATCTCGCCGCGCAGCTGAGCCATGCTGAAAGTCTCCGGGTCAGCGGGATGGACGGCCACCTGCCATTTGCCGGCCTTGTGGTCGATGCTCTCAAGCCGGCGACGCATCCACTCGGCTTGGTCTTGCGAAGGCACATTGGCGGCCTTGACCCATGCCACGGGCTTATTGACCTCCCCCTCAATGAACAACCGGCCTTCGCACTGGCTGATCAATTCGGCGATGATGGACTTCTGGGTATTCTCATCGGGATAGACCCTCAGGAATTCAACGAGTGCGTTGGTGTTCTCCAGGCCGGCCTCGAACACGGGCCGGCAGACCTCCATCAGGCATTTCTCCACCTGTGGACAAGAAGCTCCCACGAGAACATCGAGGCCTCCGTGCTTCTGGAGGAATAGACTGCGCAGTTGACCGGCAAAGCTCTCCATCCCGCCGCTGCGGGCCAAGTGCTCGGCAAAGTACATCGCGACGTAGGCTTCTGTGACGATCTCCAGGCCGACGGCCGGGTCTTCGACAGTCCGCTCATTGGCCTTGTGGCGCGCCATATTGCCGCAATGCGGGACGAGTTCAACAAGGTTCTGGCGAGTGGCCACAAGCTCAGCGAGCCTTTGCTCCACGAGATCATGGAGTGGGGCGAGCACGTTGTCGTTGGCGACCGTGCCGGCTTCCATCTGGAGTTGATAGTTGATGGCGGCGCGACCTGATTCCTCCAATGTCGCGTTGATGGCTCGGATCGCCTGGAAGCTCATCGACCGTCGGACCGGCCCCTGTTCGGCGAGCTCCTGGAGCTGTTCAGAAGCCTCGGCCAGGGCGTGTTCGTGCGAGGTGAGGAATTCCTGGATCTCGGTCGTCTTGGCGGCGATCGCCTGTCGGGAGCGGTCCAAGATCGATTGCACGCCCTGGAGCAGTATGACTGCCTCCGAGAGACCTTGGGGCTGTCGCAGGATCTGGTCCAGTCGTCGACTGATCGCGTCTTCCGCGGCCTCGACCATCCTTTGGGCCTTGCCAGCCATTTGGGGATGATGAATCGAACGGATCTCATCACGGATCACGGGGATCCTCTCGCACAGGGCGTTGCCTCTTTCAATGCCTCTGGTCCCGGCAACCGCGTTGACGAGGTCCTGCTCGGCCCTCCCGTAGACGGAATCCCCGGCCAGTTCCTCGGGACGGCTCACAGCGGCAGTCAACTGGTTCTCTTCGTCCGACTCGATCAGATTGGCGGCGGCAGCCAGGGAGGCGGTCTCCCTGATGACCCGTTCGCGGTCACTCTCAGCCAAGAACCTCTCCGCCAGCATCTCTGCCGCGCGGTACGCCAGGGAATCCAGCAGCCGGGACTTGTTCCAGTGGATAGAGGCCGTCGAGGCCGTGTAGACGCACAGGGGATCCTCGAATTCGCCGTAACCCCAATGGGCGATGTCCGGCTCCCGTTCCTGCATGTCGGCGCCGGCGGGCGTATTCCACACGAACTGCTGCAGATGGGCCTGATGGTGGGTCAGTCCCTTGAGGCTGCCGATGGCGCCGCTATTGTTCATGTTGGAGAAGACCCTCACGTGATCGAAAGGAACCGGCAGGACGCGCTGGGTATCAGGGTCCACAGAGGCCCCGGTGGCCTGTGCCTGGAGGGACTTGTAGAGCAGAAACTGGTTCATTCGACCCTGCTGGCTGTCATGCATCTGCAGACTGCCCAAGGCCAGCAGCTCGGGGACGATCTTCACCTCGACACCTCCGGCCTGTGCGCACGGGAGGATGCCTTCGGTAACAAACCATACGAGGGAGCCACTGCCCATGCCCCCTACGGTCGAGGTGATGATGTGAATGGGCACGCGGAGGTTTCCGCCACCGACGTTCTCACCATGACTGGCTGACCCCAGCCTGATTTCGTATCCGATGGCTTCCTGAATGCGCTGATACAGGTAGTTGTTGAAGTCTCCTGCGTTCACTCTGATCCGCTCGTTGCCTTCGCGGGGAATACCGCCTGCGCCGTCGTTGTCAGGGACCTGAGACTGGCGTCTCGATTCATCGGCCGGCTGCATCAAGCCCTTTTCTATGGCTCGTTCCAGGGAAGCCTGCCCTTTGGGCTTGTCGGCGGGGACGTGGACGTCGCCGGGCAACAGGTAGGCGCCGTCGGAAGAGCCTGCCAAGTCCGCCCGCGACTGCAGCCGTGTATCAAAGAAGAGACGCCTGACATACAGGGGCGTATGCTTCGATTTGGATGCCAGCCCGTTGTAGGCGGCGGCAGCCGCCTCACCCGTTGAGCCGGCTATCACCTCGATCCGGAACCTCGTGGACCGCTTTCCGTTACTCTCTGGTCTGACCATGGTTTACACTCCTTTCGCCTGCGATCTGATTGTCGGGTCCCCGTGTGAATAGATGCAGTCTGACGTTTTCGGCCAGTTCGATGGTGGAGGGCAGAACCACCGCTCGTTTGGCCTTCCGCTCGACGGACAGACCGCCGATGGTGATGGGCTTGGTGTGGAGGTTCTGCAGCATGAGTCTCCCCGCCTTTTGGTAAAGACGCAGGTGGCGGTCGCTGATGCCTTTCTCGGTGATTCGCAGTAAGTTCTTGACCCCGCTACCGACATAGAGTGGCCGCAGCCGGCTGAGTCTGCCCAACTTGCGAGTCTGGCCATTGATCTCGGCCTCAAGCACGTCGTCATCGCCCGAACGCTTCTTCTTGAGGCAACTCTGGAGTCGCTGGCGGATCTGCCCCGCTCGCCGGCTATCACGGGCGAACATGTAGCCGATCACCGTCACAGGGACTGCACAGATCCCGCCGACGAGCCAAGGCCAGATGTGGCCAAATAAACGTCCCACTCGTGCCCAAAACGGCTGCTTCGGTTCGGAGTCCGCCTCCTTCATGTCATCCTCACCGGACTTCGCTATGTCCGGCGGACGATTCACGTCCTCAGGGACGCTGGGAGCAACCGATCCCCCTTTCTCGGTGGGCGTTGTGGCCGGTCCTCCGCCCCCAGACGCAGACGACGTGGCGGTATCCGACGCTCGAGGAAAGGGACCGACGACCGTATCAATCCGTGTACTGATGTTGTAGCCGGACATCTCCACCCGCCCTTGGGCGGGGCTGGAGTCCTGTGGCTTGTCATGGATTTCCTTGGACCCACTCCGGAACGAAGAGGTCAACTGCTCCGGCGGCTGCTGTTCGGTCTGCCCCCCATCTTCGGGAGGCGGAGTCGGGGTAGCTTCTGTCCTCGCCAACCATAACCCCGGGTTGGCCTCGTTGATGAGGGAACATGTCAATCGTCCCCTATTGGCCCCCAGGAGGATGTCCTTCGAGGTATCTCGCGTGCCCACCATGTAGAGCGACCATCCCCGTTCCTGGTACCGGTCTGCGACCGTCAAAATGCGACGGGCCTGCGTGCTGTTCACCTGGCCGTCACTGAGAACAATCGTTGCGACTCTTGCGATCTGCTTCTTCGCGCAGAGTTCAGTAAGGCGTGTCACGGTTGTTTCCAGGGCGATGGCCACATCGGCGTCGGAAAGAAATCCAGCCTCAATCCGCGACAGGGCGTCACAGAGTGCTTTGACCTCTGCCGCGTCCGCCTTCTTGACCGTGTGCGCCAGAGCGATGGTACAGCGGCTGGGCTTTGCAGCGGCGATCTCAAGGTAGTCACCCGGCTGGAGGACACTGATCGCCTGTCTTCCAAGCGTACGAAAGTCCCCTTCAAACCGGTCACATGACCACGACGTGTCCACGATGAGAGTCAAGGCGGTTGGCCCCCGGTCAACGGGCGGCGATTGGGCCAGGGAACAGGCCCCCGCAGCAAGTGACGCGACTGCTATTAGTACTGCTTGTGTCTTCATCGTCAGCTCCTTGAATAAGACGCCCTATTGAGTTATGGTTGAATACACTGTTATGGAATCCGGTTGCCGCCGTCTGTCGGGCGGCAGACCATTTCATCAATCACTCCTCCACCCAGATACGTTTGATCACGACTGCCCCAATGCAAGTCAGCCCAAGGCCGACGAGACGCGACATCCGCACTCTCTCTTCGCCTTCGATGTGGAACCGATCCAGAATCTCCTCCCACGTGAGCGATGGTTGCGTGTTGTTGAGGATCCAGACCGCCAGGATGCAGACTCCCGGAACGAGCACGAGGCTCCAGCGGAACCTGCGGATTGGCCTCGCGGCTGGGGGATTGCTCTTGGCCTGCGCAATGGGTGGTTGGTAGTCCGTCGGTGACTTTGCCATGGTCATCATGTCCTTTCAGATTGATGCTCGGGTTGTGCATATCCGCTACTCATGATTCTGGTGGTTCCTGCCGAGATGCCACAGACCCCACAACGTGGTCAGAATTACGACAGCGCCGACACAATCGTAAACGTTCGGTGGCATCCCCCCCATGAACGGGATCACGCACGCTATGGGGGCATCGAGGTGTAGGGCATTGATGAGGGTGGTGACTAGGATTAGGACCAGTAGCGTTTGGGCGGATTTCACGGGTACAACTCCTTCATGTAGGTTTCCACCGCATCAAACCGGATGTTGTCGATGCAGAATAGTAGATCCGGTTCTGCCAGAATCTTGGCTCGGATGGCGTCCCTCCGGGACTTGACGGTGGTCACGAAGAGCAGCACGTCGACCGCGTGAGACTCAATGAAGGCCGCACGGACGTGGCTGATGATATTGGAGTCACAATGTGCTATGACCTGAACGATATAGAGCTTGCCATCCTTTCTGAAGCATACATCGCCAAAGTGGTTGGTTCCGGGGATCCGTGGCTCGATATCACAATCCTCGTAGCCTCTCCTTACTGAACACTCGGCGATCCAGTGCTGGGGATGACGGTGATCAATGGCACCCTTCCCACCTTTGGAGGGGGCGGGCTTCTGCAGGAAGGCCCAGCCTTTCTCGGTGATATCCTTCAATGTGAGGTTCGACTTGCCGAACCGTACCTGGGCAAACACCATGAAACCGGTTTGCTCAAGTTCCTGTATGACAGCCAGTTGTGTTGCGGGGGAGACATTCCCGATTACTCTGAAAATGACGTGGGCGGGTGCAAAAATATACTCCGGCAAGGACGAGTAGTCTAGGAAGAGACGGGCCATCTTGCTCAGTTGCCGCGGGCTTGCTTTCTGCGAGGGTGGGCGCAGGGCCGTCCCACGGTGCTCCCGAATCAGGGCATCGATCTTTTCCCGAAGGCCCGGGATGTCTTTGAGAGTTCTGGCCGGCGTGTACGAATGTTGGTCGAATTTGTCAGGGCGGGCCATGGTGGAGGGAGGAACGTGGTCCGCCACGATCAGCATTCCATGGCGTGCAGGGCCCATCGCCTCCTTGTAGACGGCCTCTCCGCAGTCCAACGAGGCAATCAGTTGCCGGGTGTCCGTTTGTAGCAGGGTTCGGGCCGCCTCCTCGACAGAGGCAGGGTCGGACTGGTTCATGACGACATGATAGGTCATATTGGAGGTGATGTAGGGACTGCACTGCCCCAGGAAGGACAGCCCCAAGGCTACGAAGATTCCGAATTGCCGGCCCTGCTTGACGAGCCTTCCCAGTTCGTTGTACCCTTCCGGGAAGGCTTGGCCTGCGGTGCGTGTGCAGAATTGGTCCGACTCGTCAATGAGCAGGGCGAAATTGGTCTGCGGCGAGACCTCCCGCTTTACGAGTCGGGGGAACATCAACTGCAGAGCCAGTGAGTCGACCACAGTATGGCCCAGAAGTGGCGACAAGGTTGTGCAGTCAACGACAGCACACCGTCCCGGAAGAACGAGGTGCTTGATGATGTCGAAGCCCTGCTCCGCATCGAAGAGCCCTCCCGAGACACGAAGAAGGTAGTTGATCTTCTGCTGAGCCGTGCGAAGGTATTCCTCCTTACTGGCGATGAGCTCTCTCGGCAGGATATCGAGCAACTCGGCGATCAAGCGCAGGCTGGGCATGGTGGGAAGTTCTGCCGGAGCGTCGCCGTTGAGCAGCTTGACGGCCAGCCGCAGGGTGGCAGCGACAGTCGCCTCGGCGAACTTGAAGTCACAGTGGGCGGCAAGGATCTTGGTGAACTCATTGATCCAGCTATCGATGTACTGCGGACAGCCAGAAGGCGGGCCACAAGCGATGCGAAGACCATCCGCAGTACTGTAGTGATCCCAAAGGTCTCGGCCTAGACGATCGGGAACATCGGCGAAATCTCCCTTAAAATCGAGAACGAGCACGCTGATGAACCCCGGAGGATGCTGATGAATCCTGCCGCCATTGCGGGTAAGAGCGTCAAGCCCATCGATCAGTTTTCTCAAGACGTTGCTTTTTCCCGATCCGGTCTGGCCGGCAACGATTAGGTGCCGCGGTCCGGAGAGCACCCGAACGCCGACACGGACGCCGGGCCTCTCCGCGAGCTCGCCGAGTTCGATGTCGAACTGTCCCAGCTCCGCTTGGTCGGGCGCGGGCGGAAGCGGGTTGAACCGTTTCTGCTGCTCCTCGATCCAGGGCTTGATCTTCCGCAGCCATCGTTTGGCTTCCCGCGGCGTCAGC
>CALEZT010000026.1 GCA_937927975.1 uncultured Phycisphaerales bacterium
AAATCCACCGGCTGCAATCGAAGATACTGATCCGCACGGACTATTTCATGCAGCACTGCCGAAAGGACACGAATCAGGACACTTATGCCTCTTGAAGTGCCACGGGTCAACTGCAGGGATCTGATCGTCGCCCATTCTCGGCAGATGTACTGTCTGCCTGTCTCCCGGGTCCGCCAGATCGTCGAACGGCGAAGCGAAAAGACCAACAGGCCCTTTGAGCCGCTGGCCCCAGGAAGGGACGACGAAGCGGGGTCTCCGTTCATGCCAAAGGAGCTCATCTACGATGAGCACTGAGATCAGGAAAAGAGCCAGAGAGATCATTGAAGTCATTGCAGCCCAGGTGGACGATGAGCAGCTCATGCGACGATTTGACGATCCCATCGGGATGGTTGTGCGGCAGTTTGACTACCATATGGAGTATCCCATGGGCCATAGAGCCTTCAACAGGACTATTGCTCGACTTGTTGAACAGATCTATGAACGGGGGCTCAGATGTCTCCCACCTCTGATCGATCCACTCGCTGAGGCCATATCCCTACTCGACGACTGCTATCAAAGCAGCGCCTACGGTCCCGGCTGCATCGCCGCCATGCTGGATGCGGCTGATGGGGCCGATGGGGGTATGCACGGCGTTGTCGTTGCCTTGGGCGAATCGATCAAGGACCGCGAAAGAAGCAGGCACGTCAGGGGTGTCTTTGCGAGCCACGTGCCCATAGGCGACTGGCATCTGCAATGCGAGATCGTCAGGACTCTTCTGGAAGACTACAAGGCGATCATTCCGGAGCGGCTCCGTCAGTGCGCCCCCGCCCAACTTGTCGACCAGATCCCGTCCATCCTGTATGGCTACATCCGCGCCAGTTCAGCGCTGAGGAATATCTCGTTCTGATACAGCCAGTCTGTCACTGCTGAAATCCCGCTCCCGCGGGTACCGCTATGAGTGTGAACCCTGTAAAGAGGCGGGTTCCGTAGCAACGGAGCCCGGAGGCCACACATGGAGCA
Organism: uncultured Phycisphaerales bacterium; assembly: GCA_937927975.1. Taxonomy (GTDB): domain Bacteria; phylum Planctomycetota; class Phycisphaerae; order Sedimentisphaerales; family Anaerobacaceae; genus PLanc-01. Next base: position 1,000 of record CALEZT010000026.1, read on the forward strand.
GAGAGAACGCAGTGTTGGAGAGAAGGTGCAGATCTTCAAAGACCTTTTTGCCGGTCTGCAGGACGTCTACGGGACTTATGATCCTGCTACAGGAAAGGTCCGCCAGGAGAAGAAACCTGTCACCGACGAGGTCATACTCTCGCACCTCAGGGGCGGCCGGCCTTACGGCGTGTATCTGTTGACCGGCACGACGACGCGCGCCCTTGTCGTTGACTTTGACCAGGAGCGGCTGGAACTGCCCGTCTCCTATGTCGCGGCAGCAAGTCGTTACGGCCTGTCGGCCCACATCGAGCGCAGCAAGTCCAAGGGATACCACGTCTGGATGTTCTTCGAATCGAGAGGAGTCCTTGCACATGAGGCCCGAGTCGTGGCCAAGAAGATGCTGGCCGACGTGGGTGCTCCCGGGACGGAGATCTTCCCAAAACAAGATGCACTGACCGATGGCGTGTCCTACGGCAACTTCATCAATACGCCGCTCTTTGGCGCCTTGGTCCCAAAGGGGCGGACAGTCTTCGTGCATCCGACTGCCCCCGCTGAGCCGTACCCCGATCAATGGGAGTTCCTGGAGAGGGTGCGAAGGCTGACGGAAAAGGACCTTGATTCAGTGATCGCGCAATGCCATCCGGAGACGCGGGATCGTCCCCCGCCACGGTCAAGCAATGGCTCAAAGGCAGAACCCGATGCGGCACCCTTTGGGCTGCCGCCCTGCGCTCGCAAGATCCTGGTGGAAGGCGTGTCCGCCTACCAGCGAGTCTCCTGCTTCCGCCTGGCCGTTCACCTGAAACGAAATGGCATCCCTCTTGACCTTGCATTGGTGGTGCTGAAGACTTGGGCAAAAAAGAACCGACCGGCGGACGGGCGGCGTGTCATCACCGAGCAAGAGATCGAATACCAAGCCAGATGCGCCTTCAGTCATACCTACCGCAGCCTCGGCTGCGAACACGCGGCTGTGGCTGCTCACTGTCGCCAGGACTGTCCATTGTACCCGTATACCGTGGGCAAATCGCTGGCCACAGACTACCACCATCAGGAGGATTCAAGCAATGAGTGAGAAGAACCCCATTGAGACTCGCACATCGGAGCCATGGCAATCTGATATCGCCGGAGAACTGCTCAAACGAAGATACTTGGGGAAGGACTCGAGTGGCCAGGTCGTTGAAACAGCGGACCAAATGTATATGCGCGTCGCCACGGCTGTCGCTGACGTGGACCTGCGGTATGGGGTGTCATCGGGTGATGTCCGGCGCCAAGCCGGTACGTGGTACGAACTGATGGCCGAGGGCAAGTTTCTGCCAAATACACCTACAGTGGTGAATGCCGGAAAGCCGAATGGCCAGTTGAGTGCGTGCTTCGTCCTGCGGATTGGGGACAGTATTGCAGAGATCTTCGAGACGCTCGGTCAGATGGCCGCCATTCAGAAGTCCGGCGGAGGCACGGGATTCGCCTTCGATGAACTGCGGCCGTCCGGCGATCTCGTCGCCTCCAGCGGGGGAACAACCACCGGTCCCCTCGCCTTCATGAAGATCTTCGACGCCGCCACGGGTGGAATCCAGCAGGGCTCTCACCGGCGCGGCGCCAATATGGCCCTGATGCGGATGTCCCATCCGGACATTCTGATGTTCATCCATGCCAAACGGAACATGGGTCAACTGAACAACTTCAATCTCTCGGTGAAAGTAGATGACGCCTTCATGCAGCAACTGCTTCATGATCGACATCAGCCCCACATCGCAGCCAATCCCAGAGACATGAGGCGATACGCCATCCCTAGGACCGTGTCTCCCTTTTTCTACCAGCTCCAGGATCTGAGACCTCTTGAGGCCGGGACAGACGACTGCTATACGGTCGGCGACGTCTGGGACATGATCGTTCTCAACGCTCACCAGACCGGCGAACCCGGGGTCTGTTTCATCGACCGGGTCAACCGAGACAATCCAACTCCCCACATCGGCACGATCAACGCCACAAATCCCTGCGGTGAACAACCGCTGCTGGACGGCGAAGGCTGCAATCTGGGATCACTGAATGTGGCTGCGTTTGTTCTGGCAGACGGAAGCGACTTGAATTGGCCCCAGTTCGGGCGAGCGATACACCAATGTATACGGTTCCTGGACAACGTGGTCGACGCGAATAGTTGGCCGCTTGCCCGTGTGCGGGAGATCAGTTGTGCGAACCGCAAGATCGGTCTGGGTATCATGGGGCTGGCCGACGCCCTTGTTCTCCTGGGGATGCGGTATGACAGTGATGAGGCGATTGCCTTCGCGGGACGATTGGGTGAGTTTTTGCGGGAGCATGCCCATCGCGCAAGCCGGGAGCTGGCGGAAGTCAGGGGCAGCTTCCCGAACTGGGAGGGATCCATCTGGCAGACGGAACACAACACGCCGATGCGGAACGCGACCTGCACCACCATCGCACCGACCGGCAGTATCAGCATCATCGCCAAGTGCAGCTCCGGCATCGAGCCGATCTTCAAGTACGTCTGCAAACGTCGGGCCCTGGACAACGCTGAGTTCATTCAGCTTCACCCTTTGCTGGAGCGCCTCGGTTCAAAACAGGGAGATCGGAAGAGCGTCGTGTAGGGAAAGAGTGTAGATCTCGGTGGT
>CALEZT010000027.1 GCA_937927975.1 uncultured Phycisphaerales bacterium
ACGACTGCGTGATCCTGACCCTCGCCTGCGGCAAGTTCCGCTTCAACAAGCTCGAGTTCGGCGACATCGACGGCATCCCGCGGCTGCTCGACGTCGGCCAGTGCAACGACGCCTACTCCGCGGTCCAGATCGCGGTGGCCCTGGCCGGCGCCTTCAACTGCGGCGTAAACGACCTGCCGCTCTCGATGATCCTGTCCTGGTTCGAGCAGAAGGCGGTGGCGATCCTGCTGACCCTGCTGCACCTGGGCGTCAAGAACATCCGGATCGGGCCGAGCCTGCCGGCATTTGTCACGCCAGACGTGCTGAACATTCTCGTCGAGAAGTTCGCGATCAAACCGATCTGTAGTGTGAAGGACGACTTGGCGGCGACGCTACAGGCATAGGTCGCTGTATCCCACTGGCCGCGGGTGGCATCATCGAGCGTGGATTCGATGATGCCGCCTGTTATGCCAGTCCCCTGAATTCGCCAACAGCCCCAGAATTTCGATGAAGGGGGCGTGCATGGGGGCTGCGCGCCGGGCGTGCAGCCCCCATGTGGTGACGTGGGAAGAGTGACGATCAAAGCGTCTGGCGTCTTCGCAGCCAGCCGACCAGAGCCGTGCCGAGCATAGCGAGCACGGTTGCAGCGGGAGCGGGAATGGTCGCGTTCGGCGGGTTGTCTGGATTGTCCGGATTGCCGCCGGGCGAGCCCAGATAGAAGCTGTCGATTCCGAGGTCCGTCCGCAAGTAGTCCGTGTCGCTCATGGCGCTGACGTAGAGCGACTGCGTCTCGGCCGTGGCGGTGAAGATCATCGTTTGCCAGTCCCAGCCCGCGGCGACGCCGCTCGCAGGCATGGCCATCGGATCGGAGTCGTGGACCTCCGTGCCGAACTTGATCCGCCAGTAGCCACCGGTGTGTGCCCAAGCGCTGTACGAGATGCTCTGTTCGAATGAGATCTCGTACTCCTGCCCGATCACCAGCCCGGAGAGGGCGTCCTGAACGGCGCTCTCGGTCCATGACGGCTGCCATCCGATGCCGTGCAGAAACTGCCCGCCCGTACTGCTGGCCACCCAGGTGTACCCGCCGAAGTCCGTGTCGCCGTCGAAGGTGTCGGGCGTGCCGCCCGTCGTCGTCCACCCCGGCGGGACCGCGGAATTGTGCCAGTTCGTGTCGCCGAGGTACCCTTCGAAGCCGCCGTTGGCGAACGCCGGCAGCACCTCGGCATGCGCCTGGCCGGACAGCGCGAAGATCGCAGCCACAATGACAGCCGCTTTGACAGAATTCTGGATATGCATTGCTCTTTTCATCATCCTACTCCTAATTCCTCGTGAATTGACTCTTGCGATGAACTCGTCCAAACGATCTGAAATCAATGTCCTCCTAAGAGTGGGTGAATCAATCGGGGTATCTCTTTCAACATCCTATCAGTCCTTTGCCATCTGGGCGGCCTGACCATAGCACGCTCAGTTTCGTTACAGTCCAAAACCCACGAATTCTCCCATTATGCCGGACACTGGGGACAGCATCCTCAACTCAACGCGAGATCAGTATTTTTCTCCAGGACCGCCCAGAACTGACCAATGGCTACATGCCATCTGCGCACAGCATCTCCTTGACGGCGTTCACACCCGTTCATGTCCATCCAGGCTCAAGTGACGATCAGAGCAACCGCTTGCGAAACCTGCCGACGGTTCCGAAACCGGTCAACAGCAACAGGGCCGCCGACGGCAGCGGCACCTGATGCACGCTGACGCTCAGGCTGCCGACCTCATAGACGCTGCCAAAGGCGAACAGCGGCAGGTCCGGTGGGCCGGGGTTGGGTAGGAAGGGGTCGCCCAGCGGGATCAGCGGAGCTCCGGCCGGCGCCTCGGTGGGAGCAGCCCCCGCTTCGAAGGCGAATACCGGCATCTCCGGCGGGCCGTGGCTGGGGCAGAGAAGCCCGCCTTCGAAGCTCACGAAAAAGGTCGGTGTCCCGCCTCGCACGTCCAGATCCCACAACAAGGAGCCGGAGCGGCTCTGGCCGAAAACGAGGCTGGAGATCTCGGGCGGGCCAGGGTCGGGGAGAAGCAAGTCGCCCGCCCGCTCGAACTGGTAGAAGAACGACAGGCTCCCGCTCAGGGTCCCCTCGGCACAGGGGTTGGGTGGAAAGAAGTTAATCGTATAATCCGCCCGAAACAACTCCGCCCGGAGCATCGAGGCGTGACTGAGCACCACCATCACAAAGAAGAACCGCATGACCCGATGCGACGTCATCCCACACCTCTCTTTCCCCCCCCAGGACTCCAAAAGACGGTATGCTACTCCCTATTTGTGCGGCTCTTTCATCCGCTGCTGTCCACCCGCTTCGACCGGGGCTTTCGTGATACCCCTCCCCCGAATTCCTCTTCTGCGCAGCCAGACTACACAGCCGGCGCCGATGCCGCCGAGCAGGGCAGCGCCAGGGGCAGGGATGGTGGGTTTCTGCAGGGTCGATGTGGCCGTCGTCGGACCTTCTAGCTGGAACGGCCCGAATGGTGGATCGGAGGACTCATCGAGCAGGGCGGCCTCGAATACGGCGATTGTGTCAACCCCGCTCCAGGTCGTTCCCTCCGGCAATATGATGAACGTACGATTCGCGTCCAGCATGGATACTGTGCCGAGGGTGAACTTGATCTTGTCGTTTTCGCCATTTCCGTTGACGTCGCTTCCGAGGGGGATCTCGAGCAGGAAGAAGCCGAGATAGGGATCGGCCTGGGCGGGTGGGAACAGGCCGAAGTTCGGCGCATCCTGGTCGAACACGGCGGAATAGGAAGACGTGATCTGGCCCGGGCCATTGTCGAGGAACACGATCGATGCGCCGTCGCCCCAACCGGCAAAATCCCGGCCTGCCCGGTCATCCACATCCGTGAATGTGATGTCGAAGAACACATCGAAGAAGCTGTCCACCTGGAACATCTGGCCGTGCAGGGCGCTGGGAACGATGGGATCCAATTGCTGGTTTGGCAGAGAGCCGGCGGGAAAGGCCTGCGCCGTGCCGGTCGAACTGGGCCCCGGACCAGCGACACGCTGCGATGACAGCGTCAGAGCAATGTGGGAATTGACGAATCCATACCCGTCCATACTGTCGCCCAGCACATTGCCGGGATCGCGGGCCAGCGGCACGGGAAATGGGCCGCCCGAGAGATTCATGTTCGTCAACTCGGTGAAGAAGGTGACATCGGCGTTTGCCCGATCCCCGTGCATTCCCAACAGCATTGTCACGGCGGCGACAGAAAGGCACAGCACACTTCCAACTCGCATCGATTCCATAGTCCTCCCCTTTCACAATAGAAACCGTTCTGCCCGGCCCCGGGACTCCAACTGGAACTCCGGGTATTCACTCGACAGGAACCCTATATGGATGACCCCGACGCTTCTCCTCCGCGGCGTCGCAGATACCCTATTGCACCTGTGCCGATGAGGGCCAGCAGGAGGGCGCCGGGGGCGGGAACAACGCCCACCGCGTCATCGTAGTACGTGCGGAAAGCGAAATCGAACGTGGGGTCAGGGTGGTAGACCGATCCACTGTACGCATGGCCAAACGGATAGGGGTCTTGGGTATCGCCCGACACCCCCAACAGATCGTTTGCGGACTCAAAAAGCA
>CALEZT010000028.1 GCA_937927975.1 uncultured Phycisphaerales bacterium
ACCGAGATCTACACTCTTTCCCTACACGACGCTCTTCCGATCTGCCGTTATCCATCTTTGTTGGAAGAAGCGTGTCGGGCCAACGGCCTTATACTCGACAGCAATAGTCCTCATCCGAAGTATGGCCTAGAGAACGGCTTCTTTCGCCTGGAAATTGACGAACAAAGGCGTGTGGCTCGCCTGTCTAACCATGAAGGGCGGTTGGCAGAGCTTCCTGCCGACGTGCAAGCGGTCGTCGAGATTATCAAGCTGGAGCATCAGAGACTCTTCGAAAGACCTTTCGATGGCCTCAAGTTCCTCAAGACTGTGAGGGCCCAGTATAAAGCTGTTCTCAAGAAGAATAAACAGTCAGATGGCTCAAGCGTGCCAATCCGTCACATCACGCGGCGACTGGGGAAGAATATCAAGGGTTTTCGGACAGATGAGTTCCTTGTGGATTTGTCGCGTCTGGCCGAGAAGGGCCCCTTCGAGATAGATGGGCGCCGGCTTGACCTGCAGCAGACGAAGGATACGAGCCAGGGAATGCTCCTCCATGGAGCGGCTGCACGCGGATACATTGGTTTCATCGTTTTTAGAGAGGTGTGATTGTGGACGAACGCCTTACTGCAACAATGGTGGTCGAGTCTCTACGCAAGGGAATCCCGCCGCAACGAGGGGTGAACCTGTATTCGGTGGGAAACGAGAAGCTGATGGGAGGTGTGACGAAATGGCACCTGAGCGGGATCGCGGACCGTGGCATCATTCGATTCGTGAGCGGCTCCTGGGGTGCAGGCAAGACCCATTTCTTTCGCCAACTGAGGGAGACTGCTTTTCAGAATGGCTGTCTGGTCTCCAATGTTGAACTTGATACCAATAGTGCGGCATTGAACAAGTTTCAGAGCGTCTTTGCCGCAATCATACGTCAAGTCGCCACGCCCAGCAACTACGCTGGAGATACGTCTCCCGAAGCGGCCCCATTTGGGACAGTGGTTCGCGAGTCGCTTGCCTGGTTATCGAGCAGAGGCCGGGAAGTCGCGACCGAAATGCCGTATGAGCAGTACACGAAGGCTACCGAGACATTAATGAGTGATCATGGCATCGACATCGACTTCAAGAAGATGATTCAGGAGTACTGGAAGACGTTCTTGCCGGAAGCTCCCGATCCGTCCGTTGCCGAACAGACCCGTGGCGAGATCCTCCAGTGGTTCAGCGGAGAAGGAACGATTGGGGCATTCCGTAAACGGTTTGGTGTCGCCAAGATCGTTTCGAAAGAGAATGCCAAATTGATGCTTCAGTCGCTTGCTCGGTTCGTTCGTCTATCGGGCTACAATGGCCTTCTCATTCTTTTTGATGAGGCAGAACAGGCTTACTCCGTGATGCGCAAGTCGGCATTACGAGATGCGCACAACAACCTTCTATCACTTATCAATAACATTGAGTCGCTGCCCGGTCTCTTTCTAATATACGCGACGACGCCAGATTTTTACACGGACCCAAAACACGGCATCGTCGTTTATGGCGCCCTTTCTGGCAGAATAGGTAAACCTGAGCAGCGTCCTCCTCGCGCGCTGGACACAATATGGAATTTGGATGCCGTTGAGACAAAACTTGAAGATTACCAAGAGGCAGCCAAGAAGATTCTGGAGATCTATGCGATAGCTTATCCAAGCGCTGAAGCAGCTCTGCCAGACGAGACAACAGCCATTCAGAAGGTCGCCGAGCTGTTCCGGATGCATCCTTCGCTTGCTGCCGTACGATTTTGGCGGCTGCTCGTGACAGCGCTTATTATGGACTTCGACGATCATGTGGAAGGTGAACCTCGGGCAGTTGACAAGCTCTACGACGATGTAATGGATCGCCTCCGGGAGGAGTAGACTGTGGATGCGAGAGGGGCTCAACGAGTGATTGAGTCGTTGCGGAAGGGTATTCCACCCGATGGCTTCGTCCGGTATTTCACCGTAGGGCGAGAATCGGAGATCGCCCAACTGAGAGCGAAGCTCAACCCAAACGGTGGAGGCGCACTGCTCCTAAAGGCAAATTACGGCTCAGGCAAGACTCATTTGTTGCGATTCATTAGGGAGCATGCCTTAGAGGAAAACTGGGTGGTCAGTGTTATCTCTTTGGACTCCGCTGCCGCGGTCCGATTCAATCGCATGGACCAGATACTGGGGGCCGTGATCCGATGCGTCGAGGTACCTAGAAGAGAGGGGAAAGGACCTGCCCCTCTTTTCGAGGCGGTGTTGGATGCTATGACCTCTTCTTGTGCGAGTACGCATCAGAGAGAACGGTTAAACGAATTGAGCAGTCTGGGGCACTGGGATTACTCAACGACCTTGAAGTCTCCTGCCCTGTATGTAGCGCTCCGCGCATGGATCATCGGTGCGCGCAATGGGCACAACGATGCAAGCCTCCAGAAGGATGTGGAAGGTTGGCTATGCGAACCGTGGAACTATTACACCAGGATCAAATGGCTTCACAGCAGGTTTGTATCTGGACTTCGGGAGTACTTCCGTGATCCAAGGGCGGATTGGCAGTTCTACAGACAGGGAATGGGCACTTTCAACTTCAAAGCGGCGAACTATCGACAGTCATGGGATGCCCTCTCTGACGTGGACCTTCTTGCTCGTCTAGCTGGCTTCCACGGTCTCGTTGTCCTTGTCGATGAGTTTGAGGATGTACTGTATAATCTGAGACGCCTCGATTATCAGCAAGAGGCGTTCTGGAATCTCTTTCGTCTGTTTGATGGGGAGGTTGCAGGTCATTCTTTCTATGCGGTGACTCCTGGCTTCGTCCAGAAATGTAAGGAGCGTCTCCAGACAAATGGTATCTGGGACTACGATTTCGCTCGTTTCGAGAGACTGCCGACTTTTGAAATGGCCCCTTTGGAGTGTAACGACCTAGAAGAGTTGGCACTCAGGATTCTCCATACTCATGGTGTAGCCTATGGATGGGAGCCTGACCTGATAATGAAGATGTCTCAGTTGAGGAGTATTGTGAAAGAGGCTGCCTCAATGCAGACGCAGGATCGCGCGCGTCATACGATAACGACTGTTGTTCGGGCGATTGATACCCTATTCCAGGAAATTGAATGAACCCCATCGGCCAAATGGAGGCGGATGTCGGCAGTGCTTTCTACGGCCGTTTCCCCGTGCTCAGGGAGGCGCAGAAGGCGACAATTGAGCCGCTATTGTCTGGACGCAACGTTGTTCTGACTTCTGGCACTGGTTCCGGTAAGACCGAAGCCGTCGTGGCTCCGCTCGTCAGCAGGTTCTGGCGCCAGGTCGTGAATACTGACAGTCTATTCCTGCTGTACGTTGCACCAACGAAAGCTCTTGTGAATGATCTGGAGAAGCGGCTGCACTCGCCCCTGGCAGCTCTTGGCCTTCGTATCGGGGTAAGACATGGTGACCGGGATGATTTGAAACACGGAGTGTCTCCGCATGTCCTTATCACGACACCGGAATCTCTCGATGTGCTGCTATTCCGAGGAGAGCCCGCGCTTCGGAGCGTTAGAGCAGTGGTAATCGACGAGGTACATCTCCTCTACAATACGCAACGCGGGCTTCAGCTTTCGATACTTCTTCGTCGATTATGCCAGGTTGTGGCTGCTGGGGTTCAATGGGCCGCACTCTCTGCCACAGTTGGCGATTTGTCCCACGTGCGACACTTCCTTGTAGGTGGGGATGAGGATGCGGACCTGTTGGCCTTTCCCGGTGAACGCACGATAGATGCGCAGATACGACACGCCAGAAGCATGGGGGACTTCCTTTCGCTTGCGCACAGGTTGACAAAGGGGAGGTCGACAAAGTTGCTGGTATTCGCAAATTCACGCCGCGAATGTGAGCAGCTTGCGGGGGTACTTCAACAAGACGAGGCTCTCCAGCATCTGGTGTTCGCTCACTATTCGTCCTTATCGCCTGAACTGCGCGTTGACACGGAACGTAAGTTTTCGGCAATGGGGACAGCAGTCTGTATTGCGACGAGCACATTGGAATTGGGCATCGACATCGGGGATATTGACGCGGTTCTCCTCTGGGGGGTCCCTAGCGGTGTGGATTCGTTCCTCCAGCGAATCGGTCGTGGGAATCGCCGTTCAAACAAGACCAATGTCGTTTGCCTGGTGCCTGATACAAGTGCCTCAGTGGCCATCGATGCATTGCGGTTTGCCGTGCTCCTTGATGCTGCTCGCAAAGGCGAACTGCCAGTCAGGGAACCTTATGAACTGTTTGGGGCCGTTGGCCAGCAGTGTTTAAGTATCATCGCCTCGCATGGAGGGAGTTTCACAAGGGTCGCAGATCTGTGCACGTTGCTGGACCACAAGCAGTATCTTTCGCGGGATATTGTCGAGTCAATTCTTGCAGACCTATCTGCCGCTGGCTTTCTTCAACGGCATGGCTACAAGAACCGGTACGGTGCTGATGAAGAATTGCACAGATTGGCCGACATGAAGTTAATCTATGGGAACTTTGGAGTGAGCTCCCAGACAATAGAGCTGTATCACGGATCAAAGCGCTTGGGTGAAGTTCCTGCTGCGAATCTGCTGCGAGTCCGAGGAGGGATGTGTGTGCGTTTTGCAGGCAACTGCTGGCGAGTGAAGAAGGCAGGCCCAGAGGGTATACATCTCGTGCCTTCCGGACCAAATGAACAAACAGTTGATTTTTCATATGGCGGAAATGGAGTTCCCTCGGATCCCCACAGCAGTAACGCAGTATGGCGTATGATTCATCGGGATGAATTGAGTCCGAATGTATTCGAGAAGGAGCTTTGGCAGAGGGTAGAGCACTTCCGAAAGCACATTCGAAGTGTGTGTTCTGAAAACGAGATACCCTATTCGCGTTCTTCCGAGGGTATTCGTTATTTCACTTTTGCGGGCTCAATGGTTAACAGGGCTATCGGGCTGCATGCCAAGAAACCTGGTGTCAAGGCTGACGACTTGTCCCTATTTGTCCCTTCGCCTGTAGACTGGGCTACTATTCCGACGCGTCCTGCGGACTACGAGGGCATCTTCCACCTGCTGTTTGAGGCTTCTGGGGGGCAGTCTATATACCAGCAGCAATTGCCACTTGATCTACAACAGCGTGAATACCTTCAGGAGTGGCTGAAAGACACGGCCATTCCTCGCATACTGACTCGCCTTAGTCGGGCCACAAAGAAAGAGATTGACCGGGACACGGCGGTATGTCTAGGGTGACAGAGGAACTCGTTCTTCCAGCTTCGGTGAACCAAGGTGCGCTACTATACTCTAAGTACTTTACAAGAGCGATCAACTTCCCGTGAAGTCAGCCGCTAGAAGGTGGTCCCACAGCTTGACGCGCACACGTGGTATGGTGTGAAGTGACAGATTATTGTTCGAATCGCGTGGTCCAACTCTGCGGCGTGGATGGACCAATACTGTATACTGAGCAGGGCTGGGAAGAGGCTGCAACCGAGCGCGGAGTACTCACATGAGTCTGAGCATAAGGGCAATAAGCAAGGCCAAGTGCGTTGGCTGCAAGGGTTACGTTGATGACAAGCCTGATGGATGCTGTGGCCATGATGAGATTGTCTCGTTCCCATTGGGAAGAGAGCGGTTGAAGGTTGGCTGCTATGTCCCTGGCAGGGGTTCTCATTCGAGATCGATTACTCGGCTTATGCCGATTGGTTTGATGAGCTTTACCGGATGGTGTACGGGCTCGATGCGTCCGGAGTCTGCAAGAGATTTCACCGCCACCGGGGCAAGCCTTTCATTGAGTTCCTGGATGTTCCGAGTCTGTCGCAGGGCGACACCATCGGCCCGAAGATGGCAGCCAAACTCTACCGCGACTTTGTCACTTTCGCTCGCGAAACAAGGAAGCACTTTACGTGCAGCAAGAAAACGGCTTGGATGTGGGATGTGTACTGTGACTAGATCGGAAGAGCGTCGTGTAGGGAAAGAGTGTAGATCTCGGTGGT
>CALEZT010000029.1 GCA_937927975.1 uncultured Phycisphaerales bacterium
GAGTTCGTATTCGGTGACTGGAGTTCAGACGTGTGCTCTTCCGATCTCTGCTGGCGTGTATCTGCGATGAATTGGCATTCATGGGTCTGGACGAGGAAAGTAAGGTCCGCAGTGATACCGAACTCGTTCGAGCCATCCTTCCATCGTTGGCGACTACCGGCGGGAAGTTCATCGGGATCAGCAGTCCATACGCTCGGAAGGGATACTGCTGCACAACCTTCAAGCGGTATCACGCCAACAATAGCGGCAAGGTGCTTGTGTGGAACTGCCCATCGAGGACCATGAACCCGACGTTGCCTCAGTCTGTCGTTGATGAAGCGATGGCGGAGGACCTCGCAGCCGCCAAGAGCGAATACCTGGGCGAGTTCCGGGACGACGTTTCGTTGTGGCTGCCCATCGAGGTCATCCAGCAATGCGTTATCGAAGGCCGCAAGGAGCTTTTGCCCCGCAAAGGCGTTTCATATTTCGCGTTCGCGGATCTGTCTGGTGGTCGTTCCGATTCCGCGGCATTATCCATCGCCCATGCAGCCGACGGCAAAGTCATTCTCGATTGTCTGCGGCAGTGGCGGGCTCCCTTCAATCCGACGTTGGCGATTCAGGATATGAGTGACCTGTTGAAATCCTACGGGCTGCGACATTGCGTGGGCGATAGGTATGCGGGCGAGTTCGTCCGGCAGGCGTTCGGCAAGTGCGGCATCAGCTACAAGGCGGCCGAGCGGTCGAAATCCGAATTGTATCTGGATTTCCTCTCTCGTCTGTGCTCCCAGCAGGTGGAGTTGTTGGACGACGAAACGCTCATCAAACAGCTTGCCAGTCTGGAGCGGCGAACCCGAAGCGGCGGCAAAGATACGGTCGATCATCCGCCCGGCAGCCACGATGATTGTGCGAACTGTGCGGCAGGCGTGGCAAGTATGGCGTCCAGACCGGTCTTCAAGATCGGATTCGCCAGGTTCGACCGGAACCCGCTGATGCGTCGGCGGCTGATGCCGGGCCAGTCACAGGCAGGGCCTACGCTGGGGCAAGCTCTACTGGGGCTCGCCACGAGGGACGTGCCGCCAGTATCGCAGCCGCCACAATCGCAACCGGAGATGTCACCCGCGAAGCGATACATGAAACCAACGAGAAACTATTAAAACGATACGTATGCAGGGAAAGGATTATGAAATGACGGAACAGGAAAACAAGCTGGCAGCATTCGACAAGGCCCACGAAGGCGAGGATGGTTTCGTCATCGACCCGAGCGGCGTTTGGGTCTTGTATAGCGACGGTGCCAGACGGAGCCGCGAGGCCTACGGCCCACTGGGTCAGGCTCTTGTTGAACCGGATCGAAACGAAGCCGAACGTCGGCGGCAGCAGTTGCTCTTCTGGACGATCCGCCTGAAACAGTTGGTGGATGCGTTCACCAGAACGAAGACCGCCGCTGAGAATACCACGCAGGACGAACCGCGTTTCCGGCAGAACCTTGAACGGTTGAAAGAACTGCAAACGGCGGTCCGATCCGCCAGGAGCAAGCTCAGCCATTTGCAGACGCTGGAGCGGGGTTATACGTCGTCCGATGTTGAGCGGGCGTGGGATGTATGGCAGGAGTTTGCACAGGCCATCCGGGAGGAGTCCGAAGCCCGCCGTAAGTTCGAGAACGCCCTATTGAACAAGTCGTCTCCTGGCCTCCTCGAAAAGCTCAAGGCCAAGCTCGACGAAGCCCAGCGGCAGGCTCACCGATGGATGGAACGATGGAACAATTTCAAGCCTGCCGAAGCCCGCGACAATGTATCGGAGCAACTGGATACCCAACGACGCCAGGAACGTGAAAGCGAATTGGCAGAAATCGAAGTCTGATTTATGGATGAAAGGAAGTGCCGTATGAAAGACCTGATGCTCCACACAAGGGAGAGCGATGAGGACCTCGTCCGCTACGAGGATGAGGCCGACGATCCACGGTTCGACTCCGGTTCGGGAACCGCGTCCGCTCCGGTCCTGAATTGTCCGAGAGCAACCGCCGAGAGCCAGAACGCCCGAAACGTCAGCGATGGGCTCCCGGTCTTGGAGGTGCCGAAGCACAACGTGAAACCGAAGCAGACCGACAAGGCCAAGACCGTGGCGAACGATGACGACAACAGTGGCGATGTTCCGACGCTGGAAACGCCCACAGACGAACTCAGGAGGCAATGATGGCATTGTACAGATTGATGACACGAGATCGGCACGGCCTCAAGGTCGGCAAGCATTCGATGGGTCCGGTGGAGGGCGGCGTGTTTTCGCGGGTCGTGAAGCCCGGCGAGATCATCGAGTCCGAACAGCCGTTGGACCAGTTGTTCCGCAACAAATTCGAGCGGGTGCATGACGTGACGCCGGAGCCGGAAGCCGAGCCGAAGACCGCCAAGATGCCCCCACGTAAGGTGAAGAGGTGACCGGCCCTGAACAAATCTCGATTCATGACGGCCGCGAAGCCCGCTCGCGGTCCTGGCGGGGCCTTCCCCGGCAGGCTCCTTACGACGCCCACGTCGCGGGTCCCTGGACGTGGGACGTTCTTTGCGACAATCCGCCGACCGGTCAAACTCATTCTCTTCCATCGGCGGCTGGGGGGCTGGCAGTTCGTTTCGTCCAGCCCCCTATAAAAAAATCTGGCATCGGGGCGATTTGGGCATGAGAGTACGATAATATAGATGGAAGGGGGTGGCACGGCTCGGGAGTAGCTACCTGAGCCGGACCATCAAACCTTCGACCGGATGGTCGGCCACCCCTCTTTTTGATAACCGAGTCGGTCGAAGGGAAGGGTCGAAGATATGACAACTGAATCGGACAAGAAGCTCAGGGCAGTATCGTACTGCCGGACGAGCAGCGAGGGCCAGCGGGACAACACATCAATCCCACGGCAGAGGGAGGACAACGAGAAATTCATCGCCTCGCAGGGATGGGAGTTCGTCCGGCACTACGTCGATGAGTCTTTGACCGGCAGCAAGGTCGAAGGCCGCGAAGACTTCCAACGGATGATGCGGGACGCGACGGACGGGCAATTCGATGTGATTGTCTGCTGGGATGTTACGCGATTCGCACGGGATGGCTGCGACATCGTCAGCAACGCGAAGTTCCTCAAAACTACCTTCGGCGTCCACGTCGTTGACACGAAGGGGCAATTCGACAACCGGGACCATCGCAGGACGTTGACGAATTTTGTTCAAGCTGGCGTGGCGGAGGATGAACGGCTGAGGATTATGGAGCGTTTGGTCGGTGGACGCATACGGCGGGCAAAGGAAGGTCTGCCGTGGGGGTCCAAACTCCCCGCTGGTCGAGCATTCAAACGAACCGGCAAACACACCGGTGAATGGTATGTTACAGAGGAAGGCGAGAGGCTTCGGGAGTTGCTCACACGATACGCAGATGGCGAGCCGCTCAAGGTGTTGTGCCGCGAGTACGGAGGTATCTCGTCCCAAGCGATAACGCGAAATGTCCGTGAGAGCCAATTGGCGGGTACGTTCCATGCGAAGTTCAACGCACCGGATATCGGCATGAAGAACCTCAAGATAGCCGTTCCGGGCGTGCCGCCAGTCATCACGCCGGAGCTTGAGCAACGGGTCAAGGCCCGAATGGCCCACAATCAGAAGTGGAACAAACAAGAGAAGCAAAAGTACCTTCTCGGGGGTTTTGTGACGTGCGCACATTGCGGACGTCCCCTGTGCGGCCAGACCAACGGTGACTATGTCTACTATCGACACGTCTACCAGTACGGTGAGAAACGCAAGTGCCCCTATCGCTGCATTCAGGGCAACCTGCTGGATACTCATGTTCTTGACCACTTGTACAGCTTCTTCCTCGACGAACCTGCCTACAACGAAGCTGTCAAAGCAACCCTGCCGTCGGACGATGACCGAAAGGTGCTTGCCAAAGATATCAAAGCGGCCGAGAGACGGCTGATCGCTGTGGGCAAGGAGATCGGGAACCTTGTCAACGCGATCGCGGCCGGAGCGGACGTGGGCCTTCTATTGGACAAACAGCACCAGCTAAAAGCTGAGAAGCAGACGTTGGAAACCCGCTTGGACGATCTGCGGCAGACCCTCGCGACCATGCCCAGCCGGGAGCACTTGGAGAGGGACGCGATGCTTCTGAGGCTGCGGCTGGTTCAGGAGTACAAAGGCCGCGACTGGCGGAAACTGCCCTACGGGGAAGTCCGACGGTTCCTCCACTTCCTGTTCGGGGACAATCCGAAGGCTAAGGGATATGGCATCTTCGTCGAATGCAAGGGTGACGTTTGGCACGTGACCTTCAAGGGCTGCGTCGAGTTCTACCATGACGTTGTGAATGGCAGGCCAATATCTCACGCATTGCAGGCAGCGGCCGAAACCGCCAATCGGGAAATCCGAGGCATCCTCAAGGAGGGCATCGAGCGTGCGAACGCAGAGTACGAGCAGGCCATGAAGAAACTGGAGCGGTCTCGTGGCGTCGTAAAACCTGACAATGATCCTTTCGTGGCAAGCACTTACAAACCGGGGGCAAGGTACGGGTTGAACGTTCGCCTTCTGAGCACATTCACCATGGCCCCGTCGTAACCTCCACACAGACAACATGTTACAAGCCCCGGCATTCTTGTATGTCACTCGCCAGAGGGGGCGCGTGCCAAATGCGTGCCAAATCGGCGTTTGCGGTCCTGATACTCGCCTTGCGGGCGCGGTCGATCATGTCGTCGCGAACCCACAGGCAGAATTTGTGTGTGGTGCTGAAGTTCGAGTGACCCGCAAGCTTCATGACCTCGAACTCACTGAGACTCCTGGCCAGCCAGTTGCTGATCGCCGTTCGCCTCAGATCGCGGAACGTGCCATGATCAATGCCCGCACGCCGGAGAATCTTGCCGAAGGCAATATTGAACTTCGGGATAAGTGCCTGACGCGAATCGGAGTGCCGCCACTTGCCCTTGCCCCGCAGCATCCCCGTGCACAAGGCCACGAAGACCAGCAGATTCCAGCGGACTACAGCTCCGGCCTGGCGTTGGTGAACGAAATCCTGGGCGGCTCTGACGATGCGGGCCGCACGCCGACGCCCTGACATCGAAACCCTCCTTGACACACTCTGGGCGGGCCGGCGAAATACGGGACGCCAGCCCGGACAATTCTGGCATGACGCTACCGCTGATCCACAAGGGACGCTGGCTCTCTGCGAACCGGGGGAGGGATTCACAGCAGCCTTCCATTCGATGACTCGTTCCGTTCGTTACGGAGATTATCTGCTTGACTTTGCCATCCGGCGGGTCAATATGTCCAGCAGACTGCCAAGGCAACATTGACGGGTGACTCTGCTGATTCGTGGATGGATGGGGGCGCCTGCAAGGGCTGCCGCATGAGATCACCAGGAGAACACCGGGACGAGCTTCTATGACAGAACACCGCAGAAACGAAGCCAATGATCGGCCGGCAGCATCCGCCCCGGGGGAATTGGAGCGACTGCGTCGCCGAGTGGCGGAACTGGAACGTCGGGAGGCCGAG
This sequence comes from uncultured Phycisphaerales bacterium, assembly GCA_937927975.1. GTDB lineage: Bacteria > Planctomycetota > Phycisphaerae > Sedimentisphaerales > Anaerobacaceae > PLanc-01. The sequence goes on from CALEZT010000029.1 coordinate 5,475, forward strand.
CACAGGCAGAAGGAACAGGCCCCGGGGCAATCAGACGAACGATTTCGCCTGTTCTATGAACAATCCCCTCTCGGATACCAGTCTCTGAATGCGGACGGTCGCATTCTTGAAGTCAACCCGGCCTGGCTCAAGATCCTCGGATATGAGCGGGACAACGTGGTGGGACGGTGGTTTGGGGATTTTCTTACGCCTGACTCTCGGCAGGTGTTTCCGGATCGCTTTGCACGGTTCAAGGAGGTCGGCGAGGTCCACGATGTGCGGCTTGAGATGGTCTGCGGAGACGGTCGGATCCGATGCGTCGAGTTCGACGGGAGGATTTCGCGGACGCCGGAGGGACATTTCGACCGGACGCACTGCGTTCTGCGGGATGTAACCGAACGCAGAGAAGCGGAGCAAGCCATCCGACGGAACGAGGCCCGATATCGCCTCTTCGTGGAGACGACGAACGAAGGGATTTGGGCCATGGACGCCGACCACAAGACCACCTTCGTCAATGCCCGGATGGCCGCGATGCTGGGGTATGCCGAGGAGGAGATGATCGGACGGGTGGTCGAGGAGTTCATGTTCGACGAGGATCTGCCCGCACACCGGGACCGGATGGCCACTCGACACGAGGGGAAGGCAGCGCGGTACGAACACCGTTTCCGTCGCAAAGATGGAGGGGAAGTGTGGACCCTCGTGTCGGCAACCGCCCTCACGTCGTCGCAGGGTCGGTTTGAAGGTTCCTTCGCCCTGTTCGCAGACATCACGGAGCGTAAACGGACTGAGGAAGCCCTGCGCCGAAGCGAGGAACGGTTTCGGGCCATTTTCGACGGCGCCGCCGCGATGGTCGCCGTAGCGGACACCGGCGGACGCTGGGCGCACGTCAACCAGCACATGGCAAATCTGCTTGGTTACTCGGCTGGGGAACTGACCGGAATGCGAGCCCTCGACATCACGCATCCCGACGACCGACCGGAGGCCCAGGCATTGTTGGGCAGACTGCTCAATGGCGAGATTCCCTCGTACCGCATGGAGCGACGCCATGTTCGCAAAGACGGCGGGGTCGTTTGGGTCGATCTCTCGGTCAGCCCGCTGCACGGCAATCAGGGCCAAATCGAGGGTTTGATCGGGGTGGCTTTCGATATCACCGAGCAGAAGAAGTCTGCTTGGGCCCTGCAAGAGAGCGAGCAGAAATTCCGCGCCATCGCGGACTACACGTATGATCTTGAACTCTGGGCCGGGAGCGATGGGCGATTGATCTGGATGAACCCGGCGACCGAGCGGTTCACCGGCTACACCGCCGAAGAGTGCCAGGCGATGTCCGACTTCCCGACGCGGTTGATCCACGAACAAGATCGCGCGCGTGTCCTGGCACTGTACCGACAGGCGTGCGAAGGAGGCTCGGGCAATGACGTTCAGTTTCGCATCGTCCACCGCGATGGCACGTTTACCTGGGTGTCCGCATCGTGGCAGTCCATTTGCGGACAAGACGGGGCCGACCTCGGGTGGCGCTGCAGCATCCGCGATATCGACGACCGGGTTCGAATCGAAGAGGCGTTGCGCGACTCGGAGGAAGTGTTCCGCACCGTCTTCGAGCAGGCGGCCGTCGGCATCGCCCAGGTGACGCCGGAGGGCCGTTTCGAACATGTGAATTCTCGCTTGTGCGACATCCTCGGGTACTCCCGGGACGAACTACACAAGATGACCTTCCGCGATGTGACGTACCCCGAAGATCTGGAGCTTGAAGAGACCGACATCACCCGTGTGCTGGCCGGGGAGATCGATTCCTTTGAGATCGAAAAACGATACCTCCGCAAGGACGGACGTCTTGTTTGGGTGAAACTGTTCTCCAATGTCGTCCGGGATGAGCAGGGTCGGGTGAGGTATGCGATCGCGAGTGTGGTGGATATCACCGCGATCAAGGAGTCCGAGGAATCGCTGATCGACAGTTCGCGAAGACTAGACGAGACGATCCGGGCCGGAAACGTCGGTCTTTGGGATTGGGATCTTGCCACGAATCGGGTCCGGTATTCCGCGGAGTGGAAACGGCAGATCGGATACGAGGAAGACGAGATCGGGGATGCCTTCGAGGAATGGGAAAGCCGCGTCCATCCCGATGACCTGGAGCCGACGCTCGTCCGGATCCGACAGGCCATTGCGGACGGCAAGGCCCGCTATCAGGTCGAATTCCGCTTCCGCCACAAGGATGGGACGTATCGTTGGATTCTCACTCAGGCCTCGGTCTTCCGCGACGAAGAAGGGCATCCAAACCGCGTGCTGGGTTCGCACATCGACATCACCGACCGCAAGCGGTCGGAGGAACTGCTGCGTTTGACGTCGCAGATGCTCGACGCCGCACCGAGCTCGATTACCGTCCACGATTTCCAAGGGCGATTCCTCTACGCCAACGCAAAGACGTTTGAGATTCACGGGTGCTCGCCGGAGGAGTTCATGGCGATAAACCTCCACGATCTGGACATCCCGGAGAGCGAGGCGCTGATCGCCGAGCGGATGCAGGAGATCGCCGCTCGTGGAGAGGCCTCTTTTGAGGTGTCCCATCGCCGCAAAGACGGATCCAGCCTCCCCCTCGAAGTCTATGTCAAACAGGTCGTGTGGGATGGGGTCCCGGCCATGTTGAGTGTCGCGACCGATATCACCGAACGCAAGCGCGCTCACGAAGCGGTCGAGGGCCAGCGGGCGGAGTTGGAGGCCATCTACGAAAATGCACCGGTGATGATGTGCGTGCTGGAGAGCGACCGTCGCGTGCTCTATGCGAACCGTGCCTTCAGCGAATTCACAGGGTGCTCCCAGGAGCAGTTGAAGGCCGGTCGCGCCTGCGGGGTCTTCGGATGCATCAACGCCCTGTCGGACCCGCGAGGCTGCGGGTATGGGAGCGACTGTGAGCATTGTTCAATCCGCCTGGCCATGGAAGACACGTTCCAGACCGGAACGAGCCATCGCGACATCGAGTATCACGCCACCCTGGAGCGCCGCGGCGCGCGACGCGAAGTCGTCCTCCTGGGGGCCACCGCGAGAATCGAGGGAGAAGGCCGATACAATCTCCTGCTTTGCCTGCAGGACATCACCGACCGCAAGCGGTCGGAGACCCGACTCCAGCAGACAACGAAGCTGCTGCGAGCCATCCGAGACGCGCAGAGCCTCTACATCGCGGGGGCTGAGACCAGGGAGGTCTACAATGCCCTGTTGCAGACTCTGGTGACCATGACCGACAGCGAGTTTGGCTTCCTGGACGAAGTCCTCCGAGACGAGGCCGGGCAGTTGTACAAACGAAGTCTGGCCATCTCCGACATCTCCTGGGACGAACATTCTCGCAGACTGTATCAACAGCTTGTTCAGGGGAACCTCGAATTCCGGAATCTGGACAATCTCGCGGGCCTGCCCGCTGCTACGGATTCGTTGGTGATCTCCAATGCTCCTGATCAAGACCCGCGATCCGGCGGGGTCCCCAAGGGCCACCCGTCCCTTCGCACGTTCATGGGAGTGCCGATGCACTTCGGCGGTCAGATCCAGGGCGTGGCCGGAGTAGCCAATCGACCGGGAGGTTACGACGAGCGGATCGCCGAATTCCTGGAACCGTTCGTGGCCACCTGCGCCGGCATCATTCACGCGGTTCAGAACGATACCAAGGAACAGCAGTACAAAGAGGCGCTGCGGGAGAACCACGCCAACCTGCTGGCCATTCTCGAAAACACCGAGGACCTGATCGCCTCGCGCGACCGCGCCGGTCGTCTGGTGTTCTACAACACCGCTTTCGCCCGCATGGTCAAACGGCTGTTCAACGTGGAGGCGCAGTCCGGACTCCGAACGATGGATTATCTGCCGCCGGACAAGCGGGAGCATTGGGAGCAGGTCCTCTCTCGCGTCCTGGCGGGGGAGCGCGTGCGCGAAAATTTCAGGTGGGACCACGGCAACCAGAATGTACGCTGGTATGAGATTTCCTTCCATCCCATCCGAAAGGGCGAGGAGACTATCGGCACGGTCGAGTTCAACAGGGATATCACCGAACAGAAGCGACTGCAGGCAGAGGCCGAACAGCGGCAGCGGGAATTGTATCGCATCTCCCGGCTCAGCACGCTGGGCGAAATGGCTTCGGGCATCGCCCACGAGCTCAACCAACCGCTCACCGCGATCCTCAGCTACGGAGAGGCCTGCCAGCGCCGCATGCAGGCCGACTCCCCGGATTTGTCTTTGATCACCCAATACCTCGAGCAGATTGTCTCACAAGGCCAGCGGGCGGGACTGATCATTCGTCGCATGCGGGCCATGGCGAAGGGACAGCAGGCCCAATTCGTTTCCGCGAACCTCAATGAGACCATTGAGGCCGCCGTCGGGATGATCCGGTGGGAACTGTCGCAAAACGAGATCGCAGTACGTGTGGACATCGCCGAATCACTGCCGCCGGTGTATGGCGATCCGATCCAGATCGAGCAGGTCCTGCTGAATCTGATCCGCAACAGCGTGGACTCCATGGGAGGCGTGCCTCCGGAACAACGTTCATTGACGGTGCGAGCGACCCTGTTGGACGACGATCGCCTTTGTGTGGAAGTCTGTGATTCGGGAATCGGACTGCCCCCGGCAGACCAGGGCAGCGTCTTCGATCCGTTCTTCACCACGAAGCCCGACGGGCTGGGGATCGGCCTGTCGATCAGCCGCTCCATTGTTGAGGCGCACCGCGGAACCCTTGAGGCCAGGAACAATCCCGACCATGGGGCAACCTTCTCGCTCACCCTGCCTGTTCGGAAAATGGCCGACGAGCGGGAACCGAGGTAGACAAACTGGCTCCAATGCACCAGAATGACTGGAGAGAAACCGTCGTGACGTCCGATCATAGAATCATATGCTCTCCCCAGCACAAAGGAGTTCTTCACCGATGGAACCGCAGCAACCTACTGTGTTTGTGGTGGACGACGATGAGGCGGCGAGAATGGGCGTAGAGGCCTTGGCGGCCAGCGTTTCATTCAAAGTGGAGGCCTTCGCATCGGCCCAGGAGTTCCTCGATGCCTGTTCGCCCGACGCATTCGGATGTCTGCTGCTGGACGTGCGTATGCCCAACATGAGCGGGTTGCGGCTCCAGGACGAGTTGAACCGCAAGCAATTCAATCTGCCGATCATCTTCATCACAGGGCACGGGGACGTCGCCATGGCGGTTGAGGCCTTCCAGAGAGGGGCGTTCGACTTCATTGAGAAGCCGATCCGGGGCCAGGTCCTCCTGGAGAAGATCCAGGACGCCATCGAGAAACACAAGCGTTTGCTCCTCCACAAGGCCAGGATGGAGCAGATCCAGAGGCGAAAGGCCCTGCTGACGGAGCGGGAGCTTGAGATCCTCGATTGCGTGCAACAGGGACAGGGCGCCAAGTCGATTGCGCAGCAGTTTCGTCTGAGCCGTAAGACCGTCGACGCTCACATGGCTGCGATCCGCCAGAAGATGGGGGTCGACTCCACGTCTCAGTTGGTCTTGCTGTTGTGCCAGAGCGGCCTCTTGCATCCGTCCTCCGCCTAGGGGTGAACAAATCGCCCATCCTTCGTGCCGGCTCCGCCGGCATTTTTTTTGTCATACGCTCCAGCCTCTGGGGAGAGAATGCACCCTGATTGGCCAAGCGATCCCTACTCGTCCTGGACCTGATCCAGCCGCCCCCTGGAATGGATAGGGCGAAGTCGTATGCGTGTACGCGATTCATCCACTCCACATAGTCCGGACCTGCCTTATTTCCCAGCCCCAATATGCCGACCCTCGTCCCGGTGACACAAACGTGCGATAGCATCTTCTCACAGCGTTCGGCAACTGGTTAAGGAGTCACAAATGGCGGCAACATCGGTTCAGAACAAAGAACGCGGGGCCCTGCTGGACAAGGAGGGCAAGTACCTGACCTTCGCCCTGGCCAACGAGGAGTACGGACTGGAGATCCTCAAGGTCCGCGAGATCATCGGGTACATCGATGTGACCGCGGTGCCCCAGACGCCCCACCACGTCAAAGGCGTCATCAACCTCCGCGGGCAGGTGATCCCCGTCATCGACCTGCGGGCCAAATTCGGCATCGCCACCACCGAGGTCACCGATCAGACCTGCATCATTGTGGTGGAGATCACGCAGGCCGGACGCAAGTTCAACACCGGCATCATCGTCGACCGCGTCCAGGAGGTCCTGGACATTGCCGGCCAGGACATCGAGGAGGCCCCGCAGTTCGGCGCCTCGGTGGACACCAACTTCATCCTGGGCATGGGCAAGATCGGGGACAAGGTCAAGATCCTGCTGGATATCGACCGCGTCCTGGCCGGCGGCGACCTCGGCGCTCTGGGGGGCCGCTCCGTGGATCTTCCGCAGACGACAGAGTCGGAGAACTGACAGAGTCGCAAGGACCCCGTGGATACTGGGGTTCCTGTTCTGTTTGTGCGAATCAATCCTCACATTTTTGCCTGGAAAGGGACATGCATGTTTAAGAAAATGAAGCTCGGAACGAAGATCTCTCTCGGTTTCTTCTGCCTTGTCGTGATTGTCGTCGTCTTGGGCGCCGCCGCCATTTGGAGTATGAAGACCGTTGAAGGGCAGTCGAAGACGCTGGCGAATGCGTATGTGCCCGAGGTGAAGGTGGCGAACAACGTGGAACGCTCCGCGCTGCACACGATGTATGAGATGCGAGGTTACGGGTTCACGGAGGACGTCAAGTTTCTCGAACGAGGTCGCGCGAAGCTGGAGGAGGTGAAGAAGTACCTCAAAGAAGCCAAAGACCTTTCGGATCAGTCCGCAGAACTGGCAGAACTAAGAGACGCGGCGGCGACAGCCGAGGCGAAGGCAAAGGAATACGAAGATCTGGTCGGCCAGACGGTTGCGAAGAACCAGGCAATTGCCGGCGATCGCCAAAAACTCGATCACGCCGCGGCGGAGTACATCAAGCAGTGCACCGAGTTCCTTGCACATCAGACGGAGCTGATGAAGGGCGAACTTGGAGGCGCCGCGGAGCACGCGGACGCAAGGACACGCGGATCAGGCCACACCCCCACCGCAGCCCATCCTCCGGCCGCAACCGTCCGTACGCCGATTGTGGCGATGCCGTGTCCTGTGGCCGACGAGGTCATCGAGCAACTCAAGCAAGGCAACAAGCGGTACGTGGACGGCCAACTCGCCACACCCCATCTGGATCAGCCGCGACGGGCGGAAACCACATCGAAAGGACAGCGCCCGCAGGCGACCATTCTGGCGTGCTCGGATTCCCGAGTCCCGGTCGAGTCGATATTCGATCAGGGCATCGGCGACGTCTTCTCCGTACGCGTGGCGGGCAACGTCTGCGGCATCGATGAACTGGGGACAATCGAGTATGGCGTCGGGCATGTGGAGACACCGCTCGTCGTCGTGCTCGGCCACACGAAGTGCGGGGCCGTGACAGCCGCTGCCACCGGTGCGGCAGTCCATGGCAGCATTCCGGCGCTGCTGGACGACATCCAGCCGGCCGTCGACCAGGTCAAGAACAGTCAACCCCACTTGACCGGCGAGGCTTTCATTGACGCCTGCGCCACGGTGAACGTATGGCGTTCCATTGAGCAGATGCTCACGCAAAGCCAGGTCCTGCAGGAACGGGCCAAGACGGGCAAGGTGAAGATCGTTGGCGCGGTCTACCACATCGGCGAGGGCACGATCGAATGGCTGGGTACGCACCCGAGGCAAAGCGAGCTGCTCGCCGTCGCGGTCCAGGAAAACCATAATTCCGCCGGCGCGACTGCCCTTGCAACAGCCCAAGACGCTGCCAAGCGACTGGAACGGCTGGAGAAAATCCTGCTTGTCAATGAGATCATCGACTTGGGCAACGAGACCCGTATTGCGTGCTTCAAATCCCAGGCCCTTCGCGAGCCGAAGCTGATCGAGGCCGCCAATAAGCACTTCGAGGAGATGGACGCCAGGTTCGCAGCGCTCCGCAAGATCACTCACCTCAAGGAGGATCTGGATCGCATCGACCTGACCAAGAAGGCTGCGGATGAATACAAGACGGCGATGAACGATCTGTTGTCGAACTGGCTCGCCCTGCAGGATATTGCACAGAGACGTCAGGTCGCGGCCGATGCGGTTCTGGAGCAGGCGACAACGACGGCGGCAAAGGGCATAGAAGGCACGGAAGAGATTGCCCAGGAGGCCGCTCGTTCCCTGGCGATGTCATCGATCACCCTCATCATCGGTCTGATCGTAGCGGTTGTCGTCAGCGTGACTCTGGCGGTGTTCATCACACGCAGCGTCACCGGCCCCATCCGCAAGATCATCGCCGCCCTGACGGACGGGTCCGAGCAGGTCGCCTCCGCTTCGGGGCAGGTCTCTGCGGCTTCTCAGTCGCTGGCCGAAGGCGCCACGGAGCAGGCGGCGGGTCTCGAAGAGACCTCCTCCAGTCTGGAGGAGATGTCTTCCATGACCAAACAGAACGCGGACAATGCCCAGCAGGCCAACACGTTGGCCGCCGAGGCGAAGAAGGCGGCCGCCACCGGCGCTGAGTCGATGAGCCGGATGAACGCCGCGATCCACGAAATCCAGAAGAGTTCCGACGAGACCGCCAAGATCATCAAGGTCATCGACGAGATCGCCTTCCAGACCAACCTCTTGGCCTTGAACGCAGCCGTCGAGGCGGCACGAGCGGGTGAGGCGGGCAAGGGCTTCGCCGTGGTCGCCGAAGAGGTGCGAAACCTCGCCATGCGGTCCGCGGAGGCGGCCAAGAACACCGCCAGCATGATCGAAGAATCGGTCAAGAACTCCAAGAACGGCGTGGACATCGCCACCGAAGTCGGCAAAGTCCTCGAAGAGATCGTCCAGAGTGTCAGCAAGACCACCGATCTGGTCAGCGAGATCGCTGCGGCTTCTCAAGAGCAGGCGCAGGGGATCGATCAGGTCAACACGGCCGTCTCGCAGATGGACAAGGTCACCCAGCAGAATGCCGCCAATGCCGAGGAATCGGCCAGCGCTTCGGAAGAACTGAGCGCCCAGGCCGAGAGCATGCAGGAGGTCGTAGGTCAACTGGTGGCGATGGTCGGGGGGGCCAACTCACAGAAGACCCGTTCGGTGGAAACCAAGCCGGACCGCCATCACATTCATCTGAACCTGGAGCACAAGCTCCACATGAGCGAGAGGCCCAAGTCACGGGGCTTCGGCAGGTCGGATGAAGTTCTGCACAAGATCGCCGACCACGGGGACAAGGCCCCGCGCGCAGCGGCCCAGTCGGCCCGCAAGACGATTCCACTGGACAGCAGCGAAACCGACTTGAGCGAGTTCAACCACTAAGAAACTATCTCAAAACAGTGTCTTTGGCCGATAACCATCCGTAGGAGCC
>CALEZT010000030.1 GCA_937927975.1 uncultured Phycisphaerales bacterium
CAGCGATATGTCCGAGTTGCTTTCGAGTGGCGCGAAGCTGGTCGCCCTGTGCGATCCGGATGCGAATCAGATCGAAAAGGCCCGCGAGACCGCAGCCAAGCACGGCAGCGCCGACGCCAAAGGAATCGAGGATTATCGCACGCTGCTTGATGATGCGCTCAGCTACGACGCGGTCTTGATCGCCGCTCCCGATCACTGGCACGCGCCGCTCTGCAAGGCTTTCATGAAAGCCGGCAAGCATATCTTCTGCGAGAAACCGCTGACCCACAGCGTGGCCGAGGCTCGCGAGCTTCGGGAGTTGGCCCGCCGCAGCAAGGTCGTTACCCAGATGGGCAACCAAGGCAGTGCCAGCTCTTCGCTGCGCCGATGCATCGAGATCATCCAGGCCGGGGTCCTGGGCCAGATCCGGGAGATCTACGAATGGGGCATCGGCTGTACCGCTCGCGAGGGCAGTGCAGAGGGCGAAGACCCCGTGCCGACGGGTTTCAACTGGGACTTGTGGGTCGGTCCGTCGGCCATGCGTCCCTTCAAGAAGGAGGTGTATCACCCGGCCGCATGGCGCGGCTGGTTCGACTTCGGCAATGGCGGCCTGGCCGATTTCTGCTGCCATTCCATCAACTTGCCCATGCGGGCTCTGAACCTGGGCTATCCCGAGCGGCTCGTCACCAACATGGACAAGTCCGGCCAGCAACCGCCCGACAAGCCCGCGGTGGAGTTCCATTTCCCCGCCCGCGGCAAGCTTGCGCACGTGAAAATGTACTGGCAAGGCAACGGAATGCCGCCGGCCGGAGTACTGGCGCCGGTCGCTGAGGTCCACAAAGAGAAGGATGGTGGCGTCCTGATCCTCGGCGAGAAGGGATGCATCTATTCCAGCCACTGGAACACGGGCGCGATGATCCGCCTCGAAGGCGAGCCGCGTCTCACGGACGTCCTGCATCACCCCGCGACCAAGGAGATTCCCCAGAGCCTGCCGCGGAGCAAGGGCCACGGGCAGGAATGGATCGACGCCTGTCGGGGTGAGGGACGCACGTTCTCCGACTTCGACGTGGGCGGCAAACTCACGGAAATAGGTCTGGCGGGGGTGCTTGCCATCCGCACCGGGACGAGCCTGGACTGGGATGGCGAGAAGATGGAGGCCCGGAACGCCCCCGAAGCGGCCCGTTTGGTTCGTACCGAGTACCGAAGGAAGTGGTTGGTCTGAGATCAACGGCTCTCAATCGAGACCGTCGATGTCGTCCGACGCCCGACCGCAGAGGTGGACCTCCCCTTTCTGGCAGGTCTATCGCGGGAGAACCTGGTAATCAAGCGGCGAACGCAGGGTCAGCGCAACGGGCGGGGAGACCTCCAGCGGCTGGCCGTCGACGAACTCGCTATCGAGCGGCGCATCGAACTCCAGTTTGACTACCGTATCGGTCTCGGCGCGGCGCTCGGCCGCCAAGGAGAGCGTCAGACCAGCATTGCTTTGCTCCACTTCAACCGGCTCACCGGCCAGCACACCGGCGCGCAGGACCCTGGCCTTCAGAGGAGGCAACCGCAGCGTATTGCCGGACCATCGAAAGACGTGCAGATAGAGCGTACGTTCCCTATAGCAACTGCCGCCCCATTCGCCGTTACGATAGGGACCGCCCCGCGTGCCATAGATGCTCTCGCCGAACGTGCGCAGCCACTGGCCCATGCCCTTGAGGTTGGCAATCTCCTGGTGTTGGAACGCGCCGGTGGGCATGGGGCCGACGTTCAGCAGGAGATTGCCGTCGCCGGTAACCGTACTGACCAGCATCCGAATGCACTCGGGCAACGTGCGAATCCGACCTTCGGGCCGGTACGACCAGCCGCCGCCGTCGGGGCAGTGGGTCATGGTTACACAGGATTCCCAGGCCCGCCCGCGCTGGAACGTCCCGATCCGTTGCTCGGGCGTGTCGTAGTCGCCCCGCACCAGTTGCGCGATGCCGCCGGCGGGTATGTCCTTCAGCCCTCGGGCGGCGCGGTCGTTCACGAGGAGATCGAGCTGCAGACAATACATCTCCTTGAACAGATCCACGATGGTGTACTGACTCCAGTCGCCGAAGCAATGGTCGAACCACATCATGTCTACCGTGCCGTAGTCGGTCAGCAGTTCACGAACCTGCGCCTCGTAGTACCGATTGTAGGCATTGTTGTCGCCGCGCAGGTACTCAGGATGCGTCCAGTCGCGTGTCGAGTAGTACCAGCCGAGCTTCAGACCATGGCGGTGGGCCGCATCAGCGATCATCCGGCAGAGATCCCGTTCGTACGGCGTATCAGAAATGCAGTAGTGTTTCAGATAACTGGCATCCTGCGGGAAACGCACCTGCCGCGTCGGCCACATGGAAAAGCCGTCGTGGTGCTTCGTGACGAAAACCACGTACTTCATCCCCGCCTCTTTCGCCAGACTCATCCACTGGTCGGCGTCGAACTGCACGGGATTGAACTGTCGGTAGAGGTTCATATAGACATCCCGATCCACCCGCTGGTGCTCGGCCCCTCCTTCGATGCGGTCCTTCATGCCCCAACTGATCTCCGCGCCGCTGAGGCTCGCCGGACCCCAATGCAGGAACAGGCGGAACTTGGCATCCCGCCACCAGGACTCCAATCGCCCTGCACGAAGTTGATCCGCCCGCGGGCCGGACAGAGCCTCGACCAGGGCCTCGGCCTTCTCGGACGCCGATTGGTCCATCCCCGCTGAGCCAAGCTTCTCGGCCTCTCCGATCATTCGGAATTCGAGTTTCACCTCCGGCCGGCTCGCGGTCTGAAAGCGACACCCGAAGCGCACCAAGTGCCGCCCCGGGCCCATCCGCAACTCAGAGGCGTCCAGACCCACTTGCTCCAGCTCTTTCCAGGTCTTGTCATAGACGATGGCATGGCCTGCACCGCCATACTTCAACAGACTCCCCGGCGGAAGCGTCGCAGGGACGGAGACTTCGCCGGCGCCGTCGATCTCCAGGGTCACATCGGAAACAGATGCGTCCCCGGATACCTGCAGAATGAATTGCAGGGGTTGCACCCCGTGCGGATTGTCCAACTCCCAGGTGGCTTCGCTCGGCTGGCCGGGCTGCACCTGCTGGGCCAGCGTATGTTTGGCGGAACAAACCGGGTACAGACTCCAGGATCGTGCATCCGACGCCTCCAGGTGGAACTCCTGCCGGATGTCCTGCAGGCGGCGTTTTTGAGATTCTGAGAAGGCGCCGCTCATCCGCGCGCTTTCCCAGGCCTTGATCGTCTGCAAGATGCTCTCGCTCAACCCATTGTCCTGAACGACTCGCAAGCTAGTGTTCAGGGCGAAACCGGCGTCGAAACCTGCCGCCCGCGCCAGGAGCCATTCGGCATCCTCCAGGCTGGTCTGCGCAGTCATGTTGAACCAGCCCAGCATGGCGGGCATGAGGTTGCGGCGGAAGTAGTCCTGGTTCTGGAGACGATACTCCGTCTGGCTCTCCCGAAAACCGGCATACCAGGGCTCCCCCCAATTCATCCGCGTGTAGATGTGCCAGAAATAGTGTCCCGGATTGCTGGCGTCGTTGATGACCCGGCCCCGCAGATCGTCGCGCAGATGATCGTACCAGGTGGTGGCAAAGAGCGTGCGTCCGTACTGCCCCATACCGGTGGACCAGTTGCCCTCCAGGCCATCGAAGGAGATCTGCATGAGCCCCGTCTCGTTGAACAGGTCGGCCAGCCGTCGGGCCACTTCCTGAGACAGTTCGGCGTTCGTCAGGAAGACCTTGTACGCGTGGTCCATGAGCTTGCCGATCTCGGCGCCCCGAGCATGGGCCACAGCCTGGGTCTGATAGGCTCCCCGCCGGCAGCCGAGCAAACGCCAGGGCGCCCCCTCGGACACGGAAGTGTAACGAACCAGTTCCCGGCCGATCTGCACGGTCTTGAGCGTGTTGTTCTCCATCTGGTTGAACCACTTGGGGTCCGCCACGGGAATTTCCGCCTGTTCGGCATCGACGTCTTGTGTCAGGACGCTGCTACCGACCTTGGCCAGACGGTCGTCGGGGACCGGAGTGACGTAGGGATCGTTCGTGGTAATGAAGTTGGACAGCGTATGCACTCCCAGCCGGATGCCCTGGGCCTTCGCCTTCTCCACGCAGTCCTTCATGCCCGACCATCCGTGGGGGAACTGACTGGGGTCAAGCTGAAAATGGCCCCAGGTGGAGAACGGCCCCCCGTGGTAGAGGTATTTGAGGCCCGCCTGCTGGGTGAGGGCGATCGCCTCCTCGATCGTGTCCTCGCCAAAGCCGACGATCAAGTACGAGGCGGTCGCCCCGGGAGCGATCTTCCCCCAGACCCCGTCGATCAGGGGATGAGGCAGCCCTTCGGCCACCTCGATGGCGCCGATGGTCTTCAGCGCCTCGTCGGTAGGACAGCCGAAGAGAGCGATTCTGCTGCCGACCACGCCGCCATCCTCATACGCCGGCACGAAGTACCTCTCATGGCCCCAGTTGGGGATGATCCGGTCCCGACTCCGATCGCGTGTGAAGGCCTGGAGCGCACTGCCGAACTCGGTCGGCTGGGCCGCGTCGCCCCGTCCGGCCATCACGTCATTCTCGGCCGTCGGATATCCGCCCAGTGTCCTGACGTTCAACGCCTGGATTCCCAGGGCAAAGCGGTCGTTGCGCACGACTCCCACCGTCTCCCCGATAATCTCCTTGATTCGCGTCGGGTAGGGTCCCCAGACAACCAGCTCCACCAGCTCCCGCGCGTCAGTGGACACGAGTTCGAACGTGATGTGGGTTGTCTTCGTCGCGGTCTTCACCACCGCGATGTGACCCTGCGAATATCGTAGGGTCAGCGTGCCCTGGTCCTGGTCATGGTGCATGGCTTCGGGAGCCTGCAACCGCCCGGCCACACGAAGGCTCAGCAACGGCGCCGGTTGTCGCGGCACTATATAGTCTGCGCCACTGCCGCGGTCCAGCAGGCTTCGGATCGAACCTGTGTCATCGATCCGGATCGACATCATCGCCGTTTCGAGAAGAACCTCAGCGCCGGTGGGAATCACCGGGACGAACAACAACGCCAGACAAACGAGAATTCGCTTTTGCCTCATGGACATCGCGTTCTTTCCTCCCAAAGCAAATCCACGGAATGGCCAAGGAGTCCATCCGTCACGTTCCTCGGCCCGACACGAGAAAAATAGACTTCAGATAGGGCAACGCAAGTTCAATCCGGGTGAAGTCGGTGCCCGATCGCACGCCGTAAGTGACTTGGACCGGCTCAATTCCACCCGTATGCGGGTCCCAGGCCTCCAGGTGATGCCGCCCCCGCAGGGTAAGGGTGCTCCCGGTCTGTTCCGAGTTGAGATTGGCAAAGAAGTAGATATGCCGGTCGTTCCAGCGTTTGTGGATGTACCGTAGCGTCCGGCCGGGCTCGAAGGCGACATCACCCATTCCCTGGAGGGAGCCGAGCGCCTCGCGGAAGGTCTGGGCAGTCAACGTTTGAAGATGAATCGCACAACCGCCCTTGGCGTTGGGTCGAATGTCACGGCCTGTGGCCCCGAACAGCGACTCCACGGCCCGAACCACATCGCTATCGTGACCGAACTCGGCCGATTTGGCGGGAAGCAATCCGGTGGCAATGATGGTTCCCCCCTGCTCGTAGAAGGCCTTGATCTTCTTCAGGCTGGCCCAGCGGATGGTCTTGTGGCCCGGGACTACCAGGACACGGAACCGGCCGGGATGGATTCGATTGGGCAGCACCAGTTCATTCCCATCGAGTACACATTTGTCCTCCAGGACCTCCGGGTGCAGGAAGGTGTAGTCCCGCCCGAGATGCACGGCCAGAAGTTCCCCCACCTCCACGTAATCCGCCTCCGGCACCGCGACACCACCCTGATAGTGGCCGAGCGGACCGTCCAGGTAATGGCTGCCCTGCAGGGTGGCAATCGGGTATAGCACCGCAATATCGGCCACGTGGCCGGCTTCGTTCTGCAGCAGAACGTTGAGTCGAGCCAGGTAGTCGTTGAACTCGGGCAGTCTCGCGCCGTACAGCGGACTACGCCAGGACAGCTCGGGCTTGAACGTGACCTTCTTGTCGTCGTACCAGACGGCATGCGGGATGAGCTGATTAATGCCCTTGGTGTACTGCTCCATCGCCACGGTGTAGATGGCGTCCCAGCCGAGGTCGCCCATGGCGCCGTAGGTCTCGGACATCACGAGGGACCGGTCCCAGTTGTAGGCGGCCGAACTGATGATCTTGTAGAACCGTTCGGCCGGTCGGTTGCCGCCGATCTTGTCGATCCCTGGGATGTCGAGGTGCTGGAAGCACTTCATCAAGTCGCCGGAGACCGAGACGGGGTTGACCACTTCCTCCTGGTCCTGGTGCCCGGTGGCCGTGATGCCATGGGCGTCGCACCAGTCCTGGATGCGTTTCGTGAAGCCCGTCGCATACAGCTCCGTGCGGAAACCGAAGAGATAGTTCCGCGCCGCCTGCGTATCGGGACCGATATCGAACCAGAGGGCCGGATAGTAGGGACGCGGATCGAAATTGTGCCGGGCCCGGAACTTCTCGTTGAACCGGTCCGTCCAGGTCCGGCCGCCGGCCCGGTAGAGCGTCGGCTCATCGAAGAACGTCGAATCGATCGTCGTGCCGAAATGGTCGCCGAAGCGGTCGTAGTACGCCTGGTGCGTCAGCTCGATGAACCGGTCGGCCGCTTCCGGGTCGAGATAGTCACAGATGGGGTCGCCATCGGTTACACAGACGAAACACATTACCTTCCACCGACCGGCCGGCGCCTGCCAATCCAGTCGGCCGTCGCGAACCGTGTCCGTCAGATCGATTCGCTCAAGTGTCGCGGCGTTCATGGCCACGACGGCCATCAACTTCCCTTCCGGCAGGGCTTGTCTGAAATCCGCCGGGCCGTCGATCTCCCGCTCGTGCTTGTCCAGCCGCTTGATCGCCAACTCGGGCCAGCGCCGAGCGAAGAGGCTGACGTCGCTGGAGTTCTGCGACCCCGCCGAGCCGCTCGGGAAGCCGTACTCGTCATAGAGCGACAGCGTGAGCCCGAGGGCCTTCGCCTGCTCCAGGGCCGCGCCGTAGACCGCGAAGTATGCGTCGCTCAGATACGCCGGGCGAAACTCCCTGCCGAACGGCAGAATGCCGAATCCCCCGTAGCGGCATCGATCCCGCGCCTGGCGCATCTGGTCTTTGACCGTCTCCGCGGTAACCGGAACATTGTTCCAGAACCACAGCGGACGCGGCCAGTAGTGCTGCGACGGCTCCGCAAAGTCCCGCCGCAGAGCCTGATCCGCGCCAGCCGTCACTGGGACGCCGGCCACGCCGATGGAGTCATACAGAGCAAGTGCCACAAGCACGATACAGCCGCCGAGCAGGCTCGCCTTCTTCATGGTGCTCTCCTCAA
>CALEZT010000031.1 GCA_937927975.1 uncultured Phycisphaerales bacterium
ACCACCGAGATCTACACTCTTTCCCTACACGACGCTCTTCCGATCTCGAGGGAATCACGGAGTTTCTGCCGGTATCCTCGACTGGCCATCTGTTGCTGGCCCAGCAGTTCTTCAAGGAGATGTGGGGGCTGCCGCAACGGTCGGACCTGTTTAACACAGTGGTCCAGTGCGGGGCGGTCCTGGCGGTGCTCGTCCTGTTCACCCAGCGGGTCAAGCAGATGCTCTTCCAATGGCGCGATCCGATCGTGCGGACGTTCATCTTCAAGCTCGCGGCAGCCTTCTTCCTCACCGGCATCGGCGGGCTTGCTTTGAAGAAGGCAGGTCTGGAGTTGCCTGAGACCGCCGGACCGGTCGCCTGGGCGACTCTGATCGGCGGCTTCGTCATCTTCGCGGTGGAGCGGTGGGTGAAGAACCGGCCGCAGGCAGGGGAGGTCGGCTGGCTTTCCGCCATCGTGGTCGGGTTCGGCCAACTGGTCGCAGCGGTGTTTCCAGGGGCTTCCCGATCCGGCACGACGATTCTGGCTGCGATGGCCGCGGGAACCGCCCGCAGGCCGGCGACCGAGTTCTCCTTCCTCCTGGGCATTCCGACCCTGCTGGCGGCGGGGGGCCTCCAGATTGTCGACGCCTGGCAGGACGCCCAGGCTCAAGGCGTCGAAATGACAGAGAACTGGGCTCAGTTGCTGGTCGCAGGGTTTGTAGCGGCCGTAACCGCGTTCGTCGCGGTCCAATGGCTGTTGCGGTATGTCCAGAGCCACACATTCGGGGCTTTCGGCTGGTATCGTATCGCGCTGGGCGTGGTGATACTCCTGACGCTGCGGTAGATTGCACGAAACCGAGCGAGGAATTGCGGGTTCCTGCCGAAAAAAAGATTTAGGAAACCGCCGATTGTGCATATAATACAGGGTGTGAAAGGAGCCGGGATGGGCCCGATGTCCGGGCGCATCACGGTTCGATGGAATACCGGATGGAATTCTGTGGAGGGTCTATTCCCCCATGGCGACGAATAGCTACGGCTCTTTGTGCGACGACTTCTATATCGACATGTACGTGAACACGGAACTGGACCTGCCCACCGAGCGCGACACGATCCTGACGTTCTTCGATCGCGTCCAGAGGCAATTTCCCACGATGGGCCGGTTTTCCCGGCGCGACAACGGGGAATACTGCCTGGAGGAGGATCAGGCGTCCGGCCAGTATCGGTGGGTGAGCCTGGAGGTCGATCGGGTCGGTTCCGGCGCGGTCAATCCGCCGACGATCGAGGAAGTGCACAGCCAGAACAAGCTGATTTTGGATCTGATGCCGTACATGCTCGGGGTCACCCCCCTGGACGTCGATTCATTGGATTTGACGTACGCCATGGATTTCGACTGCTCGGGCAATCACGACGAGGTGATCGCGGAAGCATTGTTCGGTTCCAGCGCCTTCGGCTGGCTCCTGGACGTGCCGCACTCCAGGCCGATTGTGTACTCGCCGGCGATGGTGTTTTCGCTGGCCGAGGACGACCACACCCAGGCCCGTCTGAGCATCGAGTCCAAGACGAGCCTCTACGAGCCCGGCGAGAAGGAGCCCAGCCACGACGAGGCGATCACGCTGTCGCTGACCGTTCGCCAGTATCCCAAGGCCAACGAACGGTTCGATCCCGCGGGCTCGCTGGAGCGGCAGGTTCAGATCGTGGAGGAGCTGATGAGTGAACGGATTCTGCGTCATTTCGTGCAACCTTTGACGGAGGCGATCGCACAGAGACGCTCGTCATAGAACTGGAATTGGAAGCGGGAGTCGCGATGGCTATAGAAGCTCCACTGAGCCGGTACAAACGAACCAATCTCTACATCTATATCGGCGTGTGCCTGGTGATGGCGTCGTGGTTCGCCTACGACGGGTACCTCAACCAGAAATTCATCGCCGAGCACACCGACGAGCAGGGCCAGCCGAATAGCACGCTCGTCATCAACCGGGTCTCGCCGCCGTTTCTCGTCGTCGGGGCCGCGCTTCTGGGCGGATACCTGTACCTGATCCGCAACCGCAAGGTCGTCGCCGCCGACGATGCCCTGATCATCGCGGGCAAGCGCCGCATCCCCTACGACGCGATCGAGAAGATCGACAAGACGCACTTCGAGAAGAAGGGCTTCTTCACGATCACCTACAAGAACGAGCAGGGCGCCACGGCCCAGCGAACGCTCGGCGACCGGGAATACGATAAGCTGGGTCCCATTCTCGACCATCTGATCGCTCAGATCTCGTAATGCGGCCAGTCCGTCCGTCCAGGAACAAGTCCCATGAAACGCAGGGCCAAGACACTGCGCTGCAAGTTCAATCCAGCAGACCGTTCAAAACCAGCGCCGCCTCCTGGCGCAGGGTCAGGAGTTGTCGGAGGTTCTGCCTGGCCTTGGTCAGTTCCTGGCGGCTCTGCTCCTGGGCGACCCGCAGGGCGGTCAGCTTGGCCTTGATTTGATCGGCCGAAGCCTCCTTGCTGGCCAACATCTGGCGAAGCTCGTTCTTGCTCCGATCCACAGGGTTCGTGGGCCGCATGTCGCCAGGGCCCGCAAACTGCGGCTGCGGATGCACCAGTTTGTACACCGCCTCGACCCGAGGCTTCAGGACCGACCACTCCGCCTCCGCAACCTCCAACTGCCCGCGAATGTCCTCGATGGCCCGCGTCCGTTCCCAGGCGTTGCGTTCCTCCATGATCCTGGCCCGCTCCTCCGGGCCGGCGTCCCGCATCCGCTCAGAGAAGACTCGGAATTGCTCCATCCGTTCCTGGATCTCTTGCCGAGAATCTCTTGCCCTCTCTTGACCCAAAGCCCAGACGGAAAGCAGGTTTAGCGCAGCCAAACCAGAGGCCCCTATTGCCGCACGCCTGGAGATCACGGTCCTGTTCGTGGCATAGCATCCATCCCATCCGCCTTGATCTTGCTGTTTCATCGGGTCTGCTCCTGTAGTTGCTCCTGTCTGGCTAACTCTCGTTCTCGCTCCACAACGGCTTGAAGCGGATACCCCACGTGGAAGTACCTCATCACCTTGAATCTCTCGGCTGGCCTATGGCTCTGCTGAGTTCATAGTGTCAGACCTACACATTTGATTCGGCTGAAAAACCCAGGTTGCTGGAGAGTGG
>CALEZT010000032.1 GCA_937927975.1 uncultured Phycisphaerales bacterium
CGCGGGCGTACGTGCTGCTGTCCCGGGCCACGATGGCCATGATGGCCCACTGGCACGACCCGAAAACCCGTTTGAACGTATCCTCGTCGACAGAGCTGGGCTCAGGCGAGTCGCCAGGATGGCTATGCAGCCAGATTCTCGCGAATTGCTCAGGCTTTCTGCCGAGGTCCACTTGGGTGTCAAAGAACCGGCTCACCGCCTCATCGTCGAACTTGACGCTGACGGGACTGACTTCCTGGCTGACGGTGACGAAGTCCTGTACATACAGCAGGTCATCGGCTGCCGAGATGCCGAACCCGCCGACCTCGTCTTGCGACTGGTCCCGCAGGTACAGCAGCTTGGCCCAGGCCGTCGGACTGAATCGCAGGGCCGCCGCCACGGGCTCATTCTCTTCGTCCGGCCAATCGTCATCCCAGATTGGTTGGCTGAGGCTGACTTGTGTTCGGGATCTCATCGGTTTCTTCAGGCTCTTGTTCTTCATCTTCATCTTCGTTCTCCCTTTCTTCCTTACAGTCCGGGCACAGCCCGTCGGTGAGGCAGGATTCACAGCAGGTGGATTCGCAATCTGTACACTTGGTCTTGGCGCACCTGGGACACAGCGTGCGGTCACAGATGCTGCAGACACCGGCGCAGTTGGCGCAGACGATCTCGCCGCAGGTGGTGCAGACCCTGGAACAGTCATCGCAAACCGCACAATCACAATGGCTGCAGTAATACACGCTCTCATGATCCATCACGTCGCCGCAGTCGTAACACGGGGTGCCGTCCCAGTCCGCCAGGGGCACGTAGGGGCTGTCCGAGTTGTAGGTCTGAAGGATGCTGCGGACCATGCTGAAGAAGTCCGAGAGTCTCCCTTCCTCGACGGCCGCCCGAATCGCCGCAGCGCCGTCGCCTTCGCACAGTCCGTCATTGCTGACGTGCGGATGGGTGATCGCCTCGTCTTTCGCAGAGGGATGGGGCTCCAGGGCCAAGACGTGGTACGGGACAAAATGCTGCATCTGGTGCAGCTTGCCCAGGGACAGGGCGATCTGGAACGGGCCCAGGTAGACATCTTCCAGCGTGATGGGCTCGGTGATCACGGAGAGGGAATTCTCCTGGGCATCGAATTCGATCCCGCCGAATTCGGCGCCGGCGGCTCTGATCTCCTGGACGAGGTCCGACAGGGAGGGAATCCCTCTTTGGCGCTTGCTCAGGAGCAGTTCGAGTCGGGAGACCGTGTAGGGGATTTCGCTCAGGTGCCTGGCGACGTCCGCACAGCATTCTTCCGCGGCGGCGAGCCAATCGCGGGATAGGGCCAGTCCGAGCCTGCCCGACTGGTGGACGATGGTGTGGATGGTGCTCGTGAACAGGCCCAACTGCCGTATGCATTCGGCATAGCGAGTCTTCTGGAACAGAAGGAGGGAATCTCGAATGTCCCCGGCGACCCGCACGAGTTCTTTGTCGTTCATGTTCGATCCTTTCCAATGGAAAAGGGCATCTGCCTATCGCCAGGACAAGCAGATGCCCTCGTTGACGCTCGCGGCAAACCGTGGTTATGCCGCCCCTTCAATCTTCACTGGGGTCACGGTCACGCGGTCGTTCTCCTGGAGGATGTAGTCCCGCGGGACCGGCTGGCGGTTGACGCGGATGAGAAAATCCTCGGGCCGCTCCTGGGGCATCCTGTCCTTGAAGAATTGGGCCACCGTCGTCCCGTCGTTGACATCGAGGTAATCGGCGTAGCCGCCGCCTAAGTTGTTGATGTAGAGCAATCTCATGGTCATGTCCTTTCATACTATGAAGTGAATCGATCCAGATCATTGATGTTCGCTGTGCTGCAGCAGGCCCACAATGGTGGACCCCGCGCAGGGTATGTCCCGTTGTGCATGATTTGTCCTGTCCTTGGGGGTTTGATGGGTAGGTTGGGGGGAGAGAGGATTCTACGTCTCGTGGACCAGGTCGAAACGGACGCCGTTCCTGACGCTGTCCAGGTCAAGACCCAAGGTCCAGTGCCTTGCTTCCTGGCAGCTCTGAACCTGTGGCGGGACCCGCAGGACGTAGGTCGCCTGCGTCGAGGGGCACACGACGCATAATAGCCGCAGGGACCGATCGGCCGTCAGCGCCGGCTGTTCGCCGCAAGCAACGGCAACGGCCAGGAGCCGGCTGCCATCGGCATCCGTGTCGAGCACCTCATGCTCGACTTTCTGGAGCAGTCGTGCGTAGCCCATCTTGTTCAGAAGGCTGCTGCGAAGCTGGGCGTTGGGGATGCGGAGCACTTCCCAGCCATCCCACTGGTCGGGGTCTTCTTGGTAGAGCGTGCGGCTGACCTTGACGCCGGAGAGGTAGTACGACACCCTGCCATGCTCGAGCCACCGGCCCTGGCGCTGGCGGTTCACACAGGCCCCTTGGACGGCCCGCCTGCCGCGGGGACCGTAGACCGTCACACTGAGGTCCGGCCCGGCCATCAGGCCCATCAGTCCCACGCCGTTGCCCCTATGGTCCAACTGCAGGGCGACCGGATGAAAGCCCGGCCGAATCCGGCCTTCCAGCACGATCCACAGCGTGCCGTTGGGACGGTAGACCTGCAGCTTCGTCTGGCCTCGCTCGACGCAATAGGCCCGCACGCCATTGCGGTACGTGAAGACCTCCTTGCCGTACAGACCCCTGCGGGTCGAGTAGCATTCCAGGAGGCCCGCGGACCCGCAGAGCGTCAGGTCCCTTTGCCTCTTCCAGAGCCCGCCCCTTCGGATGGCGTGGAGCGAGCCCGGCTCGTAGAACTCCTCGGTGATGAGCTTCTTGCCCCGCCGGACGGTCAGACCCTGGCCGTACGTCAGAGTCGTGCAATGGACGCCGGTCCGCTCGATCTGCCTGATGACCAGGCCTTTGCGGACCACCGCGCGGAGGCACGTGCCGGCGCCTCTGAGCGTGACCGTGCCGTCCTCGATGCTCCGGTAAATCCCTCGGCCACAGCCGCCGTATCGCGAGAACACAAACATAGGCGGCCTCCTCAATCCAACACACTGTGGAATTGGGTCTCATCGTATTCCCGCTGGACGATGATCAGGTGAATCCCCTTGGGCAATGCCAGGGGCCTGTGCTCGGGATGCACCACCTCGACCGGGCCATCCGCCACGAGCAGGCGGTCGTCGCCCGTGATCCGGTCCATTCCCGGCAGCGCCCGCATGAGGGATTCGGGCGGTGCGAACAGGACGGCCGTCGCGGCCAGCTTCGCCAGGACCTCATGCTTGTGGCCCGTGGCCTCTCCTTCTCGAATCACGCGGGTGTCCAGCTTCCGCCAGCCCAGGCCGATTACGTCTTGGTGATCCCCGAGCAGCCGGGCACAATCCTCTTTGCCCAGAGGCACGAACAGTAGTTCTCCTTGTCGGAACGCCTTTGGGGTTGGAGTCTCTCTCTTTGCCATGATCTGTCTCCTATTCTGTCCTGATACAGGACCAATCGGTTTTCAAGTGCGGGTTTCTTTTCGTGTCTTCAAAGGCACCGTCGGACCACTTGGCGACGGGCAAAGCCGCCAGAGTGACCGTCGTCTCTTCTGCCAATGCGAGGGACTCCTCGCCTCCGGCGTCGAGGTTTTCCAGGATGGCTTCGATGGGGTCATACACTTCATTCTGCATGGCAAGCTCCTTGGGTTGATGGAATTTGTTTCTGGTCATGCGGCTCACGGTTCAGACAGGTCGATCCGCGTCAATCGGCCTCTGAAGTCGATGACATCCAGGACCGGCGGCATGGATTGCGGGTCCTTCATGATCTCGTGGGCCCGTTGGGCCGCCCGTCTTGCGTTCATGGCGTTGATATCGATCGTGTAGACCACGCGGTAGAGCGGTTCGGGCCCAGTCTCACTCGGTGGAGGCGAAAGGGTGAATCCCTGCAACGGGGAGATCGGTTCGTCCCTTGCCTCGGTCTTCCGACCGTGTGGATTTCCACAACAATCCTTCATAGATCAGCTCCTATCCTTCTGGTGTATGTGACGGGTTCAGCCCAGGTCCACGGATGCAGGGAAGATGTCCACGCCCAGGCGTTCATTGTGCTCGGCAATCCACTCGCTGATGCCGGGCAGATCCTCGGGACCGCGGTAGCCTTCCTGGGCCTTGAGATACCTGGCGAGGTCCTTCACGGCCTTGCTTCTGTTGCGAAAGATGCTGGCGTGGACGGCCGCACCGCCATCGGTGATGTGCAGGACCCAGACCTTCTTGGGCATCGACATCATCCTGCCGTGCTGTACGCCCCAAGAATAGGCCTCCTCGCAGACGGCGCACAGCGACCGCTTCTGGTCCGAGGGCTTGTCCACCGACACCGGCGCGATCTTGGCAGACTCATTTTCGCAGAGCGGATTCTGGCAGTATCTCTCCATAATAGGTCAGTCCTCCACGCGGTCATCTGGGGACCGGAACATCTCGGGGGCAATCTCCTGGAGCGTCTTCGGCTCCCACCAGAGGTCCCGTTCGATGGGCAGGCCCAAGGGGCCCCGGACACTCTCAAGTTCCGACAGGGCGACGTGGCCGAGCTCCTTCTCAAGCCCAGCCACAAGGCCGAAGAAATGGAAGTCCACCTCCTTGCCGCTGTCATCCGTGATCGGGGAGCCTTCGGTGATGTACCAGGTGAACGAGCCATCGGGCGTGAACAGCTTCATGTGTACGATGGCCTTGCCGCCCTTATCCTCCTGGGCATACAATGGCGGCAGCTTCTTGCGGATCTCCTGCGTCAGGAGTTTCATCGTCCGCACCCGCTTCTTGGCGGCGCGGTTGTTTGCCTGGATGACCGACCCACCGCTGATGCAGACGACGTGCTCCTTCGGCAGGTGGAGTTCCGTGGCCAGTGTTCCCAGGAACTCGGCCATGTTGCGGTTCTGCTGGTCCCGCGAGATCGGGTCGGATTCGCAGGCCGGGATCGGCGTGCCGATCACCTCCACCTGCTGGGGCTCCAGCTCGATCAGTACCCGGCCGTTCTCGTCGGAGTACCACTCGACGTACGGGTAGTTGACATAGTCCGCCGGCGGCAGTCCCGCCGTGATATCGCCGACTTTGCCGACCTGCTGGACTGCAAATCCCTCCATGGCCGCCTGGGCGTCTGCCGGCGGTTGCGTCTGGGAAGCATCGCCCGTGAGGCGGATCTTCGCCCCGCGGATATCCCGATGAAAGTCTCCTTTGAGACTCAAGGTTACGGTTTCGTTCATTCCGGCGAACCGCATCCAGCCGGTGACTTTGCCAGGCTGGGTGTTGTCGAGTTCGCCCTCGATCAGATACGGACTGATTCTCCATGCCATGCTTTCACCTCCATAAACAGGAATGGCACGCTTTGACGTCTGGGCATGCCGTTTGATCGTGATATGCGTTCGATGAGCGGCGGTAGGCTACTGGACGGCCGAGAGCTTCGGCGGCTGGAGCATCTGGGCAGTCCTGTCCTTGTACGAGATCCAGACCTTGCCGCTGGATTCGACGGTGATCTGTGTCCACTGGATGCCAAAGTCGTCAATGCACTCCAGCAGCTTCTGCCGCAGGTACTCGCCGGGTCCCAGGATACCTGCCCAGAAGAAGTTCAACTGATCTTCGAAGTCGGCCAACTGCGTACTATAGGTGTCCCCGTCCTCGGAGTATCCGCCCAGGTGGTACCAGAGCTCCGAAGCGTCAAGCCGTTCCCGAGCCTCCAGGGTGACCAGGACCTCCACGGTGCACCAGGAGCGCCGCTTGGCGGTTCTTGGAGGCCTGCGGACGGCCATCGGCACGGCTGAACTGAAGATTCTGCCGTCGCTCGTGTGCGCGATGATTTGCAGGCTCTCGACTGCGACGAGGGTCTCCGAGCCCAGGGCTTCCCTGGCCAATTCCCTGCCGACCTTGACCCTGGCCCGCTTCACCACAGGCAGTGCAGCCCAACGGTAGCCGTCGTATATGGGGGAGATATCCACTACGACGAACGGGCTCTTGAACTTGCCCAGGGCCGATAGGAGATGGGCATTCGCCTCATTCGGGTCGTCAGCATCCCGGCAGGCCGGGGCCAGCCGGTAACATGCATCCAGAGGCATTTCCGGTGGCTTGACGACTTGGACCGGTTCGGTCGGTTCGTCAGAGAGCAGGCCAACCTGATACACAGGCTGCGACTCGGGCAGCTCGATGCCAAGCTCTTTCGCTCGGCCGTACTCACTGAACTTGAGTTTGTGGGAGCCGCGTTTCTGGATGAATCTGTAGGCC
>CALEZT010000033.1 GCA_937927975.1 uncultured Phycisphaerales bacterium
TGGTCGCGGGTCGCCTTCAAAATTTCAGATTTTGCAGGTGCGCCGAAAGGACACGCATCAGCGGCAAAACGGCGACGGCCGTGGTGCGCTTCTGGGGTGGCGAACACGAGACGTGGGACTGGACGCGACGTGCAGGGGACAGATGCAAGGGTAGAAGGAATCAGGGCCGCCGCATGGACCGGTGGTGCGCCAAAGAGGGCATCGTGGTCTCACGTATTCCGGGGTATTTCAGGGTCTTCCGGGCGGAATGAGCTGAATCTGGAAAGTGGAGCCAGCGGTAGAGTCAGTAGCGATTACCCATACCCATGGGTTAGGCGTTTTACGGGGAGGCAGTGGATGGGGCTCGATCAGAAACCGTGCCAACTCAGTCGCATATACCTTTGTCCATTCCCCTGAACCATGCCAGACAAGTGTGTCGGACGTGATGGTTCCATTAATGACAAGTCCCTTCGCATACTCAGTGGAAACGGGCCCCTTTCGTTCTCCCTTATGCTCATACCGGATTCAGCACTTCGCGAAAACTTGCCGGGGGCCTCGCCGATATGACGGAGTGCAGGAGGAGACAACCTAACGAAAGCGGAAGGGACAGCACTATCGGCATCGCCGATCCGGGGAGAAATCGTCTGTCCCCGCGCCGTGGATGGCAGTCTTCTGCCGATCCACTGTCGTTTGCCGGCCCCGTGAGCATTTTGCGCTTGAATGCCCCGAGGAAACGGCAGTGTGTTCACCAAGTAGAAGGCCACGATGCTGCCGCATGAAGACCATATGGGTTATCTCTGATCCGTTTGTACCAATCTGTCTAACATCTTCTGATACAGATAGTATTTTCTCCATACCTCTTCATACCTATCTGCTACCAAAGAAAGTATTTCTCTTGAGTCTATTTGCCCCGGAGCTACTTCTGGCAAATAAGTGCTTTCTAACGGGTCTGTATTATTAGGAGATATAGCTTTTGCTTCTAATCCAATCTGAATATTCAAACCTCTTCTAGCTGCTTCTCGCATACCTTCTCTTAGCAAGAACTTGTGATACTTCCTTATCAGGTATTTCAGATGCATTCTTTTGTAGACTCTCATTGTTGTACCTCGACACTGTTCAGTAGTCTGAGCTACTACTGATTTCCTGACCCAATTCCTAACCCGGACAAGCCGGAACCATAAAGGGTGTTTCTGGGGGCACTGCCGCCAGCCCCCCGGGATTTATCGCTTTGCAGCTCAAGGCTGGTGAGTGGACGGAGGGCAAGCCGGTCGGCGGAGCAGTCTTACCTGCCCGTGACATCCAAGAGTTGGCCGTAACGCACATTGTCATAAACCCCTGTCAATTCAGGTAGTTACAAATCTCGGAGAGAAAATCGTGCGCGCCGTACGCAGGATCTTCCCTCTAAGTGACTAATTCTCTATGCACCGACATTTCCCATACGACCTTTGCCCGGCAAGAATGACGACGTTCTGATCTACCCATATACCACCCTTGCTCTTGAGAATGCAAGTTCCGAATGCCCGATTGGCCGACAATCAACCGGTAGTAGTAACAAAACCGGCATTCAGAGTACCCGATCAGGCGGTTTGTCCGCGGATGGGTCGTAGTCCCAGTGGCGCCCCTTCCGCCTTCGTTGGATTGTCTGCTCCTGCCCCCGGTCATATTGGTACAGCCCTCGACGAGATGGCGGCAAACCGTCGAATCCGGTCCACCCATTGACCGGACATGGCCATAAGCGCATCGAGGTTGTCCGGGTGGCACAGCACGTCGGTGTCAAAACGGGCCACTTGGCTGGTCGAGGCCGCATCCCGGTCTGCAGCACGGCCTCCAACAACGTAACGCATGACCGGATCGACCCTCAGCCGCTCGGTGTCGTTGACATCCTCATATCCTGCCAAGCGGCTGTAGATGGACTGACGTAACAATGCAATCATCGAATGACAGATATGGCTGCCAGTGCGGACGTCGAATAGTTCCGCGGCTCCCGACTCGGTCAGTTGAGCCACCTCATCGAGGTCACGAAAGGGGAAGAGGCCGGTATCCCAACTGACCTTTGCCCCATGGAACTCCAACTTGATGACCGTGTCAAACCCGACTCGCAGGGCCTGTTGACATGTTTCACCCATAGGGGGCTCCCTTTATCCATGAATCGAGTATGAGAACCGGCCCTATTCTACAGGCTGAACGACCAGCGCGCTACGTAAAACTGAACGGATCATCTGGGAAATCCGGGGTCAGATCAGGGAGATGGCGGTTCGAGACAGAAGAAGAATAGGGCATGAAAGAGGCTGGTGAATGGACCAGGGACTGTGACTTGGTGCCTGGGGTGTTCCGGGGTCTTCCGGGTTCTCCGCAGGTATTTCAGGGTTTTCCGGCGCGGCATGATACAGACCAGAGCCTTGAAAATCTGGAAAAGGAGATATGAAGGGTGGGGGCAAGAGGATAGAAGCGTGGGAAGGGGACACGTTGGGATGGCTCTGGCTACAGAGAACAGCGCTTTGTTGCGGGCTATTTCAGGGTATTCCGGGTTATGCAGGCCGGAACAGGCCAAAGTGGCAAGGTCGTGGAGATTCTGAAAGCATGCAGGCCTGTCATTTCCTACGTCAGCTTCGTGTGAGATGAGCTTCTGTGCGGTCATGAAAGGCATGATGCTCCTGGTTCTCCCTGAACCTTCATCTTCTATCAAGACGTTGAAGTATTTAAGCTTTGCGGTGCCCGTTATATCCACACTGTCTTCCTGCGGCGCAGGGTTTATAAAGCCATGCGATTTCACATTTACATGGAACCATTACAGCCCGCTGAACCCACCTCCATGAGGCCAAACACATACAGGAAGCCACGGCGGCCCAAGCGATACCAGCATTTCGGCGAAGTCATCCGGTATCTGACCCTCGATGAGCTCCAGCAGCTCTTCGACAGCATGGACAGTTACACTCACAAGCTGATGTTTGAGGTGATCTATGAGCTGGGCTGCCGTGTGGGCGAGTTCGTGAAGATGCAGGTCAGGCACATCAGTTTCAGCCGCAGCACGGTCTTCATCCCGGCCGAGAACACCAAGACCAAGACCGCGAGAACGAGCTCCCTGCCCCAGGGACTGACCAACGAGCTCAAGAGCATGCTCCGGCAACAGGGGATCATGGGCAAGCGTGACGACCGGATCGTGAAGCCTGACGCGTACGTATTTCACCCCGGAAGACGCTGGAATACCCCGTATACCGAGAACCGAATCCGGCAAATATTCCAGCACTATGTCACGAAGGCAGGCTTACAGCAAGTCTATGGCAAAGACAGCCGTGGCAAGAGCCTGAAAACCTTCACGGTGCATTCACTTCGTCATTCACACATAATGCACTACGTGGTGGACCGGGGCCTGCCGCTACCAATCGTGCAGAAGCAGGTGGGGCACCGCAGCTTCAAGACCACGTCCGTGTATCTGTCGGCCTCGACCGAGAAGATGGCCCAGGCGTACAGCGAGGCGCGCAAGACCACCGATCCGGCGCGGCAGCCGGCTGGCTACACCAGCTGATTCTGCAACCCTCACTTTTCCGTCATTCTGAATCATGTTCTCCAGGGTCCAGATTGTTGAATTGGGCACAAATGTGAAGAATACGGACAAATAGTCTCCGGTGCTATGCGTAGCAATGCTCGAAAAGGAGGCCAAGTCGTCAAACGTGAAAAAATATGCAGAATCGGGCCCGAATACACTCTGACAGGGCATTCTGTTGGGTGCCCACGTAGCCAGAAGTCTACTGGGAGGGGCATCTACTCACTTCTGCCGGTGCCTGATGTGTGTCAGGGGTCCTCATGGCTGGTTGTGGAGGGGGGGCTGGTGGGGCCGCCGGCAGGAGGGAATCGGATTGTGCGTTCCGATAGCCGGCGACATTCACTGCTTGGCAGGGCGAGATTCTGGTGACGAGGCCGTTCTTTGCCTTGTCTACTGCATCTGCTGGAGCCTGTTTTGTGCAGATTTTCCTTGTCACGCCAGCCAAATCCCCTAAGATGTGGTGGAGTATCGGAAGTGTTGGAAGCCTTTGTCGTGAGGGAAAGGTCACGATGTCAGAGACATCAGCAATCGCGTTGGATGCCCAGAAGATCCGCCCAGTGCCGGCGAGCCCCGGGAAAGGGTCTGAACCATGAGCGAGAATGAGTTCTATGCACACAGCCTGCCGGGCAAGCCGGAATCAGAATGGCAGCGGCTGGATATTCATCTCAATGCCGTTGCTGCCCTTGCCTCAAGATTCGCTCAGGCATTCTATTCATCGGACTGGGCATGGAACGCGGGATCACTTCATGATTTTGGCAAAGCAGCCGCTGAATTTCGAGCATATCTGCGCCGCGAAAACCACATTGATGATGAAGCCTATGATGGAACAGGATTGGGGAGAGTTAATCACTCCAGCGCTGGTGCGGCCCTCGCCGAGGAATGGCACAACCAGGGCGGTCACCCCTTTGGCCGCATTCTGAGCTATCTCATTGCCGGCCATCATGCCGGACTACCTGACTACCACACCTGCGATGGCGGCATGGGCGCTCTACAGAAGCGTTTGGAGGAAGGCAAGGCGGATCTGGAACGTATTCGCACGGTCGCAGCCGAACTGATACCCGCACAACACCCCCTATCCAAGTTGCCTGTCTTCGTGAAGAAAGAGAACTTTCACTTCTGGGTACGCATGCTCTACTCTTGCCTGGTTGATGCCGACTTTCTCGACACCGAAGCCTTCATGGAGCCGGAACGAGTACGGTATCGAGCAGGAAGTTGTGACTTGGCCGAATTGAAGATCGCACTGGATCGTTACATGGCGGACATGACGGCCCGCTGCGACGACACAGCAGTCAATAGGGCACGACATGAAATCCTAAGCGCCTGCCGCACCGCCGCGCCGCAGCCCCCTGGGCTTTTCACCCTCACCGTTCCCACCGGCGGCGGCAAGACCCTCTCTGCCATGACGTTTGCTCTCGATCATGCGATTCGGCATGGCAGACATCGGGTGATCTATGTCATTCCGTACACGAGCATCATCGAGCAAACGGCAGCCACTCTGGCGAGGATCTTCGGCCCCGAGAGTGTGGTGGAACATCACAGCAATCTCGATCCCGAGAAAGAAACCCTGCGCACACGAATAGCTTCCGAGAATTGGGATGCACCCGTCATTGTCACGACCAACGTTCAGTTCTTTGAATCACTCTTTGCCGCCCGGTCCAGCCGATGCCGTAAGCTGCATAATGTGGTCGATAGTGTGGTCATCCTGGACGAAGCACAGCTCGTGCCGCCAAGCAAGCTTACCCCCTGTGTGGCCGCTATCAATGAACTGACTCGCCATTATGGTGTGACAGTGGTCCTTTCCACGGCTACGCAGCCCGCATTGCCTAGCCTGGATTCGCCGCACGAGATCATCCCAGAGGGACTCACCCTGTACGAGCGATTGCGGCGAACGGATATCATCATCCCGAAAACCCTGGAGAATCGTATGTCCTGGGAAGACCTGTCTGTGCGTTTGCAGGAACACGATCAGGTTCTCTGTATTGTCAACACCCGTCGAGACTGCTACGACCTGTTTCATCTCATGCCCGAAGGAACGATCCACCTGTCGGCCCTCATGTGCGGCGAACATCGTTCCCACATCATCAAGACCATCAAGGATCGCTTGGCGAACAAAGAGGCCATCAGGGTCATCAGCACGCAACTGGTGGAGGCTGGCGTCGATATCGATTTCCCCGTGGTCTATCGTGCTTTGGCGGGGCTGGATTCCATCGCCCAAGCCGCAGGCCGATGCAATCGTGAGGGGAAGCTGGAGCAGAAAGGCCAAGTCGTGGTCTTTGTCCCGCCCAAGTCCGTACCAAGAGGGCTGTTGCATAAGGGAGAATGCACCACCAGAGAACTGCACTCGCTGCCCGGATTTGATGCACAGACGCCGGGGTCTTTCACACGCTATTTCGATCTATTCTATTCCAAGGTCAATGACACCGGTGAGGGGTTCCTCACACGTTTGACTCCTTCTGATCCCAGGACTCTGGATGTCGCGTTTCGCTCGGTTGGAGACGAGTTCCGCCTGATCGACGACGAGGCCCAGCGACCGGTATTCGTCCGCTACCGCAAAGGGGAAGCATTGATCCGCGAGTTGCAGCGCACTGGGCCAGATCGAAGCCTGATGCGCAGGCTACAGCGTTACACGGTCACTCTTCCTACACGACTGGCTGACAGAATGCGGAATGATGGGCTATTGGAGGAGGTGTGGCCGGGATTCCTCGCTCAGTGTCATCTTAAGACCTACAGTGAATCCATTGGCCTCGACGTGTTTCAAACTGGCTTTCCCATTGAGGATTTGACATGTGTATGAGGTGCCTGTATGGCACAGAGAAAGGAGGTGCCGCATGAGGGGCTTTTGTCTGGAGGCTAGTGGCCCTTATGCCTGCTTCACTCGCCCGGAGATGAAAGTCGAACGGGTCAGCTACGACGTGATTACGCCATCCGCCGCCCGCTCGATCTTCGAAGCGATCCTCTGGAAGCCCGCGATTCGCTGGCGAGTCACGCGTATTGAAGTACTGGCTCCGATCCGCTGGATCTCCATCCGGCGGAACGAGGTCGGCAAAGTGGCTTCGTCGCGTTCGGATGGCATCTTCATTGAGGAGGATCGTCAGCAACGGGCGGGTCTGTTTCTGCGAGATGTCAGATACCGCCTACATGGCGAGTTTGATTTCATCCCGCCGGATAAGCGGGCCCAGGTGTACAACCCTGTGCCGGATTGGCTGCTGGATGCCAATGAGGCCGATGCGCTTCACCGACCAGATATTCGACCCGATGAATCCGAAGCGAAATACGCAGCCATGTTCCAACGCCGCGCAACGAAGGGTCAGTGCTTCAATCAGCCTTATCTGGGATGCCGTGAATTCTCGTGTGACTTCCGGCTCGTGGACAGAAGCAGCATGCTTACTCCACCGATTCCAGAGACCCGCAACCTCAATTGGATGCTTTACGACATAGACTTCTCTGAGCCAGGCAACCCTCACCCCACGTGGTTTTGCCCAGAGATGAAAGAAGGCATAATTACCGTCCCCCACCCAGACAGTGAGGAGGTGCGCAGATGATCCTCCAAGCACTCAAGGAATACTATGATCGAAAGAGCGGGGATTTACCGCCGATAGGTTGGATGGCCAAGGGCATCGATTATGCCATAACTCTCGACGGTGATGGCGTCTACAAGCAAATTGAATGCCTCCAAGAAATGCGTTCTGGGAAATCTGAGCCATATCCCAGCATTGTCCCCTGTATTGGGAAACAGGCCCTTAAACACACCAACGCGGGAAACGATGCCAACCTGTTATGGGATAACTCTGCTTTCGTACTCGGCCTTGGCAACAAGGGCGATAAGAAGCGTGACAGCTTTCGACATACTATTGATCTCTGGTTGAACGGCATCTCAGATGAAGGCGTCCAAGCCGTCCTGACGTTCCTTCGTTCAGTGACCGCCAATTCCAGTGTTCTATCGCCGATCATTCACCATCCGAACTTCGGCGAAGATCTGCGATCTGAGAATCCAGTACTTGCGTTTCGCCTCCTCGGTGATAAGTTGATGTTTGTGCATGACCATCCAGCGGTTCGCGAAGCCGTGTCCAGCAAATGGGGCGGTCTTTCGGAGAACAGTGGTCCTGGGATTTGTCTGATCACCGGCGAACGCGAGAACATTGAAACCTGCCACATGGTTACCAAAGGTGTATGGGGAGGGCAACCTTCTGGGGGCACAATCGTGGGCTTCAATGAGGATGCGTTCACTTCCTTCCAAAAGGAGCAAGGCCTGAATGCTCCTGTCGGGAAGACAGCCGCGTTCGCCTATACGACGGCCCTCAACCATCTACTTCGCAAAGACTCCCCCCAACGCATGCAGGTTGGAGACGCGAGTACCATATTCTGGGCTGAGCGTCCGGTGGACCTGGAAACCCAGATGATCGACATCTTCGGCGAGCCGCCCAAAGATGACCCTGACCGTGGGATCAATGCAGTCAAGAGCTTGTATGCGTCAGTCGAAACCGGTGCCTTCGCCGCCGACGAAGGAGAGGGCAGGTTCTATGTACTTGGGTTGGCGCCCAATGCCTCCCGCATCGCGATCCGCTTCTGGATTGTCGATACCGTCGCCGCCGTGGCGGGAAAGCTCGTTCAGCACTTTGAGGACTTGAAGATCGTCCACGGACCGAGAGACAAAGATGTCCTGTCGCTGTTTCGCCTGCTCGTCTCCACTGCCGTCCAGGGCAAATCGGAGAACGTACCGCCCAACCTGGCCGGCGAGACGATGCGAGCCATCCTGGAAGGACTACCCTATCCTCAAACTCTGTTACAGGCAGCCCTTCGACGTGCACGAGCGGAACAATCGGCAAAGGACAAAAGGACAGGAAAGCCAATTCCCAATGTCCCGTATGCCCGTGCTGCCCTCATCAAAGCATGTATCACTCGCGCTTCTCGCTTCAAGAACCCCCAGGTTAAGGAGGAACTCACAATGAGCCTTGATCCCAGCAACACAAACATCGGCTATCGGCTTGGGCGATTGTTCGCGGCGTTGGAGAAGATACAAGCCGAGGCTAATCCCGGCATCAACGCCACGATCCGCGACCGTTTCTATGGCGCAGCTTCTGGCACGCCTGTCGCGGTCTTCAGCAACCTGATGCGCCTCAAGAATCATCATCTCGCCAAACTCGAAAACAAGGGGCGGCGGGTCAATTTCGAGCGGCTGATTGCCGAAATCGTGAACGATGTCGGGGACTTCCCCACGCACCTGTCTCTTGCTGACCAAGGACGCTTCGCCATCGGCTACTACCACCAGACTCAGCAGTTTTACACCAAGAGGGAATCCATGCCGGACGAATCTCAACCTCTAACTGAAGGAGAACGAAATCATGAGTGATCCTGGAACCCGCTACGATTTTGTCTTGATCTTCGATGTGCAGGATGGCAATCCCAATGGAGATCCCGACGCAGGCAATTTGCCACGGATCGATCCGGAAACGGGGCATGGCATCGTCACGGACGTGTGTCTAAAACGCAAGGTGCGGAACTTCATTCAACTCACACAAGAAGGGTCCAACGGATATGACATCTTCGTGAAAGAGAAGGCTGTTCTGAATCAGATGATCGAAGGTGCGTACAGATCCCTCAAGATCGATCTTGAGAAGCCGCCAGCAAACGAAGCCGATGGCAAGAAACGCAAAGAGAAAGGGGTAGGACAGGGTAGCGAAGTAAACAAGGCCAGGGTCCAAATGTGCGGGCAGTATTTCGACATCCGCTCGTTCGGAGCGGTGCTATCGACTGGCGCCAATGCTGGCCAGGTTCGTGGGCCGGTACAACTGACTTTCGCACGCTCGGTTGATCCTGTTGTGACTCTGGAGCACTCGATCACGCGCATGGCCGTGGCAACCGAGGCCGAGGCAGAGAAGCAAAGCGGCGACAACCGCACAATGGGCCGCAAGAACACAATTCCCTACGGTGTCTACGTTGCCCATGGGTTTGTGTCTGCCCATCTGGCGGCACAGACTGGTTTCTCCAAAGAGGATTTGGACCTGTTCTGGGACGCTCTCTGTAACATGTTCGAACACGACCGATCAGCCGCACGGGGACTCATGTCTTCTCGCAAGTTGATCGTTTTCGAGCATGAGAATGCTCTCGGCAAAGGCCCAGCCTACAAACTGTTCAAAACCGTCAAGACAGACCCGGCAAAGCGGCAGCCCGCTCGCAGGTTCGAGGACTATGAAGGCAGCATAGAAACGCCTCCAGATGGTCCGCTCGCGGGGTTCCCGGGCGTCACAGTCATTAATAAGCTGTGAATCATGTACTCCGAAGACGAACTACTGCCGATCTCGGCCTTGCAGCATTTGTCGTTCTGCGAACGGCAGTGGGCTTTGATCCATCTGGAGCAGGTCTGGTCGGAGAATGTGTTCACCGCCGAAGGGCGGAACCTCCACGAAAAGACCCATGAGGCCGACTGCGAGAACCGGCCCGGGCTGCGGATCGTGCGGGGGCTTCGGCTCCGCTGTCTGCGGCTGGGGCTCGTCGGGCAGGCGGATGTGGTTGAGTTCTATGAGGCCGAAGCCGGGGTTCCGCTCGACGGGGCTCCGGGGCTCTGGCGGCCGTTTCCCGTCGAGTACAAGCGGGGCAAGGCCAAGCCGGACAACTGCGATCGCGTTCAACTCTGTGGCCAAGCGATCTGCCTGGAAGAGATGCTTGGCGCTGAGATCTTCGAAGGGGCCCTCTTCTACGGCCGGCCCCGTCGCCGGGAGGCGGTCGAGTTCACGCGGGAGCTTCGCACTGAGACCGAATCGCTCGCCGCCCGGCTGCACGAGCTGCACGCCGCCGGGCGGACGCCCAAGGCCCGCTACGGTCCCAAGTGCAAGAGCTGCTCCCTGCTGGAGATCTGCATGCCCAAGATCACCGGGATCGACAAGGACATCGCCCATTATCTGGCCAAGGCCCTGGAGAAAGAGCCATGAAGAGGCTGCTCAATACGCTGTTCGTTACCACGCAGGGGGCTTACCTCGCCAAGCAGGGCGACACGGTCTGCGTAAACGTCGAGCAAGAAACCAAGCTCCGCGTGCCGATCCACAACCTGGGCTCCGTCGTCTGCTTCGGCAACGTCGGGTGTAGCCCATTCCTCATGGGCTTCTGCGGCGAGCAGAATGTGACGCTCTCGTTCCTTTCGGAGAACGGACGCTTCCTTGCCCGCGTTCACGGTCCCGTCAGCGGCAACGTCCTGCTTCGCAAGGAGCAGTACCGTCGCTCGGACGACGCCTCCGCCAGCGCCCTGATCGCCCGTTCCCTCATCACGGCCAAGCTCGCCAACAGTCGGATCGTCCTTCAGCGGGCCCAGCGGGACCGCGAGGATCTCCAGCATAGCTCCGCTATCGGCAAGGCTCTCGACAGCCTCTGGGAACTGATCCAGGCCGTGAAGGACGAGACCGATCTGGACCGTATCCGGGGCATCGAAGGCACTGGCGCCAACGCTTACTTCTCCGTCCTCGACCTGCTGATCGGCGCCAGCAAGGAGCAGTTCTTCTTCAAGGAGCGTTCTCGCAGGCCGCCGTTGGACAACATGAACGCTCTGCTCTCCTTCCTGTACACCCTGCTGGTCCACGATGTCGAGTCCGCCCTGGAGGCCGTCGGGCTCGACCCGGCGGTCGGATTCCTCCATCGGGATCGCCCCGGCCGGCCGAGTTTGGCCCTGGACTTGATGGAGGAGTTCCGGGCCTACCTGGCGGATCGGCTGGCCCTGTCGCTGGTGAATCGCCAGCAGATCAAGCCGGAAGGGTTCACCAAGACGGAGTCTGGGGCTGTCACCATGGACGACGAGACGCGAAAAGCGGTGCTCATCGCCTGGCAGAAGCGGAAGCAGGAGGAGATCACGCACCTGTTCCTCCAGGAATCGGTGCCGCTGGGCCTGCTGCCGCACATCCAGGCACAACTCCTGGCCCGGCATCTGCGGGGCGACTTGGAAGGCTATCCGCCGTTCCTGTGGCGGTAGGAGGTGCAGCCATGATGGTTCTGGTGGCTTATGACGTGAACACCGAAACGCCCGCCGGCCAGCGAAGGCTCCGACAGGTGGCCAAGCTCTGCGAGAATCGCGGCCAGCGGGTGCAAAACTCGGTCTTCGAGTGCCTGGTCGATCCGGCCCAGTGGGTCCAGCTCAAGCACGGCCTGCTCGACATCACCGACCCGGAAAAGGACAGCCTGCGGTTTTACTATCTCGGAAAGAACTGGCACAGACGCGTGGAGCACTTCGGAGCCAAAGCCGGCTATGATCCCGAGGGGCCGCTGTTGGTCTGAGAGGTCCGCCGCGAACCCCAAGCGCCCGAGATTTCCCAGGGAGGTTCGCGATTGCTGTAAGTGGCTCATTGGCAAGTATATAGAGGAACGTGAGTGACATAGAGCCCGCCTCTGGGTGCCGAATCCGCAGGGGTTCGCGATCTCTATTGCCTAACCTGCGGTTCCTGCTATACTTACGTATGTAACAGTCACCCCCTCACGGGGGGGTGTGGATTGAAAC
>CALEZT010000034.1 GCA_937927975.1 uncultured Phycisphaerales bacterium
GGGAACTGGCCCATCACCATGACCGGGGCGTCATCCAAACGGATATGCACCTGGGAAATTTTATGATCCGCGGGCGCGAGGTCTTCGCCCTCGACCCGGCCATGATGCGTTTCCGCGACGGCGCGCTTGACCGGCGACAGTCCTTGCGACAGGTTGCCCGCCTGACGGCCATCCTGCTTGAGAGCGCCGCTCCAGAGATTGATTCGGTGTTTCGCGAGTACGCGGAGGCCCGGTCCTGGACGCCGGTATCGCGGGATGTGGAACGCCTTCGCAGGCACCACCGCCGGTCCAGGCGTCGCGGCGTCGAGCGGGGGCTCCGGAAGTTCCTCCGCGCCAACCGCAGGCACCAGGAGATCCGGTTCGGTCCCTGGCGAGGCGTGGTCGACCGGAAGTTCGCCATGGCGGTGAACCTCGATGACGTCACGACACGACTCGACGAGATCATGGCCCAGGGGCGAATTCTCAAGGACGGCAAGACCTCTTTCGTCTCCCGCGTGACGTTGGGCGGTGTCGAGGTCGTCATCAAACGATACAACCGCAAGGGACTGCTGCACGCGATCCGGCACACGATCAAGGGTTCCAGAGCCAGGCGAAGCTGGCTGAACGCCAACCGCCTGGCCCTCCTGGGAATCCCCACGCCCCGGCCTTTGGCCTACGTCGATCAGTACAGAGGTCTTCTCTTGCGCCGTTCGTACTTCATCGCGGAGTTCGTCCACGGAAAGGGACTCTACGCCGTCCTGCGGGATCGCGACGCGTCCCAGAGTCAGAAACAGCGGTTGGTCGACGAAGCCATCCAAACGATGGATCGGATGGCGAGCCACGGCATCAGCCACGGCGATCTCAAGCACACCAACATCCTGTGCCAGGGTGACGCCGTCGTGTTGATCGATCTCGACGGAATGCGGGTCGGCGGCCTCGCCTGGCTGCGGCAATGCCGCCACAAGAGGGATCGCGCAAGGTTCCTTCGCGACGTTCCCGATCGATAGTCCTGCTACAGAGGCACCCTGGCCAGATTCAGGAAAATCGCGTCGGCCCAGACCAGCAGGCCGTGAGGATCGTACTTGGGCTTGTAGATGTCGTAGAGGGCGAACCCCTGGGTGCGCAGGAACGCGTCGATCTCGCTGTACAAGGGCGATCCTTCATACACCGCATTGAACCAAATCTCCGTGTACACCAGCAAGGTCGAATCGCGAAGCGTCCGCTCGGCGCCGCGAAGCGCTTTGAGCTCGGCGCCCTGGATGTCGAACTTCATCAGCTCGATCGAGGGGTTTCCGTTGCGGACGGCCCAGTCGTCGATCGTGACCACGTCCACGTCGCTGACTTGCTTGACGACGGCGCCGGCAGGCGCCACGTCCTTAATGCGTTCGGCGGGCTTGAGCAGAGAGGTCGCTCCGGGCGACTCCATGATGTGAAGGCGTTCGCGCCCGACCCGGTCCGACAGCGCGGCAAACTGCGGGCGAACCCGAGGGTCGCGACGATTCAGGTCCTGGAGCGTCTGGACATAGAGCGGATTGGGCTCGAAAGCATAGGCTGTCGCCCGAGGAAACCAGCCCAGAAGCCTCTCGGAGATGTGCCCATTGCTGGCGCCGGCGTCGAGGATGCCGGTCACGGACGACCCCTTCAGCAGCCTGGCCATCACGGCGTAGGGCTCGTCCAGCGAGACGAGGTTCCGCTTTCCCCCGAACAGTTTCTTCTTCAGAAGAGAACTCAATCGATTCGACACAGAGACTCCTCGCGGGCGATCCCGCAGAATGACTCAGAAGGCGCCGGTCCGCACGAGTTCGCGAACCGATGTGCCGCCGTATAGAAAACA
Source organism: uncultured Phycisphaerales bacterium (assembly GCA_937927975.1). Classification (GTDB taxonomy): domain Bacteria; phylum Planctomycetota; class Phycisphaerae; order Sedimentisphaerales; family Anaerobacaceae; genus PLanc-01. The sequence goes on from CALEZT010000034.1 coordinate 1,814, forward strand.
CAATCCAGGATCTTTGTCAAACCCTGGTGTCGGACTCCTGTGAACTTTGGGGCCTGGCCCTGACGGGCTTGGCCGGGATGCCGAAGCAGACCATGCCGGGCGGCAAATCCCTTGTGACGACACTGCCGGCGCCGACGACCGCGCCGTCCCCGATGGTCACTCCCGGCAGTACGGTAACCCCCGCGCCAAGCCAGCAATCGTGCCCGATCGTGACCGGAGCCGCACTCAGCGCCAGCCGTGTCTCGTCGCCTCGCTTGGACATGTCATGGGTGGCCGTCACAATCGTGCAGTTTGCGGCAATCAGCGTGTGGCGCCCGATGCGAATCGGCGCATGGGCCTGCAAAACGCAGTTGACGTTGATCGTGACGCCGTCCTCAATCGTGACATTGGACGGCCGGAAGACCAGCAGGCCCGATCGGATGCGCACTCGTTTGCCCACGTGCATTCTTCTCATGTAGTATCGGACCTGCTGACGCTGTAGGAACATCAGCAGTTTGCCGAAGATCATAGACACCATCAGATCGTCCCTCGATCACTGAGTATTGCTCGCACGCGCAGACGCATCTAGCCCGGCGACTGGCCGCGTCCGACAACTCTCCCTGTGCGGACTACGACCCGCCGGACAGGCCGCCCTGCAAACATTCCGCAAGCAACGAGGCAAATCGGACACCGATTGCCTTGACGTCAAATTCTATCGCGCGGTCCCGTCCGGCGTGCCCCATCCTTGTCCGCAGGTCGCCGTCTTCCACGAGCCGCGCCAAACGGTCGAACCACTCATGCTCCTGCCGAGGCAGATACCCCGTCGTTCCGTCCAACACGTACTCGGCGTTGGTGCCGACGGGGGAGGCCACAACGGGCAGGCCCGACGCCGAGTACTCCAGCACCTTGAAGCTGCACTTACCCCGGGTGAACGGATCGTCCGGCAACGGCGCCAGACCAATATCGGCCGTGGCAAGGCCTGAACGCCGGGCCTGCGGCGACCAGGGAATCGCCTCGAGGGGCAGACGTCCCGCTGGCGGAAATTCGTCCCCAATCACGCGAAGCCTGACATGCGTGAACCGAGCGGCAAGGCGATCCAGAACGGGATAGACCAGACGCAGATAGCCCAGGGTGCTCTTGCTTCCAATCCAGACCAAGCGGATCGCTCCGTCCTCGGACGGAGCCCCTTTCGTGTCGTAGTCCCCGGTATCCAGCCCGATCGGCAATACGTGGACGTTGGCGTTGAACGGGCGTGCCCGCTCCGCGAGGTAGTTGCTCCCCACGATCACCATGTCGGCCAGCCGGACCGTCCGGCGAAATGGCACATAATGAGCCCGGCTGTCGGACGTGGGACGCGAAGGGGCCAACATGATGGCGTCATCGAAACTGTAGATGATCCTTCGACTCTGTCGTCGCAATTCGAAGGCATCGATCAGGCTCAGCTTCTTCTTGTGGACGAAGACCCCGCTGAACTGGCGAGCCTGGCGAAACAGCTTGCGGCGGGCCCGAAAGCCCTTCGGCAGCACAGCGACTTCGGTCTGGATGCCTCGATCCGCCAGGATGTCGCGATACACCGACACACGCTGGCGGAAACTCGCACGATCCGGATTGTTCGTCAACACGAGCAACTGCATCCATGGGCCTCGGGCGACACACGCCCTTCACTTGACCGCTTCCAGGTTCAGACTGATCGCGATCTCCTGGTCGCCGACCTTCATGATCTTGCCGGCTTTATCCTTGAAGTCGTGATGGCTGCAAGTCGAGGGGTCCCACGATCGCACGGTGCGGAACCCGGCCTTGTGCAGGACGTCAGACAGGGATCGGTGATTGAAGACGCCGTAGTGCGTATTGTAGTCCGACTCCTGTCCACCCATCAACTGCATTCGAATCGCGTCGAGATCGCCGCCGGCCGCCCGATATACATCGATGAGACGGTCAAAATCCGGAACGGACAACCTGAGCACGCCGCCGATCTTGAGCAGCCGTCGCATCTCGCGAAGGACATCCGCGAGTTGAGGGGTCCGAATATGCTCCAGAATATGGCACATATACACCAGGTCGACCGATTCATCGGCGAACGAATCCAACTCCGTGATGCGGTCCGTCACGACATGGACGTGAGGATACGGCAAAGCATCAACGTTGATGAACTCCGGACTGTTGACCTTGCCGCAACCGATGTGGAGGAAGACCTCGCCTCCGGGGTTTGCAGGGCGCCGCGGATCCTTGAGTCGCCGTCGCAAGAAGGACAACCTTGTCTTGAGATTCCGTCGCAATGCCTTGATCACGTTATCCATACCTCCCTGCTCTCGCACAGCGAACGATTCTCATCAACATGCATTCGATTCCGAACGGGAGATTCAGACCACCGGTTTCCTCGCCAGAAACTGGATGTGGTCGCCCTTGTGGGTCCAGCGAGCCACCATCGACAGCGGCGTCTTGAACAGACGCCAATACCACGGACAACGGAATTCCACAGACGAGGGCGCCGTGGAACGTACGCCCGAGGTCCAGGTCCTCACGTGCTCCAGCCCCGCCCGTTCGCACAGTAGAACCACATTGCGAGGCGTGAAAAGGTGAACATGGGCCAGCGGGGAAAGGTACTTCCAGGATTCCCCCAACAGCCGGCGGGTATAACTGTCCCAGTTCACCGTATCGGCATAGAAAACGCCGCCCGGGCGGAGAATGCGCCGGCATTCACACAACACGGACACAGGGTCGCGAAGGTGTTCCAGCACCGCGTTGGTGAAAACCACGTCGAAGTGGTTGTCCGGAAAGGCCGCCGCTTCGACCGTACCGGTGTAGACATCCAGCCCGAGTTCCGTTCTGGCAAACTCGCTGGCCGAGGCGCACAACTCGACTCCCCTGGCGTTCCACCCCATCCGACGGGCAACGTCCAGTGTGGCGCCGGCGTTGCAGCCGATCTCCAGCAGGTTGTTTGTCTGCCGGTATCGAGAGAACCGCCGCAGCTTCCAGCGATTTCGCCACCGGCGATTGCGAACCTTGGCCGCATACTGATCCAGCCGCTCGGTAAACGCGTCTTCGTTGAGTTGTTCGAGATCCTCGGGCATGGGCGACGTGAAGATCAGCTCGCAGGCGGAGCACTGGCGATAGGCTCCATCCTTGAGCCGGATCAACT
>CALEZT010000035.1 GCA_937927975.1 uncultured Phycisphaerales bacterium
TCACAGGAATGGGTTCTCGTACACCGGGGCCTGTGTCTCCCAAGACACAGGCCCCTTCCTTTTCGGTTCTTCACGGAATTGGCGGCCGGCTTGGTCCTGCGATGCGTTTATCGCTTTGGGGGCTTCCAGCAGCATGGAAATGGAAGAGCCGGCGTATCGAGAACGAGTCATCGTCCAAGAGCCCGGAGTGAATCGCTCGTTCGACAAGAGTCTGTCCACCGCGGTCTTTCTTGATTCTTATGCTGCTGGCGAAAGGCGGTAAATCTCCTTTGCACGACCGCTTCGAGCGGGCCTTGAACCCCCTGGCGACAGGATAAGCCAGAGATGTGTAGAACAACCAGGGCCGAGCCCTCGAATCAGGATCAGCGAAAGACACACGAATGGACGATGCCTTCCCCGCCGGGCCTCTGCGGCTGTCCCCGCTATTCCGTGAAGAACCCTTTCTTTCGCTGGACCGATTACGCTTCGGGCTCCTGCTTGTTCGTCGGCGGTTCATTCGCCGTCTTGCCGGGCGGCAGTTGCTGCAGTTTCTGGTACAGTTCCCGGCCCACCCAGGCGTCCGTGGCGGCATATTGGATCTGCGCGGGAGTCAGTGTGTCCCTGTCCCAGTTGGAGGTCTGCGAGCTCTTGGATACGCGGAATCCCAACAGCAGCGTAGCCAGTCCGCGAAGGCCATGATGCGTGCAGCCTGCCTTCTTCGCAAGCTCTCCCAGGTCCACGAATCCCGCGGGCGCGAACGAAGCCAGCTTCTTCAATTCGTTCACGTCGCGGTCCCAGGCGACGCCCGCCTTGACGATCCGGGGATCCGCCAGCAGTCCAAGCAAGAGCGGGGACAGACCGCAATGCCGCAATTGAAAGATGTAGGCCGCGTGCTCCCCGACCAGTTGCAGGACCGCAGGCGGGTAGCTCTGTCCCGCTCGGAACGTGGGCCGGGTCTCGGTGTCGAAGCCCAGGACCTTCTCTCTTTCCAGGGCTCGGACCGCCCGTTCGACCTGTTCGGGTTTGCGGATCAGATGGATCGGTCCCTCGTACTTGCCGATCGGATGCGCGTTGATCTGGTCCTTGGTCATCCGAGGCCGTGCCGCGTTGGACGATGCGTCAGGTTCCGTGCGTGTATTACGATCTGTCATGGTTGCATCCGTTGTCAGTTCGACACCAGCAGGCAGGCGTGCTTCATTGGGGACCACGCCGCCTCGAACCGGGGCCAGGGTATGGCGGCGAAGCCGTGCGCGGGGTCCATGACGAGGACCTGTCCAGAGTCGAATCCTGTCACGACGACGAAGTGGTCCTGACGCGGATTGAGCGTCCAAGCCCAGGTCCGCCAGGCGGAGCCCAGGAGCGGCGCGCCGTCGAAGAGATACCGGCCGTGCGGCAAACGCACGGCGCAGATCAAGGGCCTGCCTTTGCCGATCTGTTCCCCGACTTTGGCGCGGGGCTCGGCAGCCATGGAGATGATGTAGGCCTTGAGTCCCTCAGCCTGGGCGATGGCCTGGAGCTCCAGAAGCAAGTACGGACGAGGCTCCGGCGTCGGATACTCTTCGAGGATCTGTTCTTCCGAAAGCTCGACGTCCCAGTACGTCAAGACGCTCGACAGGCAGGCGGGGCCGCAGGTGTAGTTGCGGCTCTGCCGGGCGACCGCCACGGTGCAATACGTGAAGTCTCCATAGCGGCGCTGGAACGAGGGATCGGTGGTGCTTGTCGGCAGCGAACCGCAGCCCTGCACGAGGATGCAGGCCGTAAGCCAGAACGGCAGGGACGGCCGCCGCAGGCTGCAAGCCCACTTGCGCGTAAGACCGGAAGTCGGCACAACGGGCTTGGCCATGGGCGTTGCGTCTCTTGCCCCCTTGAGAAGCACGGGCGGCCGATCAGAGGTTGCCGGTGAAATACAGGACAAGGAACACCACTCCGACGACGGCCAGGACGAGAATCACCCCATCGCCGGCGGCGACGGCAGCAAGTTCATCGGCGTCCTGGGCCTGTTGGGCGGCGAAATCGGCGTCCTCGGCGGGGGTCAACGGCTCTCTCGACACGCTCCCGGCAAACGCAGGCGTTGCCATGGACCAGATGACGCAGGCGAGCAGAAAACAAGGGATCATCCGTGACATATCTTGGCTCCTTATCCTGCCATGCTAGACAACCTGCCGGCGGCCAGCCTTCGGGCCGCGGACCTTTCGAGCGACACGATAGTGCGAGGCCGCGACGATTTCAAGCGCGGATTGCATGGATTCAGGCGGATTCTTCCGCTCTCCGACGAGGTTCGTATCCAGCTTGCAGTTGGCCGCAGGCGGCCTTGATGCCCCGGCCCATGCGGAAGCGAATCGTGGTCTCGACGCCCGCTTCCTTCAGGACCTCCGCGAACTTCTGGATTCGGTCCCGGCTGCTGCCGGTGAACTCGCAGCCGGAGAACGGGTTGTGCTCGATGAGGTTCACGTTGTACATCAGGTTGCGAAGAAGCTTGACCAGGAGCTTCGCGTGGTTGATCGTGTCGTTGACCTTGTCGATCATGACGTATTCGAACGTCACGCGCTGGCCCGTCTCGGCCTGGTAGTCCCGCACGGCGTTGAGCAACTCGGAGATCGGGTGCTTGCGGTTGATCGGCATGAGCCGGTCGCGCAAGGGGTCGGACGGTGCGCTCAGGGAGATCGCCAGTCGCGGCCGGATCTCCTCTTTGGCGAGTTGGCGGATCGCAGGCGCCACGCCGGAGGTGCTGACCGTGATGTGCCGGATGCCGATGTTGCGGCCGGACGAGTGGTTCAGGATCCGGATGGACCGCAGCACCGCGTCGTAGTTCTGAAACGGCTCGCCCATACCCATGTAGACGAGGTTGGTGATCCGAGGCTGGGCCTCGGAAGTTTCAAGTTTGAAGTCTGAAGTTTGAAGTGGGGAGTCCGTCTCACTTGACACTTGACACTTCACACTTGAAACTTCGACCGCATAGACCTGGTCGACGATTTCTCCTGCGGTGAGATTCCTGCGGAACTGGATCTCGCCGGTGGCGCAGAAGGCGCAGCCCATCGGGCAGCCCACCTGCGTCGAGACGCACAGCGTCAGGCGGTCTTCGTCGGGCAAGAGCACCGACTCGATCCGCTCGCCGTCGGCCAGTTCGAAGAGGTACTTGGCCGAGCCGTCGGGATCGCGAAGGCAATCGACGACCTTGACTCGCGAAATGACATAGCTCTGCTCGGCAAGCTGGGTGCGGAAGGCCTTGCTCAAGGTGGTGAGCGCCGCCAGGTCGTGGCCGTTCTGGGCGTGGATGAACCTGAACAGATAGCCGGCCAGGTACTTCTTCTGCCCCAGTCCGACGACGATCCGCTCGAGCTCTTCCAGCGTTTTGTCTTTCAGGTCCTTGTTCATCTTCCCATTCTACCACAGCGGCGCGTTCGTTTCTGCAAAGGCGTTCTCTCTTGCGCAGGGGCGCTGAGACGGACCGGATTCGAAGGGTCTTCTCTCAACGGCTCTTGCCGATCAGGTCGAGCTTCTCCTCTTTGGCCCATTTGTAGCCGTGCGCGCCGAGGTAGGACAGAAGCTTGTAATGGAACGTCAGGAAGGTGTCCTGGCTGAGGATGGAGGCCATCGCTTCGGTGATGATGACCCGACGGAGCAGCTCTTTTCCGATACAGTTGTCCACGAGGATGCGGCGTTCCTGGATCTCGCGGAAAAGCTGGGGCGCCACTTTGTCGATCCCCATTTGGATGCTGGTCGCCAGGAACTCGTCGTCGACGTGCTTGAGCTCTTCTTCGAGGGCCAGGAAGCCCTCCTGGCGGATGATCGACGCGTACTTGCGAAGCTTGATAATCAGCTCGAAGCACTCCCTTTTGTCCTCGATGCTGCACTGGATGCGTTCGGCAAATCGCCAATCGTAATAGAGCATGACCTTCTCCTTCGTTTTCGTTCCTGTCCGCCGGGCGTTCCCATCGAATCCCTGCTCACGGGCCCCCAGGCGAGATGACCATCGTCGGGCGGACATGATACCGCCAAGAGGCGGACCTCGCAAGCTGTCACCGAAAGGGGTGAGACGTGGGCGTCTGTAAGAAGGAATGGGCTCTGTCATTCCTGCACCAAGCAGGAATCCAGAACTGTGGGATTGTGAAACCTCCCGGGATGTGGATTCCGGCGTTGCACGCCGGGCATTTGTCATGCTGAGCGAAGTGAAGCATCTGGCCTTCGGATGCAACGAATGCACGCCCGCATTCTGTGCCCAGATCCTTCGCTGCCGCTCAGGATGACAGAGTGGACGCCCCCACGCCCCACGAAATCTAGTCGCACACCCTCGTCGGCGATCGCGAGGTTCGCAATGGCCAGACGCGAGTCCATCTGGTAGCATGTCCCACAGCCAGGCCCCGAGCAAGGCCAGAGGGATTCAGGCAGGGCCGACCGAGAACCAACATGATGAGGGCTGAGATGATGAACCGACGCGAAGCGTTGAAAGCAGGTTGCGGCGTCGCGCTGACGGCGACAGGATGGAGTTCGCTTTCCTGGGCCGGCGAGCCGACGGCGAGCGCGCCCAGGATGTCCGACTCGATGAAGAACCTGGACAAGGCCGTCCGGCTGCTGTTCGACGAGTACGTCCGAGATCCCTCGATCTGCCTGGCGGCCGACGGCAACTACTATCTCACCGGCACGACGTCGGGCCAGAACTGCATCCGCCTGTGGAAATCGAAGGACCTGGTCCAGTGGGACAAGCTGGATTTCGAGTGGCGCTACGGCGAGAGCCCCTGGCATCAGAACTACAAGGCCAAGGGCTGCCCGCTCTGGGCGCCGGAGGTGCACTACAAGAAAGGCACGTTCTGGCTGACGTACAGCATGCCCACCTACACAGGCGAGTTCAAGGACTCCGGCTCGGGACTTCTGCGGAGCACGACCGGCAAGGCCGAGGGGCCCTACGTGGACGTCTCGCCCAACGAGCGGTTGGGCGACGAAATCGACGCGTCGCTCTTCGAGGACGACGACGGCACGGTCTACTTCGTCTGGCATTGCGGCAAGATCCGAAAGATGAAGCCCGACATGAGCGGGCCCGCCGAGCCAGGACGAAAACTCACAATCTCCGTGCCCGACCCCGACCCGACCCACCACTCGGGTCTGTGCCCCAAGATCCACGGCGAGAACTCCTTCGACCACATCGGCTACGAAGGCGTGTTCCTCCTGAAGATCGGCGACACGTACGTTCTGACCGCCTCCGACCATTGGGACGGCAAGTACACCTGCTGGGTCGCGACGAGCAAGAGCCTCTACGGCCCCTACAGCGCCCGCCACCCCGCCATCCCGCATGGCGGACACAACATGTTCTTCAAGGACAAGGCGGGCCAATGGTGGTCGACGATCTTCAACGGCCCGGTGAACGAGAAGCCCGCGATCCTGCCGGTGACGATCGGCGCGAACGGCCAGATCGCCCTGCGGGAAGTGAAATGAAACGAGAGATGATGCGGAAACGACACGAGAGATTTGCTTGAGAGGAATGCCCGATGGAGAGGACCCAGATAAACACAACGAGAGCCCTGTGCCGCCTCCTTGTCCTGGCGCTGCTGTGCGGTTCAACAACTTCAACCGGCGCCCCAAACGAATCACGTGAGACGTCTGACTCTGCGTCGGAGTGGCTGGAGCAAGTCCACCATCCCGAGATCTATTACTTGCGAACGACGCCCAATTCGAAGCATGCTTCTCCAGAGAAACGGGAGCTCGCCCGGAAGATCCTCCGGAGATGGGACAATGGTGTTGTGGAGCCCGAACCAATTCTCCTGGACGCCTGGCTGACGAAGGGTACGCTCGACGAATCCACCGGGCAGATGAGGTATGATTGGATGTTCGATCCATCAGGAACCGCTCCGGCGGCCCTGTATCTTATGGTCGTGGACGAGGACGACGATCTGCTGGGCATCCGCATCAGAGAGAAGTACGTGCTGCCCAACGGGGTAGAGTCGTCCTTTGAGGAAACGTATCCGGCTTGTATCGACGGCCGACAGAGATCCTTCCTCGGGGCGACGCTGATTCCGGTCCATCTTCGTCTTGGAAATCGCGTCAAGGACGAGGCCCAGTGGCAGGCCTATGCCGATCAGGCCGGCCGGAGGGATGATTCGCGAAAGATGACGCAACCGCGCATCTGGATCACTGAGCCCGATCCCAACGCCGTGATGGTATCGGTGTCGGTGTACGACAGGAAGGGACATGAATCGGGCGTTGTTCCGGTCCGGCTGAGTTGGACGAATGCCGGGAGCGGCCCCTCAGTGGAGGACCAACTGTCGGCCAGACTCTACAAGCAGAGCGGTGGGGAAATCGCCCGTTGGCCAGATCAGTCCGGCAAACCCCGGCCGGACAACGCGGCCCTTTTGTATTACCGCGCAATCGTATGCCGACCTCCGGCGGATCCCTGTACGGCGAGGATCATGGACCTGATGGGCTTCGGTCGTGAACCGGATGATCGCGTCAGAGCCTATCTCGGACACTGCCTGAACACTATTCACTTGATGCAACTTGCTTCTCAGATACCCGAATGCAACTGGGGCATGGCCGGCGATCCGGTGTGGGAACACACCACAGGCACTATCGTCTCATTGCGGCAGCTTGGATATCTGCAGGCCACCCATGTTCGAACCCTCGCAGCCGACGGCCACCATCGCGCCGCCCTGGAGAACTGCCTGGTTCATCTGCGTTTTGCGCGGCACCTCGGAGACGACTTCCAAATCATCTCCCTGGTCTCTGAAGGGACGGAGTATTCGGCGATCCTCGGCGTCCTCGATGTTCTGGCGACCATGCCGCCGCATGGACAGACCTTGAAATGGCTGCGCGACGAACTCAAGAAGACGCAGGTCCCCTCATTCCGTCCGCCAGCGGCATTCGCCAAATGGCGTGACATGGAGATGGCGGAGTGGCGCCTCTGCGACGGGCAACGGCCTTTTGAGAGACAGTGGGCTCTGGCACAAATCAAGAACGAGGCCGAGAGAAACGAAAGGGAACAACTGACAGACGAACAGTTGTTGATTCATCTTCTGTGTCTGCAGCGAGCCAGGCGTGACCATCAGTACGGCTTGGCCGTGCCCGATCCCTTGCTTGCACAGGCTCGCAAACAGTTCGATGAGTTCCTCGCTTCGGCCGTCCGCGTCATGGAGGGCGAGCTCCCTTACAAGGACAAGCAGACGAAACTGCAAGAGCTTGAACGCGAGGTTCAGGACCGCGTACAACGGTATGAGCCGGTGGCCCTCCTGCAATTCGCCCCGATGAATCTGGCGGTCCATCGTGTCCTTTCGGCGCACCTGCAAAATCTGAAATTTTGAAGGCGACCCGCGAC
>CALEZT010000036.1 GCA_937927975.1 uncultured Phycisphaerales bacterium
CGATATCGTATTCGGTGACTGGAGTTCAGACGTGTGCTCTTCCGATCTGGCCCCGTGCGGAGATTCACGAAGCACTTCCCCCAATGGAACGAACCGATGGCCCTGGGAAAGGGCCTTCTCGATAAACTCTTCGAACATGTGCAGACAGACGATGCCCTCGACTTCGGCGTGGATGGTAAGCACGTTGAGCTTGCCGGGTCGGAGCAAGCCGAGCAGGTACTCATTGCAGTTGTCATTCGATACGCCGTCTCGCCCAACGACCTCATCATATGTGGGCAGCGTCACAGGGACTTGAGGCTGAGGCGACTCGCAGCCGTCCACGAGGGGCCGGAAGATGCTGTCGCCCCGGCAATCGCTGTTGTAGCAGAAAGCAAGCCGGGCCTTTTCTTCCAGGACGAGAGCGTTGCACTTCCAACCCGGGACGGCTGAGCAGGTTGGCGGATGCCCCAGGAGTCCGGAGAGCATTTCGACTCCCCGCTCCAACGATCGGCGAATGGCATCGGAGTCCATTCGGTCAAGATGCGCCTGCCAGGCGTGGTGGTCCCAGGCATGGAGCCCCACTTCATGGCCGGCCTGCGCGGTGTCGCGGATGACGCCGGCGAGCTTCCTGCCGATGACGGGGCCGGGCCAGAAGGTGCCCCGCAGAAGGATATCCCAGCCGTAGAGGCGAGAGGCCCGCGTCCGGAGCATCTTCCACAGAAACGCCGGCCGAAGCAGCCGCCACAGATGCCGGCCCATATTGTCCGGACCCACACTGAGGAAGAAGGTGGCCTTGACGTCATGACGCGCAAGGACACCGCAGAGATTCGGAACGCCGGTCCGAGTCCCTCGAAAGGTATCGACATCAATTCGCAGGCCAATCTTCATCAGTCTACTTTCCACTCCTGGGCATTCGCGGCGACTACCATCGTGTTGTTGCCGATTGTGAATTTCTGCAGCAGGTCGATGTTCGGGAGACTCCGTATGCTTTGCTCGACGGCGACAACGGCGGACTCTTCGTGTGAATTGAGAAACGCGGCAATATCCTCGGTCTGAAGCAATTCGGGCACGGTTTCTCCCAGATACAGGACTGCCACCCCGCTGATTCGTTCTTTGGGATACACCAAGCCGATGCGGATTCCCTCCGCCCTGAGAGTCCTGCAGTAGTCGAAGAGAGGCTTGAAGGACTCTTTCTGGTTGAAGAGGGGGTAGACCGCCGTATTGACAGCAAGGTAGACAGCCAACAACGCCAGGAGCAACACCCGGGTGAAGCGTCCCATTTGATTCTGTGTCAGGCGGCGCCAGGCAAGTACTGCCAGGCAGACGGCGGCAACGCCTGTCAGGGACCACAGGGTCCAGGGCTGTCTAGAATGGATGAACATCCCCACGAAGACAAGCGGTGTGATGCAGACGGCCCCTGTAAGGACCGCGGCGGGAACGGTAAACCAGGCGGTGGGAGGGTCTTTCCCTTCGATGAGCGCACCGAGGGCCTGTCCGATGAAGAGAGCGGCAGCCGGATAGAGCGGCAGGAGGTAAATGCCGCGCTTCCCGGACGATATGCACAGCAGAAGGAAAGGAACCGCGAACCACAGCAGCGTGAACAGCGAGGGACTCTGGCTTCGACGCTGGCGGAGCTGACGCGCGTGAAAAACGACAGCGACAGGCAGAAACAGTATCCAGGGAAAGAACTGCGGCGGCGCTTTTACGAGGTAGAAGTAGAAGGGTTCTGCATGCTGGGGGTAGCTACCCGTGAAGCGTCCAAGGTTGTTGGCGACAATGGCTGGATAGGCGGTTTCCGTCCCGAGATGTTCGAAAAGGAAGTGGACCCAGACCGCCGCCGGGATAGTGGAAAGGAGCGAACCAAGAACCAACACCAGCCAGGCATGGAGAGAGAAGTCCCGTTTGACGAGAAGCCAGACGACCAGTGCTGAGACCGGGATTGCCAGACCCACGGTTCCCTTTGTCAGGAGGGCACAGGCCAGGGAGATTACGAAGCCGAGAGCCCAGAGGTTTCGACGAGGACTTGGTCCGACGGCCTGAAAGAAACACAGCATGGCGGCCGTGATACAAAGACACAGCATCATGTCAACAAGACACTGGTGGCTGAGGTTCCAATACTCGGCGAAAGTCCCCAGCACCAAAGCCGATAGGCAGGCGGCCAGAACAGAGAAGCCCATCTTTCTGGCGAGCATGAAAGTTAGAAGGACACCTGTGGTGGCAGCCAGAGCCGACGGCAGCCTGGTCGAATAGGTGCTTTCCCCCAGGAGAGTGAATATCGGTGCGGCAATCCAATAGTAGAAGGGAGGCTGTTCAAGAAACGGCCGGCCATTCAATCGGGGGACGACAGGATCGCCGGATCGGGCCATGTGCGCGGTGATTCCGGCCACACGGGGCTCATCAGCGCCCCAGAGATCACGCCTGCCGAGGCCCACGAGAAAGAGAACGGAGGCGAAGGCCGCCACGATAATGAGAGGCCTGCGGATCACAAGGTCATTATTATCTGCACATAGCACCCTCATGTAGAGGTTTCCTGACCGGGTCCACGGCGCGAACGAGTGGAACCACGATCCTCTCGTGGCCTGAACCGTATGCCGCACCAGAACTCCGGGGAGGCTTGGCGCACGCCCCAAGTCCCTCGAAAGATGTCCACATTGATTCGCAGGCTTACTCTCATAGCGCATTCATTTGAATGGATTCCTTGGGGCCTGGGGATGGCACGGGGACGATGGGGACCGCCGCCCTGCGAGGTCGGGCTGCGGCGGCTGTCTCCAAGATTTCCGCCCTTTCCTCGTCGATCACAATCTCACCCGTCCGGACGGCCTCTCGGAGAAAGAAATCCAGAGTCTGCTCGGTGGACTGTTCCAATCCAATGATGGGATTCCACCCCAAGAGCTTGCGGGCGTTCTTGATGCTCGGCCGCCGATGCTCCACATCCTGATAGCCGGTGCCATAGTAAGAACCGCTTTCGATCTCTCGGAATCCGGCGAAGGGTGGAAACAGGTGCCGTAGCGGGTGTTTCTCGAAGGTGGCCAAGAGCATTTCGGCCAGAGCCCGGATGCTGGCCTCGTTGTCCGGGTTTCCGATGTTGATGATCCGCCCGTCGCATACGCCGTCTTTGTTCTCGATGATCCGGAACAGGCACTCGACACCCTCGGAAATATCTGTGAAGCATCGCTTCTGGAGCCCGCCGTCGATGAGCAGGATCGGAGCGCCTTCGACCAGATTGAGAATCAGTTGCGTGATGGCACGAGAGCTGCCGATTCTCGCCGAGGTCAGGCTGTCGAGACGGGGGCCGATCCAGTTGAAGGGGCGGAACAGAGTGAACCGGAGTCGTTCCTTCTGCCCATAGGCCCAGATGACCCGATCCAGAAGCTGCTTGCAGCACGAATAGATCCACCGCTGCATCCGGATCGGTCCGAGGATCAGTCGCGAGTTGTCCTCGTCAAACTCCTCATCGTCACACATCCCGTATACTTCGGACGTCGAAGGGAAGAGGATGCGTTTATTGTACTTCACGCAGTAGCGGACGATGCGCAGGTTCTCCTCGAAGTCCAGCTCGAAGACGCCCAGCGGGTTCCGCGTGTATTCGATGGGCGTGGCGATGGCCACAAGGGGCAGAACGATGTCGCACTTGCGGATGTGGTATTCGATCCACTCGCGATGGATGCGGATGTCCCCCTCGTCGAAATGGAATCCAGGCCGTCCGATCAGGTGCTCGATGTAGTTCGACCGCAGGTCCATGCCGTGGACTTCGTACTCGCCGCTGGCCAGGAGC
>CALEZT010000037.1 GCA_937927975.1 uncultured Phycisphaerales bacterium
CCGCCGCCCTCATGCACCTGACGGATCTCGTAGCGGTCCAGGATCACGTCGCCGACATTCCACTCGGCAGGAACTTCCGCGTGGGCCGCTTGAACTGCAATGGGGTCTCTGACTGGGACAAAGGCCGCCGGTTGGGTAACCTCCGGTCTCGGTGGAGCGGGGTTGTTCGCCACACCTGGCGCAGGCTGCTCAGGCTCGTTCTGGGCCTTCCTGTCCCCCAGAATTCCTGACAACCACTTCTGCCTTTTCTGAGCCATTTCACGTTTCCTGTCAGTAATCTGTCGTACGGCTTGTCCGATACCCGTCCATCGCGGCGATATGCCAGAACCTCAGATGACACAGTACCGCAGCCACCTCTAACTACACCGACACACTGAGAAGTCTGCGCAGACTCAGGTCGATTCCGGCAAGAACACCCGGAATCGGTGCTGGGAGCATTTGAGGCACAGAGAACCAGTCGATCCAAGCCCACAAGCTGTCCGTTCGGTCAGACTCAACGTAGTCCACGTCAGCCGAGAGACAATGCCGGGAGAGCATCGCAACTCAGTATCCTGCCACCCACCTGTAACCGAAGGCAATGCGGCCATACCTTCTCACTACTCCCTCTGTGACCACTGGCTATCCCCGACCCAAGGTGATCAGGAAGGCAGGAATGCCTTGTTGATCACGCAGCCCGGCAGCTTTCCAATCCGGATCCCCGAACCCTTCACTGCCCCCTTCAGAAGTCGGTCGAGTCGACCACACGCGTACATGAGCTTCCAGCCGTGGCAGGTCCGTCACAAGGACTGCGTCAAGGGTGAGCTTATCACCGGGCTTCCATGTATCCACCACACTCTCGATCAACAACGATGGAGCCGGTTTCTGAGCCCATACACCGCTGTTGAGGAATCCCCAGACTAGTTCACCAGGCCCACATTGGAAGGGGGGCTTAGTCCCAATATTCCATTTCTGGATGTCTGCGTCTGCATACAGCGACGGACTGTCGATGGAGGGGACATTGATCGTCAAACCACTCAAATTCAGGACTTGGCTACCTTCATTCCGCCCTTCGATGGTGATCTGGTATCGCGTGCGGGTTCCCTCAAGTCGATATGAACCCATGGCAGATACGAGTCTGACCTTATGTATCACCTGCTCCCATGAGGCATGGTTGTGCTGTAGCACACCCAGCACATCCCCAGCACTCTGCAATCGCTGATCGGGATTCTTGGATAGTAGCCTCCGTATCAACTCCTCCAGCTCCAGCGGCATGTCAGGACGCCATTGCCGTGGAGACGGTGGGACGCTCTCCAAGATGGCGGATGCAAAGTCATGCGCTGACCTGCATTGAGACGTATCAAAATAGTGACGGCCTGTCGCTAGCTGGTACAGGACAGCACCGAGGGTATAGAGATCCGACCGCCCATCGAGCGTCCTCCCTCTCACCTGCTCAGGAGACATATATCGCAAATCCCCAGGGTGCCCAGAAGGGTGCACACTCACGTTGAATCCTCCCAACTCCGCCGGCACGTGGGCAACGCCAAAATCACATAGTTTGGCTGTCCCATCATCAGCAATCAGCACATTCTCCGGCTTCAAATCACGATGTATGACACCGCGTCTATGGGCAGCCTCAAGCCCCTTGCAGAGATCAATCCCGGTTCGGAGTAGCAGGCTTAGGGCGAGCTGGCCTTGCTCTGTCAACAGCCTGTGCAGGGACCCGCGAGGCAAGTACTCCATGACTATGTATCGTGGCGACTGGGGCGGTTGGAGATCGTACACAGTGACAATATTGGCATGTCCAAGGGATGCCGCAACGCGTGCATCGTTGGCGAAGCGACGAAGACACATCTCGTCGTCCAGGAAGCGTGCCTTCAACTCCTTGATGGCCGCCCGACGAGGTAGGACTGTATCCTGCGCAAGATAGACACGTCCAAACCCGCCCTCTCCGATTTGCTGTTCAATAAGATATCGATCGAACAACTTCTCCATACTGTCGCGACCTCACGTCGTCGGCCCTTTTCTCCAGGTTCGCCGCTTGCCGTATATTCCATGGCACGCACGCCGGCCCTTATCAGTGCGTAGCCATCGCCCTGACTTCGTTTCGCATACTCCCCGCGCCACAGCTACCGGCAGCTACTCGTACGTACACCAAGGCATTGAGAAATCTGCGCCGGCGGCAAGAGAACATCACATTTCGCTCAGAAAGCGAAAGAGATCGTGGACCTCCGCAGCAACATCCTCCTCCGATGAGGCGAACATACCTATCTCCTCCCGAAGGAGGCGTTGATACGCCCGGCGTGCCGTGATCAGTCGATTAGACGCCTCCTTTGGGGACAGATTCAAGGACCGTGCCAGTTCATCCAGACTTGGCGGGGATTTGCCCTCCAGGGCAGGCTGGACAATGCACTGCTGAAACAACTGGAAGTGAACCTGTTTCCCAGTCTCCTGGCATTCCTGATCAAGGCTTGCCAGCACTCGCATGAGCAATTCCCGAATCCACACCCTGACGAAGACTCCCTCTGGGGTCTCATTGTCACTCGGCTCAAATCGGAAGTTCTTGTCCTCGGCAATTGTATCAAGCGAGACGATCCCAGATCGGAAGAGCGTCGTGTAGGGAAAGAGTGTAGATCTCGGTGG
>CALEZT010000038.1 GCA_937927975.1 uncultured Phycisphaerales bacterium
GCCCATTGTGCTGCCAGAGAAGGCGATGATTCATGGGATCTCGGCAACTGCAGTGATTGCGATGGCTACCATACAGTGGTTCGCATCGGAGAAGACAAATACGTTTGCGCAAGCTGCTTCGGGGAATTTGAATCACTTCAATGGTGCGGATGGTGTAACGAGCCCAATACGGGCGATATGGAAGGCAGCTATGCCTTCGGCTGCAATCACTGTGGAGGCAAGATTGGCTGGGACGACGACTGAAAGCCCATCGGTGAATACTGGGCTCACAGGTTCATTGGCAGGCCGCGGTTGCGGAGGTATTCTTTCATTTGGGTGATCGTGTAGTTGCCGAAGTGGGTGATCGAGGCCATCAGGACCGCGTCGGCGCCGCCTTCGACGACCGCGTCGTAGAGGTGGTCGAGCGTGCCTGCGCCGCCGGAGGCGATTACCGGGATGTTCACCGCGTCGGAGACCGCTTTGTTCAACGCGTTGTCGTAGCCGGCCTTGGTGCCGTCGGCGTCCATGCTGGTCAGCAGGATTTCGCCTGCGCCCAGTTCCTCGCCTCGTTTGGCCCATTCGACGACGTCGATGTCCGTGGGCTCGGAGCCCGCTTTGACGCAGACCTGCCAGTGGCCCGATCTCGTCTTGGAGCGTCGGGCGTCGATGGCGAGCACGACGCATTGGTTTCCGAATCGTTTGGCGGCTTCCGAGATCAGGTCGGGGTTCTGCACCGCGGCTGTGTTGACCGAGGCTTTCTCCGCGCCGCTGCGCAGCAGCTCGTCGATCTGCTCGACGGTGCGGATGCCGCCGCCGACGGTGAAGGGGATGAAGACGTTCTCCGCGACCCGCTTGACCATGTCCACAATCGTCTTGCGAGAGCGGATCGTCGCGGTGATGTCCAGGAAGACCAGTTCGTCGGCGCCGCTGTCGCTGTACAGGGCGCCCAGCTCGACCGGGTCGCCCGCGTCGCGCAGGTTCAGGAAGTTCACGCCCTTGACGACGCGGTTGTCCTTGACGTCCAGGCATGGGATGATTCGTTTTGTCAGCATATCAATTGTCCTCGCGAAGCGGGCGGAACTGCATAGGACCAATGGGACGCATGGGACCTATACGACGCTTCGTTTCACGCACAACGCATGGAAGTTCTTCAGGATCTGCAAGCCCTGGCGGCTGCTCTTCTCCGGGTGGAACTGCACGCCGTAGATGTTGCCTTTCTGGACCGAGGCCGTCAGCGGCGAGCCGTAGTCCACCAGAGCGGTCCTGGCCTGCGGATCGCTCACCTGGGCGTGGTACGAGTGGGCGAAGTAGAAGTGCCTGGCGGAACCCAGACCGGCGAACAGGTCCATGTCTTCCGGCAACTCCACCCGGTTCCAGCCCATGTGCGGCACCGTCTGCACCGGCGGGACGCCCACGACCGTGCCGTGAACCAGGCCCAGGCCTTGATGCGGACCATACTCGGTGCTCTCGTCGAACAGCAGTTGGTGTCCGACGCAGATCCCCAGGATCGGCTTGCCGCCCAGGACGGCCTCTTTGACCGGCCCGGCCGCATTGCCCAGGGCCTCCATGGCGTATCCGAAGGCCGCCACGCCGGGAAGGACCAGACCGGTAGCCTTGGCGATTTTGGCCGGATCGCGACTCAATTCGGTTTC
The DNA here is from genome assembly GCA_937927975.1 of uncultured Phycisphaerales bacterium. GTDB lineage: Bacteria > Planctomycetota > Phycisphaerae > Sedimentisphaerales > Anaerobacaceae > PLanc-01. The sequence goes on from CALEZT010000038.1 coordinate 1,632, forward strand.
GCAACCGATGTGCCGAAACGCATTGCAGACGCTTTCGACGTTGCCCACGCTGTAATCAATTACCACGATCATCCTAAGAGTCTTACCGCATTGCACTTAGGGAGTCAAATCAGAATGCGTAATATGAGGGTTCAGCGAAAATGGATTGCCGCAGGCCGGACCGCGGACCTATAATCGTCCTCGCTCCGGCGGCTTGAGCAAGGGGGTGGCTTGGGCTTTTCAGTGTAGTCCCGGCCTGCGGTTGTCGATTCAGTAATACCCAGCATATACAGAGAACTGGTGTTCTGCGTGAGGGACGGTCACCCGGTGACCTCCCGGTCTGCGGAACCCCCTTGAGAAAGGTGTTTATGTGCGGCATTGTTGCCTATTTGGGAAGAAAGGCTGCTCAGCCCATCCTCGTCGAGGGTCTCAAGCGGCTCGAGTACAGAGGGTATGATTCAGCGGGGATCGCGCTGCTCCGAAAAAGCGGCATTTGCGTCAAGAAGACCAGCGGTCGAATCAGCGCCTTGGAGGGTATCCTCGACGGACCGGCCAGCGCCGACGTCCTGGGCATCGGTCACACCCGCTGGGCCACTCACGGCGAGCCCAACACGGTCAACGCCCATCCGCACACGGATTACACCGGCAAAATCGCGGTCGTTCACAACGGCATCATCGAGAACTACAGCACCCTCAAGACCTGGCTACGCAGCGAAGGCGTCGTATTCGCCAGTCAGACCGACACCGAAGTCCTCTCGAACCTGATCGGCTATCTCTATTGCCATCGGGACGGCGCCGCCGGCTGCGGCGACCAGAACCGGTTCGAGTGGGCGGTCCAGCAGGCCCTGCAGAAGGTCCACGGCACGTTCGGCGTCGCGATCGTCTGCTCCGACTTCCCCGACATCCTCATCGGCGCCAAGCGGGGCAGCCCGCTGATCCTGGGCGTCGGTGACGGCGAATACATCCTCGCTTCGGACGCCGCGGCCATTGTCGAGCACACGACGCGAGCCATTTATCTGTCCGATAATGAGATGGTCACGCTCAGCTCGAACGGCTTTTACACAAAAACCATCAACAACGTGGTGGTCGCCAAGGACATGAAGGAGATCGAGTTCTCGCTCGAGCAGATCGAGCTGGGCGGCTTCGAGCACCACATGCTCAAAGAGATCTTCGAGCAGCCCGACTCCCTGAGCACCTGCATGGGCGGACGTCTGGACCGCCAGTTCGGCAAGATCAAGCTCGGCGGCATCGCCGAACACCTGCGGGAACTCAGCCAGGTCAAGCACGTGATCTTCACCGCCTGCGGGACCGCGTTCCACGCGGGACTCGTCGGCGAGTTCCTCCTGGAGCACCTGGCCCGCATCCCCGCTGAGACCGAATACGCCAGCGAGTTCCGCTATCGCAACCCGATCATCGGCGACGGCACGATCGTCGTCGCGATCAGCCAGTCCGGCGAGACCGCCGACACGCTGGCCGCGGTCGAGCAGGCCAAGGAGCGAGGGGCTCGCGTGCTGGGCGTCGTCAACGTCGTGGGCTCGACCATCGCCCGCTCGACCGACGCAGGCGTCTACCTGCACGTCGGGCCGGAGATCGGCGTCGCCAGCACCAAGGCGTTCACCGCCCAGGTCGCGGTCCTGAGCATGCTGGCGATCGAGCTGGGACGCAGGCGTCACCTCAGCAGCGACGACGCGGCCCGTTACATCGACGAACTGGCCCAAATCCCCGAGAAGATCGGCGCGATCCTCCAGCAGTCCGACCACATCCGCGAGATCGCAGCAGCCAATATCGAGAAGGAGAACTGGCTGTTCCTGGGCCGGGGATTCAACTACCCGGTGGCCCTCGAGGGCGCTTTGAAGCTCAAGGAAATCAGCTACATTCACGCGGAAGGCCTCCCGGCTGCGGAGATGAAGCATGGGCCCATCGCACTGATCGCCGACGGCATGCCCGCGGTGTTCATCGCAACCGCAGGTCCGCAATACGACAAGATCATCGGCAACATCGAGGAGGTCCGGGCCCGCGGCGGACGGATCATCGTCGTGGCCACCGAGGGCAACGAGGAGATCGGCGAACGCGCGGACCATCTGATCACGATCCCCGACGCGCCGGAACTGTTCCAGCCGATGCTCACGGTCGTTCCGCTGCAACTGCTTGCGTACCACGCCGCGGTGCTGCGAGGCCACGACGTGGACAAGCCGCGAAACCTCGCCAAGAGCGTGACGGTCGAATGATGTTTCCATGACTGGGGCAAGGAGCAGGGATGCTGCAATTCTCCACGCACACGAGTGACGCTCTCTGTCGTCCTGAGCGGAGCGAAGGATCTGGCGTCCGATGCAGACGCGACGACGGCAGTCTCTCCTCCGTTGGCCGGATGCTTCACTGCGTTCATCATGACAAGACTCGCGAACGCGCTGTCCCCTCGCGGGGTTTCACGCTCGTCGAGCTGCTGGTCGTGATCGCGATCCTCGCGCTGTTGCTGTCGATCCTCGTCCCGTCGTTGCACAGGGCCAAGGCCGCGGCCCGTCGGGTCGTCTGCTCGCACAACCTCCGCCAGGTCGGCCTTGCGGTGGACATGTACACGCACGACTACGAAGGCTACTATCCGTGCGCCAAGGACCCCGTCTCGACGAGCCCGGTGTACTGGCTGTGGATGGGCCGGGGCTGGCGCAAATGGGTCCAGCCGTACCTCAGCAGCATCGTCGATCCGAACAATCCCTCGGTCCTCTTGTGTCCCGCGGACCGCACCGACCCCGCCAAGTACGAGTCCACGAGCTACTCGTACTCGATGGCCTTCTACCACAGTCCCGAGCAGATCGACTCGATGGACGACAAGAGTTTTACGTACAGCAACCCGAAGCCCTCCATCCGCCAGGGCGTGACCGAGGTGGCATTCCCGTCCGCCAAGATCCTGATTGGCGAGTGGCTCAGCAATCACCAGACGATCGAATCCGATCAGGGCTGGTGGTGCTGGGAGGGGACGCGGTGCTTCCTGCTCGCCGACGGCCAGGTGACTTTCCTCAAGGCCCAGAGCGTCCGTCCGGCCCGCGACAATCTGCCCGACGCCAACCTCACGATCCACGGCATCAAAGGCCGGGACTATCAGCCTTAAGCTGTTCCCCGCTGAAGTCCAGTCGCAGGACTTCGCGCCCTTCCTCGATCAAAGGTCCTAGAAAAAGAAGTATAATATACTTGACAAGACCATTGTGCGAGGCGTACACTGGCATCGGTCCTGTAAGCAGTGGATGGCCCTGTATCGATGGCAACTCGGTCTTCGGAGTGTCCCGCTGTCCAGAAGGAGGGTGAGCGGCATCACTGCGAGGCATGTCATCACTTGGGAGTTTTGCGCATTGGCGCGACATCCCACAAAGGCAAGCACCTCCAAACAAGCTGTGAACTGATTAGGGAGGAACGGAATCCGTAGTTCCCGCCTCCCCAACCAGTCCTTCTGAATCGAAACGCGGCCGGCATGCGGGTTCATTGTCCCCCGAGAGGGGTGTTTGTCTTCCGCCGCGGGTTCATGACCTGAGCATCTCGATATCCTGTAGGGAGGACGGAGAAATGAAGCGTCGGATGAAGCAGGTGGTGTCGTTGTGCGTGGTGACGGGCATCCTTCTTGGGCTGAGCTCGGGGGTATTCGCCGGGCCGGACTTGCCGGTCGTGAGCGACAGGGGGGACGGGTATAAAGAGGCGACATTCACGGGGAACCAGTCCGCCGGCATTTCGCTCGTTTCGTCGTGGTCCGGGGCCCCATACATCGCGTTGAACGTCGAGAATCTCACGAGAGACATCAC
>CALEZT010000039.1 GCA_937927975.1 uncultured Phycisphaerales bacterium
GCTACCGCTTCTTCGGCTGGTGGACATGGGACTACACCGACATCGCTCCCGACGTATGGAAGCTTGCCCGGCCCAAGATCCGAAGGCGGCTCGTTCGAATGTATGAACAAGGGGTCATTCGGTATGCACATGTGAGCCGAGTTGAGGGCGATGAATACCCTGACCCTTCGCAAGAAGCGGATTCGAAAGTACCCGAGGAGTCGACGGAACTGGGAACATCGGACCAGCGACGCGATGACGATGGGTTCAGTATGCTCAGCCTCGAGCGAATTGCGACTTCGCCTTCCACCGACGTCCTCGCCAGGGTTTCCCTCCTCACGGGAACCGTAGACCCTGACGGACGCTGAAAGCCACGACAGGAGATACAACAAGAAAAAGGGGCCGGCGGTGATTGGAACCCAGCGCCTAAGCCCCGTAACCGACAGCACGGTAGTGCAGCGGTCCACTTCATTATGTGGATCCCGCCGCGCAGAGTCAACCCTCATACCGGTTGTCCAGACATGAAGGATACGTACTATGACACGACGCAAGTACACCATCCCGCGGCGAAGACACCCAGGGCAATTCATTGAACCCACGACGACCGTAGCGTACGCACGCTGCCTCGAACGGCAGCTGTTCCGTAGTCTCCAGCAGGCGGCCCACTGCCACATCTTCCCTGATCGTGCACGGCGGGCGCGCCGTATCCTTGAGCAGATCGACGCCGAGAAGGTCGCCACTCGGCGACGTCCGCACATCGGGCAGACCGCGGCCACACCTCCGTCGCCAGCGCCGACGACGGAACGACGGGCGTCTCCGGGCAGACACCGGCATGGATGGCGGGCCTTGGTAACAGTGGGACGCTGGCGCTACGCGGCCACCAGGCGGGTGATGGGGATCTATTCGCGCATTCACGGCCCCTCCATCGTTGGCCAGCCCGGTCCAGGGCGCCGGTCGAAAAGAGTCGTCACCCGTTAACAGGGGAATTTCGCCAGATTCGGTGCATGTAGACCAGATCCGGCTGCTTTTTCACGCAACTTAATAGGAGAACAAATCAAGATGGAAATGCATGACAAATCCAGACCCAACGGCCTCCATAAGCACTACAAGGTTATGGAAATCCGCGACGGTCAGATCACGGAGCGCGTGCTGACTCGGCAGGAACGCGACGCGCTGGATCCGGACGACGTCGACGTCCAGATCGACGAGCCGCAACAGGTGATCTTCATCAAGCACAAGGACAACTTGGAGCCCACCCGCTACGGGCCTGGGGAAATGCCTGGAATCGGCACTTCGGAATGGAAGCTGCTGGCGGAGGCCGTATGCTCCGCAGGGGACATCTTCGAACTCAGGCGAAAAGACTCGTGCATCCATCAGCGGGTGAGACGGCTGCGGCGGCTGTTCGGCGATAACAAGTGGGACGAGTGGTTCCTCATCACTGTGGCTGCCCCATCATATGGGCTTGCGATCAACCTTGCGAGGACCTGGCGATTCATCGAACTGCTCGCCGAGTAGGACTGGCCCAATCAGGACGATCCGTCGCGCCGCTCAATAAAATACGTCGTCATGCCGGTTGAGCCTAATGGCTCTCCGAGACGAGCGATGAATAGACCAGGACAACGTCCTTGGAGAGCGGGCTTCGGAGCACAGCCGGATCGCAAGTGCGCTGTTAGCTCGGCGTCAGTGCGTCGTAAGACCGTTCTTTGTGAGTTGATTCATAATAGAGGCGGAAAGACCTGTGAGCCTGACCGCACGATGCGTTCGTCAGGGCCGCCGACAGGGACAGCCAACATGCGGCTTTTAGAAGGATTCAGATTATGGAGCTGTACGACCCTCATCCGAAGACGCGATTGGGAGGAATCATGCCGTGGGCAGGGCTGGTTCTACTGGTCGCGGTCGCCGTGACTGTTGTCGGGGCTACGATCCGGTGGCTCGTCTGTCCCAGTGCTGCTGTACTTTGGCGGACCTGGGTGGCACCGATCGTCGAGAGTGTCCGTCAGGCTATCGGCACGTAGGGGGACCACGTTATGGCGAAAAAGAGACGCAACGTACACACACGTATGCACGTTGTCAACGAGGAATACACAGGTCACGCCTTCTTCGACGAGCGTGGAGAGGCACTGCTTCGTCTGGGAGAAACCCTGCAGGAAGGTGAGCGAGCCAACGGCGCGGAAATCACGGAGACGGTGACTGATCACATCGAGACCAGTGCGGGCGATGTCTTGAGTGCCTCGTCGCTTGCGCCGGGTCCCCAGCAGATCCCTCTGGCCATCTGCACGATGTGCAAGAAGCAGGCTCGCCCGTCGCGGTTCCACCGCGGCCATCCCCAGATCGCTCTGGCACCAGCGGCGGGGATGAAGAGATGTTGTAGATGTCGTGCCAACCTGTGCGAAAAGCATTTCCGTATTTCAGATTTTGACCACCGGCCACGCTGCGATCGCTGCTACCGCTGGCACTGGTTCTACAAGATCGTGGTCGAGCCTGTCCTCTTTGTCGAGTAGGTGGTGCGTGTTATGAGCGATGAGATTGTCCAGCTAGTTAACCTGATCAAGCAGTGGCGTCTGGATGCACGCCATCCCAAGGAACTGCGGCGTGTCATGAAGAAGATGGAGCGAGGGCGGCTGACGCCGCGGGAAGCCAAACGATGGCTGCGGAAGATCAAGCCCTGGATCGAG
>CALEZT010000040.1 GCA_937927975.1 uncultured Phycisphaerales bacterium
ATCATCGGCTTACGCCCTCAAAAATCTTGAGCCGAAGTAGCGCTGTCGTACTAGCGTCGGCGCATCAGGTAGAAGACGTTGCCGTAGTAGGCGGAATGCTCTCGGTAGATGTCGATCTCCTTCTGAATGGGTTCGATCATGGCCAGTCTCTCGGCGTCCGCGGCGTACCGCTGTCGCAGGGAGCGAAGGCGCGCTTCGAGCGGACGATAGAGGCCGTCCCACCAGGCCGCTTCCGGCTCGACGAAATGCTCGACGATCTCGTAGCCGCATGCTTCGACCGCGGCCAGATGAGTCGATACGTCCGCCATCGCCGGATGCACCCGGGCGAAGAACTCCCTGCACTCGGCCGGCACATCCGCTCTCAACCAGGCGATCTCGCTGACCGCCAGCCCGCCGCCGGGAGCCAGGAGAGAATGCCATGCGGCCAGACCTTCCTTGAAGCCGACGATGAAGATGGCTCCCTCCGACCAGATCAGGTCGAAGGGCCCGTCGTTTTTCGTCAGGGTGCGCATGTCTCTCAGGGAGACTTGGATCTTCTCAGCCACGCCGGCTGTCGCGGCGCGTCGCTGCAGCTCGTCGAGAAAAGGCGGATGGTTGTCCACCGCCAGGATCGGGCAGTCCAGGTGTTTCGCCAAGTAAACGGTCTGAGGGCCGTTTCCGCAGCCGATGTCGAGGATCCGGGTCGGGCGAAGGATGGGCCCGCTTCTGCCTTCCGACATCGCGGCGAGCATTGTACTGAGGGCCTTCTTCGTCGAAGCCTCGTTTCCGACGCCAAGCCGGGGTAGTGAGGCGTCGAACATCTCATAGAAGAATTCCGTCTGTTCTTTGGGGTCCACTGTCTGTATCTCCAGTTCTCTTGCGGGCGTCGTCCGAACGGACGCGACGCCCGCGCATTGGTATTCGTCTTGAGGTCGTATCAGGGGGGATGAGAAGTCACACCTCCACCGCGACACATGGCAACCATATAAGCCCTGCGTTTGCGGCGTTGCTCGACGGAACGTGACTTCTCTTACAGAACAGTAACCATACTAAACGCAAGCATATCACCACCGACAGGTTCTGTCAAGGAAAAGCTCCAAGTCGCGGTGGACCAGGGGGACATGGTCCGCCGCGATCGCAGGAAATCCGTGATTCGGCGTGCGCGACTAGATTTCGTGGGGGCCTGATGAGCATTTGTCATGCTGAGCGAAGCGAAGCATCCGGCCTTCGGATGCAACGAATGCACGCCCGCATTCTGTGCCCAGATCCTTCGCTGCCGCTCAGGATGACAGAGTGGACGCCCCCACGCCCCATGAAATCCAGTCGCACGTGATTTGGCCCCGCAGGCCGAATTCGGCTTGTCTTCCCGCCGTTGGGAGGGTAGGGTTCGCTGCATGGTGCGACTGGCGAGAGCAGCGATTGCCGGGGCGCGAATAGGAGGTATCGATGGGTTCGAGAAAGATCTTGTTGACCGTGGCTTTCGTCTGTTCCGTTCTGGGCGTGCATCCGGAACTCGCAGAGGCCTACAATCCCAAGTTCTTCACGTTGGACATCGGGCAGACGTACACAGACGCCTTCGGAGGCGCTGCTTCCAGGTCGGTCAAGCTCCTCGACGTCGTGGACAGCTACGAGATGGGCTACTGGCAGGGCGGGTTGCGGAAGATCTGCTGCAAATCCACGATCGCCCTGGCCGTGGACGGCGTCGAAGGCGTCGTCGGCTGTGGCCCGTTCCACATGCCGGTCGTCATCAACGGCCTGAGGATCTGCGGAGAGTTGACCAGAGCCTTCACGATCGACAGCACCGCGATCCCGGAGATGTCCGAGGCGGTCCTGCTGAGCGCCAAGGACGCCTCGATGCCCTGGTACGATCCCGGCGCGTTCGCGTTTCCCATCAAGGACTACCGATGGGGATGCGCCAACTTCCAGAACGCCTGGCTTGGGTTCCACGACATGTCGAACGGCAAGCTGTACTACCACTACGGCGTCGATCTGGGCGGGATGTACCCGAAGCATCACAAGCTCGTGTCGATGATCCCGAACGCCGAGGTCGTCTCCTATGGTACGGGTACCTCGATCCGCGATCGCGAACTGGAGATCCGGTACTACCACATGGTCGATAGTCACCTGAGAAAGGACATCGGCGTGGGGAGCGTTCTCGACAAAGGCGAGATGTTCGGGTACCTGGGGAACTCCCAGTGCGGCAACGACGCCCACGTGCATTTCGACATGCACTACGTCTCCGATCCCAAGAGGAAGATCAACTGCTTCCCGATCCTCGTGCAGGCGTACTTCGAGGAACATGACGCGCCTTTATCCTTTCCAGGGCACAAGAGGCACTGTTACGCAGGGGACACGATCGATCTCGAAGGTTCCCTCTCCGTAGCCCCTCCCGGCCGGAGCATCACTTCCTACGAATGGACGTTCACGGATGGAACGAAGGCGACGGCCGCGAATGTCCGCCGCACCTACGGCGTTCGAGGGACCTATTCGGAAGAACTGGCTGTGACGGACAGCGCCGGCAAACGATCGTCGAACTACGTCATGGTGTTCGTCTACGATCGCGAGAATCCGACGGACGCTCCCTATGCGGATTCCCTGAGTCACTTTCCGGTGAGGGGGATCGCGCCGGGAACGCCTGTCACGATCTACTTCCACGGGCGGAACATGACTTCGAACTTCTCCCTCGACTATGGCGATGGCGTGGTCGAACCCGCGTCCCAGCACGGCACGAAGGTTCATTCCTATCCCCGTCCGGGCGAGTATGTGCTCACCTACAAGGGGGACGGTCCCGGCGGCGCAGGGATCTTCCGAAGGAAGATCATTGTAGGCGGTCAACCGCAGTAGAACAGCCTTCAAACGTGTTGTTCTCCAGGGAGACCGGCCCTGCCTGTTTGCCGATGCGGATGCCGATCTTCTGGGGGCCGCCGACGGTGGAATCGAACCGCGTGTCTACGACTGCGATGTCGTGGGTGGCTCCTCGAATGTCGATGCCGATCCCAGGCTGCCGGGCGCCGTTGTCGCGGATCGTGCAGTTCTCGATCCGATTGCGGTGGCCGGCTCGGAATTCGGCGCCTTCGTCCCGCAGGAGGATGCCGACCTCGCCGTTTCGCTCGATGGCGCAATTCCGCACGAGGTTGTCCGTGTCGCGGTGCCCGATGCTGACGCCGTATTGGCGGTTGTCCGACAGGGTGCAGCCTTCCGCCAGGCCGTCGGAGACCGCCCAGCAAAAGAAGATGCCCTGGCTGTTGCCCGTGGATGTGCAGTTGCGAAAGACAGGTCGCTGCGAGCCGCTGCCGGGATGGAAGCCCAGATCCGCGTTGTCCACCGCCTTGCAGTTCTCGAATTGCACGTCGTCGCAGACCTGGAAGCTGAAGCCGTCGCCGTTATAGTTGCGGGCCGTCACGTTCCTGAACCGCCACCGGTTGCAGCTCTGGATAAACACCGCGCCGGCGAAATTGCCGTTGATTCTCTCGTTGTGCTCGCGGTTGCCGTCGATCACGAGGTCCTCGATCCGCACGTCGTCGACGTCCTCGGCTGTGAGGATCGGGAAGATCGTGGCTGCTGTGGCGCTCTTCTGAGTCCAGAAGTTCTCGCGGGTGAGCCTGTCCAGGAACAGAACCCGGCCTTGGACCGCGGTGATCGTCGCCCGCAGGACGTCGAACTGCCACTCGCCCGGCCCGGTGCTGGATCGCAGCATGATGCCGCCGCCGGGCGCAAAGCCTGTGGGGTCGTTCACTTCGACGCCATACTCATACCAGTCCGAATCCCGCGAGAGCGCCGTCACGACGCTGGATCGTTTCTTCAGAATGGTTTGCTCGCCCGATCCGATCATCGTGATGTGGTGTCTCAGGTGGATCGCGTTCTGCAGTTCGTACACGCCTGGCAGGATGCGAAGGGTCCCGCCGCCGAGGCGATGAAGGTAATCCACTCCGGCCTGGAGGACCTTGTCGTCCGAGCCCCGCAGGTCGCCGGCCGTCTGGCCGACGGTCAGGACCAGGGACTGCCTGTCTCGCATCGGCCGATTGGTCGATGCCGGTCCGCGATTCTCCGCGGTCAATCCGAAGGCAGGGGAGCATGCTGCCGTCACGCAGACGACTATTCTTGCCAGGGATATTCCCGACATCTTCGAGTGCTTTCGACGCATCATTGTTGAGTTCTCCATCTGCCAACAAGTCCGAACAAGCCTCCTGTCGCACGGTGAATCCGGCCTTTGGTGTACCGCAGTTTTCGCCCCGCGTC
>CALEZT010000041.1 GCA_937927975.1 uncultured Phycisphaerales bacterium
TTGGCTCCTACGGATGGTTATCGGCCAAAGACACTGTTTTGAGATAGTTTCTAAGTCATCTCCTGTCCGTTCGCGTTATGGTCTTATCCTGGGCGTGGGTTTCACGCCCATCCCTGCACGTTCCGGGGGCGAGGAACGCAGCCGGATCGCCGCCCGGCTCTGCCGCTATTCTCTTAAGTGACGGTCTCACAGGATGTTATCCTCGACGCTCGCGTAAGACAAGGCTCCGACCAAAAAAATGCGAAATGGCGACACACGCTTGTGGGCAGCGTCGGAATCTGATATATTACCGCTCTTTCAGCGTACCCCCTGCGAGGTTGTCCGGCGGTGGTTCGCCCGCGGGGGACGCGACGCGTTCTATTGAGGAGTCGACACCATGAGTATCTCGATCGAAGATACCCGCAAACAAACCCTGCCCACGGTCAAGGAACTCATCCAGGCCGGCACGATCACGCTGGACCAGGCCAAAGACTGGCTTCGGACCATCTACGAGATCCGGTTCTTCGAGGAGAAGGTCTACGATCTCCTGGGCCAGAACATCATCAAGGGCGCGTCGCACCTCTACGCCGGACAGGAGGCGGTGGCCACCGGCGCCATCGCGGCCATGGAGCGAGGCGACGTCATCGGCTCCACCCACCGCGGCCACGGCCACTGCGGCGCGGTCGGCAACAAGTACGCCAACAGCGACCAGGAGCGACAGGCCCACTGGAACGCGATGATGGCCGAGCTGATGGGCAGGGAGACCGGCTACTGCAAAGGCCGCGGCGGCTCCATGCACATCGCGGAGGTCGAGCACCAGAACAATCTGGGCTCCACCGGCATCGTCGGCGGCAACCAGCCCCCGGCCGTCGGCGCCGCTTTGGCGGAGAAGCTCAAGAAGAGCGGCAGGGTCGTCCTGTCCTTCTTCGGGGACGGCTCCTGCAACACCGGCACCTTCCACGAGTCCATGAACATGGCTGCGACGCTGAAAGTGCCGCTCGTGGCGATCATCGAGAACAACCTGTACGGAATGAGCGTGCCCTTCTCCGGCAGTGAAGTCGCAGGGACAAGCTGCGCCAGCAGCATCGAGGACATCGCGGTTCGGTCCGTCGCGTACGACGTGCCGGCCATGATCGTCGACGGCCAGGACGTCGTCGCGGTCTTCCTGGCGCTTCGCAAGGCGATCGAGCGGGCTCGCAAGCAGAGCGCGATGATGATGATCGAGTGCAAGACGTACCGGTGGTACGGCCACAGCCGCAACGACCCACGCGAGTACCGGACCAAGGCCGAGGAGAAAGCCTGGCACGAGCGAGATCCCATCACGGTCCTGCGCGACAGGCTCACATCCGAGAAGATCGCCACCGAGCAGGAACTGGACCAGATCAAGGACAAGGCGTTTGCAGCCATCGAGACGGCCACAGAGTTTGCCCTGAATAGTCCTCTGCCGAACGCGGCCGACGTCGACAAGGACGTGTATGTGCCGGAGAACTATCCGGCCCAGGTGGTGGAGAGCGCCGGGAGCACCGCCGAGAAGGTCCGCGAGGCGACGGAGACGTTCCAGAAGCTGGTCGCGTCCTCTACGGCCAAGACCAAGAAAGAAGCGGCCGACCAGGCCAAAATCCAGATCAAATCGCAGTTTGGCATGGACATTCTGAACATCGCCCAGGCCGTCGCGCTCGCCCAGACGGAAGAAATGCGGCGAGATCCTCGCGTCTTCGTCTTTGGCGAGGACGTCGGCCTCTATGGCGGCGCCTACGCGGCGACCCGCGGTCTGCTCCAGGAATTCGGCAAGGAGCGCGTCATCGATACCGCCATCTCGGAGGCGGCCATCGCCGGCGCCGCGATTGGCGCGGCCCTCCGCGGGATGCGGCCGATCGCCGAGATCATGTATGTGGACTTCCTGACCATCGCGATGGACCAGCTCGTGCACGTCGGCGCCTACAACCGCTACATGTTCGGCGGCAAAGCCAAAGTCCCGATGGTCCTTCGCACCGAGGGCGGCGTCGGCCGCTGCATCGCAGCGCACCACTCCGAGAGCCTGGAGGCCTGGGTGATGCACACGCCGGGCCTGTACGTGGTCATGCCTTCGACGCCCTACGACGCCAAGGGCCTGCTCAAGGCCGCGATCCGCAGCGAGAACCCTGTGGTCTTCATCGAGCACAAAGCCACCTATGGACAAACCGGCCCGGTCCCCACGGACGATTACATCATCCCGCTGGGCGTGGCCGACATCAAGCGGCCCGGCAACGACGCGACGATCGTCAGCTACAGCCGAATGGCGATGCGGGCCCTGGAAGCCGCCAAGATCCTGGCCGACCAGCACGGCATCGACGCCGAGGTCATCGACCTTCGCACGCTCAAGCCGCTGGACATCAAGACGGTCGCCGAGTCGGTCCGCAAGACCGGCCGCCTGATCACGCTGAGCGAAGGCTTCGGCTGGTGCGGCACGGGCCGCGAGATCGCGGGCCAGTACATGGAATACGATTTCGGCGACGGCACCCGCGGATTCGACTACCTCGGCGCCCGCCCGATCAACCTGGCGGCCAGGGACGTGCCCCCGCCGATGAGCGAGCCGCTGGAGGAAGCCAGCATTCCGGGCATCCAGCAGATCGTGGACGCGGTCAAGCAGTCCGTCGGACAGTGAATTGGAAATTGTTGATTTTTGAGTGTTGATTGTTGATTGGAGGCCCTCCTCGCAAATCGCCAATCACACATCAAAAATCAAACTTCGAAAGGATAGGACATGGCCAAAGAAGTCAACCTGCCGAAGATGGGGCAGACCATGGAAGAGGGCACCGTCGTCAACTGTCTGGTCAAGGTCGGCGACGAAGTGAAGAAGGGCGACGTGATCTTCGAGATCGAGACGGACAAGGCTACGCTGGAGCTGGAGTCCCCCGGCAACGGATTCGTCAAGGCGATCCTGGCCGAGGTGAATCAGACGCTGCCCGTCGGGGCGACGCTGATGATCCTCGGGGAAAAAGATGAGCAAGTCACCGTCCCGACGGCCGCAAGTCCTGCGCCGGCCGCTTCCGCGTCCGCTCCGACGGCGCAATCCGCTCCGGCGACTCCGGCCCCTGTGGCTGAGCCCCAGCCCACCAAGCCGACGGGCAAGATCATGGTTTCGCCGCGAGCCAAGAAGATGGCCGAGGACCTCGGCGTCGATCTGGCGACCATCAAGGGCACAGGCCCTGCAGGCAAGATCACCGAAGCCGACATCAAGGCAGCCGCAGAGGCCAAGCCCGCCAAGACTGCCCCCGCCGCCAAGCCGGCCGCCGCGGCCCCGGTGGCTGAGGCCAAACTCGGCGCCACGGTCCAGGTCAACCGGCTCCAGCGGATCACCGCCGAACGCATGCTCAAATCCAAGCAGGAGATCCCCTGCTTCTATCTGACCATCTGCGTGGACATGACGGACCTCGTTGTCGCGCGGGCCAAGATGAATGAGACCGGCGGCGTCAAGGTCGCCTTCAACGACTTCATCATGAAGGCGGTCGCCACCGGGCTGCAGAAGTACCCGATCATGACCGGCCAGCTCGTCGGCAACGCGATCAAGCTGGCCGACGCGATCCATATCGGCCTGGCGATCTCCGTTCCCGACGGTCTGGTCGCTCCGCTGGTCAAGGACGTCAACAAGAAGGACGTCCGCCAGATCGCCCGCGACAGCCAGGCGCTGATCGAGCGGGCCCGCGCCGACAAGCTGGACATGTCCGACCTCGAAGGCGGCTGCATCACCGTGACCAACCTGGGCGGCTTCGGCATCGAGTCGTTCATCCCGATCGTCGTCCCCGGCCAGTGCAGCATTCTGGGCGTCGGCAAGATCACCGATACCTGCGTTCCGGACAACGGCAACATCCTGGTCCGCAAGCTGATGAACATGACGCTCTCGGTAGACCACAAGGTCGCCAACGGCGCCTACGCGGCCCAGTTCCTCGACCTCGTGAAAAAGACGCTGGAAAACACAAAGGAATTTACTATCTAGTATTGACTATTTACGATTTAACGATTTCGGCGAATGGAATCGCCGTCGCAGGCGAGGCCCGCAGCGTGCAACAGATAGTAAATCGTAAATAGTAGATCGCAGATCGAAAGGGGTTCCGAATGGCCAAGAGAGCTGAAGCGACGAGACTGCCGGCGATCCGCAAGGCGACGCCGAAGGTGCCTGTCATTGGAGTGTTCGCGACGAGCGATCCGCGGGTGGATCAGGACAGCCGCAGGCGGTGCCAGAACATCGCCCGAATGGCCGCTGAGACGATCAGCGGCGAGGTCGTCATGCCCGACAAGACGCCGGTCCCGGTCGTCTATTCCGACGTGCTCGTCGATGGCGAGCCTCAGGCCGACATCGTCGCCCAGCAGTTCCGCAAGGCTGACGTCGATATTCTCGTCTGCGTGCCGGACACGTGGGCCTTCCCGCAACTGACGGTGATCTCGCTGCTCCAGCAGTTCCCGGCCGACACACCGATCAACATCACCTGCGGCAACAGCGGTCCCAAGCCCGGCGTGGTCTACGCCCACGCGCTCAACGGCGCCCTGGCCCAGTACGGCCGGATGGCCTGCCTGAACGTCGGGACCTGGCCCGACACCGGGCTCGAGCCGGAGATGACCGACGCCACCGCCAGGAACCTCATCGACTGGTGCTACGCCGCGGTGACCAAGGTCGCGTTGAAGGGCCGGCGCGTCGTGATCTTCGGACACGACTCGATGGGCATGGAGACGGCCCTGGCGCACGTGCTGCCCACGCGAAACACGTTCGGCCTGGAAATCACGCGTCTGGACATGAAGCTCCTGGCCGACATGCTCACGAAGAAGGCCTACAAGGACAAGGAACTCAAGGACCTGCGAGGCTGGATCGACCGCTATGTCGGCAAGCGTCTGGAACTTCGCAGCGATCATGACAGCGAGCGGTTCAACATGTCGCTGGCGATGTATCTGATCGTGCGGGACCTGATGGCGGACCTCAACGCCGTCGGCGGCGGGTTCATGAGCCAGCTCGAATGGGGCAGCGACCGTCGCGGCATCCCCCTGCCGGTGGCGGACGTGATGGAGTCGTTCTTCAACAGCACCTTCGACCACGCGGGCGCCAAGGCCCCGCTGCCCTACGCGACCGAAGCCGACGTGCAGGGCCTCTTGACGATGCTGTTCATGACCTATCTGAGCGGCGGCAATCCCCCCTTGTTCATGGACTTCCGCAAGGTCTGGGAGGCCTGGGAAGTCAAGGCCCTGGCCGAGAAGCTGGGCATCAAGAAACTCGACACGAGCGCCGACTGGTACAAGAAAGGCCTCGTCGACGGCGACAACTCCGGCAGCGCCGCCTTCGACTGGGCGGCTTCGCCCGGCACGACGGTCAAGCAGGTCATGGAGCGGGTCTCGATGCCGCTGGCCGACGAGTTCTACTTCCCAGGCGGCGGCAACTCCGTCACCTTCATGACCCCCGCCGGGATCAAGGGGCTGGCCGCCCGCATGGCGTACAGCAGCGTCAGCGGCCTGTTCAGCCTGATCTGGGACGAAGCGGAGACCACCGAAGTCCCCGAAGAGCTGGGCAAAGCCATGTGCAACCTCACGACCCCAACCTGGCCGCACACATTTTGCGTCCCGAAGTATGCCAGCATGGTCGAGTACAAGCAGTATCCGCCGGCCAATCACTTCCACATGACGTGGAACCTGCCGGTGGCGCGTTTGCAGCACTGGATGGACATGCTGGGCGTGCTGAGCGTCACGCCGTGGTCGGCCCGGCCCAAGTTCATCGAGAACGTGGACCGGCCGCAACCGCTCGTCCACCTGCTCAGCGGCGGCGAGGAAACGTACAAGCTGCTCCGCCGTCGTTGACAAGAGCGCCTCGTCTGAACATGCCAAGACCTGCCCTCCGGTCCGCCGGACGGCAGGTCTTTTTGTGCGCGTGCGTCCCCACCCCGGCCGCTGCACCGAGCATCGTGCTCAACGCACTCCCGCGAGACTTCGCGCCGGACCGTGTGCGAAGTTTTTTGCTTGAGTCTATACCGGCCTTGAACTACAGTCTCGAAATGCCGTACAAGTGACAGGTGTATGGATTTGGATGATGGGCGGGAAGTCTCGCCTGCGATCATCCATGGTCGATCATCGATGAAGAAAGGAGGTCCGGCCATGCCGGAGTTCGTCAATCCGTTCACTGGGGTCGTCCCCGGACGCAAACTGACCGATTCGGAGTTGCTTCGCGCCCTGCGTCTGAACCTGGCGGCCGAGCACGAGGCCGTCCATGCCTATATGGCGCACGCCGACGCCACCGACAACGAACTGGCCAGAAAGGTCCTGATCGACATCGCCAACGAAGAGCGGGTCCACGCAGGCGAGTTCCAGCGTCTGATCTGCATCCTGGCCAAGGACGAAGAGGCCCTGCTGGCCAAGGGCGCCGCGGAGGTCGACGAAATGGCGAGCGAACAGGGCCCGCAGGCCGAAGCCCCGTCCGCAGCCAAGCCCATCCCGACGATCGGGAACCTGAAGACCTGAGGAATCGACGAATTACGATTTACTATTTACGATCGGCGCGGAGCGTCGTCCCGGATCGGCAGAGCCAGCCCGCGACCACCTCGTCCAGATCGTGAATCGTCAATGATAGACAGCAGATTTGAAGGGGTTTTCCATGTCCGAACAATACTTGCATCGCGGCGACGCGCCGTTTGCCGATAGCGTGTGGGAACAGATCGATCGTGCGGTCGTCGAGACCGCCAAGAGCCAGTTGAGCGGCCGACGAATCCTGAGCACCGTGGGACCGTTCGGCCTGGGATTCAAGGCCGTGCCCCTGTCCGACTCGACCGCCGACGGAAAGACCGTCGAAGGCGTCACCGTCAGCGGTTGCGGCTCGATCCCGCTGGCGATGCTTCGCAGCGACTTCAGCCTGCCCGTCCGCGACCTCGTCGCTGCCGAGCAGTCGGGCCTGCCCCTGGACCTGGGTCCGGCCACGAAGGCCGCCATCGCGGTCGCCCGCCAGGAGGACAGCCTGATCTTCAGCGGCCTGGCCCCGCTGGGCGGGACCGGCCTGCTCAACACGCCGGGCTCGCACTCGGTCAAGCTCAAGCCCTGGAAGGAAGTCGGAACCGCCGCTGAGGACGTCATCGCCGCGGTGACGGAGCTGGACAACGCGGGCTTCCACGGCCCGTACGCCCTGGCCCTGGCCCCCAAACTGTACAACCTGCTGTTCCGCCGCTACGCCCAGGGCAACCAGACGGAACTGGAGCACATCCGCCAGGTCGTCACCGACGGCGTCGTCAAGGCCCCCGGCCTGCCCGCCGGAGGCGTCCTCATCGACACCAGCGGCCCGTTCGCCAACATCGTCCTGGGCCAGGACCTGGTGACCGGCTTCGTCGGACCCGGCGCAGGCGAGTACCAGTTCAGCGTCCTGGAGACGATCGCCCTGTGGGTCCACGTGCCCCAGGCGGTCTGCGTGCTCAAGTGATGGGTCATTCCTGATTGACGATCGATGATGGATGATTGATGATTCGCGTCCGGCCGCACCCGCCGCCCCGCGGTCATCAATCATCCACCTCCCTTCAGGGCAGGCCGGCAGCCCGCCGCACCAGCGGATTTCACCCCAGAAACACAGAGCCCACAGAGCAGGATAGAAGCCCCTCGCGCAGGCGCACGGCGAAGCAGCGGACAGATCACGGTCAATAGGGACAGTCCCTCCCAACTCCATTCGGGTCACCCATATAGGGTTCCTTGAGAGTACCGGGCGGTTAATAGGAACAGTCCCTCCCCACTCCAGAAGTTGCCTTTCATACGGACTCGGAGTCATTCGTGCGCGGGTCTTGTCATCCTGAACGCAGCGCAGCGAAGTGAAGGATCTGGCTCGCGACCGAGAGAAACCTCTCATCCTGTGCCCAGGTCCTTCGGCTGCGCCTCAGGACGACAAATCCTCGCCGGCGCACAAGAGGCCGAGGGACAGTCCCTATTTGTCCCCCTCAAGCTGTCGAACATGCTCGGCGCGCAAAAAAGGGGCTGTACGACAGCCGTACAGCCCCGGAGTGGTCACAGAAATCAGGTGGATTACAGCGCCTTGCGTCGTCGTATCCAGCCGACCAGACCCGTACCGAGCGTGCCGAGCAGGATCGCGCCGGGGGCGGGGATAGTGGCCGGCGCCCCGACCGTGAACATGTGATAGTCCTCACCATCAGGGACCGTCCAGCTAATCGAATTGTATACACCGCTGAACTGGATGATACCATTGCCCTCCCGACCATAGAGGATGTTGCCCACCTGCGAGAGAGAGGAAGAGGTCCCACCCCAATGGCCCGGGCCCTGTTGCAAAAGCGTAAACGGAGAGCTGAAAGTATACTGAGCCAGGTCTCCCCCGTTTCCAAGGCTCTGAATCGCGAGCACAGGGTTGAGCACCGGCACAGAGAACGTAATGGTATCGACGACGTTGTTGCCACCCACCAGGGTGATGCTTTCCTTGGCGGGGATAGGCGTATTGTCCACGATGCCCGGCTTGGCATACGTCCCGGGGAAGTTCCAATCGCCCATATCTGCACGATAGACCGTCTCCCCCGAATACGTTACGTGGATGGTCCCGGTGGGAAAGGCGATAGTGCCCGATGCGGACCCAGGGGTACCGTACGTGGCGGGCAGCGTCCAATCCACCCAATAGACCGTCGCGGCATTTGCCGCCGTGCTTCCCAAACACAAACATGCCAGAACAACCAATCCTGCGAGTCCTCTCATCATTCCACCTCCAAAACAAAGACATGATATACAGTTTACGGATCGCCCATCCGACAAGGGCATCCCCAGCGGCAGGCGTCTTCCATCGCTACCTGTCGCCTATTATATCAAAGCGGCACAGGTGCAGGCAAATGCCGAGGATCTCCGGCAAGAAGATCGTGCTCGCGACAGCCCTTTGGGTCTCGAATGCAGTGGGATTATGGGAATCAGGGGTCCGGCGGGCTCGAAGATTATTCATCTCACAGGATTCGAAACGAGTGGAAGGGCGGGGTCAAGTCTCAACGATTAACTATTTGTTTCTTGAATAACGGACCCCGAGTGGATTCGCAATCCCCAGCACGCTCTCCGCGTGTTCCGCGACCTCTGCGGTTGGGATTCGTCGCGCGGGAAACGGGCCGCAGCGGCGGGCGGGGCTACGCGACCTGTGGCTTGTGACTCGTCGCCCGGGGGAAGGAGTACGTAGAAATACGGATGGTTTTGGCTCACCACAGAGGCACGGAGTTCACAGAGAAGACAGCTAAGTTATGCATTAACAAAAAGTTGCCTCTCACTGTCTTGATCCTGGGATCTTGCTCCAATCTGCGTTCATCTGCCGATGATCTCTTCGCCTTGGCGGATCGGCCTTCCCTCCGCGTCCTCGGTGTCCTCTGTGGTTGACGGATTTGTGATCTTCGCCCGCTAATGTCGTCGTACTACAAAGGCCTCGCATCTTGTTTTCTTGGCAAGGTTCTTTGCCGCAAGGGAAGGACAAGAGGAGGCAGCCGAAAGAAACGAAAGAAGGCGAAAAAGGGGAACGAGGGAAGGTTTGCGGTCAGGCTCGATGTTTTCTTCTTGTTTTTCGGCTTTTTTCGTTTCTTTCGGCTATGAGTTCTTGGGTTGCGGCCGGAGGCCGCACCGGGGGCTCTGTGTCTCCGTGGTGAATCCCGCATTTCGAATCCACGTGTGGGCTGAAGAGCCCGGCCGACAAACAGGTCCGACGTTTCCCCGGCAGTCGTTACTCCTGGGCGGGCAGGGGTTTATGATCCACAAAACATTTGTTGATTTCTTTCGATTCATGTTGACATGCGACTATGGTCATATTATCATACTCCTGAGGTCGGCCCGTGCGACCGGGCGGCTCGCGAACATCCGAGACTGCGGGCCGGCGACACACAACCATACTCTGAAAGGGAGAGACCATGGCGGAGCATTGTTTCAATTGCGTGTACTCGTTCTGGGACCGGGCCCAGATGGTGTGGAACCTCGCGCATCGGGTCATCACGCATCCGACGTGCGGGAATCAGCCGGACCATCCGGGGCACATCAGGCGGTGCCCCCTGGGCCCGGTGTGTCGGAACTACCGGCGCCGCCCGCCCAAGCCCGAGGGCAACAACGTCAAGACGATCCCCGTCGGCGGCGACTTCCACGCCTACGTGGACGCGGCGGACTTCGAATGGCTGAACCGGTGGGTGTGGTATCTGCACGGGGAATATGCCGCCCGATGGGAGAGGGGCAAGATCATCTTTCTGCATCGGGAGGTGGCCAGGCCCCCCAAGGGGATGGTCGTGGACCACAAGAACCGCAACAAACTGGACAACACGCGGGAGAACCTGCGGGTCTGCACGAAGCAGGAGAACTCCTGCAATCGAAGCAAGAAGCGCGGCAGTTCGTCGCGATTCACGGGCGTGAGCTACTGTAAGTGGACCCACAAGTGGGACGCGAGGATCGGGATCGGCGGGAAACGCGTGAGACTTGGGCTCTATCAGGAGGACACCGAGGCGGCGCGGGCGTACGACTACAAAGCGGTCGAACTGTCCGGGGAATTCGCCCGGCTGAATTTCCCGGAGGAATGGCCGCCGGAGAGAATTCGGGAGGTCCACGCAAGGTGGATGGCGGACCAGGAGAACCCGTGAGACCGCGGCGTCAGGTCGGAGGGCGGGTTGGCTGGGAGATCTCGGAAACTTCGATTGCGGTTTGCGTTGCGATCTGGTATAAATGAGATTATCGGCAGTGAAGATGGGCGTTGGCCTGTCGCAATTGTCGTGGAGGTGAAGGGTCTTGCGTCGTTTACGGTGTGGTGTCGCGAGGTTGGGTTCTTCACGCAAGCGTGTGGGCGGCGCGCGGGCTGGCTTTGCGCGCGGCCGGTCGAGGGGGCAGGGAGAGGATCGCGTTCGCACAATTCCCGCTTTTGCAGTTCTTCTGGATCGGGTACTTCATTTTTTGAAAGGGAAATCCAATGCGTAAGATCAAAGAGTTGGGGCTGCTGGTCTGCCTCCTCGCGGCGGCCAACGCCGGGGCGGCGCCTTTCGCGGACGATTTCGACAGGCCGGACGGCAACGTGGGCAACGGGTGGACGATTCTCAGGGACGGGACCGTCGAATCCCTCATCGTCAACAATGAGGTCCTCGTTGCGGGAACGACTTCCGCCTCCGCCTGGGTGCGTTGCGGCATCAGCCGGGTGGTGGTGGGAGAAACCAAGTTCTCCTGCGACTTCAAGAACGACGACGTCTTCAACTTCCATATGCAGATCACGCTGGGGAACACGGTGTGGAGCCAGGCGTATATCGAGGTCTATGCGTGGGCGGGCGGGCCCCTGCGATACGCCAACTCCCTCAACGGGAGCTGGCCTGCGGCCGGTTGGGTCGAATTCGGCAGCGCCAACGCCCAGACCGTCGCCGGACAGTACAACAACCTGATGATGGAGCTGGGCGAGGGCGGCGTGGTCACCGTCACTCTCAACGGCAAGCTGGTCGGCACGGTCACCAATCCCAGCCTGACCAAGATCGGGAGCGTGACCTTCGCCAGCGACGCCGACGCGAACACGAAGGGAAGCGTACACATCGACAACGTTCAGATCGGCGACGTGGTTCGCGGCGTCGCCACGAACCCGAATCCCCCTGCCGGCGCGACCGACGTCCCGGCCGACGTCGTGCTCGGCTGGACGCCCGGCGAGTACGCCGCGACGCACAATGTCTATCTGGGAACGAGCCAGCAGGACGTGACCGACGCCACCGCGGCCGACCCGAAAGGCACGCTGGTCAGCCAAGGCCAGGCGGACGCTGCCTATGCGACGCCAAGCCCGCTCGAATACGGCCAGACCTATTACTGGCGCGTCGACGAGGTCAACGCAGCCCCCGACAACACGGTCATCGCGGGTGCGGTCTGGTCCTTCACCGTCGAGCCCTACGTCTATCCCATCACCGGCGTGACCGCCACCGCGTCCAGCGCCCAGCCGGGCACGGGAGCACAGAACACCGTCAATGGCTCCGGTCTCAATGCCAGCGATCAACATTCGACCGAGCTGATGCAGATGTGGATGAGCGCCGGGGTGCTGCCGAACTGGATTCAGTATGCATTCGACAAGGTCTACAAGCTCGATGAGATGTGGGTCTGGAACTCCAACCAGTTGGTCGAGGCGTTCGTCGGCTTCGGCGCCAAGGACGTCACGGTCGAGTATTCCGTGGACGGCGCGACCTGGACGAAGCTCGAGGGAGTGCCTGAGTTTGCCTGGGCTCCCGGCTCGCCCACGTATACCGCGGACACCATTGTCGACTTCGGCGGCGCTTCGGCGAGGTATGTCAAGCTGACGATCGACACGAACTGGGGGGGCATGGCTCCTCAGGTCAGCCTCAGTGAAGTGCGGTTCTACTATCTTCCGACGCACGCACGCGGCCCGCAGCCGGCGGTTGCGGCGGCGGGCGTCGCCCTCGACACGGACCTCTACTGGCGGCCGGGACGCGATGCGGAATCGCACGAGGTGTATCTGGGGACGGACCGGAACGCCTTGGCCCTGGTCGGCACTCCGACAGAGCACGCCTTTACACCCGCCTCGCTGAATTTCGGGACCGCCTACTACTGGAAGGTGAACGAGATCGGCGGCGGCGGCCCCTACGAAGGCGACATCTGGAACTTCAGCACCCAGGAATATGCGACCGTCGACGACATGGAGAGCTACAATGACGAGGACACGCGCATCTATGAGATCTGGGTCGATGGTCTGACCACCGGCGCCAGCGGTTCCCAGGTCGGTTACGACGTCGCGCCGTTCGCGGAGCGAAGGACCGTTCACACCGGCATGCAGGCGATGCCCTTCATCTACAACAACTCGGCCGCTCCGTTCTTCAGCGAGGCCGAGCGGGAGTTCTCGCCCGTTCAGAACTGGAGCGCCAACGGCGCCGACACGCTGAGCCTGTGGGTGCAGGGCGCCCCGTCGGCGTACCAGGAGAGCAACGGAGTCATCACGATGAGCGCGGCGGGACACGACATCTGGGACAACGCCGACGATTTCCGTTTCGCACACAAGACCCTCAACGGGGACGGCTCGATCGTGGTGAAGGTCGAGAGCCTCGTGAACACCAACGCCTGGGCGAAGGCCGGCGTGATGATCCGTCAGAGCCTCGATGCGGACTCGACGTTCGTCTACATGATCCAGTCGTTCAGCAGCGGGGTCTCGATGGGCTGGCGTCCGACGACGGGAGCCACCTGCGGCAGCGGCACGCAGGCAGGGATCGCGGCGCCGCAGTGGGTCAAGCTGACCCGCAAGGGCAACGTCTTCACGGCGCAGTACAGCAGCAACGGGACCACGTGGACGGATCTGAAGGATGCCGCCGGGGCGATCGTATCGACGACGGTGGTCATGAACAACCCGGTGTACGTCGGGCTGTGCGTGACCAGCCACAACACCGCGGCCACGACGACCGCGGTGATGTCGGGAGCCCAGGCCACAGGCAACGTCACGGGCGCCTCCTGGCAGGTGACCGCGATCGGCGACGATCCGCAGCCTGCGAACGATCCGGCGGACCTGTATGTGATCGTGCAGGACACCGCCGGCAAGACCGCCAAGGCGACGAATCCGACCGCGGTGACAACCGCCGGCTGGGCGCAGTGGCGGGTTCCGCTGAGCAGCCTGACAGGGGTAAACCTCAAGTCGGTGAAGAAGATAATCCTGGGCGTGGACAGCCGGACGAACCCGATCAAGGGGACTGGCCGGATCTACATCGACGACATAGGCTATGGCCATCCCCTGCAATGACGCCAGGGATCGATAGCCTCCTCTAACGACCGAGCGGGGCCTGTGTCCGCAAGACGCAGACCCCGCTTTTTTCTGCGCTCTTATCGGCTTGCTGGGGCGGACGCTTGACTGGTATTGCGTTGGAGAGCGGGCCGTGTTGGTTCGGCGGGAATTGGACCCCTGCTCCGGCCGAGACCTTCGCGCTCGCCTCCGACTCCGGCGTGAACACGGGCCGGTTGAACGACCCGGTCCGCACTTGAACGGGTTCCTGCATTTTTCTTGGATTCGTACGATTCTTCTCTTGCAGGTTCAACGGGGGGAATGCATAATGGATCTTTGTCGAGACCTGAGCAACTATTGATGACGACACCTTCGCGACGCGGGATGGGATCGGCGGTGGCGGTTCCTCGTCTTGGAGTCGTCGGAACCAGGGTTCTCTGGGGAGAAGGGAGCCGAAGCGATGGGATGCAGGGAGAGACGAATTCGCCGATCGAGACTGCCTCCGGACGACCGAAGGGTCGCCTTCGCCCCAATTATCCATCGCAAATCATCCTTCATCAATTCCGATGGCTTCACCCTCATCGAATTGCTGGTCGTGATCTCGATTATTGCTCTGCTCATGGCGGTTCTGCTGCCGGTCCTGTCGCGGGCCCGTAAGCAAGCGAAAGCCATGGTGTGCCAAGCCAACCTGCGACAGTTGGGTGTCGCCTACTCTGCCTACATCGCCGAGAATGGCGGCAAGCTGCACGCACCCAAAACCCCGCATTATCTGCTCGTCCGCCTGCAGCCCTATCTGACCGATTCCAACGACATGCTGATTTGTCCGACAGCCCCTCGCCAATCGGCAAGCCCGGAAGTGGAGTTGAATGTCAAGGAGACCATGTGGTATCGTGAGCAGACCGGCGGCTACGGAAGCAACTTCCTTGTCGAGGGCGAGGGCTTCGAGCCCGGCGGGAGGACGTACGACCATTTGAAGGGGTGGGGGCACATCCCGGCGATGTTTGACTGTGGCCTCGCCCTGGTCTGGCCGAGGCACGACGACCCTCCGCCGGCATTCGACGGTGACTGTTCGACCGTGGAGACCCGCTGGGTCACCATGAGGATGGTATGTGTCAACCGCCATAGCGCACAGATCCGCATGCTCTTCCTGGACTGGTCGGTGCGCCCCGTGGGTCTGAAAGAACTCTGGACGCTCAAGTGGCATCGCCGGTTCGACACCGCAGGCAAATGGACCCAAGCCGGCGGCGCGAAGCCGGAGGACTGGCCGCAGTGGATGCGAGGATTCAAGGAGTACTGATGGGACCCATCGCTCGTGACCCGCAATTGAGGCGGAGCGACGTACTGAAGAATAGAGCAGTGCGGCGAAGTGATCAGCGATGATGTCATATTGATGCCACGTGTAGAAGACTCCCTACAGCCTCAACGGAAGATGTTTGTGCGTATATGTCAGTTGATAGACGAAGCCAGAGGTTTCGGGAGGTGAAGCATGATACGAAGACCATAGGTTCGAACGCGATTGCAGATAGACCTGTTCGACAAGATATGTCGATATTCAGGAGGTTTTACTATGAAGACGAGACTATTCTCGCAACTAATACTGCTGGTTGGTGTCGGGGTGGGCATCACTGCCGTCTGGGCAGGGTCCGCGCCGTTTGTGGGAAGGCACGCCCCGGTTCTGGGCGGATACCCGATGTTCTACGACTCGTATGTAGACGGCGTCTACGTTGCCACAACGCTCCGGGGATATCTGCCATGCACAGGTACAACGACAAGATCATGCAGTGCGTATGACATCAGCAACGCCCCTGACGGCCCCCATTACTGTTGGGGTGGCGATGTAACCGTGGCGGTGTCTTCCACCGAAATGACAGGGTTGACAATCTATCCAGACGGACTTGCTCCATGTGACGGGACGCATTGGTGGTGTTGGGACCTGTACGAAGCCAAATGTGAGGCCTATTGACTGCGGTGTCTAGTACTACAACGCTACAAAAGCTCAAGATACTCTACGCTGCGATCCGATGATCCCATAGGAACAGAGTTTTTATTGGGAGGTCATCGGTATGGATACCAAGACGATTTTGAGGCTCAAGCCGGAATTGACTCATTTTCTGCGCCAGTTCGATGGGTACTTCGGCCGGGTTACGACCCGCCGGTATCTCGACCTGTACGTGGAGGGACAGTTGGGGCCTTTGCCCCGCAAGAGCCTCGAGCCGATGGCCGACGCTTTCGGCGTGCCGGCCCGCAACCTGCAGGAGTTCCTGGGCCTGTTTCGATGGGATGAACAAGGCGTGCGAGATGAACTCCAGCAGTATGTCGCTCGTCGTCATGACCACCCCCACAGCGTCGGCGTCATCGATGAGACCAGCTTCGTGAAGAAGGGTCGCAAGACCGCCTGCGTCCAACGCCAGCACTGCGGCGCCGTCGGCAAGACCGAGAACTGCGTGGTCAGCGTCCATCTGGGCTATGCCACGCCCGAGTTCTACTGCCTGATCGATGGCGAGTTGTACCTGCCGGAGGGGACTTGGCACAACGACCGCCAGCGCTGTCGCGAGGCGGGGATTCCCGACGACGTGGTCTATCGATCCAAGTGGCAGATGGCGCTGGAGCAATACCGGCGTGCCGTCGCCAACGGCGTGCGGTTTGCCTGGCTGGTCTGCGACGAAGGCTACGGCGGCAAAGGGCCGTTCTTGCGGGAGTTGGAGGGGCTGGGCCAGAACTACGTGGCGGAGATCCCGGTCAGTTTCCCGGTCTGGACGAGCCGGCCGACGGTGCTGTATCGGGCGACCGCTCGCGACCGCAAACAGGGTCGCCCGCGCTGCTACCCTCGCGTGAAGGTCAAGAACAACCCCAAGGTCGAGGTTCGCAACGTCCTGGCGTACTCGCCGCGGATGCGGAAGATCGCTTGGCAGAACTACTACGTCAAAGACGGCAGCAAGGGCCCGATGATCTGGCAGGCCAAGCGTCTGATGGTCCACCTGCCGGACGAGCGGGGATTGCCCACACGTCCCTATCATCTGCTGGTGGCTCGCAATGCCCTGAATCATGAAGAAGTCAAGTACTTCCTCAGCAATGCCGCGGAATCGACGTCGGTCGAGACGTTGCTGCGTGTGGCCTTCACCCGCTGGGTCATTGAGCGGGCCTTCGAGGACAGCAAGACGGAGTTGGGCATGGATCACTTCGAAGTCCGCAAGTTCCTCTCCATCCAACGGCATTTGATCCTCAGTTGCCTGAGCCACCTGTTCCTGAGCGAGTTCTGCCTGAAGCACCGGGGGGAAAAACCCGGGCCTGACGATCTGCCAGATCCGGACGGCCACATCGCTCCTGGTCCCGGTATGGGCTCGCGGGGGCCGTTGTTCACGGAAGTTCGCCCAACAGATCACCATGCAATTGGCGTTACCGCAACAACGCAACGCCAAGGCTGCCCGCAGCCATCGTCGTCAAACCATCGCTCGTTTACACGCCATCGGCATCAAACTCAAAGACACAATCAGATGTCACTGGAGGCTTGTGTAGCGTTGTAGTACTAGTGGTATTCGCCTAACAGTCTATAACTTATTCAGCCTTGCCCGAGCTCGGTT
>CALEZT010000042.1 GCA_937927975.1 uncultured Phycisphaerales bacterium
ACCCAGCGCCGCAACTCTGACCCTGGGGACTCCTCATAGCGCTGTCGTACTAGAGTACGTTGGCCGAGTCTATGTTCATCCAGCATATACTGTTGCACTCTGCCGGGGAGCTTCTTGGCATCGGCTTCCGTAAGCAGATAGACGGGCAGAACACGCTGTGGATCCGTGATGAACTGATACAAGGCATCAAGGTCATCCTCTGTATTGAGATACCATGGACGGCTTTCGATTTGTCGGGCCATCGAAAGCACAAAGCTCTCGGCCAAGTACCCCACTATCTTGGGTCGTGTGAGTGTGACTTCGGTATCACAAGCGGGCTGCGAAGTGCAGAAAACCCGTACACCGAACTGGTGAGCCCCCGTTGAACCTTGTTTGAGTGCCAAGTCCGTGGTCCACATCCGTCCGGGGACTGCCTTTTGATCCCCGTAAGAAGCGTCTGGATGCGTGAGACGGAGGCTCCATAGTCCCTCTGATGGGACAGTCGCACACTCCACGCTGTACCCGGGCACCCCGCACTCGAAGTCCACTCCCCTCCAAGCCTCCTGTGGCAATTCGTTTGAGCAGAGCCCACGTACCCAGCCGATGATGGATTTGATGGCCGCGATCCATGCTTCCTCAGCAGTCTGTCCTCCCCTTGGACTCAGTTTCGCGGCAAGTTGATAGGTGGTCCGAACGGTCGGCCCGTCCCGTCTTGATCGAACCCTGTGGAGTTGGCTGTCCGTACTCTGGAGCGTACCACTGTTCGCCATTTCATGCTCCCGTCAATCAAATCATCGCATTTCCAGTCCCACTTGACTATCGATAATCGCCGGCTTGTCGGCCTCATCAAGGATGCAAAAGCTTGCCGCTGTGCGTTCTATCGGCCGAAAGAAGAAGCCAGATAATAGACAATCCACACCGAAACAGGCCTGTTTGGCGAACCTACCTCGTGTCGCAGTAGCAGAACCCCGTTTTCATGCTGCTGGCTCAAAGCGGAAAATGCTCAGGGGTCTGGGGACGGCGTCCCCAGGGGAGTCGGACCACACGGGTTCGTAGAGCTACTGTATGCGCAGATGGATGCCATCGTTTGAGGATCGCGGGCAGGATGCCCGCGACACGCAAGGGCGGGACGCCCTCGCCACAAAGAGCCATCCCCGTAGCCTTCGGCCTTGAGGCTGCTACCCGGAGAGTTTCACGATTGCATTGAGCCTGGGATATTAACGGCTGTGCGCATCCACAAACTCGCGGGCGGCTTCCCCGAGGAGGGATTCGGTGTGGGCGATGGCATAATCGACCGTCATTGCGCCAGTCATGCAGGGGAGGGCGACTTCGATACCGGAGCGGCGGTAGAGTTCCGGGGGGAGGAGAACTTGGCCGGCGAGGACCGCGACCTTGGCGCCCGCTTCTCGGGCGGCGCGGGCTACGCCGGAGACTACTTTGCCTCGTAGGGACTGGGTGTCGAAGCGGCCTTCGCCTGTGATGACCCAGTCGGCGTCGGATAGCTCTTGGCGCAAGCCGTTCTGGGCGATCACTTCGTCTACGCCGGAGACCAGGCTGGCGTCTAAGAAGGCTACTGCGCCTGCTGCCAGGCCCCCTGCTGCGCCGGAGCCTGGGAGGTCCTTGATGTTCTCGCCGAGCTGGTCCTTCACTCTGGCCGCGAGGTGGGCGAGGTTGGCGTCGAGGATTTCGACCATCTGGGGCGTGGCGCCCTTTTGCGGGCCGTAGACTCGGGCCGCGCCGTGCTCGCCGCAGAGCGGGTTGTCCACGTCGCACAAGACCTTGACCGCCGGGCGACGGTCAGGGGGTGGCTCGTGACTCGTGGCTCGTGACTCGCCAGACGGATCACGGGGCACGGGACACGGGGCACCGCTCTTCTCTGTGGTTTCCTGCGAGGCAGAAGGGCTCATCGGACTTGCCCAAGGCGAGGCCAGGATGGCCTTGCGACGCAAGGGCGGGACGCCCTCGCCACGTGGACCGCTTCGCGGCTCCGCAGGCGGGAGGATCTGATCAACTGCCGCCAACTCGCCGCCGCCCAGGCCGATCTCGCGGCCGTCGGCCGTGAGGAATCGCCAGCCGAGGGCCATGGCGGCTCCTACGCCGCCGTCTACTGTTGCGCTGCCGCCGATCGCGAGGAGGATTTGATCTGCGCCTCGCTCGATCGCGGCCTTGATGAGTTGGCCTGTGCCGTAGGTGGTGGTCTTGAGCGGGTTGTACTGATCCGGCCGCAAGAGGGGCAGGCCGCTGGCGACGGCCATCTCCACGACGGCCGTACGCGTGTCGGGCAGCCAGACGTAGCCTGCGTTCACGCGCATCTCCGGCAGCGGGCCCATGACCTCGACCGGGACCCACTCTCCGCCTGCGGCGGCCATCAGAGTGACAGCGGTGCCTTCGCCGCCGTCGGCCATGGGCTTGGCGACGACCGTCGCATCGGGCCGCGACGAACGGATCGCCTCGGCGACGATGTCGCAGGCCCGCGTCGCGGTCAGCGAGCCTTTGAACGAATCCATTGCGACGACAATCTTCATGAAACCTCAAGAAACGCGTGGGTTGAGACCCCACTCTACATTGTCGTCATTGCGCCGTTACTGTCGTTTCGGCCGGGGGCAGACCTTCGGCGGAGGCGGTGATTTTCACCTTGCCCGTTTTGCCGGGCTGGGTCCGCAGGATCAGCATGGCCTTGCCGTAGAAGAGCTTGCGATAGTCCGCCTGGAACGGCTCGATCGAGAGCGGGTTGCCGTTGCCGACCCCGGCGATCTCGGCCGGACCATCGACCGTGAACCGAACGAGATTATCCGCCAGCGGGCACAGTGCTCCCTTGTCGTCGAACGCCTCGACCAGAACGTAACAGAGGTCCTCGCCGGTGGCGGCCAGCTTCGTGCGGTCCGGCGTCAGGCGAAGAACCGCCGGGGCACCCGCTGTCCGCATAACGGCCTCGCCGATCCGCTGTCCGTCCTTGTAGGCGACGGCCTTCAGTTCGCCCGGCTCATACACGACTTCATTCCATCGCAGGCGGTACGTGTAGGTCGGCGCGTAGTAGTCGGACTCCGCGTGTGCCGGATACGCCGCGAATTCGCGGATACTCGCCCAGACGTTGCCCTGCAGCCGATTGAATTCGACTCGAAGGTACCGGCCCTGCGCATCCACGTCGTGGAAAATCTGCGTCGGGCCACCCCACTGCGGGAAGCGGCTGACGTTCTTGGTCACGATCGCTTTCCAGGTTGAGCCGTCGTCCGAAACCTTGACCTCATATCCGTAGTTCTTTTCCTCCCGCTCGAACTCGATGGCCAGATAGCGGACCGTTCGGCTCTCGCCCAGATCCACCTGCCACCACTGGTTCGGGTCCCCCGAGGCAGCGCACCAGCGGGAATTCTTGTCGCTATCGCTGGCGTGCTCGGCCGGATGGCCCTCCTGGCTGGAGCCGGCCGTCGCGGACCTGCCTTTGGCGAAGTTCGGCGGGCCATCTGGAACGACGCCCTTCTGCCGGCGGCCCAGGGACTTGCCATTGAGGAACAACTCGGCGGAGTCGCCATTGGTGTAGATGAAAACCGGCACGTTCTGTCCGACGCGGTCGGGCCAGTTCCAGTGCGGCAGAATGTGCAGCGTCTTGACCTCCGGCCGCCAATGGCTGCGATACAGGTAGAACCGATCTTTCGGAATCCCGGCCAGGTCCACGATCCCGAAATAGGAACTCTTCGCCTCCCGGCTGAACGGCGTCGGCTCGCCCAGGTAATCGAAGCCGGTCCAGACCATCTCGCCGGCGACGAAGGGATCGTCCTTCATCAGCTTGAACTCGACGTCGGGGA
Source organism: uncultured Phycisphaerales bacterium (assembly GCA_937927975.1). Classification (GTDB taxonomy): domain Bacteria; phylum Planctomycetota; class Phycisphaerae; order Sedimentisphaerales; family Anaerobacaceae; genus PLanc-01. The sequence continues at coordinate 3,783 of CALEZT010000042.1, forward strand.
TGTCCGACCAATCCGCGGCGTTCAGGTCGTACGAATTGACCTGGAACTGCTTGGAGTACTCGTTCTTGCGATTCGGCAGCGGCAACTCGTAGAAGCCCCGCGTGCTGAGCGCAGAGGCCGATTCGCTGTAGACGATGGGCTTGTCGGGATTCCGCTCGCGATAGATCGCGTAACGCCGCATGTAGTTCCAACCCGTCAGGTCCAGGGCGTCGAAGATCGGCTGCCTCGCAAGTTCCGGGATATGGCAACCGATGCCGACCGGGCGGGTCGGATCGTACTTGCGAACGACATCGCTCATGAACTTGACCCGCTCCGGCGTAAGTCCGCTGCGACCGCCTCCGCCGATCTCGTTGCCGATCGACCAGACGACGACCGAAGGATGATTGCGGTCGCGCATCACCAGATTGCGAATCTGTTTCTCGCCATATTGTTCCAGGGGCGGCTCGTCGCGGATGCGGCCGGCGGTGCCGTCCCACTTGTCGAAGGCCTCGTCCCAGACGACGATGCCCATCCGGTCGCACAACTCCAGCACCTCCGGCGACGGCGGGTTGTGACTGGTGCGGAGGCAGTTGACGCCCATATCCTTCATGATCTCCAACTGCCGCTCCATGGCGCGGGTATAGAAGGCGGCGCCGAGAGGGCCGTGGTCGTGGTGCAGGTTCACGCCGAAGAGCTGCACCCGCCGGCCGTTCAGATGGAACCCGTCGTTGGCGGTGAACTCGAACGTCCGAACGCCAAACGGGACCGTGTCGGCGTCCACGACCTTCTTGCCCACGCGAACGATCACTTTGGCGGTGTACAGTTTCGGACTGTCGATGTCCCATCGCTGGGGCTTCTTGAGAGTGAACGACTGATCGAACTCGCCCGTGCCGCCGGCCGGAGCGGAGACTTCGCTTGGCTTGAGACCCGTGGACACGGACTTGCCGGAGGGATCGACGACTACGACTTCGACGACCGCCTGGGCAGCCTCGTCGAGGTGGTTCTGGATGGTCGATCGTACCCGCACGGTGGCCGACGCATCGTCGACGCTCGGGGTCGTCACGAACGTGCCCCAGTGGGCGATGTGGACCGGATTGCAGACCGTCATCGTCACCTTGCGGTAGATTCCCGCGCCGGGATACCAACGGGTGCCCTGGTTGCGGGTGTCCACGTGGACGGCAATGGAGTTTCGCTGCCCGAACTTCACGTAGGGCGTCGCGTCGACGCGGAAGGACATATAGCCGTAGTCCCACTGCCCGGCCAGTTGCCCATTGACGTAGACCTTGGGAAAAGCCATCACGCCGTCGAAGTCCAAGTAAACGCGGGAACCGTCGGCGGCCTTGTCCAGCGTGAACGCCTTGCGATACCAGCCCTCGCCCTTCCAGGGCAGCTTGCCGGCGTAGCCGTCTTCGCTCGGGTTGAACGGTCCGCTGATCGCCCAGTCATGCGGGATACGAACCGCCTGCCAGGCGGAGTCGTCGAAGCTGGGGTTCTCGGCTCCAGCCTGGGCGCCCTTGGCGAATCTCCAATCCCAATTGAAGCTCGCGATGCGCCTGTCTGCGAGAGTCTCCGCCGCCTGCGTCTGTGCCACGAGGAACAACATTGCGATCATCCCCCCTGTCATGACGAGTCTCATTCTCCTGGCCATTCGATTCTCCTCACTCGATGCCATTGCGATCCGTGTGCCCACAAAAAGACAGGCCCTTGCTCGCGGTATTGTACCTGGACAGCACAATTCCGCAAGCAAGGGCCGTATCAGCGAGTTTGAGGTTTCAAGTGTGAAGTCTGAGGCAAATCACCGTGATCCGATGCTTCCGCCTTCAAACTCCCCACTTCAGAGTTCGCATCACTGTCCGCGTCTCTGTCCGCCTCGCTCCATCATCCGCTGGACCATCTCGGGATCCATGCCCATCGCGGCCATCTTGTCCTGGAACTGCTTCTGCCGCTCGTCGATGATCTTCTGGACCTTGGCGGCGGTCGCGGTGGCGTTCTCGCTCTTGGCAGAGGCCAGCAGCTCATTGAGCGGCGTCATCGCTTCCCGGTGCTCGCGGGCCAACTGCATGGTGCCCTTGAGGGTGTCGATCTGCTTCTGAATCTCGGCCATAACCGCGGTCTGCTCTTCCTGCCTCTTGGTCATCTCTTCGCGCATCTTGGTGCGTTCATCGTCGGTCATGTCCTGGAAATTGCCCCGTGCAGCGGGCTGTTGTTCCGCCATGGCCTTGAGTTTCCCGACCTGCTCCTGCAGTGCCGCGATGGCCTTGAGACGCGTTTCCCGCATCGGACCGAATCCCCGGCCGCCGCCTTGAGGTTGTGCGAACGCACTCCAGGCCAGGACGCCGCTCAATACGATGCCGCCAACGAGAACCAAACGTTTGTTCATGGTGCTGCCCTCCAAAAAGGATGTTTCCAACGACCCGACGATCGACCCCCACATCGGGAGCCGTGATTCGACATTACACCTCAGTCAGACGCCCCAGGTTAACACAATATTGCGGCAATGCTGGATCACCATTTTCAAGAAGTCCTGCTCAACGACGGCTCGACCCGCCATGCGCAGAACTCCTCCTTCTCCAGGTAGTGGCTTCATTGGGAGTGCGGTGACAGGAAATATCTCTTTTTTTCAGGTGCAATCGGAATTGCAGTCTGCGCGTCTACCTTTGCATCTTCTCCTCTATGGACGCATGAACTACAATGGGGTCGGGCCGTATAGCTCGTTGCCGCAGACAGCCCGGCGCTGCCTTCGTATAACAGACTGAAATGCGGACAGGAAAAGACATGGCTTGCGGGTCATCTACCATATCCGATCGCAGTCGAATCCACTGGATGGTCACGGTGATTGTCTTGGCCTGCGGGACACAAGCTGTGGCGGCGATCACAATCGAAACTTGCCGGGAGCAGCTTCGCACGGGAAAGTACACCGAATGTCTCGAAGCCGCACGCCAGGCCATCAAGGATGGAGCCTATCAATCGGACTGGCGCATCCTGGAACTCGAAGCCATGCTGGCTCTGGGTCAATACAAGGAAGCGGCCCAGTACTTGGAGACCGCCTTGAGGGAATCCCGCGCGGACTTTCGCCTGTTGAGGCTGGCTCACCAGGCCTATCTCCACAATGGCCAAGCCCGCGAGGCCGCTTCGATGCTCGCGACCATCTCTCGAATCGGCTCCTATCGGCGAATCGAGTATCTGGGCAGTTCCGAGGCGGTGGCCCTGGGCCAGTCCCTTCTTCTGCTCGGAGCCGAACCCCGCCTGGTCTTGCAGAACTTCTACACCTCGGTCATCAAGAATGACCCGAATTGCCGGGAGGCCTACCTTGCCGCCGGGGCATTGGCCCTGGCCAAACAGGACTTTGAGCTGGCGGCCCAGCAGTACCGCGAAGCCCTCAAGCGGTTCGGAAACGACCCGGACGCCCAGTTCGGCCTAGCCCAGGCATTCTATCACAGCGACCGTCGCGAGATGATCGCGGCCCTGGACGCGGCCCTGATCGTGAACCCCAGGCACGCGCCCTCCCTGGTCCTGCTGGCGGACCACCAGATCGACAGCGAGGACTACGAAGGAGCCGGCAAGTCCCTGGCCCGCGTCCTGGCCGTCAATCCCTGGCATCCGCAGGCGTGGGCCTATCGAGCGGTGCTGGCCCATCTGGCCAACGACCCCAATGCCGCCCAGGGCCACCGCGCCAACGGCCTGAAATTCTGGCCCACGAATCCGGAAGTGGACTACCTCATCGGCCGCAAGCTCTCTCAGAACTATCGCTTCAACGAGGGCTCCGCCTTTCAACGCCGCGCAATCCAGGCCGACCCCGCCTACCTGCCCGCCCGCATTCAACTGGCCCAGGATTTGCTTCGATTGGGCGATGAGGGACCGGGTTGGGTCCTGGCCGACGAAGTGAACAAGAAAGACCCCTACAACGTCGAAGCCTACAATCTCGTGCACCTGCGCGACACGCTCACCGGCTTTCGGACCCTCTCCGAGGATGGGCTCGTCCTGAAGATGGAGAATCACGAAGCCGACGTATACGGCGACCAGGTGATGGAATTGCTCAAGCAGGCCAAGAACGAACTGTGCAGAAAGTACGGTTTCGTGCCGGGCAATCCGATCACTGTCGAGTTGTTCCCCAATCAGCAGGACTTTGCGGTCCGCACGTTCGGCATGCCCGGCGGCGACGGATTCCTCGGCGTCTGCTTCGGCGACGTCGTCACCGCGACCAGTCCGCAACCCCAGAGGCACGTCAACTGGCAAGCGACCCTCTGGCACGAGTTCGCCCACGTCGTGACGCTGAACCTCACGAACAACAGGATGCCCCGTTGGCTGAGCGAAGGGATCTCGGTCTACGAAGAACTGCAGCGTAACCCCACCTGGGGCCAAAGAATGATCCCCCAGTACCGACGGATGATCTTGGCCGGTGAGATGACGCCGGTGGGAAAACTCAGCACTGCGTTCATGAGCCCGCCCAGCCCTCTCCATCTGCAATTCGCGTACTACCAGTCGTCGCTCGTGGTCGAGTTCCTCGTCGAGCGCCACGGGTTCGAGTCGATCAAAGCCATTCTTGCGGACCTGGCCCAGGGTGCGGAAATCAACAAGACCCTCGTGAAGCACGCCGGCGCCATGGAGAAGATCGAGACAGATTTCGAAGCTTTCGCCCGCAAACGAGCTGAGGCCCTGGCTCCCGGCGTAGACTGGGAGCAACCGTCGCAGGACCAGGTCGATCCGACCGACTCGGACGCGGTCGCCCGATGGCTGGCCCAGCATCCGAACAACTTCTGGGCCCTGGGTCTTCACGCCCGCAATTTGATCGCCGAACGGAAGTGGGAAGAGGCGAAGGTCCCGCTGACTAAGATGATCTCCCTGTATCCTGACTACACCGGACAGGACAGTGCGTACCGACTCCTGGTGCAGGTGCACCGCAACCTAGGGGAAATCGAACAAGAGGCTCAGACACTGACGATGTTGGCCAGGTTGTCTGCGGATGCGGCCGACGCATACAGCCGATTGATGGAGATCGGGATGGAACAAAAGAATTGGATGCAGGTGGCCGAGAACGGCAGTCGCTACCTTGCAGTCTATCCGATGTTGCCCACGGCGTACTGGCGACTGGGCCGGGCCGGCGAAGAGCTTGGTCGCGAGGAACTCGCGACCGACGCCTACCGCCGATTGCTGCTGCTCGATCCCGCCGATCCGGTCGACGTTCACTATCGCCTGGCGAAGCTCCTCCAGAGGCGCGACCCAGTGGAAGCCAAGAGGCACATCCTCGAAGCCCTTGCCGACGCCCCGCGATTCCGCGAGGGCCATCGACTGCTTCTGGCGATGCCCGAAGGAGAGAATCCAACAATGCAGGTGACTCAGCAATGACCAGGACACGTCTCGCCATCCTGTTGACCGTACCGGCGCTGGTGGTCACCGGCGCGCTGGCCCAGCGATACTACGACCGCGTGGATCGACGCGACGTGCCGAACTGGGAACTGGAGCCGGAATTCGCCCAGGATGCGTTCACCTTCGTGCGAATCCGGTATTCCTCGGGCTATGGCGGACGCGGCGGCAGACGGGGCTTCAGAGGAGACTTCTATGGCGGCGGCGGTGGAAGCTGGGCGACCGACTACCCCGACAGCGACCTGAACTTCTCCTGGCGTCTGCACCAGTTGACCTCGATGCAGGTGAATCCCGAGCCGCTGGTTCTCGACTTGACCGACCCCAGGCTCGTCGATTACCCGTTCATCTACATCGTCGAGCCCGGCCGGCTCGTTTTCGAAGAGGCGGAAGTCGAAGCCCTGCGTCAATACCTCCTCAACGGCGGATTTCTCATGGTCGACGATTTCTGGGGCGAGGACGAATGGTACAACTTCTATCGTGAGATCAAACGGGTGTTCCCCGATCGCGAGCCGGTCGAGTTGCCGCTGTCGCACCCGATCTTCAACGCGGTTTTCAATCTGAAGGAAAAGCCTCAGATCCCCAGCATCAACGCCGCCCTGGCCGGTCGAAGTCAGGGCATCACGTGGGAGCGTCCCGACGCCCGCGAGCCCCATTACAAAGCCCTCTACGACGACAAGGGGAGGATGATGGCGATCATCTGCCACAACACCGACCTCGGCGACGGCTGGGAGGAAGAAGGTGTGGACGAATGGTACTTTCGCGAGTTCAGTGAGAACAAAGCGTATCCGCTGGGAATCAATATCGTGTTCTATGCAATGACGCACTGAGTTGAACAGAGCAACGCAGTCCTATTGGTCCTATACGTCCCATAGGTCCTATAGGACTGATGGGACCAATAGGACCTATAGGAAAGGACCCGTCCGTTGAGCACCGAAGCATACGAATCTGAGCGGCAAGCCGTCGAGCAAATCAGCGGCGCCCGCGAGCGAATCGGCGCCGAGCTGTCCAAGGTGATCGTTGGCCAGCAGGAGACGATCGAGCACCTGTTGATCGCGGTCCTTTCGGGAGGCCACTGCCTCCTGACCGGAGCGCCGGGCCTGGCCAAGACGCTGCTCGTCAAGTCGCTGGCGGAGCTGTTCGATCTGAAGTTCCAGCGGATCCAGTTCACGCCGGACCTGATGCCCGCGGACATCACAGGCACCGAGATCCTCCAGGGCTCCGACCACGAGCGGACGATGACGTTCGTCAAAGGTCCCATCTTCGCCAACATGATCCTGGCCGACGAGATCAACCGCACGCCGCCCAAGACGCAGGCGGCCATGCTCGAAGCGATGCAGGAGCATCACGTGACCGCCGCGGGCGTGTGCTATAGGCTCAGCGAGCCCTTCTTCGTCTTCGCCACCCAGAATCCCATCGAGATGGAGGGCACGTACCCGCTGCCGGAGGCCCAGCTCGACCGCTTCATGTTCAACGTGTCGATCGACTACCTCTCGGAGGACGACGAAGTCGCGGTCGTGCGGCAGACCACGACGACCGAACCGGAGCCCATCTCGCGCATCTTCAGCGGCGAGGATCTGCTGCGATTTCGCAGCGTGGTGCGAAAGGTCCCGATTGCCGAGGATGTCGTGCGGTACGCGGTACGTCTGGCGGCTGCATCGCGTCCCCATCCGGAGAACCCCCTGGCGTTCGTCAACGAGTGGGTCACCTGGGGCGCCGGCCTGCGGGCCTCGCAGTACATGGTGCTCGGCGCCAAGGCCCGCGCCCTGCTCTACGGCCACTCGCACGTAAGCTTCGAGGACATCAAGGCCCTGGCGGCGCCGGTGCTTCGCCATCGCGTCCTGATCAACTACCGGGCCGAGGCAGAAGGCGTGTTCGTTGACGGCCTCACTGAGCGACTGCTCAAGTCCGTGAAGGAGAAGAAGTAATCGAGTGTCCTGTCATGCTGAACGAAGTGAAGCATCCGGGCCAGGAAAGAGAAGTCGGTCGCGCACGCGAAGGTCTCGCATTCGCCGGCCGGATTTTTCGCTGTCGCTCAAAATGACAGAGGGGCACAGCCGCGTTGTGGCGTGAATATTGAGGAATCGACGAACTGTAATCAAAGAGACATCGACACCGTGCAAGAACATATGACTCCATTTCGGTCCCGGATTGGCGGCGGCATGATCGATCCATCGGCGTTGATGAAGATCAAGTCGATGGAGCTGCGCGCCAAGGCGGTCGTCGAAGGGTTCTGGAAGGGGATCCATCGCAGTCCCTATCACGGCTTCTCGGCCGAGTTCACCGAGTACCGCCAGTACACCCGGGGCGACGATCCCCGTTACATCGACTGGCGGGTCTTCGCACGCAGCGACCGGTACTTCATCAAGAAGTTCGAGGACGAGACCAACCTCCGCTGCCACCTGCTGATCGATCACAGCAAATCGATGGGCTACGGCTCAGGCGAGTATACCAAATCGCAGTACGCCGGCACACTCGCGGCGACGCTGGCGTACTTCTTGTTCACGCAGGGCGATGCGGTCGGACTGGCGACGTTCGACGACCGGATCCGCGAGTACATGCCGCCCCGCAACCGGCCCAGCTATCTGCGCCGCCTGATGCAGGCCTTGGAGGCGAGACCCGAGGGCAGAGCCACGAGCCTGGGGGCTCCCCTCCAGCGAATCGCACAGATCCTGACCAAACGGGGCATGATCGTGTTGATTTCCGACCTGTTGACCTCGATCGAGCAGCTTGAACGAGACCTGGGCTACCTCCGCGCCGGCGGGCACGACATCGTGCTTTTCCACGTTCTGGACCCGACGGAGCTGAGCTTCGATTTCGAGGTCCCCGCTCTGTTCGAAGACGTCGAAAGCGGCCGGGACCTCTACGTCGATCCTGTCGCCGCACAGAAACACTATGGACGCATGCTGGGCGAGCATCTCGACAGCGCCAAGTCCATCTGCGGCCGGCTCGGGATCGATTACCATTTGTTCGCGACGGACCGCCCATACGACGCCGCGTTGCTGGAGTTCTTGCAGCACCGGATGCGAGTTCGCAAACAGATCCGGCGTATCCGCAGGCCGGAAGGCGGGAGGATCACATGAGTTTTCTGTACCCTCTGCTCCTGGCCGGCATCGCTGCGGTGGCGTTGCCCATCGTGCTGCACATGATCCGCAGGCATACGCGAAAGCGGGTGACGTTCAGTTCGCTGATGTTCCTGCGAACCACCGCTCCGCGGCTGAGAAACCGCAGCCGCCTGGAGCACATCCCCCTGCTGATCCTGCGCTGTCTGATCGTATGCCTGCTGGCGCTGGCTTTCGCAAGACCGTTCTTGTCGAAGCCCCTTGCAGCAGCCAAAGCCCAACCCGGAAGACGGATCGTCCTTCTCCTGGACACCAGCGCGTCGATGCGACGAGCCGGCATGTGGGATCGGGCCGTCGAAGAGGCTCGATCCGTTCTGGCGGATGTCGGGCCGTCGGATCGCGTGTGCCTGATGACGTTCGACCGGGCGGCAAAGACATGGATCGGCTTCGAGCAATGGAGCACGATGGACCTGTCCCAGCGGACGCCCGCCGTGATCCGAAGCCTGGCAGACGCATCTCCGGGCTGGGGGGCCACGAATCTGGGCCAAGCCCTGATCGCAGCCGCTGAAACGATCGAGGACGACGAAGTCGGCGACGACCGGCAAGCTCCCGGCCCGGGCCGGATCGTACTCATCAGCGACCTGCAAGAGGGCAGCGACCTTTCGGTCCTGCTCGCCTACGAATGGCCCGAACGGGTCGAACTGGCGATCCGAACGATTCCGTGCATGGAAGCGGGCAACGCATCGATGCAACTGATCACAAGCCGCAGTGCCCTTGCGTCGCCCGGAGAGAATGAAGAGGTCCGCGTCCGCGTCGGCAACTCCACGGATGCGGCGAAGACTCGCTTCCAACTGGGATGGGACGTCGAGCCCCAGGCGGCCCGCGAGGTCTACGTGGCACCGGGACAGAGTCTGGTCGTTCAGGCCCCGCCAAGACCCGCTTCTTCGACCGCGACCCGGCTCGTCCTGACCGGAGACGATCACGGCTTCGACAACGCTCTGCACGTCGCCTTGCCGTTGGAGCAGCAGGCGATCATCCTCTACGTCGGCAATGATGATCCCAACGATCCCAAGGCGATGCACTATTACGTTCACCAGGCGTTCGCTGCGTCTTCGCACGTCACAACGCGATCGACGCGCAGCATCCTGACCGAGCAGGATCTGACGACTGCGAGCCTGGTGGTTGTCGCTGATGCGACAGCCCAGGCGAATACTGCGATTCTACGCCGGTATCTGGAATCCGGCCGCACGATTCTGCTGGCGCTCGGTTCCCCTGAAGGCGCTGCGACGCTGCGGGATCTGACGGGCATCGGCGACCTGGAGTGTCACGAGGCCGAGGTCGGACGGTACGCCATGCTCGATTCGATCGACTTCAAGCATCCGTTGTTGGCGCCGTTCTCCGACCCGCGGTTCGGCGACTTCACGCGGATCCATTTCTGGAAGCACCGTCGTCTCAGCCTCGCCGGTCATCCCCAGGCCAGAGTGCTCGCCCGCTTCGACGGCGACGCGCCCGCCTGGGTCGAGATCGCCGTCGGCCGGGGCTCGTTGCTGGTCTGGACCAGCGGATGGCATCCGTCGGACAGCGACCTGGCGCTGTCGTCGAAGTTCGTTCCGCTGCTGTACTCGATCCTCGAACAAGGTGGGACGTTTGCGGAACGACAGTCCCAGTACCTCATAGGGGATGCGGTCCGCATGTCGGCCCAACGTGTTCAGAAGCCCGATGGTTCGACCCTGGTTCTGGACGATGACTTGGCCTTCACAGCAACGGACCTTCCCGGCATCTATGCCGTCCAGTCGCCGACCGGCAGCAGAAGCTTCGCTGTCAATCTCCCTCCCGCGGAGAGCCGCACGGAACCGATGGCTGTCGAAGACCTGGAGAGGATGGGGATTTCCCTGGGATCTGTCTCCGACGTCACGTCCACAGTCGGCGCGCAGGCGATGCAGCACCGCAGTTTCGCGCAGATGGAATCTCAACAGAAGCTCTGGCGATGGGTTCTGGCGGCAACGCTAGGCATGCTCTTGGTCGAGATCTGGCTGGCGGGCCGGCTGACCCGCATCGGCCCGGTATCCGAGGGACAACAACCATGATCGAAGAAGCTCTTCGCAGACAAATGCAGCCCGCGGTGGACCGTCGAATGCACGTGCATCTGGCGTGGCGGATGGCCGTCTGCTGGCTCATCGCCGGGCTCATCGGCATCGTTCTGGCAATGGTTGGCTGGCTGTGGGGCTGGAGGTCGCCGTGGGCCACCCTGGGCCTGTTCATCGGCGCGTTCCTGGCGACAATCTGGTTGGTCCTTCGGTCGCGCCGCTTGCAGCCGGACTATCGCGCTCTGGCCCGAACCATCGAGCAGCAGCACCCTGAGCTCCAGGCCCTGCTCCTGGCGGCGGTCGAGCAGAAACCCGAGGGCCCCGAGGGCCAGTGGGGCTACATGCAAAGACGGGTCATCGGCGAGGCCATCGAGCACGCGGCCGGTCATGAATGGCAGGAGAGCATATCGGTGACGCAGCTCTTCGTGGCCAATTTCGCCCGCTTTGCAGCGATCGTGTTCCTGGTCATCGTTCTGCTGCAGGTCGTGCCCTCCACGTCGTTCATGCTCGGCCATGGAAAAGGGATTCTGAACGCCCAGGACTACAGCGTCAGCGTCAGTCCAGGCGACGCGGAAATCGAGCAGGGGTCGCCCGTGGTGATCCTGGGCCGCTTCGAAGACAAGGTGCCGTCGAGCGTGAACCTGTTCTTCACGCCGACCGGGCAGGAGCCCCAGCAGATTCCATTGACCCGCAGTCTCGACGACCCGGTCTTCGGCGGCATCCTCCAGGACGTCCGATCCAACCTGCGATACCACATCGAGTATGAGGGCCGACGCACCCGCGAATACACGATCAGCGTCTTTCAGAGCCCCGAGCTGCTCCGCACGGATGCGACAATCACATACCCTTCCTACACGAAGTTGCCCGAGAAGACGATTGCCGACACGCGGCAGATCGCTGTGGTCGAGGGCTCGAAGATCACGCTGCGATTCACATTGAACAAACCCGTCGCAACCGCGAGGCTCAGTCCCCGGTCGGGAATCGCACTTGCCTTGACAACGGACGACAAGGACCCCAACGTGCTGACGGCGTCGATCACCGCCTCGCAGAGCGAACGCTACGAACTGCATATGGCGGACGCCCAGGGCCGACCGAACAAGATGCCGCCGCGATTCACGATCGATGTACACAAGAACATGCCCGCGGAGATCAAGCCTGTGTTTCCGAACCGCGACGTGGCGGCCTCGCCTCTGGAGGAAATCAACCTCGAAGCCGAGGTGTCCGACGATTACGGCGTGACCGGCTATGGTCTGACGTATGCACTGGTCGGCGTGGAGAGTCGGGACGTGAGGCTGGATTTGCAGACGCCTGCCGACAAGCCGCAGGTCAAGCACCTGCTGGCCATGGAGGATCTCAAAGCCCAGCCCGACCAGTTGCTCACCTATCATTTCTGGGCCGACGACATCGGACCCGACGGCGCGCCTCGCAGAACTGTCAGCGACATCTACTTCGTCGAAGTAAGGCCCTTCGAAGAGATCTTCCGCGAGAGCCAGTCGTTTCAGAACGAGCAAAGCCAACAGCAGCAGCAGAACCAGCAAGGCGAACAGCAGAACCGACCGGGCGAGCAGCTCGCGCAGTTGCAGAAACAGATCATCACCGCGACGTGGAACATCAAGCAACGGGCCGAACGTTCCGGCGGCATCGCCGACCACAAGGACGATCTCGACGTGGTTCGCCAATCCCAGTCCGACGCCCTGGAGCAGGCGCACCAGGCGATGGCGGAGTCTGAGGACCCGGCGTCCATCAAGTCGCTTCGAGCCGCGGGCGAACAGATGGCGACCGCGTTGGACCACCTGGCCAGGAGCGGCGAATCCGTTTCGACAGGCGAGCTCACGCCCGCTCTGGCGGCCGAACAATCCGCCTATCAGGAACTGCTCAAATTGCGGGAACGCGAGCATCAGATCGCCCGCAGTCGAAGCAACTCCAGCCAAGCCAGCGCCAATTCCGCGCAGCGCCAGCAGCAGTTGCAGCAGTTGGAACTCACGCAGCGCGAGGACCGGTACGAGACTCAGCGGATGGCGCAACCCCAGCAGCAAACCGAAAGACAGGAGGACCTCCAGGCCCTGAACCGGCTCCGCGACCTGGCCCGTCGGCAGAACGAGATGACCGACCGGCTTCGGGAGGCGGAGGCGGCCCTTCGTCAGGCGAGGAACGAACAGGAGCGTCAAGAGGCGTTGCGGCAGTTGAAGCGTCTGCGCGACGAGCAGATGGAGGCCCTTCGCGACGTGGACGACCTTCAGCAGCGGATGGAGAATTCGCAGAATCGCCAGCGAATGGCCGACGCCAGGGAGCAGCTCGGTGATTCCCGCGAGCAGATCCGCCAATCGACGGAAGCGTTGGAGGAAGGGATGCTCTCTCGCGCGATCACCTCAACGGCCCGCGCCGGACGGCAACTCGAACAGATGCGCGAGGAATTCCAGCGTCGCACGTCCAACCAGTTCAGCGACGCCATGCGAAACATGCGGGAGCAGGCTCGCGAACTCGACGAAGAGCAGAACCAGATCGCCGAGGAGATCACGCAGCAAATCGAGGCCAGACAGAAATCGCTCACAGGCGACAGAATGAGTCGCGAGTTGGCGGAACGCGTCGAAAGGCAAAGACAAGGCGTGAACGAACTGGTCGACCAGATGAAGGAGACCAGCGAACAGGCGGAAGTCTCGGAACCGCTGCTGTCCCGAAAGCTCTACGACACCCTTCGCGAGACGGGCACGGAAAACCTTGATCGGGCGCTCCAAGCCGCGGGCGAACTGCTCCGTCGGGATTTCCTCCCCCAGGCAAGGGAAGTCGAACGACGAGCGGGCGAGGGCATCGACAGTCTTCGCGAGGGAGTCGAGCAGGCCGCGGGCAATGTGTTGGGCGACGAGGCTGAGTCGCTGCGACTGGCACAGCAGCAGCTCGACGAACTGATTCGCGAAGTGGATGACGAAGCCGCCCAGGCCACCGGCGCCCGACGACCCCGATCCGCCGACGCCAATCAGCCGGCCGATGCAACCGGCAGACAAGCCAATGCCCAACCCGGAGACAGGGACAATCCCACGCCGGAGGCCCAGGGACAGGAGCAGGCTCGTGCGGAGGGCGCCCCTCGCGATGGAGAACCGCAGCAGGCCCGGCAAGGCCGCCCATCGCAGGATGGCGGGCAGCCACAGGATTCTCGTCGCGGCCAGGCTCGCGACAACGAGGACAGCCGAACCGATCCAACCGGCCGGGGCGGTCTGCGAACCGAGAGCCCTTGGGACGATCAGGGGCAGCGAGGCCCCTTCACCGGTGAAGACTTCCTCGCGTGGTCGGACCGGCTCCGCGACGTCGAGGACATGCTTCCCGAACGGGATCTTCGCGAGGAAGCGGCGCGCGTCTGGGAACGCGCCCGAACGGTGCGAGCGGAATTCAAACGTCATGGCAAGGAACCCCAATGGGACCTGGTCAGGAGCCAGATCATGGACCCGCTGACGGAGTTGCGACACCGCGTGACCGAGAGACTGGCCCAGCTCCAATCGGACGAGGCCCTGGTCCCGATCGACCGCGACCCGGTGCCCGATCGCTTCGCGGAGGTCGTGCGGTCCTATTTCGAAAACCTCGGCAGGCAGGGGAATCCATGATGCCCTTGGCAGCGATCGCGATCCCCTTCAATGACTGGATTTGGCCGGCGGGTTTCGGGCTCCTTGCGGCCCTGCTCCTGCTGACGTGGTCCTACCGGCGCAGTCCTGCTGCCGGACCGGTTCCGCGAATCGCGTTGGCCCTCAAACTCCTGGGGATCGCGGCGCTGGCTTTCTGTCTGATTGAACCGATCTGGAGCGGCAGGCGGGCCGTCTCGGGGGCCAATATCGTGGTGGTCGCGGCGGACAACAGCAGCGGCATGGGCATCCGCGACGAGAGGGACTCACCAACTCGCGGAGAAATCCTTCGCCAAACGCTTGAAACCGGCCAGGACGGTTGGCTCTCCTCGCTGGGCGGCGCATTCCAGATCCGCCAATACCTGTTCGATTCGCGACTGCGCCGCACGCCGGACTTTTCCGACCTGACGTTCGACGGCGTAGCCACGTCGCTCGGCGCAGTTCTGCGAACCTTGGCCGAGCGGTACAAGGAAAGGCCCCTGGCGGGCGTGCTCCTGTTTACCGATGGCTGTGCCACCGATATCGGCCAGCAACTGCCTGACCTCATGGGTCTGGGGCCGGTGTATCCGGTCGTAATCGGGAAAGACCGACCGCACGGAGATCTGGCCCTGGCGAACGTGACCGTCAGTCAGACGTCCTTTGAAGACGCGCCGGTGACGATCCAGGTCGACGCGGAGGCCGTCGGATTCGCAGGCGGGACCGCGGCGATCGAGTTGCTCGACGGCGCCGGCAGAGTTGTCGAACAGCAACAATGGATGCCCGGCCGCAACGATGACAGACAGTCCTTCCGCTTTCGTCTGCGTCCGGATCGCAGCGGCGTTCTGTTCTATCGTCTTCGCATCGCCGACAGGACGCAGTTCGAAGCCTCCGACAACCCCGATCGGACTTCGGAGGCGACGCTCGCCAACAACAATCGCACGATCGTCGTGGATCGCGGCAAAGGGCCCTATCGCATCCTGTACGTGTCGGGCCGACCCAACTGGGACTTCAAGTTCCTCAAGCGAGCCCTCGAAGAGGACGAGCAGGTGCAACTGGTCGCGCTGATCCGCGTCGCCAAACGCGAGCCGAAATACGACTGGCGAGGTCGAGTCGGCGAGACGAGCAACCCGTTCTATCGCGGCTTCGACGTGCAGGACAAAGAGCAGGTCGAGCAATACGATCAACCCGTCCTCGTGCGATTGAACACCCTCGACGGAACCGAGCTTCGCGAGGGGTTCCCCAAGACCGCGGAAGAGTTGTTCGAATATCACGCGATCATCCTCGACGACATCGAGGCGACGTTCTTCTCCCGCGACCAGATGGACCTGATCCGCCGGTACGTCACGCAGCGAGGCGGCGGCTTCCTCATGCTCGGCGGCAAGGAATCGTTTCAGAAAGGCGACTATCAGCGTACGCCCATCGCGAGCATCGTGCCGGTCTACCTGGACCCCATGCCCGCGGCCAAGAGCAGCCTGGGCGCCAGACTGAGCCTCACCCGCGAGGGATGGCTTCAACCCTGGGCGAGACTTCGCGACAACGAAAAGGACGAACAACAGCGGCTCGTGGAGATGCCGGAGTTTCACGTGGTGAACCGGACGCGGGCCGTCAAACCCGGCGCGAGGGTCGTCGCCACGGTCGACGCGAAAGACTCCCAGGAACTCCCCGGCCTGATCGCACAACAGGTCGGCAACGGCCGCTCGGCCGCCCTGGTCATCGGCGACGTCTGGCGATGGGGCATGCAGAACGCCCAGATGCGCGAGGACATGGACAAGTTCTGGCGTCAGACCCTGCGATGGCTGATCGCCGATGTGCCTGCGAGGGTCTCGCTCCAGGCCCACCACAAACTCGCAGAGTCCAACCAGCCTGTCGTGCTGCAGGTCCGCGTCCGCGACAAAGCGTTCGAACCGATGGACAACGTCTCGATCTCGATGGAAGTGCTCGAACCCGACGGAAGCTCGGTCCGATTGACCGCTGTGCCCTCGGACTCCGAGAGCGGTCAATTCGAGGCGATCTATGTCCCGCGGACCAGCGGCGGCTATTACGCTCACGTCACCGCCGGCGACGCCACAGGCGACAGGCTGGGCGAGGCCGAGACCGGATGGTCGGTCGATCTGGAGGGACGCGAGTTCGCCTCCATCCGACCCAATCGGGCCTTGCTTGAACGAATCGCCCGCCAGACCGGGGGACGCGTCGTGGAGCTGGATGAGTTGAACCGTTTCGCGCGCGATCTGCCGCAACGGGAGGCCCCGGTCAGCGAGGTCTGGGTCCGACCCTTGTGGGATCTGCCTGGGGTGGTGCCTGCGGTGTTCCTATTCGCTCTGAGTTGCCTCGTCGCCGAGTGGGGGTTTCGTCGCTGGAAAGGACTGCCGTGAGGACCTTATTGACCTTATTGACCTTATTGATTGGTTCTCCGGGCACGGAGTCGGTGGACCCCGTCTTCACACCGTCTTTCGCTGCGTCTGGGACGGTGATCGTCGTTGTGGGCGCCGCCGGTACGCCGGAATATGCGCCGCAGTTCGTTCGCTGGGCCGATCTGTGGAAAGAGGCTTGTGGAAGAGGGAATGCCGAATTCGTCGGCATCGGCCTGGACCCGAGCGAGGACGCATCCGATCGCACCCGACTCCAGGAGACGCTGGTGAAGCAGGCTCGGAAATCCGCCGCCCCGCTGTGGCTGGTCCTGATCGGCCATGGCACCTTTGATGGGCGGGTGGCGCGGTTCAATCTTCGCGGACCCGACGTCTCCGCTGGCGATGTGGCCGACTGGCTGAAACCGGTAGACAGACCCATCGCGGTGATCAACACAGCCTCCGCGAGCGGGCCGTTCCTGAAGGAACTCTCGGCCCCCGGCCGAGTGGTCATCACCGCGACCAAGAGCGGCTTCGAGCACAACTTCGCGCGTTTCGGCCAGTACCTCGCAGAAGCGATCGCGCAGCCGCAGGCGGACCTCGACAAGGACGGCCAGACCTCTCTGCTCGAAGCGTATCTCACCGCGTCGCACGCCGTGGGCGCATTCTATACCGCAGCCGGTCGCCTCGCGACCGAGCACGCCCTGCTCGACGACAATGGCGATGCCCTGGGCACGCCCGCCGAGTGGTTTCGCGGCATTCGACCGGTGCAGAGGGCCCGGGACGGCGCGTCCCTCGACGGCTACCGGGCCCACCAGCTCCATCTCGTGCACAGCGAAACGGAAGCCGCGATGCCGTCGGACCTGCGAGCCAAACGGGATCGGCTCGAACTCCAGATCATCGAACTGCGGGACGCCAAGTCCCGATATTCACAAACCGAGTACTTCGCAAGGCTGGAGCCCCTCGTCCGCGAGATCGCACGCATCTTCGAACAAGCGGAATCCATGGCCGGTCGCTGACTGCCTCAGTTGATCGTCAGCATCGTGACCGTCTCCTGGTCCTTGACGATGATGCGATTGCCCGCAATCCACGCCACAACAATACAATCTCACGAATTGCGACCGGCGGGCAATTTCCCATGGTCCTCAGTCGTCTTGCCTGTCAACGGGAACCGCAGGCCCCTTGTGGACAACCTGCGGACAAGCGGATAGAGTGAACGCCTGCAATCTGCTCAGGATCGAAACGGATCATTGGCAATAAGGAGACCTGATCGATGATGAAGAACCGAAATCTCAGCCGCCGCAGCTTTCTGCTCCACGGCGCCGCCGCGGTCGGCGCCGCTGCGGCGTGGCCGGCCCTCGTGCCCTCGACCGTCTTCGGGGCCGCTGCGCCCAGCAATCGCATCACCATGGGCATGATCGGCATGGGCCTGCAGATGGGCGGGCACTTCCGCGGAATGCTCAACCGCAGGGACGTGCAGGTCCTGGCGGTCTGCGACGTGGACCGGACCAAACGGGAGAACGCCAAGAGCCAGGCGGAGAGGGCCTATGCAGGCCAGACCGAAAGCGGCACCTACAAGGGCTGCGACGCATACCTGGAATACGAAGAGCTTTGCGCCCGAGCGGACATCGACGCCGTGATGGTGATGACGCCCGACCACTGGCACGCGATGTGCTGTTTGGCGGCCATCAAAGCGGGCAAAGACGTGCTCTGCCAGAAGCCCATGACGCTGACGATCCGCGAAGGGCGTCTGATGAGCGACGCCTGCAAGCAGTACAGCACGATCTTCCAGGTCGGATCGCAGCAGCGTTCGGAGCGGGCTTTCCGCAGGGCCTGCGAGATCGTCCGCAATGGATGGATCGGCAAGGTGCACACCATCTACGCGAGCCTGGGACAATTCGCCCCGCCGACAACGCTGGCGGAAGAGCCGATCCCCGAAGGGTTCGACTATGACCGCTGGCTGGGCCCCACTCCGTGGTATCCCTACAACGCCGAACGCGTCAAGGCCGACTTCGGCGGCGGATGGCGGCGGTTCTGGGAGTACGGCTCCCGCAAGAACGGCGACTGGGGCGCCCACCACTTCGACATCATCCAGTGGGCTCTGGGGATGGACGACTCCGGCCCGGTGAAATTCGTCCCCAAGGGCTGGGGCGGCTACAAACATCAGACCCATTACTACGCCGACGGCACGAAGGTCCTCCGCGACCATCCGATTCGCGGCGGCCACATGATCCAGTTCATCGGCACGCAGGGCGAGGTCATGGTCAGTCGCGGCGATCGGCTCGACACGATCCCCGTGGAGTTGGCCAAGGCGCCGCTGCTGCCCAGCGAGATCCACCTATACGAATCCCGCGACCACGACGGCAACTGGCTCGAAGGCATCCGCACCCGCAAGCAGCCGATCTGCCCCGCGGAGATCGGTCATCGCACCGCGACGATCTGCCACCTCAGCGGCATCGCCGAGCGGCTGGGTCGTCCGATCAAGTGGGACCCGATCGAAGAGAAGATCCTCGACGACCCCGCGGCCGAGCGTTGGTATGATCGGCCGCGTCGGGCCCCGTACGTGTTGTGAGATGGGCCCGACCATGGGGACCCAAGTGAATCTGCACATGATTGAAGAGGAAAGAGAAATGACACGCAGCCTCTTGAGAATATCGGTCGTCGCGATGGCGACGCTGGCTTTGTCCGTGATGGCGACTTCCGCAGTCGCCCAGAGCACGGACGAACTGATCAACCAATTGTGCGGCAGGGCCCAGGCCCCTGCGCGCAACGCGGCCCAGTTGACCGAAGCCTATCAAAAGGCGTTCGATCACCTGCTGCCTCTGATGTCCGCGCAGAACGCGGGCTCTCGCTACGCACCCCAGATCCTGCTCCAGGATATGGGCTCCCACGCAGCCCGTCCCGGCGCGGAGATCGAGCGGGAAGCGCTGGCCAAGGTCCTCGCGAAAAACGTCGATCGCACGGACCTGGACAGGACGGTTCGCCACTGGATCGTGCTCCAACTCGAGCGGATCGGCAAAGGGGAATCGGTGCCCTGTCTGGCGAAACTGATGACCGATCCGGACGAGCACCTGCGGGACTTCGCCCGCCGGGCCTTGGAGAAGAACCCCGACCCGAGCGCGACGGACGCCCTGCTCAAGGCCCTGGCCGAGGCCAAGGACGCCAAGTGGAAGATCGGCCTGATCAACGCATTGGGAAGCCGAGGGGCCAGAATCGCAGTGTACCCGCTGCAGAACGCTCTGGGCGATAGGGAACCCGCAGTGGCGTCGGCCGCGGTCACCGCTCTGGCCGATATCGGGGGCGAGGACGGCGCCCGGGCTCTCTTCGGCGTCTTCGAGATGCCCATCAGCCCGCTGTATATGAAGGCCGCCCAGGGTCTGATCGACGTCGCACAAGAGATGGTCCGCAAGAACGATCTTGCGGCCGCATCGGAGATCTATGGGGGACTCTATGAGGGCGCGACTTCCTTCGCCCAGGAGAACCCGGACTTCAACCCCTTCAACATCCGCGCCGCCGCGATCGTGGGCCTGATCGCCTGCAACCCGCTCAAGGAAGCTGAGCAGATCCGCGTCTGGATGCGGGACAAGGATCCCAAGGTCCGCGCCGCAGTCGTCGGCGCCGCCCGCGTGTCGCCCAGCAAGGCGCCGACGCGGGCCTTGACGGCTTTGCTGTCCGACCTGGATCCGCAGTCGCAGGTCCAGGTCCTCGGACTGATTGGCGATCGGGGCGACCTGTCCTCGGTCGAGCCGGTCAAGAGAGTCCTGGACAGCAGCGAAGACGCGGTGCGTCTGGCCGCGATCGAAGCGCTGACCAAGGTCGGGACCGACGACGGCGCCGAGGCCCTCCTGCAGGTCGCGGTCGCCGGCTCGGGCGCGACGCAGAGAGCCGCTCGCGAAGGCCTGGCGATGATGGCCGGTCCGCGCGTGGAAGATGCCCTCGCCGCCTGGGCAGCGGCAGGCCAGACCAATGCCCGCGTGGTCGCGATAGGCGTGCTGGGCAAACGACGCGCGGCGGGCACGGCGGAAACCCTGCTCGGCTATGCCTCCGACGCGGACGAGCAGATCTCCCGCGCGGCGTTCGCCGCGATGGCGGACGTAGCCGATACGGTCGATGCGGCGACGCTGGCGGATCTGGTCGCCAAGGCGAAAGCCGGCGGACCTCGTGACAGCGGCGCAGCGGCTCTGCGGGCGGTCCTGTCCGCAGCGAAGGACAAGGACGTCGCGGCACAGGCGGTGATCGATCGGATGAAGACGGCCGACGCAGGCGCGCGGATCACGATGCTGACCGCTCTGGACGCCTCCGGCACAATCGCCGCCCTGGCGGTCGTGTGCGACGCGGCCCAGTCGCCGGACGAGGCGCTGTCCGACGCCGGCATTCGGACCTTATCCAACTGGCCGAGTTTCGAGGCCGTCGAGACACTGGTCGCCCTCGCCTCGAAACCCCAGACCTCGCTGACCCACTACGTCCTGGCGGTCCGCGGCGCGCTGCGGCTGATCGGCGTCAGCGAGTCGGCTCCGGTGGAGCAGCGGGTCGCGTTGTGCCTGGCCGCGTTCGACAAGGCCCGTCGCGACGACGAGAAGAGACAGGCGATCGCCACGCTGGGCGCGCTGCCCAGTCCCAAGGCCATCGAGCGACTCCAGGAACTGCTCAAGAATGATGCCTTCAAGACCGAGGCCGCTCTGGCAATGGTCGATCTGGCAGGCCGAATGACCGACAGGCAGGCCACAAGGGAGCTCGCCCAGAAGATCCGGGACATGAATATCTCGGATGAGGTCAATCGCCGGGCCGATGCAGTCCTCAGCGGACGGTTCCGAGGAAGAAGATAGCAGCAAGAGGATGCCAAGACAGAAACGCACAAGGGGAAGAAGGCTCAACCCGGCCTTCTTCCCCTTTCGCTTCTGAGAGTACAAAACTCAAATGGCCGAAACGCTGTCGCCCTTCGGCGCTTCGTTTCGGTCATTTGGCTTTCGGTCATTCGTGCCTGTTTCGAATTTCGGATTTCGATATTCGGGTTTTCTCACTGGATCGGTCGGATCTTGACGTTGCGGAACGAGACCTGGCCGTGGTCGCCCTGGAGGGCGATGTAGCCCTTGCCGGACTTGGCGAACAGCGGCATCCGCGAGAACTTGCTCTTGGCCACCCGCTCCTTGAAATCTTCGCTGCCCAGGACGTATGTGAAATAGGTCACGCCGTTGATGACGTGTTCGCACTTGTCGGGACTGATGACCAGGCGGATCTGGTTCCACTGGCCTGCGGGCTTGGTCGCATCGAGCGTCTTGCCGGTGCTCGGGTCGATCGGCGGCTGATAGAGGGCGTAGAGCCAGCCGCAACGAACGGGGTCGGCCGCGGCGGCATTGTCCTCGAGCTGGAACTCGGGACCGGTCGCCCAGGCGGAACGAGCCTCATCCGTGACGTGGTACATGATTCCGCTGTTGCCGGCCGGCGAGATGTTGTATTCGAGATGCAGCTCGAACCAGTCGAACTGGTCGTTCGTGCAAAGGTCGCCCGCGTCGCGAGGATCGGCGCAGATCAGTACGCCGTCCTGAACCTTCCAGCCGGGACGGATGTCCTGGCGACGGAAATTGTGCCAGCCTTCGAGATCCTTGCCGTTGAACAGGAGCTTCCAGCCGGCGGCCTTCTCCTCGTCCGTGAGGGTGTTCATCCTCGCAGCTTGTGCCGCGGCCTCTGCGATCTGTTTCTCCAGAGCGGCCTTCCACTCGGCGCCCAGTTCCTGAACGGTCTTGCCGGTGGCGTCCTTCCACAGATCCTCGCTGTACCTGCCCTCGCGGGCTGCGGCGTTGAGCTTGGCGACGATCTCCTTGTCGTACATATTGGTCACCCAGTTCAGGAAGTTGCCGCTGATGCGGTAGTTGCCGTCGTACTGGGCCCGCGCGAGGTTGCGAGCGGTGATCTCGGCGCCGCGGGTTTCGGGCTCGTACAGGAACCAGCGGATGTAGTCGCAGATGCCCTCGACCAGCCAGCCAGGGGTGCGGGTCGCGTTGGGATTGTTCCGTCGGGCGATGCCGTAGTTCTGCACGACGTGAGCCATTTCATGCACGATCGCGCCTTTGGCCTCGCCTTTGAGGTTTTGGCGGAACCAGGGCGCGGCGCAGCGGATGCGGGTCCCGCCGGCGTTGGCGACGCCCTGCATGTCCGCGATGAACGTGATGCTCAATCGCGTCGGCGCCTCATAGCCTTCGCTGGGCAGCATCTTGACCAGCTTGGGATACCATTCCTTCACGACCGGAGCCAGTTCCTTCGTCGCCCACTCCGCCAGATCGGGCGTTTCGGTCGTATCGATGGTGATCTGGTACTTCCCATCTTCGGCCTCGACGATCTCCCTGCGACCCTCGCCAAGGGCCTTCCCCGTCCCCACCGGCTCCGGCGGGGTCGTCGCGTCCACCACGTCGATCTCGCTGAAGAACGTCTGCCCGAACGGACTGCCGTTGTCGGTGCGGAAGACGTCGAACAGCAGATACCGGTACTTGCCGAGGAGGCCCGCGGAATCCGAGACGCTCACGCCATACTGCCCGCCAACCTCGCCTTGCTTGGGACGAGTATCGACTTGCGCGATCCGCTTCCAGCCGCACGTTTGCGGATCGGTCCCTTTCTTGGGCTGGGAATCGAAGCCCGCGGCGCTCCCGTCGGCCACGTAGAGGTCATACACTTGTGGGCCCCGCTCGCCGGGATGCCAGGAGTACGTGTTCACCTGCTTGACGTCGATCGCGCTGCCCAGGTCCACGACGATCCGGCCGCCCTCGGTCCCGGCGTTGAAAAAGAAATTCGCGGCGGGCTGATCCTCCTCGCCGGGGAGTTTGCCGTCGTGGAGCACGGTCAGGTCGCCGCCGTTGCGATCCCGTCGCCCGTCCACGAGCGTGAACGCGGCCTTGGAGGCCGCGTCGTTCTGCGACGCCGGGGGGACATCGGCGAACTTGAACGCAGCCGACGCGGAATCGCTGCCCTGGCGATCGATCGCCACCTGGATCTCGGCCTGCGACGCCAGGACGCACGACAGAACCGTACAAACTGCGGCAACACACACGATGCGGGATTTCATGGGGTCCTCCATTGGTTGAATCTTGCGTATCGGCCCAAGAGCCTATCGAACGGACCGCCTCTTGTCAACACGGACCTCGCAGGCTCTGTCCATGCGAATCCTGGCGGCCACGGTCTTGGCCCACTCGACGTCGTCGGGACTGAGCGAAGGAATCTTGGGTTGTCGTGAGTCATTCGCGTGTTCGCTACGGATTCCTCTGAATGCAAAGAACGGCATCGCCGCTGAAGGGAGCCTTGAATGTCCGCTTCTCGCCGCCGGATGCGGTCTCGCCCGGCGTAGTCGCGCCGTCGGCGGGGTTGAGCCATTCGACCGAGAGCGTCCCCTGGGCCGCCGACAAATCCACCGTCGCTTCGCCTCCCTCGGACAGATAGACCAGGTACTCCCGCCCCGGGTCGGCCAGGCAAAATTTCGTCGAGGCCAGTTCCGGCCGCGGCGTCATCGCGGCCAGATTCACCTTCCTCGCCAGACGCAGCGCATAGCCCATGTTGCGTCGCAGCGGCTCGAACTTCGGATCGAAACGCTCACCAAGGACGCTGCCGTCGTAGGGATCCATGAAGATCGGGTTGTGTCCGCGCAGAAAGCTGTGCCAGACCCAGCGGTGATTGCCGCCGACGCCCCAGATGTGGTCGGTGTCGAGGAGGCTCACCTTCTTCTCGTTCCAGGCAGGGGCGGGATCGCGGTAGCCGTCCTGCCCGCCGGGCGAGATCCAGTCGGCAGGGCTGAGCAGCATGGTGTCGGTCTTCTCGCCGCCATGGCCCGTGATGCCGACCGGATGCTGTTTGGGCTTCGTCCGCTCGTAGCCCTGGACGGTCTTGACCACCCACCAGTTCCAGTCCTTCACGCCGCCCTCGTTGCACACTTCGAAGAGCACGTTGTCCAGGTCGTTGACCGTATCCACGACCTTGCGGATATACGCCTCCTGGAGAGATGTGATGGCGGGACTCGCCAGCGAATGCACTTCCAACACGTTGCCGTCGCCGTTGACGTCGCCCGTAATCCCGTTGATGTTGTTGTCCGGGTGGAAGGGATGGCTGCGATAGGCCCAGCCGTCGGGAGTGCCCGAGCGTCGGTTGCCGTGGCGCAGGCCCCAGCCTTCGAACAGCATCACCGAGACGTAGATCCCCCGCTCGCCGGCGGCGCGGACTCTCGTCCGCAGGCGGTTGAAGAACTCGGGGTCGTATTTCGTGAGGTCGAACTTGGGTTTGCCGTCGAGGGCGTTGCCCGGACCGGTGCGGGCCCAGGGCAAGGGAGCACAGTGATGGGCGAAGTCCTTCCCGAGACTGCGATTGGCCTGGGTGTGCCACGTCGTGGAGTCCCAGGCCCACAGGCGGATGAAGTTGTGATCGTAGCGATGCAGGAAGGCAAGGTAGGCGTCGAAATCGAACGGCGCAGGCGGGTCGGTCTTGTCCATGTCCACGAGGCTGTTCCAGGTGTGCGAGCCGGTCAAGAGGATCGCTTGGCCACCGCCGTCGGCGAAGTAGCGAGGGTTCTGGGGATGCACGCGCAAAGGCCCGGTCGCAGGGCCTGCCCCCACCGCGGCCTGCGACACCAGCAGCGTCACCCAGATCTTCGTCCACACTCTCGTTTGCGGATTGAATCGCATCGTCACACCTCACCATTCCTGTCAATCGTGTCTGTGAGCGACCTGCACAACAGCCCGGCGGTATGCCGCCAGGGGCGGATTCCCGCTGTCACGCACGGCCAGGACCACGTGGATGGTCTCGCCCCCGGCGTCCTCGGGAACCGACAGGACCGCGGTCGTCGAAGAGGCGTCGCGCAACACGGCCTGCCCCCAATACGATCCGGCCTCCGGATAGACAAACCACTCGAAGGCCAGCAGATCGCCGTCGGGATCGCGCGAGGAGCCGGCGTCGAACGACACCTGCTGACCCGGCCGGGCGGCGATCCGCAGAATTGCCTTTCCCTCCACCCCATTGAGCACAATCTGAGGAGCATGATTCGCCTCGCTCGGAGGCCTCACGCACCAGTCCAGTCTCGCGAGGAAATCGTTTTGCAGATCCGCCGCCCAGCGCGCGAGCGTATTGTCGCGATCGCGGGTCCCCTTCCAGGAGTCCGCCTGATTGGCCCAGTAATAGGGTTTTCCAGGGAAGTCTTCATTGGGCCCGTAGCGACCGGCCCAACTGCCCCAGCGCGGCTCGTTCGGGTCGTTCATACCGGCGGGAACCAGGTAGAGGAACGTCATCGTGTCGCCCTCCTTGCCCCAGTGGGTCGTCGCGGTCGGATACAGCGTGCCCAGCGGACCATGGTCGGTGAGCACGTCCCGGACGAGATCGGACCCGCCGGCGCGGGCGGTCAATGCGGAGAAGCGGTGATACCATCGTTTGCCGTCGATCTCGGGCTGAAACGTGTTCACCCAGATCGGAAACGGCGGCGCGAGGGTCGTCGTATGCTCGCCGAACCTGTCATACGAAGACAGTCGCAGCCTGGACTTGAATCGGGCGTAGCCCTCGGGCCCCCGCTCGCGCAGGACGCGGTCGAGCGCCCGCCTGAGGTTGTTCGCGGCCGCGCCGTGGTCGGTGCCCCAGTCCGAATACCATAGCGGACGCGGATCGTCCTTGTCCACCGCCGCAAGGATCAGATTCACCGCCTCCTCGGTGTCGTTGTAGCCGGCCACGGTGCGCCGCCAGAGGAACTCCTTCTCGGGGTACCTCGGATCGTGCCGCGCGAGGTTCGGCCGGCACTGGCCGTAGGCGTCGAGCAGCCGTCGAACCACGTCCAGGCCGGTGTCTGCGGGGTTCTTGTTCTCGGGCCGGCGCGTCTGCGGCCGATTCGCGATGATTCCTTCCACGTCCCACTCGTTGGCATACAGAAGGAACCGCACCAGCGACTGCTCGTCATCCGGGTCGCCCCCGGCGTCGGTCTCGATGATCAGGCGCACACGGTCCGCGACTTTCTCCGTAGGGGAGCCATAGGCCACATCGACCACGTGACCAGCAAACGACGACAGGACCGCCAGAAGATAAACTGAGCCGGCTTTCATTCCATTTCCCTTCTTGCTTGTGCTGATTGTGTTCGCAGAAGATGCAAGACCCTATCGCCCGGGCCCGGCGCCTGCGGCGCCCACGATGGCCGCGGTCCAGTGCCCCTTGGCGGGTGCCGTTATGGTCGCCACGCCGCCGCCAGAAAGCGTTTCTCGCTTGCCCCACTGGCCGGTCGCGATGTCGATCCAACGGACCTCGAACCGGCCCGGCGCGTCCTTCAGGTTCAGGCCGACGGAGCCGCCGTCGGTGAAGTACAACGCATAGGCCACGCCGGGACGGGCGGCCAGGTAGGCCTCGTTCTCCGCCCGATCGCTGAGCAACCGGTTGGCGGGCTCCACGTCCCACAGCTTGATGACCGATTCCAGCTTGCGGGCGGCCTGGATGGCGGCCTTCGCGGGCTCGGAGAGCCCCAGGCCCGAATCCGGCCGATGGAATCGCGCCGACGCCGCCCCGCCGATGACGTGACGCCAGAACCGCTCGACGCCGTCGCGGTTGTTGCCGAAGCGGCCGCCGTCGGCGCCGTAGGTCTTGGTCGTGTTCAGCGGGCGAGGCTGTCCGGTGATGCGCGTCCGAACCCACTGGAAGTTGTCCCAGTGCGTCTGGCCTTTCTGCTGGTTGTTCTGGGAGACGTCTGCGAAGTCATACCGCTCGGGATGATCGAGCGTCCGCTTGTGCTCGTCGGACTTCAGGTCCCATGCGTCCCACATTTCCGTCACGCAGACCTTCTTGCCCGCCTCCGTCGCGCGTCGACGAATGTGCTGGGCCCAGAACGCACCCCACGCCTCCTCGGCGGAGGTCTCGTTGTCCATGCAATACAGCACATGGTCATGCTTCAGCGAATACGACAGTATCTTGTCGACGAATCGCTGCTGGTATGGGAAGACGACCGTGTTGTTTCGCTGTTTGGGCGTCGTGAAGAAGAATGGTTGCCTGTTGGCGCCGGGGTGATCGGGGTAATGCTCCGCGAAGCCCGACTGCTCATAGGTGTAGTTGACGTTGTTCTTCGGATTGTAAGGGTGCGGCTCCCAATTCTTCGTGGAGTGGTCGAACCGGTCCCAGACCTCGATCTGGACGATGATGTCCCGCTCGGCGGTCCAGCGGAGCATATTCTCGAACCGCTGCCAGTACTCGTCGTTCCATTGCTCCAGATCGTACTTGCCGTCGGGGCGTTTCGCGAACGGATAGACTTCGAACCCCTTGTCCGGCCGGTCGCTCATCGTGTTGCGGATGTAATTGGCGCCCACGGCGGCCATCTCGTCGAGATGCTCCTTGAGGTCGGGGATCTGGAACAAGTTGTCGTCCTTGCTCCCCCCGAGCAGCAGCACGGGCTTGCCCTTGTACTGCCAGTAGCGAGGGTTCTCCGACCACGGCTGGATGCGGTCCGCGTCCTCGGCCGTCGAGACGGCCGAACCTGCAAACGACGAAACCAGCCAGACCACCGACAGCAACAGATGCTTATTCATGACAGTCCTTTCGATTGTCCTGCGTCCCGACTCTGCTTCGACAACCCGCCGGGGCATTCAAATGGGAAAGACGCAGATCCAGGCCGGTCTATTGCCGCGGATCGACGCCCGCCGCAACCACTTGGCGAATCGCCTCCAGAATCGGCTCACTGTCGCGAATGCCCTCCCAGTTGTAGATGCACACGTATCGGCAGCGACGATCGCTCAGCGTGGTCTCCAAGGCATGTCGCCAAGGCTCGACCTCGCGAGGCCCGGGAGAAAGCCATTCGGTCGCGGCCCACCAGGGGGCGTCGCTGCATTTCAATGCCTCCTGCACGCCAGCGTCCTTGGTGGGATCGCCCGCATGTTTGTAGAAGCTCCAGCCGGGGCAACTGAACGGATTCACCGCGGCTCGGTACAGCAACTCGCCGTCCTTCCAGCCCGCGCCGTGGGTGAACAGTCGGTCTCTGGGCACGCCCAACTGAGCCGCCTGGCGAGAGAGGTCCTCCAGGTGATGTCTTGCGACCTCCGCCAGATCGGCCTCTGTCAATTCACCCGACTCGCGAAGGCCCGCGGTTCTGACTGCGGCGTAACCGATCTGCGCCACGCCTCGAGCGGGCGGCGCATCGGCCTTCAAACCCGAAGTCGGGTCCTTGTCCGCAGGCTCGTCGAGCAAGGCGTTGCCATGGGGGTAGTGCCAGGCGTTCACGCCGATTGAGGATTCCCAGCCAAGCTTGATTCCGACGAGCAGGTCCTTCTTATCCGCAGGCAAAGCCTTCCACCAGTCCAGCACGATCGGAATCGCGACCCCCATCTTCTCGTGGCAGGCCTTGCGATAGCGGGGACTCATCAGATTGGGAGGCGGAAGGACGCGCAACTGCCGTCCCCAGTTCCGCCAGGCGATCTTGATCGCGTCGTCGGGCGTCCAGCCGGACCATTCCACGTTCTCCCGATTGGCGGGGTCGAAACCCGGTCGGGACCGGTCCCACCAGTTCCACAGATCCGGGCGGCCCTCCCACCACTGCTCGCCGTCGATCTGAATGAGCACAGGCGTCTCGGTTCGCTCGGCCAGTTCGAGCACGCGTCGCAGGGAGGCCAGAAGCGGCGCGTCGTCAGCAGTCCGAAAGTAGCTGAAGATGTACGCGACCCCGATCCGGACTGTCGAGCCGGGCATGTCCGGCAGACGGGCTTTGACCTCCTGAAAATCCTCCTCGGAGACATTGACCGGCAAGCCGTGACTCCACCCCGCCCCCGGCGTGCGGTTCAGGAGAATGAATTGGCTCGCGAGTGAATCGGCGGGCCCAAGCGCAAACACCGACGCGATGGAAATGGCCAAGGCTCGAAGGACCTGTCGTCTGCGTCTTGATGTCATCATCGGCATTGCGTACGTCCTGATCGTGCCGCCCCTTCGCCGCAGGTTATCCTAACGACGCCCCCCGCCGACGTCAACGGGTTTGAAGTTTCCCTCTGGCGTTGCCGGGGCGACGACAGTATGATGGCCGCGTGTGACCGTCTGCGTAATGAATGCGCCGATTCGGGAGTGACTTTGTGCGAAGGAGATGCCCATGACCGCGATGCCTTTGACCGTTCGAATCCGCCTCAGCGCCATGATGTTCCTCCAGTACATGCTGTTCGCCGCGTGGTTCGTGCAATTGGCGGGCTACCTCGACAAGATCGGCGTCACGGGGACTTTGAAGGCCTTGATCCTTGGCAGCATGCCCCTGGGCAGCCTGGTCTCCCCGATCTTCTGCATGATCGCCGATCGTCACTTCGCCAGTCAGAAGGTGCTGATGGTTCTGAACTTCGCCTGCGCCGGCCTTCTCCTGGTCGCGGCGTTGGTCGGCAATCCGGTCGCCCTGTTCGTGATCCTCCTGCTGGCGATGATCTGCTACATGCCCACCTGGAGCCTGACCGCCGCGGTGGCCATGGCGCATGCCCCGTCGGAGAAATTCCCCCAGATCCGCGTGTTCGGATCGATCGGCTGGGTCGCAGCGGGTGTGTTCAGTCTTGTGGCCGATAAGTTCTTCAACGGCGCCAAGATCGACGGTACGAGCATCCCGTTGTTCTGCGGCGCCGGCACCGCTCTGGCGGCGGCCCTGCTCACCTTCACGCTGCCCAACACGCCTCCGCCCTCGAAGGGCAAGCCCGCTTCCATCATCGACGTCCTCGGCCTGCGGGCCCTGGGCCTTCTCAAGAGCGGCAATTTCGCCTTCTTCATGCTCATCTCCATGCTGGCGATGATTCCGTTCACGATGTACTTCTCGCTGGGCTCGCAGTTCTTCATGAGCCAGGGCTTCAAACAGGTGACCGCGACGATGAACCTGGGCCAAGTCGCGGAAATCCTCATCATGCTCCTGGTCCCGATCGCATTGACGCGCTACGGCGCCAAGTGGGCGATCACCGCAGGCCTGGGAATGCTCCTGGTGCGATACATCGCATTCCTGGCCGGCGGCGTGCTCGGTCAGACCTGGATGTACTACATCGCGATTCTTGTCCACGGCGCGATCTTCGGGTTCCTCATCGTCGGCGGCCAGGTCTACGTCGACAAGAAGGCCCCGCCGGAGATCAAGGCCCAGGCGCAGGGATTGGTCGGCCTGCTCCTGTTCGGCGTCGGCATGTTCGTCGGCACTTTCGTCAACGTGAACCTCATCGAAATGTACACCGCCGAGAAACTCATCGACGGCGTAGCGCAAACCGTCACCAACTGGAACGCCATCTGGGTCATCCTGACGGCCATCAGCGCGGTCCTGATGGCGGCGTTCTGGTTCCTCTTCCGAGACGACGTGCTGAAGGCCGCGAACGCCCCGGGACAGGCCGGGACGGCGCAGGCATAACCTCCTCGCGGGCGGTCATCATATGGCTGCGTCCGAGCCTATAGATCATCGTCGGTGCGACGTCCAGCTCCCGCCCAGGGGCTTTCTCGGGACCCTGAGAAAGCTCGGGCCGGGGATGATCATCGCCGGATCGATCGTCGGCTCGGGCGAACTGGTCCTGACCACCAAGGTCGGCGCCGAGGCCGGTTTCTGGCTCCTGTGGCTGATTGTTATCGGGTGCATCATCAAGGTCTCGACGCAGATCGAGTTCGCCCGCCACGCGATCACCTGGGGCCGGACCCCGCTCAAAGCCCTGAACGACGTCCCGGGCCCGAAGCTTCGAGTCAACTGGCTGGTCGGGTACTGGACCTTCATGACAGCCATGATCGTCTTTCAGCAAGGGGGCATCCTCGGCGGCGTCGGCCAGACGCTCGCGATGACCTGGCCCTTGACCGCCTCGGGTTCTGAGTACAACCGCCTCCAGGACCGACTCACGCAGGATCGCATCGAGCTCAGGCTGATCGAAGCCCGCGGCGGGGAGACTTCCCGCGCCGTGGAATTGCAGGAGGAAATCGCCACCCTGAGCAATCAACTCGCGGGACGTCGCGAGCCGCATGATCCCTACCTCTGGGCCACCGTCCTGGCAGCCGTGACGTCGCTGCTGCTCTATGTCGGTCGATATCGCGTCATCCAGTTCGTCGCCACCGCCCTCGTCGCGGTCTTCACGCTCGCAACCATCCTGACGCTCGTGGCTCTCCAGATGAAGGAGCAGTGGGCGGTCTCGGCGCAGGAGTTGGCCGCGGGATTGAGCTTTCAACTTCCCCCCGCCGGTCCCGCAGGCGGCAACCCGGTCCGCACCGCACTTGGCGCCTTCGGCATCATCGGCATCGGGGCCTCCGAGCTGATCATGTACCCTTACTGGTGCCTGGAGAAAGGCTACGCCCGCTGCACCGGCCCTCGCGACGGCACCGCCGCGTGGACCGAACGGGCCCGAGGCTGGATTCGCGTGCTGCGTATCGACGCCTGGAGCTCGATGGTGGTCTACACCCTTGCGACTCTGGCCTTCTACCTGCTGGGCGCGGCGGTGCTCGGCCGCGTCGGGCTCAACCCCGAAGGTCGCGACATGGTGCGAACGCTGGCGGCGATGTACATCCCGGTTTTCGGCCCGCTGGCGCAGCCGTTGTTCCTGTGCGGGGCCTTCGCGGTCCTGTACTCGACGCTGTTCGTCGCCGCCGCGGGCAACTCGCGCATGGTCGCCGACGGCCTGGGCCTCTACGGCTTCACCGACGCCTCCGAGGCCGCCCGCGCGCTCTGGACGCGAAGGGTCAGCGCAGTCTGGCCGTTCATCGCCCTGGTGCTGTACGTCTTCGTCCGCGCCCCGGCCATGAT
The DNA here is from genome assembly GCA_937927975.1 of uncultured Phycisphaerales bacterium. Taxonomy (GTDB): domain Bacteria; phylum Planctomycetota; class Phycisphaerae; order Sedimentisphaerales; family Anaerobacaceae; genus PLanc-01. The sequence goes on from CALEZT010000042.1 coordinate 35,910, forward strand.
GATCGTCGTCTGCGGAATCGCTCAGTCGATCATGCTCCCCCTGCTCGGGGGCGCGTCGCTGTACTTCCGCTACCGCGAGAGCGACCCGAATCTGCGTCCCAGCCGGCTTTCGGACGTCATGCTCTGGGTCGCCTTCGCGGCCTTCCTCGTCGTCGGCGCGTGGTCGGTCTTCACCGTATTTCGTTCGTAGGGGCGACGCATGCGTCGCCCTATTGCCCCAGCGCGTTGACCGGCTTCTCGACCGTCAGCCGATCTCCCAGGTTGTTGACCAGGTCGGGCAGATCGTATTCAGCCAGCGCACCATGTACGACGTTCGCCAGTTGGCCGCGAGATTGCCCCCGCTCGACTACATCGGCCCAGGAGACAAGCCCGCCAACCAGTCGAACCGAGCCAAACAGCTCCGGCTCCAGCGCCGCTGCGTGCAATGCAGGCACGCACACGTGCCCGACCGCCACCAAATCGACAGGCCCGTACGACCGTTCACGGATAGCCCTGGCACAGACCAGAATGTCCTCGGCCCGCATGCCCACGTACGAACGGCCCAACAGGTACGTGGTGAAAGCGTCCTTGGTGTCGTGCCCGAACAGATCGCCGCCCCAGCCGCCTTTGGCCTGGGTTTCGCCCGTGCCGCGAACATCCACGGCGGCGACCACTTGGCCCGCTTGGGCGAGCTTTTCGATCGGACCGCCGAGACCGGCATCGGCCTCTTTGCCGCTCTCGTGAACGTACAGCACGACGTTTCCAGCGGGCTCACCCTGCGGATAGAACGCCAATCCCGGCAGATAGAGCCCCTCCTCGACCGTCACGAGGGCCTTCTCGACGCGGAAACCGCCGCGATCCCCAGCGTCTCGCAGCTCCAACGTGGGCTCAGGCAATTCGGCGAGAGGCCGGACCCCCGCAAGCCGACGAACCTGTGCGATACGATTGGAGAGAGGCGTCGTGGACCAGAGCCGCTTGCGGCGGGCGGCCTGCTCCATCTCGAAATCCCGGTTCAGATCGTACGTCGAACGCGCGCCTGCCAGTCGCATCACCTGGCCGTCGGGCGTGCAGCGGGCCTCCTCGACGCTGAGCAGCGTGATGCTGGGCTCGACGATCGCCTTGTCCACGCCGAGCAGCCAGCGCGACATCCACCGCGCAACGCCTTCCCGCTGAGTCTTGTTGTAGTTGTGCGTCGCGTCGTTCTCCAGCAGGCCGATCCGCTCGGCGACGCCCAGCCGGGTGTACAGGCGTTTGGCGTACCGGAAAGAGGTCCAGGTCCCCTGGATGTCGAAGAAGTCCTGCGTCGCGGCGCAGATCAGGATCGGCGTCGGCGCCCTCATCATGAGGTAATCGGCATGATCCATCCCGAACGCCAGTTGCCCAAAGACGTTCTGCTCTGCGTCCTGCGGCCCGATGGTCGAGAGCAGGGCCTCGAAGCTCGTGATGTAGCAACTCACGGCTGCGGCCTGGATACGATCGTCCAGAGCCATCAAGTGGGAGGTCTGCGTGCCGCCACCGCTGTTGCCGGTGCAGCCGATCCGCTTGGGGTCGATCTCGGGCCGCGATTGCAGATAGTCGATCGCCCGCATGGCGTCCCAGATCTCGAAGCGAGCGGTGTTGCGGCCCAGCAGAATGCTGCCGACCCCGAGCATCGTGTGGGCGCTGGTGCCCCAGATCCTCGGCAGCAACGAAGGGTCCTGGCTTCGCTCGCCCTGGTCGATGGGATCGAAGACCAGGGCCGCCATGCCGTTGAGGGCCAGCAGGGCCCCCATCGTCTGGTACTCTTCGTAGGCCTTGGCCTCGCCCGCGTGGCCGCACGGCACGAGAACTCCCGGGAACGGGGATGCATGCCGACTTGCGTCGGGCAGAAAGAGCAAAGACGTGACATAGCAGCCAGGCAGGCTCTCGAAGATAACCTTCTCGACCCTGTACCCGTCACGAGCAACGACGCCGGTGACCTTCGGATTCAGCGGCGTCCGCTCGGGCAGACCTCCAAGCGCTTGAATGAACTGCTCCCGGAGGGTCTTCTGATACGTCGCGATCTGCTCGGGCGTCTTGCGCTGCTCATACTGCCCTCGCCACTGCTCGAACAACGGCTTGGCCTGGCGAAGCAGATGCCGCGACACCATCTGGCCTGGGGCCGAGCCATCGGGCATCTCGCGCAGCACCCGCAGGTCGTCATTCGCCAAAGCGCCGAGTTGAAGAATCAGACACAAGCCAACGATCACAGCAATATGAAGTCTCTTGCTCATGGCGTCTCCGGAACCGGTTTCATAATGCTACACCTCTCTACGTGCTTGAAACAAAAGGAGTT
>CALEZT010000043.1 GCA_937927975.1 uncultured Phycisphaerales bacterium
AGGTATATTCCATACGCCGCGGCGGAGGATAGGGCTCTGCTGGGAAGCAACCCGATCGCCGCCACGGTCCAGGGACATGGGCGACGTTGCCTTTGTGGGACGTCGCCTTCGCCCATGCCATGTTTCTGGCGCAAAGCGAAAAATCCCAGGGGGTTGGGGACGGCGTCCCCAAAGGCCATGGAAGCACGCGAAAACCGGATGAGGCTGAGAAATGCCCATGTCCGCGAGGAACTTCATGGGGACGTCGACTCCAGCGGATGAATCGTTTCCTGCGTCAACCATGCCGCATACTGGAGCGACTGGCGAATGTCCTCCGGCTCGATGTAGGGATATGCCTGGGTGATGTTCTCCGTGCTCGTGACGTTGGCGACCAGGTTGACGATGAGGGAAACCGGAACGCGCATGCCGCGAGTGCACGCTCTGCCTCCCATCACGTTCGGGTCGAACGTGATGCGATCGAATTCGAGCATGCCGTGTCTCCAGGACTGCAACCCTGTTCGCTCTGTCAGTCAGAATCGAAGTTCATCATAGTCGTCGCTTCGGCCGGTGTCAATGGCGGTCGCGAACAAGTGGCATGCCTGTAAGCCGACACCGCTTGATCCGATTCTCACCGACGTGTATGATTCCCGGCACCTATGCGGATTTCGGATTACATCGAGCAGGCGTGTGCGAATCTTTGGAAGAAGAAGCTGCGCACGGTTCTCACCACCGCCGGCGTGGTGATCGGGATCGGGGCGCTGGTCTGCATGTTCGCGTTCGGACAGGGCGTTCAGCGGAACATCACCGACCAGTTCAACAAGGTGGACATCCTGTACGACATCGTGGTCTCGTCGCCACGCCAGGGCGGCGGTCCTCGCTTTCGCGGGCGGGACGATCCCGACGGTCCTCGTCGAGGCGGTCGGCGGGGGGCTCGGGCCGGTGCGAACGACCCCAACGCTCCCCCGTTGGACTCGCGGTTTCTGGAGGAGGCGAGAACGATCCCCGGCGTCCAGACGGTGTTTCCCGAGCTTCGGTTCCCGGCGCAGCTTCGCCTGGGGGCCAGGGAGCAGTTCACGCTGGTCCAGGTGCTCTCGGCGGACATCTGTCGTTCGGGAAAGATGCCATTGCGGGCGGGACGCTGCTACGACGCGAACGACCCGAACGGCATGATGATCAGCGACTCGATGGTGCGACGCCTGGGCCTGGCCGAGCCGGCCGACGCGCTCGGCAAGGAGATCGAGGTCGTCACGCTGAGTCTGGACTTCGGCCTGAGAAGCCTGATGCGGATGGCCTTCCCACAAGAAGGGCAGATGGGGCTTCCCGTCGCCCGCACGAGCTATCGCTTCACGATCGTGGGCGTGGCCGAGCGGATGCCCTTCGGCGGGATAAGCGACGCGTACGTGCAGCCGGCGATGGCCGCAGGGATGCGAAAGCTCGCCTTCACGAACATCTGGGACCTCTACCAGCCCCCCGGCCAGGGGGCGAACCACTCGTCGGTGACCGTCAAGGCCCGATCGCCCGCGGATGTCGCGTCGGTCAAGAAAGAGCTCGAATCGCGCGGCTACAACACCTTCACCCTGATGGACCAGCTCGACGAGATGCGGATCGGTTTTCTCATCATGGACATGTTCCTGCTGGCGGTCGGCATGATCGGCATCACGGTCGCGTCGCTGGGGATCGTCAACACGATGGTGATGTCGATCCTGGAGCGGTACCGCGAGATCGGGATCATGAAGGCGGTCGGCGCCACCGACGGCGACGTGCAGCGGATCTTCCTTTTCGAGTCCGGCGCCATCGGCCTGCTCGGCGGAACGTTCGGCCTGGCGCTGGCGGCGGCAGTGGCTCTGATCGTCAACGAGGTCATCAACGCCATCATGGCCCGCGAGCATGCACCCCGCATGGCCTACTTCGACTTCCCCTGGTGGCTCTGTGTGGGCGCGATCGTCTTCTCGATTCTCGTAAGTCTTCTCGCAGGCCTCTACCCGACCCGACGCGCCGCCCGAGTCGATCCGGTCGTCGCGCTGCGACACGACTGATACTTGCCCAAGAGCCCAAAGGACAGGGACCTGCGTATCGGCATCACCTGGACTCATCGAGCTCAAGAGCGGGCTTTTCCCGGCCAATCCGCTTTTCGCAGCCTGAACCTTCTTGACCGCTATCCGGCGGTTTTGCTAAGGTGGCCCCAGTTGACACGGATTGGATTACGCCTTGGGACGACTATGGGGTTCCACCAGAGAATTCACCGGATGCTGCCGGACAAAGACCGGCTGCGAAAGACTCTGCTCTATCGGCTGTTCGGCAAGAACATCCTGGCCGGCGACCTTTGGCGTTTCGACGCGCGGTCCGTGGCCGGGGGCTGGTCCATGGGCCTTTTCGTCGCGCTGACGCCGACCATTCCCTTTCAGATGATCCTGGCCACCATGGGGGCCCTGGGCCTGCGGGTGAACCTGCCGATGGCTCTGCTGGCCTGCTGGGTCACCAATCCGTTGACCTCGGTTCCGTTCTACATGGCCGCCTGGCAGCTCGGCCGGTGGGTCCTGGAGGCGGTTCCCTTCGCCCACGAATACGTCTCCGCGTACGGCGAGGGCACGCGATCGAAGGTCATCGTGGGCTCGTTCTGCCTCTGGACCGGCTGTCTGATCCTGGCGACCATCGCCTCGGTTGTGAGCTACGTGCTGGTCCGCTCACTGTGGCCCAAACACGGTTTCCATCTCCATCTCCATCACCCGCCCGACGATTCGCCGATGCAGTAGAGGTTCTTCCTGCCCTTGAGGAAGATCCGGTCGCCGACGACGGCGGGGGAGGCGTCGATCTCGTCGTCCAGGACGTTGGTCGCGAGGATTTCGAACTTGCCGGTGTTCGGGATCACCTGGGTGGTGCCCTTGCGGCCGACGAAATAGACCCGTCCGGCCACGCCCACAGGCGAAGCGTAGATGCCTCCGACCCCGCTCAGACGCTGCTGGGTGAAATGCGCCGCGCCGGTCTGGGCCTGGTAGCAGGAGACGATCGCGTTGTTGACCGAGCAGACGTAGAGCTTGTCGCCGTAGAGGAGGGGGGAGGGGACGTAGGGCGTCGCCTCATTGACCTGCCACTTGATGGCGTCGGTGCCGGTCAGGTCGCCCGTCCGGCCCAGTTCGATCGCCTGCAATGCGCTGCCGCGGAAACCGCTGGTGCAGAAGACCAGGCCGAAGCCGACCACGGGCGTCGGGATGACGTTCTGCGTCTGGCCGCTGCACTGCCAGATGACCTCGCCCGTCTGCACGTCGTAGGCGCGGACGAAGCTGTTCGCGTTGACGATCGCCTGGAGCCTGCCGCCGACTTCAACGCCCAGGGGCGTGGCCCAGGAGGTCATCTCATCGCGGTCCTTCTGCCACAAGGTCTGACCGGTCGTCTTGTCCAGCGCGTGAATCCTGGACTGGTCTTCGTGGTCCATGACGACGATCAGGGCATCGCCGATCAAAGCAGGGGAACTGCCTTCGCCGAAGGCCATCTTGGCCCGCATCCGGCCGAGATCGCGGCTCCACTTGTGCTGGCCGTCGAGATCATAGCAGTGGACCCCGCGGGAGCCGAAGGAGGCCCAGAGGAGCTTGCCGTCGGTGACGGGCGAATAGGAGGCGAAGCCATGGTCCGCGTGGTGCCCTTCGTGAGGGACTTCCTCGCGGGCGGTCTTCTGCCAGAGGGTCTTGCCGGTCGCGCGGTCCAGGCAGACCACGTCGAACTTGTGGATGTTCTTGGGGGCCCTGCCTCCGCGGGAGGGGGCTGCGGCGTCCGGCCCCGCGCCAGGCTCGCCCTCGCGGTCGGTTTCGATCGCGGTCAGAAAGAAGATCTTATCGTTCCAGATGATCGGGCTGGAAGTGCCTTTGCCGGGGACCGGGACCTTCCATTGGATGTTCTGCGTTTCGCTCCAGGTCAGGGGCGGGTTGCCCAGGGGCGAAATCCCCGAGGCCAGGGGCCCTCGCCACGTAGGCCAGTTGTCCTGGGCCTGGCCCGCGCAGACAGCACAGGCGAACATCGCCAATACAAAGCTAGAAATCGACAGGGTACGGATGGTCTTGTTCATCGGATGTCCTCCCATTCACAGGTTCGTATAGCCCGTCGGAACGCCCCAACCCCCAGGAAGGTGCGACCTGCTGATCGTTTCTGACAACAGGATAACCGATCGCGACGGACCGTGCAACCTGGTTGGGAGAATTCGGGGTGTTTTGTGGGGCAGGCGCCCTCGCCGGCCTGTCTTCTGCGATTTGCGCCATGGGGTTGTTGTGCGAGGACGGACGGGCGGGGACGCCCATCCCGCGAAGAGGCGGCCTGCAGCACTGTCGCCAGTGGGTATTGGCCTTGCGTAGGCCGCTGCGATCCCGTATCGTGAAAGGCATATGTCGCCGGGACCGACGGCTCATCGCCGGAACGGGACAGCATTTGAGAGGATGACCTATGGCCGACAGAATTCCGATTTCGAGACGTGACACACTCCAGGGACTTGGCGCACTGGGCACCGCGGCGATGCTTGGCCCGGTCGGTGCCTCATCCGCGGGGGCCTCGCAAGAAACACCTCACGACGCCGCCGCAAGCGGGCGGATGAATCCGGCTATCGCCGAGAAGGTGTTGCAGACGCCGCTGATCGACACGCACGAACATCTGATGGAAGAGAAGGAGCGGCTCTCGGGTGCGGCCCACCCGCGGGTCAAGGCCGACGACTGGAGCCTGCTGCTGAGCCACTATCTCGACTCCGATTTGCTTGTGGCCGGGATGCCCAGGGAGACCTACGACCGGTTCTTCTCGAAGCAGACCGATCCGGTCGATAAATGGCGGCTCCTCGAACCGTACTGGCTTGCGGTTAAGAACACCGGCTACGGCCAGGCCGTGCGGATCGCCATGCAGAGGCTCTACGACGTGGACGATCTGTCGGCCGGCACGGTCAGGAAGGTCCAGGCCGGGTATGAGAAGACCCGACGGCCGGGCTTCTATCGGCAGGTCCTCTGCGAGCTGGGCAAGATCGAATCGTGCCAGGTGAATTGTCTGAGCAAGCCGTTTGGCGAGTCGGATATGCCCACGCTGCTGATGCAGGACATCAGCATTGTCGGGATGTTCTCGGGCCCGAGCTTCGACGGCATGGGCAAGCCCACCGGCATCGAGGTCCGCGATCTGGCGGATTGGCATCGCGTGATCGACTGGTGGTTCGAGAAGTACGGCCAGTACGCGGTCGCGGTGAAGTCGCAGAACGCCTACGGCCGGGACATCGACTACGAACAGGTCCCCGCGGAGAGGGCCGAGGTGATCTTCAAGAAGCGACTCGCCAACGCCCCCCTGACCGGCGACGAGCGAAAGGCCCTGGAGGACCACCTGTTCTGGCAGGCGGTGAACACAGCCACGAAGCACAAGCTGCCGGTCAAACTGCACACGGGTTACTACGCAGGCCAGAACTACATGCCGTTGGAACGGCTCCTGCACAATCCCGGCTCGGTCACCGAACTGTGCCGCAAGGCCCCCGAGACGCGGTTCGTCTTCATGCACATCTGCTATCCGCACTACGAGGAACTGATCGCGGCGGCCAAGCACTATTCGAACGCCTACGTCGACATGTGCTGGTCCTGGATCATCAACCCGGTCGCGGCCAAGGACTTCCTGAAAAAGTGCCTCGTCACGATCCCGGCCAACAAGATCCTCACCTTCGGCGGCGACTACATCCCGGTCGAGCCGGTCCTGGGCCACGCGACGATCGCCAGGCGAGGCATCGCCCTGGCCCTGAGCGAACTGGTCGAAGAAGGCTGGCTGACCCAATCGGACGCGATGGAGCTGGTGGACCCGATCATGCACGGAAACGCCCGCCAGATCTTCAACCTGGCGGAAAAGACCCGCGTTCTTCAGAACGTCAGGTGGACCTGACCGCCCGATCTGTCTCGGCTCGCTCCCCCCGCGGATCGCCGGGAAAGCGAAAGAGATCCCCCTGCGCCCTCCGTACAACGCAGAGCACAAATGCGAGCAGAGACCGCACTTTTGGGTAGACCACATCTCCCATTACTCAGGTGGGAATAGCAAAATTCGTGCAACATCTGAAAAGGCAAAACACCCCGCTCGCACAATTTTCTTTATTCCAGCCCGCCGCGTGACTTAGCTCGATTTCAGCCCCTCCCAAACCCCGGATTTTTCGCAAAATTCGTGCAACATCGGGCAAGGGTAGAGAGACGCGTTGCTCTTTTTCGCCTCTCAAAGGCTGTAATAAATGACACAAACCGGGCCAGCGAGACAGTGTCGCGACTGCGACTTCTGCCGAGTGATCGGCGAGGTCTCGTACTGCGTCTGCAACGCCCCCATGCCGGCCCCCACTACCGGCGAAGCCCTCTGGCCCCGTGTCGCGCCGACAGACTACTGCGGCGACTTCAGGCTCGCGGATGCGAGCCGTGACTCGTGCCCCGTGACCCGTGACCCGCAGATCGAAGACCAGTCCAGCCGCGACGCGGCCTCCGACCCAAATAGTAAATCGTCAATAGTAAATAGTAGATCGCAGATCGGCCTGCCGATCTGCGAAGATGAGCTCGGCCCCTACTGCAAGATCCCGCTGACGCAGAACCGGTTCGCCAAGGTCGATCCCGAGGACTACCTCTGGCTCTCGCAGTTCCGCTGGTGCTGCAAGGCCAATCGCGACACATGTTACGCGATCCGTCACATCCAGGACCGAGGCCGGACAAAGCGGATCCACATGCACCGCCAGATCATGAACACGCCGGAAGGAATGATCTGCGACCACAAAAACCACCACGGCCTGGACAACCGGCGAACGAACCTCCGCAACTGCACCATCGAGCAGAACAACGCCAACCGCCGCAAACGAGCCACGGGCCACGGGTCACGAGCCACTTCTTCAAGATATCTCGGCGTCTCCTGGTGCCCCAGAAGAAAGAAATGGGTCGCCCACATCAAGCACAAAGGCAAAGCGAGGAATCTCGGCCTCTTCGCCGTAGAGGAAGACGCGGCCCGAGCACACGATAAGGCTGCGTGGGAAACATGGGGCGAGTATGCCAATCTGAACTTCCCAGACGAGTATCCCGGCCATCCAGCAGCAAGACTGCCACATGAAAAGACGGTTCAACCACAGAGGACGCAGAGGGCCGCAGAGGATAAGTGTACATAGTCCCTCGTGTTAGGTTCATACCCCGCGTACTCTGCGACCTCCGCGGTTACATTCCTCCGCCCAAGCCCACGACAGGGCCGCCTGGGCGATCTGGGGCGAATACGCCTGCCTGAACTTCCCGGCGGAATACCCCGCCCATCCGGCCGCGAAAAAGAGCATCTCACCACGGAGACACAGAGAACACTGAGAGATAACCTCTTGTTATTACAGCAGTTAGATGTCTTCTCTGTGAACTCTGTGTCTCCGTGGTGAACCACTCCGGCCCGAACGCTTCCACGCTTCTACGCTTACCGGATGTGGCTCGCGATGTCGCTCCTATATTCTTGTTGCACTTACCATGTTAATTCGCCCCGAAGGGGGGGGGGGACCGGGGACAGTCACCTATTAGAGTTGGGCGATCATTGAACTTCAGGAGAATCGGCGGGGATGCGTCGGGAACGTCGGAGCATCTTGTGATCAGGGGATGCCAGGGATCTGCGGCGGACCTGTGGCCCGTGGCTCGGATGGGCGGGAGTTGTCAGTTCGCGGTTCCCGGTTCCCAGGATCGCATCCGCGTGCATCGGCGTTCATCTGCGGTTCCCCGGCCGTGGCTCGTGACCCGTGGCCTGTGAGGCGTTCTCTCCGGCCGTCTGACGCGTCGTGCGTGAAGCGGGCCTCGTGAAGCATCGGAGCGGCTGGGCGGGGAAGCGCTTTGCGTGGCGAGGGGTCAGCATGGTATAATAGCCCCGCATGTGATAGGAGATCGTGCCGATGATGTTTCAACGCATAACAGTTGATCCCAAGATCTGCGGCGGCAAACCCGTGATTCGCGGGCTGCGGCTCCCCGTATCCAGGCTGCTTGGGCTGCTGGCCGCCGGCGAGACGCGGGAGTCCATCTTGAAAGCCTATCCGTATCTGGAGGCGGCGGATATCCAGGAGGCCCTGAACTACGCGGCGATGCTGGCCGACGAGGAGGTCATCGAGTTCGCCGCATGAGATTCCTGCTGGATATGCCGGTATCTGCGCTGCTGCTCGACGTGCTCCAAGCCCACGGGCACGAAGGGGTGCATGCCCACCAGATCGGCAAGGATCGTGCCGCGGATGACGAGTTGCTGGAAATCGCCCGGCGAGAGGGGCGAATCGTCATCACCGCGGACCTGGATTTTCCCCGCCTGATGGCGTTGAGTCTGGCGGAAGGACCCGGATTGATTCTGTTCCGAGGGGGAAGCTACTCCGATAACGAGATGTGCGATCTGCTGGGCCGGGTGTTGCGGAAAGTACCGGCGGAGACTTTGGAGCGGTCGATCTGCGTCGTGGACAGGAAGCGGATACGCGTTACCCGCCTGCCGTTGATGCATAAGCCGTAAGCCGAAATGGTGCGTGATACGCACCCTACAATTTCGCGTCGCTCACGTAGTTGGCGGTCCAAGAGATGTGACTCGTGGCCCGTGGCCCGTTCGAAATCTGCGTGAATCGGCGTAATCTGCGGATGGGAATCGATCGGGAGTTGTCGGTTTTCGGTTGACGGTTCCCAGTCTGCTCCGCGTCCTCGGCGTCCTCTGCGGTTGGGATTTGTCGTGCGTCAAGCGGCCAGGGGCCGCGTAGAAGCGTTGGAGCGTGGAAGCGTAGAAGCGTTTTTCGGCCAGAACCACATTCCTCGTGGGGCGTTGTTCGGGACCGGCAAGCGATCTACCTGTTCGCAGCGGCGAGGCAGGGCTTATCCTGCGGCACGAAATGGATGCAGACTTTGTGGCCGAGGGCGTGGGCGATGCGGGCGAGCATGTTGAGGCTGTGGCCGTCGTAGTCGGCGTCTTCCAGCCGGCTGATGACCGACTGGGTGGTCCCGACCCTGCGTGCCAGGTCTTTCTGGCTCAGACCCGCCGCGGTTCGCAGCGTGTAGATCTGTTCCGCGATCCGGAGGTTCTCCCGCTCGCGTTCCAGCGAAGCCAGTCGCTTGTCGTCGCCTTTGATATAGCGGCGGTGAAGGATCCTGACGGCATCGCCTGTCTTCCTGCTGCCAGCCATCATTCGTCCTCACGCTATCCATCCACTCACGGCTGCTCTCCCAGGATGCTCTGTATGAAAGCCTTGAGTTGGGGCAGATTGCTGTGCGAGGTGTCCCAGACGACTTTCAGGTTCACGCCGAAATACTCGTGGATCAGAATATTCCGCATTCTCTTGATTCTGCTCCAAGGGATGTCCGGATGCTCCTCGACGAATGAAACGGACAGGTTTCTGGCGGCCTCGCCGATGATTTCCAGCTCCCGGATCACGGCGTCGATCATCATATCGTTGCCGGTGAACGTCTCGTAGTCTACTCCGGCGAGGTAGCGATCGACCTTGGCGATCGCATCTCGCATGTGGCTGAGGTAGACGCGGTTACGCTCCATAGACCGGCTCCGCCTCTTTGAGGACTTCGTCGCGGAAGTACTTGCTCAGGGCCTGAGGGGTGAGCAGGTCCACGCGTCGGCCGATCGCTTCGGAAAGCTGCTCCTGGATTTCGATGAACTCGAACAAGCCTATGGTGGCCTGGGGATCGAAGTCGATGAGCACGTCGACGTCGCTGTCGTCCCGAGCCGTACCGCGGACATGGGAGCCGAAAAGGGCAACGGACCTGATCTTGTCGCGATAAGGGCTATCCTCGACGGCGCTCCGCAATCGTACTGTAAGTTCCTCTTTCACCATAACTTCAGTGTAGGACTTCCAGGGTCGGTTTGTCAAATCGAATCGGCTGGGGAGCCACAGAACCTGTCCGATCAAAGGATCGGTGGGGCAAGCCCCACCCTACCTGAGCTTCTTGTGGGTGAACTTTCTGGCGTTGGGGCCGGAGTAGTCCGCTACGATCTGGCCTTTGCCTAGGAGTTTCCATTTGTAGATGACCAATCCATCCAGTCCGACCGGGCCCCTTGCGTGGATTTTGCTGGTGCTGATGCCTACTTCGGCGCCCAGGCCGCAGCGGTAGCCGTCGGCGAAGCGGCTCCAGGCTCCCCCAGACGCCCCCACGCTTCTAGGCCTCAACCCGGCGTCCCGCCGCACGTTCCCGCCGCGAAGAAGAGCATCTCACCACGGAGACGCAGAGGACACTGAGAGATAACCTCTTGTTATTAAAGAAGATACACGTCTTCTCTGTGAACTCTGTGTTTCCGTGGTGAACCAACACCATACGTATTTCTACGTACTCCTTCCGCCCCCAGGCCACGAGTCACAAGAAAAGTCACTTACCAGTGACTTTTTTCCTTGTTCCCGCCGCCCCATTCCGACATAATGTCATCACTTTCTTTGATGAGCACCTCTGATGAAGCTGTGACAACTTGGCTGAGGCCGAAGACTTCGGGATCGTGTCCGATTCCGTGGTTCTGGGATCGCGAACAATACGGGCGAAGACGATAGGGGAAACAAATGAGTATGGCGTCCCCGGGATTCCTCCGTAGGAGTGACTCATCATGCGATCAGCTCTGTACTTTGATATTCGCAGTCTGGTGATACCGATTGCATCGCGACCAATCCCACTGCGGGATCGACTGAAGGCGATTACCCAAGTAGCTTATGAGATGCTCTTAGAGATCTCCTGTGACTCGATATCCGTCTATGTCTACAACACGCAGACGAGAGCTTTCGAAATTGCGGCAATGCCAGGTGCTGTAGATCCTGAATTAATGTGGGGGCCAACTGACAGAGTGGTGTTTACGTGGCAATTCCGGGAACCTGTTATCTGGGCAAAAGGGGACACGGAATATATTGAGCATATCAGCAGCCTGAGGGCGGAATCACCAAGACATAAGGAAGAGGGGCATTTCCGGGCCAGACAAAAGTCGCGTTATACCGAGGACGGTACAACAGAACTTGACACGGCTATCTTCTACCTGGTCAAAGGCACGGGCCAGACAAATGACCCCGTTGGCTTGATGTTCTTTAACTTCCATCGTGAGCCCAGCAGCAGCTCGGTATTTCGTGACTCACGAGTGCGGACGACATTGTCATTTCTGGCGACTATCTGCAGAGAGTTGATCATAGAGGAATCCTATCATGGTCGTCATGGGAACATTGATGGTACCGCATGGCTTCCAGACCAATTGCTACATGCTCTCGGTCAGTTGTATGTAGGAGAGAAGAGAGGGCCGGATGCACAAGTGCACATCCAGGATATAGAGCCGGAGTTTGCAGATGTAGTGGCTCAGAATGCGTTGCAGATCACGCGGACGTATGCGGGTAACGCGGACTTTCTATTTGTGGTTGCCAACCGTATTCTGCGCGGGTATCGGAACACAGATAGGCATACGGTTCTTCTTGATCCCGCATGGGCGATGACCGAATGCATTCAGCACAGAAAGTATCACATCGCCAAGCAGTTTGACCATAACAAGCATCGCGATTTCATGGGCACGAGGCATGCTGAGTGTGCGTCGGCCATGATAGTGCCGATCCAGCACAATGAGCAGGTGCGAGGCATGCGAGGTATAACCGAAAGTTGTGGATGGAGTGGCTGGGAGAAGCGGCGTATCATC
>CALEZT010000044.1 GCA_937927975.1 uncultured Phycisphaerales bacterium
TGTGCTTCCAACGGCTCTACGCGTACATCCATTCCCTCCTGCAGGCGGACTCCCGCCTCCAGCACCACCACGCCGTTCTTAACCCGACCTCGATACGTCATAAATCACCTCGTACAGCCGTTTCCCGCTCCTGCCTTCTATGACGGTAAGTGTAGTCTCATCAATGGGATATGTCAAGACAAAAGCCGGTCCCACATCTCCGACCTCGCCCGAGGCAAATGGGAGAAGTTCAGCCTCGAAATGCTCATCACTCTCGCCACGCGGGCCGGAATCCGCGTCCGGATCAAGACCGCCGCGTAGCGGCAACAGACGGAGAAGTCGGACCGATACGGATTCCGCCGGGCCAGCGGCAATTTGCCGCTTTGGAGCCGCCAGCATCAGGCGTGCTGCGCACACTTGGCGTGATTCGCCAAGCCGCAAGCGAGCGTCTCCTCAAGAGGATCCCTGAAGAACCAACCGCTTGTCTCAGAACGACGGATTCGATTTCACAAACACCAGCTTGCCAGCCTTGTCTATCAAGCCCTCGAATACGCCTGTTTGGCCGGGGTCTTTGGACGGCAGATAGATCTTCACGATCGCCAAGCCGTTGAGAAATGGGCCCGCGTTGTCGAACAGCGGATCAACTACGATCTCTCCTTTCTCATTGATGAAGCCCCGACGTGCAACCAACGTATGCTGCGGGGCTTTCTCGGACAATTCGATCGAGGGATTGCCATAGTAACCTGTCGTTCGCTCAGCCCACACGGTTGTCTCGATCGCTGCCATGCCGTCGGAGAAGTCCATCGCATGCAGAAACTTCGGAGGTATCACGATGTTACCTTGCTTGTCGGCAAACCCGTAGAGCCTCACCTCTTGCTCTTCGTCACGTACGTCAACCCTGACGAGGCCCTCGGGGCGACTACGTTCACCTGTATCCTTGCCGACAATTGCCCCCATCCTGTCGATGAATACGGTTTCGTGTCCATCCTTCCTCACGCGGGCTCTGCCATGGGAAAACGGCTCTGCCAACCTGTAAACGCAGGGAATGATCTCTTTGCCATCAATGTCTATGTAGCCGGCGAGACGGTCTTCGTCGCACACCAAGGCACGACCATCGGAGAACGAGTCGGTGTATGAATAGAACTTGTTGCAGAGTGACTTCCCGCTGCGATCCACGTAATTGTGTCTGCTGCAGCCATGATCCAGAACAGTTGCTACCGGCAAGTATCCTTCCCTGAATATCGAGTCAGAGGCGTGGTAAGGGACACCTCCCACAATCTGTCCACCATTTGTCACGAATAACGCCTGCGTGTTGCCGCAATTCACGACGCATACATCTGCGAGGTCAATCTCCGGCGCTATGGCCTTGCCCATCGCCGCGTCCGCCATCTCTTGTGTCAGAGCCGGCGTGGACAGGAACCTCTCCCGTTGTTCAGCATACCGGGGTATCTCATTCTCCAGGGCGTCTTGATATGCGCGTTCCAGCTTGTCCAACTTGTCCCTGGTCTTGTCGAGCATTTCCATCCCCATTAACCTGGACAGCGTGAAGGTGTGGAGTTGCCCGGGAGACGACACGTAAAGCAACCAGATACCACCATCGCCTTTTTCAATCGGATGATAAGGTCCTGATTCACTCGTGATGAAACGCCGATCCTTGGCTCGTTCTCTTGCCAGTGCCTCTGCTCGCTTGGCCGTGGGGCCCAATTCGATTTCAACCCTGTCCCCGGGTTCCACGGCGGAATGGGCGAGGTCGTTCTTCAATACCTCCTCGACCTGAATGTAGCCAAGGCGGTAGTAGTCAATGTATGAGTTGCTGCCCGACCCTCTCTTCACCTTTATATCAGGCGTCACTTCGACGACCTTACCGACAACAATCCTGTGTACATGCGTCAGATTGTACTCTATGGGCCTGGCTATGATCATTCCTGTCGCAGGACGAACAACCGCGCACAGCGTGGCAACACTGATACAGGTGAGCGTAGTAAGGGTGTTTGTAGTTTCCATTTCATTTCCTCCAAACAACTCATCCGCCCCTGAGAAGTTCGAGAATCGCAAGGCACTCCTCCGGGGTCGAGATTGGGGACTTCACCTCCTTGTTGTGCGTCTGGAGCAACTTGATATCCGTTGGACGCAACGCCTGCCCGAGGTTGATGACGGTCCCATTTGGGTCAAGCCAGATCGTCTCCTGCCCTGCGGACTGGACCTTGATGGGATTCCTGCCCGCGAACGTGAATGTGAAAACGCCGGTTGACTCCTGGGCCTGGTTCTCCGGGAATGTCTGCGATCACGATGTGCCTGAAACTCTCGGGGAGCAAGCCGCCGGTCCGGATATCGTACTGAATCCAGAGGCCGCCAAACCCGAAGGCACCGCCCGTCCCGCTCGACCCGGCCAGAATGTTGCGGCCCGCGAAAGCGACGAGACACGCCAAGCCCAGGCAACTGATCATCCAGACGACACGGTCCAACGTCTTTCGCCCAGTTACCGGCGGAAGTATGCTGCGCCATCTGCCCATATAGAATTCTCTCCCGACACTTCCACTTCGGACGTTGACTTCCTTCCGTATTTCCAGGTCCCATCCTCAGACACGCCACACCATCATTGTAGGGCCGCCGTCGCGGAAAGCCAAAGGAAACGCAACTCACCATCAGGATTCGCACCGGATGCGGCCGGCAAACGGTGGCGGATTCGACCTCCAATGCAGGCGGGCCGTTCCTCGCAGGGGCCCTGCCCCTGAAACCCCGGCATTTTGCGCGTTGACGCCAGCAGCATGAAAAGGGGAAAGACACGACTGGGATCGCAGGATCGATCCGGTGACCGGGCGACAGGAAGGTCTCCCCGGGCTTTCGTCGGACAACCCTCTGTGCGACAACAGATCGATACATCATTCGGCTTCGCCCTTTGTTCAGTTTTCTCCCATCGCAGGCCCGCGATGCGGTAGAATGAAGAACTGCCTCGCTTCCGGCGAACGGATCGCGTGTGGACAGGTCCTGCATGGCAAGACATCCGCCGGGAGAAGCAGCATGGAATGATTGGTGGGTCCCGAATCGAGCAAATCGGTGTTGACAACCGGCATCGCGGAAATCGACCGGCTGATGGGCGGCCTCTCGCCCGGCGACAACGTCGTCTGGGAAGTGGATTCCGGCGCGCCGGTGGACAAGTTCGTTTCGAGCTTTCTGGCCGCCAGCGAGGCCGAGCGCTCCCCGGTGACGTACATCAGCTTCAACCGCTCGCCCCAGACGGTCTATCGAGCCTATTCCGAGGGCATGTCGCAGGGCGCGTTCCATCTCGTGGACTGCTTCTCGTCGGGCAAGGGCAACAACGATCAGGTCTTCCTCGACTTCTACAGGTCGGCCGAGGAATCGGCGCGAGGCTCGGTCGTCCACGTGGCCAATCCCTCCGACCCGGCGGAACTCGAAAAGGCGTTGACCGAGTCCGGAGCCGCCGCGGGAGCCAGCACCCAATACATCTTCGACAGTCTCACCGGCATGCTCGACCTCTGGGGAGAAAAGGGGACATTCTACTTTTCTCAACCTCGCGGCTTCAGTGAACATCCCTCCCGCTAAAAGTAGAATGTCCCCCTTTCCTCTCGGGACAACCTCCGCGGACCGCGTTCTTCCCACCACTTGTAGTAAGCCTTTGATGGGCGGCCACGATCGTATCGGTGCTGACCCGGCTCCGGAGATAGCTGACGACGCTAGTCTCAATGTATACCCGATACTTCATAGGAATGATTATACCCTGAGACCTTGAAGTCATAAACGGTTCTCGGAGCCATGAGCTTTGGCATCAAGAAAATCTTTCATTCACACGATAATTCCGCTTGACGTCCAATACATAGCAGTACTATGTATACCGGCAACAGGTAAACGCGAAAGGAGGTATGCACCATGCCAGTCTCGAAAGACCTGGTTGCGGCTTCGGCGACTCCGTTGATCCTGTCTATCCTCGCGGAGGGGGATAGTTATGGATACGCGATCATCCAGCGGGTTCGCGAACTCTCCGGCGGGCGGATGCAGTGGACCGACGGCATGCTCTACCCGGTCCTGCACCGGCTGGAGAAGCAGGACCTCGTCGAGTCCTATATGAGCACCGCCGAGACAGGCCGCGAACGCAAGTACTACCGACTGAAGAAGAGCGGCACGAAAGCCTTGGCCGAACAGAAGGACCAGTGGCTGCTCGTGCACAACACCCTGCAACAGTTGTGGGAGAAAAAACCATGTCTGACGTAGAAGTGAGAATCGAGCAATGGCGTGCGAGCCTAGCTGGATCGGATTCGCTGAGACAATCGGATGTGACCGAGTTGGAGACGCATCTGCGAGAGGAGATCGAGCATCTGAAGACCTCCGGCCTGCGCGATGACGAGGCTTTTCTCGTCGCCCGGCGCCGGCTCGGCGAGCCGGCGGCCCTGGAAGAGGAGTTCCTCAAGGTCAGTCCTCATCGACGGATCACCAGCCACCTATCCTGGATGACCGTCGGGGTATTGGCCTATCTGTCGGTGTCCAACCTCAGCGAATGCGTGACGTACACCTCGGCGTGGATGGCCCGTGTGTTCGCTTTGCCGCAGCCATGTATTAACGTGCTCGCGTGTGTCGTGTATGCGATGACCTTCGCAGGATTCGGCGTTCTCTTGTGGCGATATTGGGTTTCCCATTCACTGTCCCAAGAACCGATGCAGAGAGGATCCATTTCGATACGTGTGGGTGTGTTCGCGGCGTTCGCCGCAGTGGCCACATGGTGGGCCAACTCGCTCTACCGTGCGTTCCTCGCGACATTCATGCCAATAGGGGATTTCGGCCATCTCCATCTCGCACAAGCGTGGGCGTCCATCGCATGGGCCATGCTGATGCCCGTCCTGGTCGCCGGCCTGATCGTCCGGCTCACGGCCAAAGACCGTCGCCGGCTTGAGATGCGATAGGTGAGGCCGCGGATCAACTGAAGACATTGCTCAGGCTGTGTGCCAGATTGCCGGCGACGAGCGATTTGCTCTTGTGGGTCGCCAGACCGAAGAGCAGTCCGATCGTGAAGATGGCCGCACGCTACGAACGGGCCATCCTGGCCTCTGACATCCGTCACGGGTCACTCTCTTACCGCGTCTTGCGCTTGCGGTCCATGAGGATCGTCGTCTTGGCCCAGACCTCCGGCGGCAACGCTTCTTCCAGCACCCGTCGGACCTCCTGCATCGGGGTCCGCTGCGTCGTGTGTGTGATGACGATGTGCTCGTTGTTCATGCACGTCAGCAGATGGGCCAGCTCCTTGATGTGCATGTGCCGGCCCGCCTGGGCCCGGCCCTCGTGATCGAGCTCGTAGAACGTGCACTCCGCGATCAGGATCTTGCTGTTCTTGACGTAGTCGAGCTGGCTGAAATCCACGTACTGCGTGTCGCCCAGGTAGCTGACGATCGGGATCTCGATCGGGTTGTCGATCGCGATGCCCTGCTTCTTGAGCTCGACGATCTGCGGACCGGTCAACTGGAGGTACTCGGGCTTGAGCTTGCGTCGTTTCTCCAGGACGCAGAAGCCCACGGAGCCCTGGCTGTGCTTCGTGGGGAAAGCCCTGGCGAAGAGATTGGGCTTGATCTGGTGTTCGTCGCCCGGACGGACGCCCACGAGATTGGCGGGGATCTTGTTGCCGTCGAGGTAGCCCCAGGACGTGATGATCTCCCGCATCGGGGCGATCAGGTTGACCGGCGAGACGATCGTGCCGGGCGACATGCCGCTGAAATTGCGGTTCGAGAGGTAGTACGCGAACCCGGCCGAGTGGTCCATGTGGCCGTGGGTGAGCAGGACGGTGTTGATCGAGATGACCTGGTCGGGGGCCTTGCCGATGTCGAAGCAGACGTCGAGCTGCGGCATGGCGATCACCGTCTCCTCCCCGGCGATCGAGTAGCCGAGGATGTCGAGGTCGTCGATTTGAATGCGTGCTAGATTGTGACTGGGCATTGAGATTTACTATCTGCGATTTACGATTTACTATTCGTCTGCGTGCCAACGATTTGACCACGCACGGCGCAAGGTCGCAAATAGTAAATAGTAAATAGCAAATAGTAAATCACAAAGTGCCAGATACCCGGGAACATCGCGGTCCACATCCTGACGACCGGGAGCTATTCGCCCCGGCCATGCTGCCCAGATTGCGCCAGGCCGTGGAGGATTTCTCCCTGCTGCTGACCAAGGGCTACGCCGACAAGAGCAGTTTGAAGCTCGTCGGCGACCGGTTCAGCCTCACGCAACGCCAGCGAGTGGCCGTGATGCGAGGCTCCTGCTCGGACGGGCAACTTCAGTCGCGTCTGGCGCGTCGTGCTTCGGTCGAGGCCCTACACGGCCGGGACCTCGCCATCGATGGCTACAACCTCTTGATCACGATCGAGGCGGCCCTCGGCGGCGGCCTGATCTTTCGCGGCCGTGACGGATGCTTCCGCGACCTGGCCAGCATCCACGGCACCTACCGCAAGGTCGAAGAAACCATCCCCGCGGCGGAACTGATCGGGGATTTCCTCACCGAGATCGGCGTCGGCCAACGTGTCGAGGGTGTCCCGCCCTCGGATCGCGGGCAAGATGCCCGCGACACAATCGCTCCTCAGGTCCTTTGGCTTCTCGACAGTCCGGTCTCCAACAGCGGCCGGCTCAAGACCCTCCTGAGCGACCTCGCCCGCAAGCACTCCTGGCCCTGGGAGATCCGCCTGACGATCAGTCCCGACGCGGAACTGAGCAAGACCGAGCAGATCGTCGTCAGCACCGACAGCGTCATCTTGGACGCCTGTCCCCGCTGGGCCAACCTCGCCGCGGAGATCCTCGCGCAGAGGCTCCCCCAAATCCTGGCGATAGACCTTGCTCCAACGTCCTGAGACACTTCTTCTCTCAGGACCGCAAGCTAACATGAGCAGTCGCTTTCCCATGAGTCTTGTCCTCGCTTCCTCTCTGCAAACAGGATCGAAACGCGTTCCAACCGATGGCGCCAATCACAGCACCGTCTGCCATGCCGATCGAGGAAAGGGCGTTCATGCGAAGTCGCTCGCGTTGCCGCGTCGATGCCTCGCTACGGATTGACGTCTCTCGGGCGACCCGAATCGATCTGAAGCAGCGCTTGCGGGAACACATAGGCAACGGGGCTCGGTCTTCCCTCCAGCCATGGCCGCTTCGTCGAGTGCGTCCGAATAAACCCGCGAAGCCTGTTCCACCATTTCAACGCCCCAGGGTGAGCCGGTTTGCCGACGGAACGAAATCTACTCGCCGCCCAGGTAAACTCCGAACGCCCCAGACCGCCCAACGTCTCCCTGCCGTTCTCCCTGAATCGGAAGTAGTACGGGCCGGGCAAGTTCGCGCCGAACCAGGGATGCGTACATCCCTCCGAAGCCAGGGTTTGACCCCAACCCGCGAATGGATTCACGACAATCCCGTCTGGTACACCCGGCTTTCCGGACGGGACATTAAGCGGCCCGGAGGGAATGTGCCAAATCGAATACTCCTTCTCTTCGATCTGCTCCAATTCGAACACGGCCCGCCAACGGTATCTGTGATTCGTTTCGCTCACCTTGACAATCCACGCCACCTCAGGTTCTGTATTGATCCAGTCGCGGATCACCCGAGCGTCATCTTTGGTCGCGTAGAAAATGATATCTGACATCTGTGACCCCTGACAATGTCGATGCCGCTCCGCCGAACACCCGAGGGGGTTCGAGCCGCCACCATCAGTTCTCCCTGGCCGGCGCCCACCCTTCGACGCCCGGCCTGCCCGGGCGAATCTGGTCGACGATTCCGAACTTCAGAGCCTCGTCGGGACCCATGAAGCAGGCCTTTTCCCCATCGTGCTCCATCCAGTCAGACGGCAGCTTCGCGTGCTGCTTCCAGAAGGCGATCAGTCGCTGATTGTCGGTCGTGTTCTGCCCGTAGTCGCCGTCTTGGTCGTAGAGGCCGCCGTGAAACATGATCGAAGAGAACGGATACGCGTAGCGGACGCGCGTCCCGGCCGCGAGGATCATCGCGCCCGAGGAATGGGTCCCGCCGATGGCGTGCGTATTGACAGGCGACTTGAGCTCTTTCACCACGTCGATGATGGCGAAGGCGTCGTCGATCCGGCCCCCTTCCGTCCGGATGTACAGATCGATCGGCTGGCCACTATCCTGCGAATCCAGGAGCAACAAGGCCCGCACGACCCGCTGCGTCATGCTGCCGTTGATGTCGGTGCCGATTACGATCTTGCGCTGCTCCAGAAGCGAGGCTTCGGTGGGACTGGCCGTGAACTCGATCCCGGCGTCGACGAACAGATCCACCACGTCCTCCGGCGCTATCGCGGGCTGGAACCGCTCGCCCAGCCAGAAGAGACCGCCCAGGAAAACCACCATCGGCACCAGCCGTCCAACCATCTGCTTCATTCCGAATCCCTGCTCTGCACTGTCCCGATTCCCTGTTGTCGTTCCCACGCTACGCTCGTCCGTTCTCCCGGTCTTCCAGCGTCCTGAGTTCGGAGCGGGACGAGACGCACACGTCGAGGTCTTTCAGCAGGCCGTCGCAGATGGAATAGATCCATCCGTGGATGGAGACCCCCTGCCCGCGTTCCCAGGCGCCTTGCAGCACCGTGGTGTTCCCCACGTTCATCACCTGCTGGACGACGTTCAATTCGCACAGGCGGTCGAGCCGCTTCTGATCCATGTCCAGGCGGGACAGCTCGACCGCCCTCGCCCGCCGGATGTCGCGGATCGGGCGGAGCCAGTTGTCCACCAGCCCGTGCGGACGGTCCTCGGTCGCGGCGATGACGCCGCCGCAGCCGTAGTGGCCGCAGACGATGATATGCCGGACCTTCAGCACATCCACGGCGTACTGCAGCACGGACAGGCAGTTGAAATCGGAATGAAGCACGAGGTTGGCGATGTTGCGGTGGACGAACAGCTCGCCGGGCAACAGGCCCACGATCTCGTTGGCCGGCACCCGGCTGTCGGCGCATCCGATCCACAGGAACTCGGGCGTATGCTGCCCGACCAGACGCTTGAAGAAATCCGGATCGGTCGCGCAGCGGCCTGCAGCCCAGCAGCGGTTGTTCTCAAAGAGTTTGGGCAGAATCTTCATCGTTCACCGGCATCCACAAGGTTTCGAATCGTATCAAGGCCAACCCGTTCGAGCGAGTCGACGATCAGTTCCGCGCCGTCGAGCTGGTCGGCCGGGACGGTGTTGGTCACCGCGATGCACCTGGCCCCTGCCGCTCTGGCGGCCTGGACCCCACTGGGTGCGTCCTCGAAGACGACGCACCGGTTCGCGGGCAGGCCCAGCCGCTCGATGGCGATCAGGAAGATCTGCGGGTCGGGCTTCTTCTTTTTCACGTCGCTGCCGCTGACGTAGGCCATCCGCTCATAGGGGACCTTGACCGCGGTCAGGATCGCCTCGGACAACTCCCGCGTCGCGGAGGTGGCGATGGAGAGGCGGAACCTGCCGTCCTGCAAGGCCGCATGGATCAGGTCCAGCACGCCGGGGAAAGCCGGCAGTCCCTCCTTGCGAACCGACTCCGTCAGCCCCCGCTCACGAGCCTCGGCGACCGCGTGGACCTGCTCATCCGTCAACTCCAGGCCGTGGACCCGTGCCCCCGCCCTGACGTACGCCTCCGCCCCCCTGCCGTACCCGGCCGCGAAGTCCGCGTACCGGACGCCCTTGAGGCCGAACATCTCGTCCAGCAGCCGAATTGTCACCTTGGCGTTGATCGGCTCGGTATCGCCGATCAACCCGTCCACGTCAAAGATCATGCCGTATTGTGCGTTCATGCATTTCACCCCAAATCCGTTTTTAGGGCCGCTATGATAGCACCGACGCGGCGTTCTTGCGATTCTTTTCGCATCCTCGCGAAAGACGCATCCATCGCGTAGACTAAAATCACCTCTTCGCGCGTCATAGTGGCGACGGTCGTTGGTTTCGAAACCATGAGGCGGATTGTTGATGCTGGAAGACAGGCTGCTGCTGTGGAGACTGCAACGCGGCGATCGCGAAGCCCTGCGGCGGGTCTACGAGAAGTACAGACATGACCTGCTCGGGCTGGCCGTGACGCTGGCGAGGGACAAGGCCGCTGCGGAAGACGCGGTGCACGATGCATTCGTGTCGTTCGTGCGGTTCGCGCCCAGGTTGCGGCTGCGGACGAGCCTGCGGAGCTATCTGCTCAGCACGGTCGCCAACCGCTTGCGAAGCCTCAACCGGGCCAGCGTCCGGCAGACACCACTGACGGATGCGGCGGAATCACCGCCGCCGGAACTTGCGGCCTGGCAGGACGAGCGGACGAGGCTCATCGAGCAGGCCCTGGCGCAGCTTCCTTACGATCAACGAGAGGCCGTGATCCTCCACGTGCAGGTCGGGATGAAGTTCCGGGAGATCGCGAACTCCCAAAATGTGTCCATCAACACGATCCAGAGCCGCTATCGGTACGGCCTGGAGCGACTCCGTGCCCTCCTGGACGGAAAGGTGACGCCATGACAGACCAGAACTCATTCGAGAACGTGATTCGGGACCACTGCGAGGCCAGGCAACGTGCCGCCCGCACGACGCCGGAATTCGACGAGAAGGTCCTTCATAGCGCCCTTGAGGCCCAGCGGCAGACGCAACAGCCACCTTCCGCCCCGGCCCAGGCCGGTGCAAGGAGATTCCTCATGCAAGGCAGAAAGACCCAAGTGGCGCTCGCCGCCCTCGTCATTGCAGCCGTCGTGCTCGGCGTATCCATATTCCACGCCTCGCCCCAAGCGGCCTACGCGGTCGGCCAGACGATCGACGCCCTCAAGCGAATCGACACCGTCTATATGAAGGGCGAGTTCTACAGACAGGGCGAATTCGAATGCTGGATGCGGTTCGACGGCGACCCCGACCGCCCGACCCACGTCTGGCTCGGGCGGGCCGGCGAGAACCTCTGCAAGATCTGCTCGCCCGAGGGCGTCTTCGGCCTGAACCGCCGAACCCATCGAATCCACTACGCCTCACGCGACGAGCGGGGCAAGGCCTGGATTCCCAAGTTCGGCAGCTTGTTCAAAGACACCCTTCGACAAGCCGGGTCGAGTGATCGCATCCGGATCGACGACGCCAACGACGTGATCACGATCCGCATCGCTGCCCCGCAGCGAGAGCAGGAGTTCGTTGTCGACGCGCAAACGAAGCTGCCGATGCGCTTCACGACGGTCCGCGACGACAATCCGATGGAGATGATGCGCCGGACGCTGGCCGTCAAGCACCTTACGGAGATCCGCTACAACGAGCAGCCACCGGCGGGGATCTTCGACAAGCCGGTCGACGCGGTCGTCGTTGAGAATGAGGTCGATTGCCAAGTCGATCCCGATCACGGCCTGCCCGCCGACGGCATGACGCGGGAAGAAGCCTGCCTCGCGATCGTCAAGCAGTCGGGCCGGGCGCTTGTCGACCTCGACCAGGCCACGCTTCGCAGACTGAACCTGTCCTACCGCCTTTATCCGCCGCCGCTCTGGGAGCAGATCAAGAAGGCCAAGGAAGCAGGCCAATGGGTCAGCGAGGTCGTCGTCAGCGGCCCCCCCTACCAGGAAGGCGACCGATGGTACGTCCCGGTCGAAATCCGCAGCGGAATCGGCAATTCGGAAATGCAGAACGCCATGATCAAGTTCTACGAACTCGAACGCAAAACCTTCTGTTTCATCATCGGCTCAAAGGAGAAAGGTGTCGTGGATTGAGAACAGACCGTACCCTGCACAGCAATCCGTTCGAGGATCGAAGAAACGAGTCGCAGTCAGAACTCTCATCCTGGGTCTGCGTGACACCAGAATCCCATCCGGGATGAGTATACCCCTTCCATCAGCGATTGAACTCGCCGCCGATACGAATGATCACCGGTTTGCCGAATCATCGCGGTGAAGACGATATCGTCTCTTGACGGGACGCAAGACCTGGCCGGTCGGCGGCATAGCGTCGCAGGAAATCGTCGAGCGAGCCCCGCGCGAGATAGAATCGACTGACCGCTGTGCCCGTCCGGCCGGGACCGATATCGCCGAAACTGGGGGCCGCATGGATGCAACAGCGATCCAGATTGTCGAACAGGAACGCGGCGTCGACCACGACGGCGGCCATATACGAGCCCTCGGGCTGTGACAAGGTCACAATCCAGGACCCGTCGGTGCGACTCGGACTGGTGGCGCCGAAACCTCGCACGAAGATCGATTCCTTGCCCACCTCGGTCCGCTCGGGCAGGTAGAAACCGACGGTCGGCATATGTCCTTTCACTCGCTGTGTCCGAGCCATGCACAGGGGCTTGCCCTGAACCGACATATAGGTGCGTTCGAGCGTCCAGTCCTTGAAGTCGGGCGCTCCCGTCGGGTTGAGGCAGTTGAACGCGAAGACATCATGCCAGAGGAATTCCGTGTGATTGGTGACGGTCATCTCGACATCGACGTAGTCGCTGTGCGGGATCATCCGGACGCTGTATTGAATCCGCCCGCCCGGTCCCCAGGAGCAGGAGACGACGCCCTGCGGGTCCGGGCCGGCCCACTTGACCGAAACCTCGGGAAAGTTCAACAGCATGGCCTCCCGGCAGCCGATGGTCTCAGGAATACCCAGGGAGAACGCCTGATCGTTCAGCTCGGGGACTTTCGCCGTCACGTTCATCGTCCCACCCTGGGGCTGCAATACGATTCGACCCGAGGGCCCGGGCCGTTGCGGACGCGTGCCGGCGGCTTCCCGGGCGTGCTGCACGGGATTCAAGGGCGAAACGGCTTTGTCACGAGAAATCCGGCAAGGAAGGCCAGTTCCCGTCGGAGCATCGTCGCATCGCTTCGGCCAGCGTCATATCAAGACTCTCGAAGTCGATCTCTTCAGTACGCAGGATTCCAACGGCAAGCGGGACATCCTCGTTGAAGACCGCTGTCACCGGCAACAAGGCTCGCGAGTACTTCCTGAGCCGCCAGGACGCGGAGAAGCTCCTTGGAGCCTGCCCGAACATCGAATGGAAACTGATCTTCGCTTTGGCGAGGTTCGCCGGGCTGCGGACTCCGAGCGAGACGCTGCTGCTGCGCTGGCCCAACATCGATTGGGAGCGGGGCCGAATGCTGGTGCGGAGTCCAAAGACCGAACATCATCCCGGCGGCGCGTCCCGCCTTGTACCGATCTTCCCCGAACTTCGCCCCCTGCTGATGGAGGCGTTCGAGATGGCCGAGCCAGGGACGGAGTTCGTGATCGCCAAGCACCGTGTGATGGGAGCCAACCTGCGAACGCATCTGCTGCGGATCATGGAGAAGGCCGGGGTGAAACCGTGGCCGAAACTTTTTCAAAATCTTCGGTCAACCCGTCAGACGGAGCTTTGCCAGGACTGGCCGGAACACGTCGTCTGCGCCTGGCTGGGTAACAGTCGGCTCGTCGCCCGCGAGCACTATCTCCAGGTGACCGATGAGCACTTCGAAAAAGCGGCACAGTTTCCGGCACAGCAGCCCTGTGCGGCCAACTGCGAGGAAATGCGCACGTCCGGGAAAAACCTGCCTGAAGGCTCAAAAATGCAGGTTCTCGCAGGAAACAGCGTCTCCATGCAGGCGCAGAAAGTGGGCGGCAGAGGACTTGAACCTCTGACCCCCAGCGTGTCGAGCTGGTGCTCTAGCCAACTGAGCTAGCCGCCCATACCAAAGGTCTGGACATAGTATGGCCGGGCGGCCGAGAAAATGCAAGCAATTATTTGGGGATTGATTGCTGAAAAATTCGGCATGGGGAAGGAAAGACCTTCGCCCCCCTGCCGCAGGCGTTCTGAGACGATCGGCCGGCCTCCAAACGACCACTACTGGCTCAGGTTCCGGCGGATCACGGCGGCCGCGGAGAGCGTTCGACGCGAATCTCCGCTGCGAACGGTCAGCGAGATCTGCACGCTCTTGCAATCGAGCCCGTCGCTCGTGAGTGTTCGGGTGAACCGGGCGTTCTCCACGTTGCTGCACAGGGCGTACCGCTGGTTGGTGGCGTTCTTGACCAGATACAGCTTCTGTTCCTCATTGTCGAAGTCGAACGTGATGTCCTCGTCATCGGCGGTGAGAAAGCTGCATTCATTCGGGTCGGCCGTCGGATCGACGCTGTGCCCGGTGCGGAGCTGGGCGGTCATCCTCGCCAACGCCTGGCGGACATTGTTCATCGTCCAGAAGATCTCTTCGTTCTCGCCGTAGCTGACGACGGAGGCTTTGAACGCGGCGGCGACCGCCGTCATCAGAATGGCGGTGATGGCCAGCGAGATCAGGCACTCGATCAGAGTGAAAGCCCGGATGGATTGTCGATGTTTGGTTGTTGATGTTTGATTTTTCATTTTTGATCTTCGGTTGAGAAAGCCGCCTTCGGACGTCCCACTTCAAACATCAAACTTCCCACTTCACACTTTCCGCTCAGTACCTGGCCCGAATCCAGCTTGTGGTGCAGATCAGCCGTCCGCTCTTGAACACCCGGACCGTCACCCGCACGAACTGGCTGCTGTGATTGGCGACGACCTGATCGAGATTCGCCAGACTGACGTTCTGGACCGTCACCTGCTGACTGAAGCCGGCCAGTTCCGGCAGAGTCGTCCGGTTAGCCGCGATCGGAGGCGAAAAGACAGCCCCGTGGAAGTCGTCCAGATCGTCGTAGCTGGTCACGCTGGTCTCCAGGGATTCGGCCCCGAACGTCGCGGTGCCGGTCGTGGGGTCCACCACCGCCAGCATGGCCGTCAGTTCGCGGATCTGCTCGGCCAGAAACTCCGCGGTGGACTGATCGGCCCCCGCGCCGTTGGCCATGCTCAGTGTGCCGTTGGCGGCCATCAGGGCCGCGATCGAGAAGCCCACCAGGATCGTCGCGATCAACGCCTCGATCAGGGTGAAACCCCCGACCGATTTCTGCTGTTTGATTTTTGATGTTTGATCTTTCATTTTGACTCTTCGGGTGAAAAACACTGTCTTCAGAGATCCCACTTCAAACATCAAACTTCACACTTGCCTCTCACTTGCCCGAGACCAGGCTGGACATCTTGAAGATCGGCAGAATGATGCTCATGGCGATGAAGCCGACGAGGCATCCCATGCAGACGATCATGATCGGCTCGATCATCGAGGTCACCGCCTTGATGGTGGCCTTGAGCTCGCGACCGTAGAAGTTGGAGATGTCCCGCAAGACCTCCGCCATGTTGCCGGAGTCCTCGCCGCTGTGGATCATCTGCACGACGCTGCTGGGCATCAGCTTGCACTGGGCCAGGGCCGAAGCCACCTTCTTGCCCTGCCGAACCTCTTCATAGACGTACAGCCACATGTTCTTGTACAGGATGTTGCCGGAGATGTGGGCCGTGATCGACAGCGTATTGAGGATCGGCACGCCCGCGCGGGTCAGCACGCCCATCGTGTGCAGGCCTCGCGTGATGTAGAGGCTGCGGCACAGGGTGCGGATCAGCGGGAGCACCAGCTTGGTCTTGTCCCACCAGAGACTTCCCGTCGTCGTGTGAATGAACGCATAGAAGCCCCAGAAGACCCCGCCGATGCCCGGCAGAAGCAGATACCACCAGTTCCTCAGAAACGCGCTGGTGGCCATCAATATGATGGTCGGCATCGGCAACAGGTGCTCTTTGCCGCGGAAGATCGCGGTGAACCGGGGCAGCACGAAGCACAGCAGAAACACCGTGACGCTGACGGCCATCACGGCGATGATCACCGGATAGACCATCGCGCTTTTGACCTGGGACCGCGTCTCCGCCTCCTCGTCGAGATACTCGGCCAGCTTCTGCAGCATGTCGCTCAACGAACCGGAGGCCTCGGCCGCAGCGACCATGTTGATGTAGAGGTTGGAGAAGATATCCGGATGCTCGGCCAGAGCCTGGGAGAAGCTGTTGCCCTCCACGATGCGGGTCTTCAGGTCTTGGATGACCGCCTTGAATTTCTGGTTCTCCTGCTGGCCCCCGATGCCTTCCAGGGCGTCCTGGATGCTGATGCCGGCGCGGATCATCACGGCCAACTGGCTGGTGAAATGGAGAATGTCCTTGCGGCTGGGTCCGAATTCGACCCGGAAGCCCTTGAGCTTGTCCGAGAAAGAGCCGTTGGCGCCGCTTTCAGCGGAACTGCGGGCGTTCTCGTTGGAGCTGCGGCCTTGCCAGTTTTCCGAAGCAGCGGTCTCTTCGTGTCGTGTGAGCGTCTGTGTTGCCATGCGTGTTCTCCGTGTGCGCGGTCCGTCCGGACGCAAAGCCGGACGGGACCGCCGTCACGCGATTCTTCGTGCGGTGCGGTTCCCCGATAGATCCAATCGCTTGAGACAGGCAGCCGGGAACGGTCCCGGCCACACCCCATGACCCGCGCCCCAAGCCAGGCGCAGGGCACGATCGCTATCGCGTGGCGGCGGCCACCGCTTTCGAGGCGTCGGCCAGCTTGCCGGCCGCGACCAGCGTCTTTTCCATTTTGCCCGGGTTGCTCGACCGAACGATCGCCTCGTCCCGATCGATGAACCCTTTAAAGTACATCTCGGCGATGCTGTTGTCCATGCTCTGCATGCCCAGCCGCCGGGAGGTCTCGATGATGTTCGGAATTTCGTAGATCCGGTTCTCGCGGATGCAGTTGCGCGTCGCGGAGGTGCACAGCAGGATCTCCGTGCAGGGCACCATGCCCGGCTGGTCGATCCGTTTGAACAGAGTCTGCGAGATGACCGCCTGCAGCGTGTTGGCCAGCATCGTTCGGATCTGGTTCTGCTGGCCCGACGGGTAGATGTCGACGATACGCTCGATGCTCTGCGACGCGTTGATCGTGTGCAGCGTGCTGAACACCAGGTGACCGGTCTCAGCGGCCGTGATCGTGAAGCTGGTCGTCTCCAAGTCTCGCATTTCGCCGACCATGATGATGTCCGGGTCCTGACGCAACGCGTGACGCAATCCCGAGGCGAAGTTCGGGCAATCGGAGCCGATTTCTCGCTGCTCGATCATGCACTTTTCGTTCTCGAGGTGGTACTCGACCGGGTCCTCCAGCGTGATGATGCGTTTGCTGTACCGCGAGTTGATCAGTCCGATCATCGCGGCCAGCGAGGTGCTCTTGCCGGAACCGGTGTGTCCGGTGACCAGGACCAAGCCGCGGGGCAGGTCCGTCAGCTCTTTCGCGATCGGCGGAAGGTGCAGATCGTCGATCGTGTGCACCTGGTTGGGGATGACGCGGAACGACACCGCCACGGTGTCCCGCTGATAATGCGCGTTGACGCGGAAGCGGTGGCCTCCGGCGATGGCCGTGGAGAAGTCGAGATCCCGGTTCTCGTCGTACCGTTTCATCTTCTCGGGCCCGACCATCGACAGCACCATCGCCCGGGCTTCCTGATTCGTGATCGGCGGGCAGTCCATGTCGATCAGCTCAGTGTCTTTTCGCAGCACCGGCGGCATGCCCACGTTGATGTGCACGTCGCTGGCCTTGTTCTCGATGGCCGCTTCCAGGATGGTCTTGATTTCGATCATATGAGCATTCCCTATTTGCTATTCACGATTCACTCCTCGTCGTCTGCCGCAGCCTTGGCCGGGATCGCGGCAATTCGTCGGTCGCAAATCGCAAATCCTCAACTCAGTGGATGTTCTCGACGAACTCCTCGTTCTCGTTCTGCCCGTACACTTCGGTGACGCGGAGGACCTCCTCGATCGTGGTGATCCCCTTCTTGACCTTCTGCATGCCGTCGTCGAAAAGGGTGTCGCGTCCGCTCTCGTGGAACGCGCGACGCATGCTGGTCACCGATGCGTCCCGGTTGATCATGTCGCGGAACTTGTCATCCAGGATCAGCAGCTCGAAGATACCCGCTCGCCCGACATAGCCGGACCCGCGGCAGGCGTCGCAGCCTTTGCCATGGACCAGTTCGTTCGGGTTCATGCCCACGCGCTCGATGTACTTCTTGAGCCGATCGGGGCCCTTGTACGTCTCCTTGCACTTGGGGCAGATCCGCCGGACCAGACGCTGGGCCAGCGCCGCGTTCATCGAGGCCGCCAGCAGGTACGGCTCGATCCCGATGTTGACCAGTCGGGTGACGCTGCTGGCCGCGTCGTTCGTGTGCAGGGTCGAGAGCACCAGGTGGCCTGTCAAGGCCGCCTGCACCGCGATGCGGGCGGTCTCGTTGTCGCGGATTTCGCCGACCATGAT
>CALEZT010000045.1 GCA_937927975.1 uncultured Phycisphaerales bacterium
TCGAGCTTGTTGAAGCGGAACTTGCCGCAGGCGAGGGTCAGGATCACGCAGTCGTCCGGGACCTGCTCGGCGAACTCGGTGTAGTAGTTCCGGCCGGGCTTCGCGCCATCGCAGCCGCCGATCAGATAGAAGTGGCGGATCTTGCCGGCCTTGACGAGGTCGATCACCTTGCCCGCGACGCTCATGACGGTATTGCGGCCGAAGCCGACGGTGATGTACTGGGCCGGGGCGTCCGCAGCGAAACCCGGGGCCGCCAGGGCTGCCTGGATCACGGGGGCGAAATTGCCATCGGCGATATGTGTCACACCAGGCCAACCCACGAGGCCCGACGTGAAGATCCGGCCTTGGTAGGTTTCCTTGGGCTTCTGAATGCAGTTGGTGGTCATCAGGACCGCGCCGGGGAATTCATCGAACTCGGTCCGCTGGACCTGCCAGGCGCCGCCGTAGTTGCCGACCAGGTGCTTGTACTTCTTCAGGGCCGGGTAGGCGTTGCAGGGCAGCATCTCCCCGTGCGTGTAGATGTTGATGCCTTTGCCCTCGGTCTGCTTCAGGAGCAGTTCGAGGTCCTTGAGGTCGTGGCCGGAGACGAGAATACACTTGCCCTTGACCGGCGTAATGCGGACCTTCGTCGGCTCGGGGTGGCCGTACGTGCCGGTATTGGCGGCGTCGAGCAGTTCCATGGCCTTGAGGTTGATCTCGCCGGTCTTGAGGGCCCGGCCGAGCAGCTCGTTGGCGTCGAGGGGCTTGCGGGTCAGATAATCAAGCATCTCCTGGATCGCGGCGTAGAGCTGCGGGTCTTCCTTGCCCAGGATCAGGGCGTGGTCGGCGTAGGCGGCGACACCCTTGAGGCCGTACGTGATCAATTCCTGCACGCCGGCGACCGTGCTGCCCAGGCTGGCGATCCGCTTCTCGATGCCCACCTCCAAACCCTTGGCCACCATCGCGGCGATGTCGTTGGTGCTCTGCCACCAGGCGACGGGGCATTCGAGCTTCTCGATGGTCTTGCCGGCCTTCTTGGCGGCGGTTTCATAGAGCCGCACCGCCCGCTCCTTCATCGCGGCCGCCTCGCTCATCCACTCTTTGAACCGCGGCGGGTCGAAATTGACGTTCGTCAGCGTCGTGAAGAGCATCTTGACAGCGAACACGTCCACTGCCCGGTCCCGGGCACCGAGTTCCCCCGCCCGATGGGCGTAGCGGGCAATGTCCTTCAGGGCATAGACCAGAAGATCCTGCAGCGCCGCGGTCTGCGAGTCCTTCCCGCAGACACCAACCGATGTGCAAGCGACCCCTTTGGCGGTTTGCTCACATTGATAACAATACATTCCCATTCTACAATATCTCCTACAAAACGTTCATTGAGAGGCTCATGAGCCGATCACTCACAGAAATTTCGTGGCTTCCGTCGGACGAGGGGTCTTTACGACAAGGACCCGCAGCGCCGCATCGCCACGGTTGTGCCAGCAGTGGGGAGTCCTTGCCGGGCTTTCGATCAACGTATTCGGACCCGCCGAACGACTCTCCTGCCCGATCTCCACGACACCTGTACCTTCCAGGACGTAGAAAAACACATCCACGGGCGTAATATGCTTCTTCAGCGACTGTCCAGGCTTCAGCGTCAGGTGCATCACCTGGGCATGCTCCGTGTCGTGGAGTTTGCGAGCCTCTATGTCATGAGGATTCGCCACAATCGGCTGTTCCAGCGCCTTGATCATCTGCATTGTATCTCCCTTTCTTCTCGGTGCCATCCAAAACCATGCACGGATTGCCATCAACCACGTCTTGATCTATCCGTCGCAAAACATCATGCGGCTTGCTACTCGTACAACAATCTTGCCGATCATCTGCTGACCGACGATCAGATATCGGCCGCTTTATCCAATGTGATCTCGGTCTGGGGCTCCCAAGTCCGCACGAGATTCTCGATTGTCACGCCGCCGAGGTACTCATCCATCTGACGTTGCAGTTCGCCCATCCTGCCCCGCACAGGACAACTCGTCATACGGGGGCAGCACGCCGTGTTCAGCAGGCAACGGTTCAGGCTCAGCCGGCCCTGGATCACTTCGACGACGTCCAGGAGGCTGATTTCGCCGGGACCGCGGCCAAGCCGGAATCCGCCTTTCGACCCCATGCAGCTCTCCACCAGCTTGGCCCCGTGGAGCTGCTGCATCAGTTTGCAGGCAAGCTGATACGGCACATCCTGCTCTTCGGCCAGCGTCCGCGTCGAGACGGAACCCTCCGGCCCATGCTTGGCAAGGCTCACCATCAGCCGCAGGGCATAATCCGTGTTGCGTCGTAAGATATCCATGACTGACTCCACTCACCTGTTGGCCCGGCACCATCAGCATCACCGTCACACTAATGTTGGACTAATATACTCTTAGTTGTCGGCCGGTTCAACATGAAAATGAAGAGAACCTCCTCGTGTTACGCAAATTGCCTTGAATCGGCCGCTTTGCCCACAGGAACCGCTGCAACAGGCGCTTGACGCCGTTGCCTTCGACGAACTTGAAGCCACTTCCCAGGCCTTTTCGCGGTCGAGACCTCCGGCTAGACCAGCAACAGCATCCCCACCTGCCTAGCCAGCAACCGGGCAACCTCCACGCGGACCTGCTGGGTCAGATTGGCCGGATCCGCCCAAGTCGTATAGGTCATGGTGTCACTCAGTCCTGAAGGGCAATCGCTCCGACGGGGCAGGAGTCCGCGGCCTCGCGGCACTTATCTTGCTGGTCGGGCGGCACCGGGACGACCTTGACCTTGGCCACATTTCCCTCCAGCTCGAACACAGCGGGACAGATCTGCTCGCACAATCCACAGCCGATGCATGCCTCTTCCTTAACCGTCGCTTTCATACGATATCTCCTACTATCCATAGATCGGCAGGACGTTCCGACAACGGAAGTTGCCCCACCGAAGCGGATCTACAGGCCCTATAATCCAACCCGAACACAGAGAAACCTTCATCCAGCTCCGGGATCCTGGTCCCCACCGCATAGGCCTTCATCAGCTCCCACCTTGCCTGCCGGGGTTTCTCACGAACGGCTACGGTGACTGGTCCGTGGTCGAAAATGTACAGGCGGACGGACTCAAACGCAATGCTCAGCCTTGTCCGAGCCTCTGCGACACAGACGGAGGACGACGGCTCTATCGTGGGCCCTCGGAGCCCAGACACTCTCTATCAGTTGGGCTGTTGACCTCTTTCTCATCCCACCAGACTGAGCCCACTACGAAGAGATATACCACTACCCCCATGGGATTAGTTGTATTTATTGCAGAAAAAAATGGATGCATAAGCCATTATTCTGTCTATAGTTAGGTTCAGAGGCTCTTTTCTATCACACCACGTCTCTTGACATTCTGGAAATCCATAGTATTATCATAGATATACTGTGGTATCAGATGGTGGTACTCAGAAAGGAGAACGTTGTGTCCGGTATCTACGGGGATGTCATCGCGTCAGTGGGCAATACGCCTCTCGTACGAGTGAACAAGTTGGTTCCTGACGGGGCGGTCGTCCTGGCAAAGCTGGAAAGCCGTAATCCTCTGGCCTCGGTTAAGGACAGGATCGGGGTAGCGATGATCGACGCCGCGGAGCGGACCGGCAAGATCAGGCCGGGCAGCGTCATTGTCGAGCCAACCAGTGGCAACACGGGCATTGCCCTGGCATTTGTCTGCGCCGCGCGCGGATACCGCCTGATTCTGACTATGCCGGACTCCATGAGCCTGGAGCGAAGAAAAGTGCTCAAGGCCCTCGGTGCGGAGCTAGTGCTGACCCCGGCAGCCGAGGGTATGAATCGCGCCATCAAAGAGGCATCGGAGATCGCGGAGGCGGAAAGAGAAGCCTTCATACCACAGCAGTTTGAGAATCCCGCCAACCCGGAAATCCACCGGCGTACGACGGCGGAGGAGATATGGAGAGACACCGAGGGCCAAGCTGACATCCTGATCTCCGGCGTGGGCACCGGCGGCACCATCACCGGTGTGGCCGAGGTCATCAAATCGCGCAAACCGAGCTTCAAGGCCATCGCCGTCGAACCAGTCCAGAGTCCGGTTCTGACACAGGCATTGGCCGGGCAGGAAATCAAGCCTGGGCCACACAAGATCCAAGGCATCGGCGCGGGCTTTGTCCCGAAGGTGCTGAATCTCAAGATCATCGATGAGGTCGTCCAAGTGGATCAAGGCGAGGCCATCGACTATGCCCGCCGCGCAGCGAGCAAGGAGGGCCTGCTCGTGGGCATCTCCAGCGGCGCGGCATTACGCGCGGCAAGCATCGTGGCCGCCCGGCCGGAGAACAGGGACAAGGTCATTGTCGCGATCATGCCCAGCTCCGGCGAACGTTATCTGTCTACAGTGCTGTTCTCTCATCTGACCGTCTGAGGCG
>CALEZT010000046.1 GCA_937927975.1 uncultured Phycisphaerales bacterium
CTCATCCGGTTTTCGCGTACTTCGATCCCGCCCGAAGCGGGCGGGCCTGGGAGATGTTGCGCTTTTCGCCAGCAGCATGGACGGTGCGCTGCGCACGCATGGCTGGTGACCCGTGACCGGTGTCTTGGATCACCGGTCACGGATCGCCCCTCCATGCTATTGCCTCAAAGCGGAAAATCTCCTCCGCACGCCGCTTGGGGCGTGCCGAAACCACAAGAGTACACGAAAACCGGATGAGCCTCCTTTCTGCCCCTGTAATAAACGGCGCCCAAATGCGACCTATCCAATACTGAGCTGCCCGATTTTGGGAGCACAGCTTGCCCCTGCAATCGGCAGATTCTGGTATGCTCGGTCCGATCGAACCCGGCAGGAATGCCTCAGGAGATCGATTTGATGCAATCAGTCATTGAACTGGCGGGATTGAGTGTGCGTTTCGGCAAACGCGAGATTCTCAAGGATCTCCGCGTCGCGCTGTCGGGTCGCACCCTCGGTCTGCTCGGCCCCAACGGAGCGGGCAAGTCCACCCTGATCCAGACCCTGCTGGGTTTCTGCCCGCCGGCCGGGGGCACCGCCAGCATCTTCGGCTACGACATTCGTCATCACATCCGACAGATCCGTGCCCAGATCGGCTACATGCCGGAGAACGACGCGTTCATCGCGGATATGACTGCCGTGACCTTCGTCCGCATGATGGGCGAATTGTCCGGCCTGCCCGCTCAGGCCGCTCTCGAACGCGCCCACGAGGTCCTGTTCTACGTGGGGCTCGGAGAGGCCCGCTACCGCAAGCTGGGCACCTACTCGCTGGGCATGAAGCAGATTGCCAAGCTCGCCCAGGCGCTGGTGCACGGGCCCCGCCTGCTGATCCTCGACGAGCCGACCAACGGGCTCGATCCGGCCGCCCGTCGGCGTATGGTCCGTCTCATCCGCGACATTCGGGATTCGGGCCGGATGCACATCCTCCTGTGCTCCCACCTGCTCCGCGACGTGGAGGAGACCTGCGAGGAGGTGCTGATTCTCAAGCAGGGCCAGATCGTCCACTACGCGAATCTCGAAGAAGAACGCAGCACAAACAAGCGATTCGTCGAACTGGAGACCTCGGGCGACGGCGCCGTCTTGACGCAGACCCTGACAGGCCTCGGGTGCGAGTGCGCGGCCTTGGGAACGGGACGATACAGGATCGTTCTGCCCGAAGGCTTCGATCTCCGCGAGATCTACCGCGTGGCGGCCGACGGCGATCTTCCGCTGCGGCGTTTGAGTTATCGCCGCGACACCCTCGAAGACATCTTCCTGAAAGCGATGGAGGTCTGACATGGCCGTATACAAACAGACCTACAAGGACTACGCGGGCCCGCGGACGGCGGGGTGGTCGCGATTTCTGATCCTGATGCGGTACTCCTACGCCAGGCTCTTCCAGTCCAGGTTCCTTGTCCTCTTTCTCGCGATGTGCACCTTCTACCCCATCGCCTGCGCCGCGCTGATCTACCTCTCCCACAACAGCCCGGCCCTGGCGATGTTACAGCTGCAATCCAACGCCCTGCCTCCGATCGACGGGCAGTTCTTCTACGTCTACTGCGTCGTCCAGGGCGTCCTGGCCCTGCTGCTGACGGCCTTCATCGGACCGAGCTTGGTCTCGCCGGACCTGGCCAACGGCGGGCTGTCCCTCTACCTAAGCCGCCCGTTCTCCCGTGCGGAATACGTGGGCGGGAAGATGGCCGTGCTGCTTGCCCTGCTCTCGGCGGTCACCTGGGTCCCGGGCCTTCTGCTCTATGGGATTCAGGCCAGTTGCGCCGGTTGGGTCTGGGTCAAGCCCAACCTCTGGCTGGCCGGCTCGATCGTCCTGGGACCTCTGATCTGGATCGTCGTCCTGTCCCTGATCGCCCTGGCCCTCTCGGCCTGGGTCAAGTGGCGAATCGCCGCGGGAGCGTGCGTGCTGGGCCTGCACTTCGTGGGCGCGGGCTTCGCCCAGGCCATCAACGAGATCCTGCGGACTCGAAAGGGCTCGCTGATCAACCTCGGAGAAGTCATCCATACGGTCTGGGGCGGGCTCTTTGACGCCAGCCGGGGAAAGGACCTGTCCGTGACGCAGGCCTGGATCGTCCTGGGAGTCACATGCGTCCTTTGCCTGCTTCTGCTGGCCCGACGGGTTCGCGCGTTCGAGGTGGTCAAATGAGCGAAGACCGAATCCTTCTCGACAATGTCTCGCGCTTCTACGGCGAGGTCCTGGGCGTCAATCGCGTGACGCTCTCGATCCCGCAGGGAATCACGAGCCTGGTCGGCCCCAACGGCTCGGGCAAGACGACTCTGATGAACTTGATCACCGGCCTGGTCCGGCCCAGTCAGGGCCGAATCCGCGTCCTGGACGTCGAGCCGTCGCAACCCCAGAAGCTCTTTCGTCTCGTCGGTTACTCGACCCAGTTCGACGCCTTCCCCAAAGGCTTGACGGGCTCGCAGTTCATCTACTCGTATCTCCGCCTGTCCGGGCGTTCGGCCCCCGAATGCCGGGAACTGACCGCCCGCGCCATCGAGCAGGTCGGTCTGTCGGAGGCCGCGGACCGCAAGGTCGCCGCCTACAGCAAAGGGATGCGACAACGCATCCGCCTGGCCCAGGCGATCGCCCACGACCCGCGGGTCCTGATCCTGGACGAACCGCTCAACGGCCTGGACCCGCTGGTTCGCGCCGAGACGATCGCCCTGTTCAAGCGATACGCCGGCGAGGGCCGCCACGTCGTGGTCTCCAGCCACGTGCTGCACGAAGTGGACATGATCTCGGACCAGGTCGTCCTGATGAGCGGCGGCTACGTCGTCGCGGAAGGCCGCATCCGCGGCGTGCGAAGCGAGATCCAGGAGGAGCGGCCGATGCAGTTCCTCATCCGGTGCAAGCAGCCGAACCTGCTGGCCTCCAAGGCCTTCGAGCAGGACCACGTCGTCGAGGCGCGCCTGCTCCCGGAGGACGAGGGCGTGCTGATCAAGACCCGCGACGCCGACCGGTTCTGCCGGGCTTTGAACCATCTGGCCCTGGCGGGCATCGACATCGAAGGCGTGATCCCGGCCGACGACAACGTCCATTCCGTCTATGAGTACCTCATCGGCACAGAGGAGGCCGCCCAATGATCCGCCTGTGGTGCACGCAAATTCTCGCGATCGTCCGCCTGGAGATGAAGAAGACCTTCCTCTCGCGTCGAGGCCTGTGGGTCTACCTGCTGGCTTTCGCCCCCCTGCTGCTCTTCACGGCCCGCTCGGTCTCGATCGCGCACCATCGCAGCGAACTCCGACGAACCGCTCGGGGACATCCGATTTCCAGCGAGGACCTCAGCGCCCTTCGAACCGGGATGACCCGCGACGAGGTCACACAGAAACTCGGAGAGCCCTTCTCGCAACGGAGATGGCATAGCGGCGGGAATCGCACCGAGCGGGCCGAGTTCTTTCACTGCAGATATACGGATGGCAATGCCGAGGTCTTTCTCTTTTTCGAGAACGGCAGTCTGAAGAATATCCACAGGAACGAATTCGACACGCTGCCCCAGGTCTCGCGGATCTTCGCGGGCGTTTTCCACTCCTATTACCTCCGCCTGGCGGTCTTCTTCGGATGCGTGGGGATCTTCGTCAATCTCTTCCGCGGCGAGATGCTCGACAAGAGCCTGCACTTCTACCTGCTGACCCCGGTCCGGCGGGAGATTCTGCTGGCGGGCAAGTACGCCGCTGGACTGCTGGCCGCGGTGGTCATCTTCACCTCCAGCACCGCCCTGCAATGGCTGGCCCTGCTCTGGCAGTTCGACAACGCCGCGATCGCCGACTTCCTGGGGACCACAGGCTGGAGCCAGTTCTCCTGGTATCTGGCGGTGACGGCCCTGGCCTGTGTCGGCTACGGCAGCGTCTTCCTGGCCGTGGGGCTGCTCTTTCGAAACCCGATCGTCCCGACCGCCGTGGTCCTCTTATGGGAAGGCGTCAACCCCTTCCTGCCTGCGGCGCTCAAGAAGGTCAGCATGATCCACTATCTCCAGTCCCTATGCCCGGTGGACGCGGCCAGAGATGAGCAGGTTCCCGGCCTGGTTCACCTCCTGATCTCCCCCGTCCAGCCCGCCACCCACGCCGTGGCCATCCTGAGCATCGTGCTCCTGACGTGCGTGGTCCTCGCAGCCGCCGCACGCCTGTCGCGAAGAATGGAGATCAACTACAGCGCGGAGTGACCGATACCACTTCGGCTCACCCGATTCGCAGGCACCTGCCGGCCAGACCGTATCGGAGTCGAGCCGCCACGATCATTCCTGGCCTCCATGGCGGCCAAGCAGGTCAATCACCTCCAAGTGCCCTTGGGACACCGCGGATCGAAGCGGCGTGTAGCCGTAGTTGCTCTTGGCGTTGACGTCCGCCTTGGCGGCCAGCAGCAGTTCCACGATTTCCGCATGGCCGCGGCCGGCCGCGAAGTGCAGCGGCGTCCCGCCCTCTTTGTCTCGGGCGTTCACGTCCGCCTGGTGGGCCAGCAGCACTTTGACGGTCTCCCAACGTCGCAGGCCGGCCGCCGCGTGCAGAGGCGCCCAGCCGTTGTTGTCCCTGGCGTTGACCCGAGCCTTGTTCTTCAGCAGTTCGGCCACCGCATCGCTCTTGCCGCTGAGCACCGCATGGTGCAGAGGCGTCCGGCCCTCCTCATCTTTGGCTTGCACCAGGTCGGGATCTTCCGCCAGGAGCACTCTGAGCTTCTGCGCGTCGCCGATCCTGGCTGCCTCGTGAATGTATCGTGCATAGGCCGCCCGGATCAGCTCGGCAGCCGCGTCGTGCTTGTGGAATCGAGCCCGGCCCAGCGGGGTCTCGTCGAAGCCGGCCACGACCGTGACGTCCGCTCCGGCGGCCAGCAGCATTGCCACGATTTCCCCTTTCCCGCGTTCGGCCGCTTTGTGCAGCGGGGTGTTTCTGTGGTTGGCCTGAGCGTTGACATCTGCGCCGGCGGCCAGCAGCGCGGCCACGGCCCCCGCCTTATCTCGCTCCACCGCTTCGTGCAGCGGCGTGTTCCCGTATTCGTCCCGGGCGTCAACATCCGCCCCGGCGGCCAGCAGCGCTTCCACCACCCCCGGTTTGTCCTCCTCTGCCGCTTTGTGGAGCGGGGTATCCCCGTGTTTGTTCTTGCCGTTGATGTCCGCGCCGGCGGCCAGCAACATCTTGACGACTTCGGCGACCTCAGGGATCAGGGATCGAACGGCCCAATGCAGAGGCATGTCTCCGGAGTTGTCCCTGGCGTTCACATCGGCCTTGTGGGCCAGCAGCGCTTCGATCGACGCTTTCGTTCCCATGGAAATCGCGTAGTTCAGAGGCGTCCGACCATCCTCGGCCGCGGCACGAACGTAGGCCCCATGGGCGAGCAACACCTCAATCGTTTCCTTCGCTTGCTTGTCCAGACTGCGAGCGGCCAGGTGCAGGGGCGTCTCGCCTGAGTCGTTCCTGGCGTTCACGTCGACCTTCTCCGCCAGCAGCAGCGCAACGACTCCGGCTTCCGTGTCGTCCGCCGCCCCATGGAGGGGCGTATTGCCGGAATTGTCCCTGGCGTTCACGTCCGCCTTGTTCGCGATCAGCAGCGCCACCGTTTCCTCCGCCTTCCTTCCTCCCGACAAAGGATCGGCCGCCCGATGCAGAGGCGTTTCGCCGAACTTGCTCCGAGCGTTGACCTGGGCCTTCTTGGCGATCAACAGCGCCGCGACCTCTTTCTTGGAGTAGTAGGCCGCATGGTGCAACGGCGTATAGAGGCGTTCATCCTGCGCGTCGACATCCGCCTTCTTCGCGATCAGCGCTTTGACAACTTCCGTCGCCCCCTCCTCGGCGGCCGTGTGCAGAGGGGTCTCGCCGGAGTCATTTCTGGCCTTGACATCGGCCTTCTTCGATAAGAGCAACTTGACGATTTCCGCACTGCTGCTACCGGCCACCGCGTGCAGCGGCGTCTCTTCGTCCTCGTTCTTGGCGTTCACGTCCGCCTTCAGCGAGATCAGGAGCTTGGCGATCTCCACGTGCCCTTCGGACGCCGCAACGTGCAGGGGCGTCTCGCCGTCCTCATCGATGTCCCGGACCAGCGCGCGATTCTCTTTCAACAGCGCCTTGACTCGCTCCAGGTCGCCCTTTGCCACCGCCTTGTGGATCTCCCCCGCATACGCTTCTCCCACCGAGATCCACGTCAATGCCGTCAACAGCGCTACTGCCGATGTCCGTCGGATGCTCATCGTATTGACTCCTTTAAGAAAAACGGTGCACACAGGAGAGTATCGAATGATTTCGCTGCACACCTTTGGCAATTCATACGATATATGCTGGGGGGAGACTCGGTCGTGACAAGTGGGCACAACATAGGGAGGTCCGCCTATGAAGGCTGTGTGGGTTGTACCGATAATCTTGTTGGTCATCACGCCCTGCGTCTGGTCGGCGTGGGAGATCGAATACAGCGACGGGCTGGTCGAGGCGATGGCCAGGGCCGGTCATCCGATCTCCAAGCGGGTGGGGCGTTTCGCGACGAAGCAGGAGTGCCTGGCCGCGATCGACGAGGCAGTGGCCCAATCCGGAGACCCGACCCTGCGACTGAACATGTATCCGGCGCCCGGAGGCTATGACGAGACCGGCGGGTCGTCCTCCAACGGCGGCGGAGAAACGCAAGAGCCGGTCTGGGGCCAGGACGGGTACGGCATCCCCTTCTACAACATGATCCGCAATGCGCAACAAAAAGCCGCCGACCGACGGATGCAGAACGCCTGGGGGCTCAACAACAAGGGGATCGAGCAGGCCGCCAAGGGAAACTGGGCGGCGGCGGCCCAGTTCTACAGGGAGGCCTTGAAGATCGCTCCCAACGACCCGGTGATCCAGCAGAACCTCAGGAACGCCGAGGCCCGGGAGAAGGCCCGCTCACTCAACCTCCAGGGCATCGCGGCGTCCCAGAACCTCGACTGGAAAGCGGCGGCACGATATTTCCGCGAAGCGCTCCAGGCCACGCCCGATGACCCGGTCATTCAGCGGAACCTGAAAGAGATGGAGGGCATCCTTGCCTCCGAGGAGCGGAGCCGGATCGACCTGCAGAATGCGACGCGAGAGCGGACGATCGCGGAAGCGGCGCGGGAGAAACGCGAGGCGGAGCAGAGAAAACGCCTGTCGCAGCAGAACGCCGCCTTTGCCGACCTTCAGGCCGATGCGGGCAGCTTCCTGGGAAGGCCCGCGACCGGCGCGAACCCAGGACCGTCCCGTGTACCGTTGCCTCCTGACTTTCCCGTCTCGAAGACCGCGGCGATCGAGAAGGACTCCTCCCCCATCCTGGAATTGTCGCCCGAGACATACCAGATCATCGGACTGATCGGCAAGAACATCAGGGAGGCCCCCGCGAAGTTCGGCGAAGCGGTGGTCAGCGCGCTGGGCTACGAGCGGCAACTGGGCGTCCTGAAGATCGCCAAGGGACTGAGCGACGAGGCGGGACGGTCCATGCAAAGCGCCGTCGATCTCATCGGACGCGGGTACCCTGAAGCCGAAACGATAGACCAGATCAAAGGCTCGGAGACTCGCGCCATGCGGATCTACCTCGACAGCTTCTCGAACATCCCGCTGCCGCCGTCGGCCCAAGAACAACAGGAGATGGAGATGAACGGGCGAAAGTGGTTCAAGTGGGTCACTCAACCTGTGGAAGGGTCTCGGTGATGCGATATTTCCTGGGCATCTGTGTGTTCGTTCTTTCCATGATCTCGTCCCTCGCTGCG
The DNA here is from genome assembly GCA_937927975.1 of uncultured Phycisphaerales bacterium. GTDB lineage: Bacteria > Planctomycetota > Phycisphaerae > Sedimentisphaerales > Anaerobacaceae > PLanc-01. Next base: position 7,716 of record CALEZT010000046.1, read on the forward strand.
GAGACTCCCATTCCCAGCCTGACCGTCATCCTGACGGCAGAGCGGGTGAAGGCGGCCAAGCTGGAGCCCCTCGCTCCCATCCTGGCGGTCAGCCATCGCGGCACAGCGGTCGTGGCCGAGCCCAACAATCTGTTCCTGGTCAACAGCCGCAAGTTCCTCTTCGACGCGTCCACCCCGGTGAGCGACTGCGCATTCACGCCCGACGGCGCCCTGCTGGTCGTCAGCGGCCGCAAGCTCGGATACTGCGCGGGCGGACGGTTCCATCCGCAGATTGACCTGCCGGAGAACGCCATGCGACTAGCCGTCGGGCAGAATCGGATCTACGTCTACGGCGGGGACAACGATCGAGCGACGTCCATCTACGTGATCGATCCGCAGCGCGGCCATGCCAAGCTCTGCGACGCGCCGTCGGCGATCGGGGCGGCGGCCGCCGTGGGCGGCGCGCTCTACTTCTCCGTGGCGAACGACATCTTCCAGGTGGCGCCGGACGGCGATGTCAACCTGATCTGCCGCCTGCCGGGACCTCCGGTCACCTCCATCACCCCGGCCGGCGAAGATACTCTCTACTTCCTCGCAGGCCGGGCGCTGTATGCATGGCAGATCGGCAACGTGGCGATCTTCGGCGAGAACCTCGGCGATGTCACACGTTGGCACGATGGCAAGCTTTACGTTCTGGATGTGCAGAAACAATCGCTCGTGAGACTTGAGAGTCTCCCCACACGAGTAGACGCGCCTCCCGAGACGCCCTGACGAGCCATCAAACAAAGGTGACGATGGCGTTCCGCACGACAACGATGGAGAATAAAACCACGTCGGAAGGCCGACCTGGACCTTTGCGAGTGGAACCTCCGAACTGGCGGCCTACTCCCTTGCCCACATGTCTCGGTAGCTGACCAACTGGATGCCCCGGCGTTGGATGACCTCTTTGACCTTGGGACTGCAGAAAGACTTCGTCACGGCGTCGCGGTGCGAGGCGACTTCCCAATAGCCCTTGTGGCCGATGGCCTGCATCTCCGAGGTGTCGAGCCCTGGGTGCTCGATCACGATCCATATCCCCGGCCCGATCCCCTCGAGCGACTTGACCAGCGCGGCCTCCCGCTCTTGGACGGTGGCCTTGCTGTCCGCTGCCCAGGGCAGGTGCTTTGCCCCCGGCGTCTCGATCGGGAGCCTGTACTCCTTCGAGAGCCTGGCCACCAATTCGCGAAGTTGCGGCGTGCACGTCGGCGTGCCCATATGACTGCTCAGGTGCGAGACCTGCGGGATCTCCTTCTTCGCCAGCTCGATCTGGGCCCGCAGTTCCTTCTCGACCTCTTCGATCCGCCATTTGGACTCCAGGAAGCCCGTGTTGGGCGGGAAATCCGACCGCTGGCTGGTCATCGGGAAGAAATGCCCCTGTGCATCGACCAGGCTGGGCGACTGCGTCAGCGGGCCCCACTTGTAGTTCTCCCATTCGCTGGTCAGAGTCAGGTGCACGCCCACGTCGTAGCCAGGGTTCTCGCGCAGCATCTTGGCGGCCTCGATGAACCATGGGCACGGCGTCTGCACCTCGACGCTCCTGGCGATCCCCTCGCGGTAGACCTGGATACAGGCGAGATTGGCGGTATGGCACGAGCCAATGTCATCGGCCCGCACGACCAGCCGGATCGCCTTGTCGGCCTGTTCCGGCTGCGACAAGGCCCCCCCGATCCCCATCGTCAGAACCGTCGCTCCCGACGCCCAGCCCAGCATCCTTCTGCGTGTCATCATCGTCTCACCGTCCCATTTCATACATCAAACCGCCAAATTCGAACCTCTGCCCCCGCCCGGAATCGCCACTGGGGGCGCCAGACTGCATTATAATCTCCCCACCAGCCCTCGCAAGCGGTCGATCGGTCCGACAGGCCCGCGGATTCGGGGTCAACTTTCTTGTTGAACTCCGATTGCGGAGTATGATATAAAGGAATCGGATGGGTCATCGGTCGGTGTCTGAACCTGGTTTCCCACGCAGGATTTCGAGTCTGTCGAGGAGCGAAAGAGCGTGCGACGGGAATTGACATCCAATTAGCGAGAGACACACACGATCCTAATCTTCGAGGCGCAAATAGACAGGCGACTTCGGCGTGACGTACGCACGGAGCAGAGAGATCCAATAACGAAGTGAAGGGGTGAAAAGATGAGAAGCGTTGCGTGTTTTCTGCTGGTTGTGGCTGCGGTCCTGGCCGGTGCGGCGCAGGCCCAGACCACCTACGTATTGCTGGAGGAGGATTTCGAAGGCCTGACGCTGGGTCCGAACGTGGACGAAGGAGTTGCCGGGGATGCGGTCTGGACGAATGTCCCTCCGGCGGGATGGATCAACGACGCCACCGGAGTCCCCGGATACGGCGACCCCGCCAACGACGGCGTGACCGAGTGGGCGGGATGGGGATTCGCGAAGAAGGATTGGTGGATCCAAACCGCTGAGGATCAGCGTCGTTCGGAGTTCAAACTGGGCCAGGGGACCGTGGCGATCGCCGACCCGGACGAGTGGGACGACGCCGCCCATCCGAAGAACTACCCAGCAGATACCTATGACGTGTGGCTGATCACGCCGCCTATCGATCTGTCCTCTGCCAGGGCGGGCACCGTGCAACTGAAGTTCGACTCGAGCTGGCGCCCCGAATACGACAACGATTACCATCAGACCGCCAACATCACGGTATCCTTCGACGGCGGACCGAAGATCGAAGTGCTTCGGTGGGAGTCCGATTCCGCCAGTCCTTTCTACAAAGACGACAACTCCACCAATCAGACGATCTTCGTGGACATCCCCAACCCCGCGGGCGCAGGCAGCATGGTCCTGACGTTCGGCCTGTTCGACGCCGGCAACGACTGGTGGTGGGCGATCGACAACATCGTCGTGACCGGCACGTGGAGCGGGTCCCGCGCCTCCCAACCCAGCCCCGCCAATGGAGCGAAGGAAGTCCCCGTCAAGACGACCCTGAGCTGGACGCCGGGGGACTACGCTGGTCAGCATCGCATCCTGCTCAGCAATGATCTGGCCGCGGTCACCGCGGGAACCGCGATCGTCGCCACGCAGAGCGACGAGAGCTACGACGCCACCGGGAAACTCGCCTTCGGAACGACCTACTACTGGCGAATCGACGAATCCAACAGCACCACCGGTTGGGACCAGGGCAGCGTCTGGAGCTTCACCACGGAATCGTTCTCGTATCCGCTGGCGGTGTCGGCTGCCACGGCCTCCAGCGCCCAGCCGGGCATGAGCGCGCAGAACGCCATCAACGGTTCCGGCCTGGATGCCCTGGACCAGCACTCGACCGACGGGACGCAGATGTGGATGAGCGCGGGCGTCAAGCCGGACTGGATTCAGTTCGCGTTCGACGGCGTTCACAAGCTGGACAAGATGCTGGTCTGGAACTCCAATCAGGTGGTCGAGGGCATCGTCGGATTCGGCGCCAAGGACGTCACGGTCGAATACTCGATCGACGGCACGACCTGGACGAAACTGGAAGGGGCCCCGGAATTTGCCAGGGGCACCGGCCTGGCCACGTACGCCGCGAACACCACCGTGTCCTTCGACGGCGCCGTCGCGCAGTTCGTCAAGCTGACGATCAACGCCAACTGGGGCGGCATGGCCGCGCAGACGGGCCTGAGCGAGGTTCGGTTCTTCCAGATTCCAGTGCAGGCCAGGGAGCCCCAGCCGGCCGACGGCGCCAAGAATGTCGATGTGGAGGCTGTTCTGAGCTGGCGGGCAGGCCGCGAGGCGGCTTCGCACAAGATCAGCTTTGGCGGCGATGAACAGGCGGTCGCCGCCGGGACCGCGCCGGTGAGCACGGTCAGCGAGAATCAATTCGCGCCCGCCGGGCTGCTCTTCGGCTCGACGTACTTCTGGAAGGTCACGGAAGTCAACCAGGCGCAGGCGGTCGCCGAGTGGGTAGGGCCGGTCTGGACCTTCACCGTCGAGCAGTACGACGCGATCGACGACTTCGACAGCTACACGGACGACATCGACGCCGAGGCGACGATCTGGCACGCCTGGATCGACGGCCTCACCAATAAGGCCAGCGGTTCGCAGGTCGGATACACGGACGCGCCGTTCGCCGAGCGGTCGATCGTCCGCAGCGGCCGGCAGTCGATGCCCCTGACGTATGACAACTCGAAGGCCCCCTACTATTCCGAAGCCGAACTGAGCTTCAGTTCGCCCCGGAACTGGACCACGCACGGGGCCGACAGCCTCTGCGTTTACTATCAGGGCGTCGCGACCAATTCCGCGGAAGGGCTCTACCTCACGGTCAAGGACAGCTCCAACAAATCCCTGACGGTGGCGAACCCGAATGCGGCGGCCACGACCCAAACGGGCTGGCAGCGGTGGACGATTCCGCTGAGCGAGTTCACCGCGGCCGGCGTGAAGATGACCGCGGTCAAGTCGATC
>CALEZT010000047.1 GCA_937927975.1 uncultured Phycisphaerales bacterium
GGCGACCACCGAGAGCTACACTCTTTCCCTACACGACGCTCTTCCGATCTCACGCTGACGCTCTACGGCGAGCTTCCCCCTTTTAGGGCTTTCGGTCTTCTAACCCGGGGCTTCGGGATAGTACCGCGAAAGACTGGTTCCGCAGCCGCTCCGTCCGTCGCTTTCCCTGCGGAACGCCTGGCTGCTGCCAGGGGTTTTGGAATCATGACTGGGTATTTGGAGGCAGGGAGGGGGGCAGAGGGGCCGCCATGTACTGCTCCTCCGGGGCGGGGCAGGCAGAAATTTACGGATGCTGCTGACGGGCGGATGGATGGCCGCATGCGACAAACGACAGAGCCGTTGTCGAGGCTGTCTGGAAAGGAAGAGGTAACTGAGCCAGGGGCACTCACACCGAGAGATAGAGGGCCACGCCGCCGATGTCCGGGGCGCAGGATAGCGTCCGAGGGCATCGCGCAGGCAGTGAGGTGCTTTCCGGGTTCACGGCCCCTGGGGCAAAGCGTTCGGTTGCCAACTTCCATATGTGCTGAAGAATATCGTGTGGAGGTCGTCTTGGGTCCAATCGAGGACACGTCTGTCTGGAATGTCCTTGAACGGCTTGTGGTTGACTCGGATGTCCGGTTTGATCCCTTCAGCAGAGACTCTCAGTCCAACTGAGTACGTGAACGTAGCGTGGTTCGGGTACATTAGGCGAAGAGTTTGCCATTTCCTCACGGGGTTGTAGGTTACGGAAGGTTGAACACTCCGTCCTGCGTCCTTCAGCATGACTGCCAACACATCGAATGCAGGCTTAGCAACCTCCTGGAGCCATTTGCTTGCGTTATACGTGTTTTCTCGTAGTGGGGACTGAGGTTCTTGGGCTGTAGGACGCTCGGTATGTATCTGACTCGCCCTTCGTTCCAACTCTTTCTCATCCATTACGGGCCTCCATCAAAACAAAAGCTCACGCTGCCGTATTGTCCCACAGTAGGTGGGCACACGCAACCCCATATGGACGAGGCCGGGGATTCGCACAACTGACGGTAGCCGTCCGGGACGCGCAGCGGAGCCGGGGGCGTTTCTACGCGTCTTGTGCTTCTCAGGGCGAAGTGGCTAACCGACCGTCTCCCTCTGATATTCGCCGCTGATTCCACTGGGACCTATACTGACCAGAGGAACACATACCAGAGCGTCTGTACGACAAAGACGCCTGTTCATCCTGGTGCCTGTTTTGTCGGGTTCGGGCATGATCTTCCTTCGAACAAGCCCAAATTCTTCCGTGGCCAATGTGCCGAGATAACGGCACAGAGCTGCCCATTCCGCCGGGTCGATGCCTTCTGATAACTCACACCAGACGTATGTCTCAGCAATTGAGGGCTCTGAGAACAGCAGTGCTTGAGATGCCATAAGCTCGTCTCCTTGCAACAACAATTCGCCTGAATTATTATCAAGAAGGGCTTAGGTTTGACATGCTCTGCAGAGGTCGGTTCCACCCTTGGAACGACTGAGCAGCAAAATAGCATACAAAGCAGAGAAGGTCAAGCAAGAGTATTCCACCCGATCCAGACTTCCGGGTCCCCTACCAAACCGCCTCCCGGCGATCGTGGGTTGGGGTGGAGTGGTTGGCTGGGGATCCGGGTATTCCTCGATCCCACGCTTTCGCAGCGGGTCGGTGGTGGAGGCCACCTGGGACGACGGCGCTGCGACGAAGGCAGGGGATTCGAGGGAGTCCTGTCGGGCCGAGAATATGAAAAAGGAGACGGGCTCAGTCTATTTAGGAGCGGTTGTAGGCTCGTCTCCTTGTTGCGACGTGCCGTGACCCGCATCGTTGCGGCGGGACCGACTGATCTCTGTCTGCACTCGCAACAAGGATATTGTAGCAAGAGCGCCCGCAGTGATCAACCTTGTTCCCAACGCAATACCAGAACGCCGCGACACCCGGGACGCAACACGGCCGCGGTCGAGAGAGAGGTCTGTCGTGAGGACGAAAGACAGGTTCCGCAGCCGCTCCGCACGTCGCTTTCCCTGCGGAACACCTGGTATTGGAATCATGACTGAGTATTTGAGAGCGGGGTTCGGCGAGATGCTTAGACTTACTGGAATCGGATGGCGTACGTGGGTATCATGGCATGCGTGCCATGCAGGAGCGCAATCTATGAAGCCACATTGGAAATCCGGGCTGGAAGCACCGATCCTCGTTCTCGGGATTGTGCTCGTGATTCTCGCCAGTGCCCCGGCCGCAGAGTCCGGGAAGCCATCGGTTGAGGACTACCTCAGGAGCGCCGCCGTGCCCCACGCGGTGGTTGATCGTTTTCAAGCGGGGCCGAGCTGGGCACGGTTTGACCCGGAGCTGGGCTACGTCCTGGGCAACTGCCTGCCGCAGGATGGCATGGACAAGAGCGCTACGATCTCGACGGTTCAGGACAACGGGGCACGTACGTCGTTCCTGTCCGCCGGGAAGAAATGCCGGATCAACACGTACGGCGACAACTTCACTCAATGCCACGAAGTCAGCGACGGCGAGACCCGGCAAGAGTACCTGGCTGGCTGCCTGGGCGAACCAGTCCGGAGCTTCGGGATTTGCCTTGATACACGGTGTGTCATCATTCTATGGGTGTAAGATCGAATCTTCTATCAGTATCAGTTGTGGTCATTCAAAAGGAGTCTACACCATGAACGCCAAGATCGTTTTCGCCTTTGTTCTGCCGTTTTCCTTGCTTTGCAGCCGCGCCGTTGCCCAGAAGCTGACGTCGGACATTCCCTACGCGGAAACGGGTCATGCACGCCACGTCCTCGATATCTACACGCCGGAAGAACCGGCTGAGATGAGTCAGCCCGTCATATTTTGGATCCACGGCGGTGGATGGCAGGCTGGCGACAAAAGTGATGTAGCGCTGAAGCCCAAGGCGTTGACCGAGCGAGGTTTTGTCTTCGTCTCGACGAATTATCGACTTCTGCCGGAAGTGAAAATGGAAGATCTGATCGGCGACGTGGCCAGGTCGCTCGGCTGGGTGCACAAGAACATCACCAAGTATGGCGGAGACCCCAAGCGTATCTTCGTGGGCGGACACTCTGCCGGCGCTCAGTTGGCGGCGTTGATCTGCATCGACGACCGTTACCTGAAGAAAGAAGGTGTGTCTTTCAATGTCCTGAGAGGCTGCGTCCCGGTGGACGGTGACACCTACGACATTCCCAAAATTATCATGACAGCAGAGCACCGACAAGCGCTCTACGGCGGCAAGATGTTTACCTTTGGTCATCGCCAGAAATTCGGAAACGACCCAGAGAAGCACGTCGAGTTTTCGGCCGTGACGCACGTGGCGAAGGACAAAGGGATACCGCCGTTCCTCCTCCTGTATTTTCCCGGGAATCCAGACACACAGGCCCAGGCGCAACGTCTTGAGAGCGTTTTGAAGGCGGCGGGAATCCCGGCCCAGGCGTATGGCAAGCAGGACAGCAATCACAGCCGTCTGAATAACGACCTCGGCAAACCCGATGATCCGGCGACGCAGGAACTCTACAAGTTCGTGGAGCCGCTAGTCGGTAGGAAGCAGTGAAGGAGCCAAATGGATTGCTACTGGCCGCGCTACGTGCATCACCTCTGCAACTCCCAACGGAAATAGCCCGAACTGAGGCCAATTGGCCACACGGCGTCGCGATAGTGTGAGCGCCAGTAGGCGGTCTGATGCGACTGGCGCGACCGAATCGCAGTTCATCAGCGTGATTCTATCGTACAGGTGGCTGAACTGCCCACTCTGCCGTACCCATTCCACGTGATTGCGCCCGAAGTGCACACAGCAAACCGCCAGGTTCCTGCAATACACGCAGACGGGATCTCTTCTTCATCATATTTCTCATCTCTCGATATATTCCGGCGCGGAAACCTCTTATAAGACCTGGACCAGTTTTCCAGAGAAAGGCCAACCTATGATTGCAGGTTTTCAAAGGGGGTCTCCATCAAGAGTACGTGCTTGATTCTCTCACAGATGCCGACGGCAGCGTTCTTGTTTGAAAGCCTCAAGAGCGGGATGAGACATGCATAATAGGTTATTATCTCTTCATAATCGAGATTTGATATAATGTAGATGGTAAGTTCTGCGCTGAGCTGCGCGAACTCATCTCCGAGAACATGATTGTATTCTTTGTCTCTTTCGGGATGCATACGATACAGTATTTCTTCTATTGTCCTATGCATGTCGTCCATTAGTGGCTCTCCTTCAGTGAACCTTCACATTTCTCGTGAGCCTCTGTGCGGCCCCTATAAGGGGCTCAAGAAGAAGCCCTGTCTCTTTGTCATGTCCGAGTCGTTTGCTGGACATTGATGCTATTCGCTGGCTCCCACAGATGTCGTCGCTTGGCGCGAACGGTGACTGCGATTTCGCAGGTCTCGCGTTCTCGGCCCAACTCCTGCGTGCACCTTCGCTCTCATGGAGCGTCACAATTCCTTCGCTCAAGGTATCCATCCTTTCCGTTGACCAACGACCCCATGGTGCCTGCCATGCTGGTAATCCTGCACCCATTATTCAAGACGGGCGGGAAGCCCACAACGGACGCAGAAGGATATTTCTGGAGAACAATGGAGATCGGAAGAGCACACGTCTGAACTCCAGTCACCGAATACGATC
>CALEZT010000048.1 GCA_937927975.1 uncultured Phycisphaerales bacterium
CTTGTGGTACTGGAATATATATGTTGTATGACAGCAATGCTTATATAGTCATGTCACGTCGTCATATCCATGCCAACGATAACGATATACCTGTCGAACGAACTCTACGACAAGGTTCGCGACGCGCCCAGCAAGACCGTCCGGGCCGCCCTGGAGTCCTACTTCAAGGATGACGACGCCGAACCAGCCGAAACGCCTGAAGATCCTTCTCGCGATGCAACAAGACGGGAAGAAGAACTCATATACTGAGACTCGTCTCTTTCGCTTCTTTGGACTTTCACCCCCATGCCACTCGCCCCACCCCGCGTCGAGTATCCTCCCATGGCATTACCAAATTCTCCCTCCAACTGTCCGGTGTTCAGCAGGAAAAGCGATTTCATGAGCGGCTGCTGGCTCCCATGGGATGCGAATATTCCCGGATCACAATCCGTATCAGGTCCGAGTCAATCCTTCTCGTACACCCGGATCCGGTCGCACTCGTAGTAGCTCGGGAACGGAGTCGTCTCGTCGCAGGGGCCAGGCCACGCGGCATCGATCCCGAAATTGATCAGCAGGTACATCGGCTCGTTGACGATCACCTTGGCGTCCGTGAACCGTGCCCTCTCGATCCCATCGATGTACCACACGATCTTGTCCGACTCCCACAGCAGCCCGTAGGTGTGGAACTCTCGGCTGTACGAGAAGCTATCTTCGGTCCAGCGCCTGCCGGAGGACTTGTGCCCCTGATCGTTCCAGTGATAAGTCATGTAGATCTGCGGGTCATCCTTGATCGTCTCAAAGATGTCGATCTCCGGCGGCCAGTGCTGCGGATAAGGCAACATCCAGAACGCCGGCCACAATCCCTTACCCGTCGGGATCCGGAACCGCCCTTCGAAGTACCCGTACTTCTGCGAGAACTTGCCGTAGCTGGTGATGACCGCCGAGGTGTACTTCTTGCCATGCGAGGGCTTGTCCTGGACCTTCAACCGCAGCAGACCGTTTTCGATGAGCACGTTGTTCGGATCGCAGTAGGCGTTGTAGTTGTGCGTCTGACCCCACTGGTAGCTGGGAACCCACTTCGACAAATCCAATCGATCGCCGTCGAAGGTATCCTCAAAGGTGAGCCTCCAGTTGCCCTCCACGGGCAGACCGGAGGCCGGCTCGGTGCCGCCGGAGAATAGCTCTTTGGGCAACTCATCCCGATTGATCACCGCCGGATCGTCGAGCATCTCCTTAACGTTTTGATTCGTCGCCAGGCTCCACTTGGCGTTCCAGGACATGAAGTAGCAGGTCTTGGGGAAGTGCTTTTTCACGCCGTCGAGGAATCGTCGATAGTCATAATCGCCCGGCGGACGACTCGGGCCGTGCGGGCCATATTCCGACAATCCAAAGGGCTTGTTCAGTGCGACGATCTCGTCGTAGCCCCGGACATGCTCGGGATCGAGGAAGTCCGTATAAGCGTCCAGCCCCAGAATATCCACGTACTGGTCTCCCGCGTAATAGGCGGCGGTCTTTTCGCCGTGGTTGGGTCCATAGACCCAGATCAGATTGTCCAGGCCCTTGGTCGTGCTGAAATACTCGAACATGTGCCGCCACACAGCGATGAACGACTCGGGCTTTTGCGCCCCCCACCAGAACCAGCCGCCATTCATCTCATGAAACGGCCGCCACAGAACCACCACGCCCGCCGCTTTGAGCTCGAGCAGTCCCTCCGCGATCAGATCGAGTTGCTCCATCCAGCGTTTGTGCGTGTCCGTTCCCTCCTTGAGCAGGTCCGCGATATCGACGCCTTTGTCACGCAGGCCGCCGCCGTTGGGATTGGCCGGGTTATACATATGGGCCATGATGCTCACCAGTCCGCCCTGTCTCCAGTACTCGATCGCGGCGGCATTGGGGACCTTGGTCGTTATACTCCCCCGTCGAAAGTCCGCATAGTCGACGCCCATGAGCGCCGGCCACTGGTCGGTCGCTTCATGAATCCGCTCCATGATTCTGAGGTTCGAACCGTTGCCGAAGTCCGTGAACTGCCCGGAGAGTATCCGGTTCTCGGCCTTCCCTGAGAGCGAGTAGAAGTATTCCAGCACCGCCTGGACCTGCGGATTCGACTGGCGATTGGCCGGCTCGACGGCCCACGCCGAGGATACGCACACTACCGCAAGGATCCAACTCATCACGACTCGTCCCATGGAGTCTCCCTTCATGTGAAAACAGCTTACTCCACACGTTTGAACCCGGCTTGCACGTTCCAGCCGGGGTTGGATATCTGGCCGTCGGACTCATAGGCGCCGACATCCTGAGGAGCCTTTCTGACGGCATGGTTAAAGTCCAGACCCGGGGCGACACTACTGTCAGCGTGGCCGAGAAGAGGAGAACCGGGCTTGGGCCAGAACTGGTTCTGCTCGGGCGATGTGAACACATGAGAGATCGTTCCGCCATCCAGGAAACGCGTCCCATCAAGCACCACGCCTGCCAACCGGCCTTCGACATAATTGACGCTGACGGCCGCACTCTCCATCCCCGAGGCATCGATGGCGATCCCGCCCGGACAATACACGGCGTTGTTGCCAAAGAGCATGTCCCTGGCCTGTGACCAGCGGACCAGCACACCCTTGGGATGATTGACGATGGTGTTGTTGACGATCGTGACGTTTCGCATCGCTCGCACGGCGACGTGGGGAGCCGCGGTAATTCCGGTGACGGAACAATTGAAGATGATGTTGTTGCGCACGATGGCATCCGACACCACCTGAATTCCCTCGCCGGCATTCCAGATGGCGTTGCCCTCGACGATATTGACCTGCGGCCCTCCGCCATAGACAAAGATCCCCGTGTACTGGCGGCCGATGTTCGTGTCATGGATCACGTTGTCCCGGACAACGTTGCCGTACGAGCCGACCTTGATCTCGATGCCGTCGTTGCCGCCGTCGCTGGTGCTGCGGAGGTGATGGATGTAGTTGCCCTCCACGAGCGTGTCTGTCGTGATGCATGAGCCGTCGTGACAGCCGATGTACATCCCCTCTCCCTCGGTCGGCCGAGTCGTGCTCAAGCCCGTGTGATGGAGATGGTTCCGGCGGATGATGAAGCTGTCGCAACTGCCGCTGTTCATGGTCAGGGCGTTGTTGCCGGTGGCGAAGACCTCGCAGTCCTCGAAGGTGATGTGATGGCCGCGGATGAACCGGACCCCCGAACTGCCGCCTCTGAACCGTAGTCCCCGTATGACCAGATAGGAGCAATCGACGAATTCGATGTTGTTGTAGCGATCAATCTGGTCCGCCGGGCGGGTCAGCAGCGGCGACTGGCCTTCTGCCGCCCGGATGACGATGGGAGCCTCCGCCGTCCCGTTCGCCGTGACCGCCCGCCGACCGGTCTGCGAGTACACTCCGCCGTGCAGGACCAATTCATCGCCGGGTCTCAGAGCATTCGCCAGGCGTTCGAACTCCTCCTCGGAATCCGCCGCGGCCGGATGAATCTCGTAGTACCCTCGGGTAACCGCCGACACACGCAAATCAGGGAGTGGATCCTGTTTCTGTCCTGCCTGCCCGGCCCAGACAGCCGAGCCGGCCAACAGGATTGACAGAACCAACAAACGATTTCGCACAAACGTCATGGCTTTCCTCACAGACTCCAGCCTTCCCGGTATGGGGTCCTGACATACTGATTCGCCTGCGGCAGATTCGTCACTTTCATACCGGGCCCATCCCATTCGATCCTCGCATCTGCCCGCTTGGCGATGTTGCCCAGCAGGCAGATTTCCGTCAGCAGTGCCGAGTACTCAAAATCGGCGCCTGCCCGCTGGCCGCTCTTGCACGCCCGGACCCAGTCCTGTTCGTGGGTGCCATCGACCCGCGGGATCGTCTTGGGCGGCAGTTTGTACTCCTTCATCCGGCTCTCCGGGATCAGCCGGGGGCTCTCCCCATAGACACCGCCGACGAGCTTGCCTTGGGTGCCTTTGAACAGAACCCCTCCTTCCGCATGTCCCATCTGCCTGCCGTCTTCCAACTCCGCCGGCCGCGGCGCCCGCAGGCCGTCGTACCACGTCAGCTTCAAAGGAGGGAACCCTTCACGAACGGGGAATTGGTACGTGACGATGGACCCGAGGGGATGCGTGTCCGGGTTCAGGTCCAGCGACGTGGCTTCAACGCTCGTTGGGTATCCCAGCTTCAGCGCCCAGACGACCGGATCGAGCGTGTGGACGCCGCGGTCCCCCATCATCCCCGACCCGAAATCCCACCAGCATCGCCACACCGCCGGGTGATACGCCGGATGATAGGGCCGCTCGGGAGCCGGCCCCAGCCACAGGTCCCAGTTCAGCGTCGCCGGAACCGGCGGCGTATCCTCGGGCCGGCGGCTCCACTTGGAACTCCAATACGCATGGCCGAAGGGATAGTACGACAGGCTGCACCAGGCATCGACCTCGCGGACTTCGCCAATGGCGCCATCCTGGATCCACTCCGAGATCAGCCGGACCCCCTCGCCGGAATGGCCCTGGATTCCCATCTGGGTGACTACGCCGGTTTCCCGCGCCGCCTTGGCTAGCATGCGTGCCTCGTAGATGTCATGGGTCAAGGGCTTCTGGCAATACACATGCTTACCCCGTCGCATGGCCTCTATCGCGATAACCGCGTGGGTGTGATCCGGCGTAGCGATCATCACCGCGTCGATGCCCTTTTCTTTGTCCAGCATCTCGCGGTAGTCGCTGTACACCTTGGCCTGGGGATACCGCTTGAATGTCTCGGCGGCATACACATGATCGACATCGCACAGGGCAATGATGTTCTCACTCTCAAGCTCCCGCAGGTTGCTGCTGCCCATGCCGCCGACGCCGATGCCGGCGATGTTGAGCTTCTCACTGGGCGGCGTGTGCTGCGAACCCCCGAGAACATGCCTGGGCACGATCGTAGCGGCCGCAGCGGTTGCCGTCGCAGCCAGGAAATGACGCCTGTTGATTCGTTGCTCGGACATTCCGGCACCTCCTGAGCAAGTGGTCTCCTGCTGGTCACAAATCGGCTACCCCGGCCGTGGCAAGGGATACACCTCGTGACCTTGCATGAAACGATTCTATCCATACAGCGGTGGCATTGGAACGTCGTTTCGTTCCAGCATCTGACGGTTGATCCCTATCCACATTGCCGATACTGCATCGCCGCCCTCGCAGTCACCATCCTGTGTCCAGGTTTCGCTGGGACCACAAGCCTTCCCTTCGTTACCTGCTGAACCTATAGGTCTCCGCCTCACCCTCAACCCCAGGTATGGCGCCCGCGGGCGTTCCCGCATCCGGGAGGCTCATCACATCGTGACCGGCTTTGCCCCCTGCCAGCCGCGGCGCCACTGGTCCATCAGACGGTCCACCAGGGCGGCATTGGCCGGCAGCCTGGCGATATTGGTGTTCTCCTGCGGGTCGCTTTGATGATCGTAGAGTTCGATGGCCTCAACCTTGGTGTGGTCGTTGCGCCCCACCCAGACGACGAAGCGGTAGCGATCGGTCCGCATGGCGTACCCCATCAGGCCCCCGCCGCCCGACCGTCCGGCGTTGCGCGGATATTGGCTGAAAGCTGCCGTCTTCCATGGACGATTCGGGTCATCCAGCAACGGTTTGAAGCTGGTGCCTTCCAGGTGGGCCGGCAGCGGCAGGCCCGCAAGTTCGGCCAGCGTGGGGTAGATATCGACGAACTCGACCAAGGCGGCGGTCTGCCCGCCGGCCTTCTTCATGCCGGGCACGGAGATCACGAGCGGGGCATTGGTGTCGTTCTCGCAGTTGCTGTGCTTGCACCAGGCATCGTGTTCGCCAAGCTTCCAGCCGTGGTCGCCCCAGAGGATGACGATGGTGTTCCTGCGGAGGTCGAGGCGATCCAGCTCGTCGAGCACCTTGCCCACCTGCGCGTCCATGTAGCTGACGGCGGCGTAGTAGCCGTGCTTGAGTTGGCGGGCGAGGTCGTCGGGAATGGAACCCTGGGGGATCCCGTGGTAGTTGCGCAACTCGCCGCCCGGGAGGATCGCGTAGTCGGGCGCGTCTTTCGGCCGGAACTTGTTCGAGGCAAGCTGGATCTTGGCGGGATCGTAGAGATCCCAGTACTTCTTTGGCGACACAAACGGCAGGTGCGGCTTGATGAATCCAACGGCCAGGAAAAACGGCTCCGGTCTCTTACGGAGGTCGCCCAACGTGGAGACGGCGAGCTCGGCCACCTTGCCGTCCTGAAAGGTGTTGTCCGGCACATCGACGCCCTCGAAGGCCGGGCCCCGCACGTTCAGTCCGGAGGCGGGTCGTCCACCCGGCCTGGTTGTGGCCTTGACATTTCTCTGCTTGGATGTCTCCTTCGCATCACCGTCCGGCTCGCCCTCATACTGCCGTC
>CALEZT010000049.1 GCA_937927975.1 uncultured Phycisphaerales bacterium
CGCCCTGCTCGACCCTGGTTCACGAGGCGGCGCTCGACGGCTACAAGCGATTGATGGCCCCCTCCATGGAGACGGAAATCCTCGTCGAGACCAAGGAACGCGCCGACAAAGAGGCGATTCGCGTCTTCGCCGACAACCTGCGTGAATTGCTCCTGGCCTCGCCCCTGGGCCGCAAGAACATCCTGGCCCTCGACCCGGGCTTCCGCACCGGATGCAAAGTCGTCTGCCTGGACAAGCAGGGCCAACTGAAGTACAACGACGTGGTCTACCTGCACCACATCGAAGGCCCCTCCTCGCCCGACGCGATCAAGATCACGGCCCTGTGCCAGCGGTTCGAAATCGAAGCCATCGCGATCGGCAACGGCACCGCCAGTCGCGAGACGGAGGCGTTCATCAAGAGCCTCGGATTGCCCGCCGGCATCCCGGTGATCGTGGTCAACGAGAGCGGCGCGTCGGTCTACTCGGCCTCCGACGTCGCCCGCGAGGAGTTCCCCGACTACGACGTCACCGTCCGCGGCGCGGTCTCCATCGGGCGAAGGCTCATGGACCCCCTGGCCGAGCTGGTCAAGATCGATCCCAAGTCCATCGGCGTCGGCCAGTACCAACACGACGTCGATCAGCCCATGCTCAGGCAGAGTCTCGACGACGTGGTCGTCAGTTGCGTCAACAGCGTCGGCGTCGAGGTCAACACCGCCAGCAAGCAACTGCTGCAATACGTCTCCGGTCTCGGGCCGCAACTGGCGCAGAACATCATCACGTATCGCAACGAGAACGGCCCCTTCAAGACTCGCAGTGAACTGAAGGAAGTCCCCCGCCTGGGGGCCAAGGCCTTCGAACAGGCCGCGGGCTTTTTGCGGATCCAGGACGCCGCCAATCCGCTGGACGCCAGCGCGGTGCACCCCGAAAGCTACCACGTCGTGGACGCGATGGCGACCCACGCAGGCTGCTCGGTCGCGGACCTGATGAGGGACGACTCCCTGCGAAGGAAGATCCGCCTGGAGAACTACGTCACCGACACGATCGGCCTGCCCACGCTGACGGACATCATGCAGGAACTGGCCAAGCCCGGCCGGGACCCGCGAAAGCAGTTCGAGGTCTTCAGCTTCGCCGAGGGCGTCAAGGAGATGAAGGACCTCCAGCCCGGCATGCGTCTGCCCGGCATTGTGACCAACGTCACCGCCTTCGGCGCGTTCGTCGACGTCGGCGTCCACCAGGACGGCCTCGTTCACATCAGCCAGCTCTCCGACCACTTCGTCAAAGACCCCGCGGAGGTCGTCAAGGTCCATCAGAAGGTGATGGTCACCGTCATGGCGGTGGACCTGACGAAAAAGCGAATCAGCCTGTCGATGAAGGACCCGGAGCAACCCGCCGCACCGGCCAGACCGCCCGCCGGAGCGAGACAAGGTCCGGCCGCCAGGAAGCCGGCCCCTGCCGGCAAGTCGGTCCCGGCGTCAAAGCCGGCGGCGAGCCCCAAGCAGCCCCCCGCCGCGAAGCCCAACTCCGTGCCTGGTCCCAGCGCAGGCGGAGTCAAGCTCAAGTGGACGGAACTATGGTAGTGCGAATTCGGGATGATCTGTGCGTAGGTCACGACTTGTCGTCCTGAGGCGCAGCCGAAGGATCTGGCCTGCGACAAAAAAAGACACTCCCATCCGCTGCCCGGATCCTTCACTCCGCTCCGCTTCGTTCAGGATGACAGAGTCCTGCGCGCGGCACATTCCGCATCGGAGCACAAATGACCGAAACGTTGACGCCGCTCGGGCGCTCCGTTTCGGTCCATTGGTTTTTCGGCTTTCTTAGTTTGTTTCGGATTTACGTTCCCGCTCTGGCGGGGTCGAATTTCGTGCTTCGGATTTCTCCTGTCGGGCCTCACCACCACAGACAGGGGTTGCCGAACGACTGCCAGAACCAGCGGTGCTCCATTTCCTCAAACTGGCGCCACTGCACGTGACCGTCCACGAAGAGGATGTTGCCGCCTGTGGCGTGGGTGCCCTTCTTCATGTGGTTGGACCGGTCGGTGACCTGCCATCGGGTCCAGCAGCCGCCGGTGGCTCCGGCGAAGTCCGCGGTCTCTCGGTTCGGCCCATTGCTGGCCGTGACGTCCGTAATCATCTCGACCGTGGCCGGAGCAGCCTTGGTCTTGATCACGGATCGGACCCACTCCTTGCGGCCTGTGGTGCTCATCGGAGGATTAGGACGTCCCGCTTTGGTATCCAGAAGCCAGTAGTATCCCATGATGCGGTGATAATCCTTGCGTGTCGCGACGGCAGTGGGCTCGGGCCGCTCGAAGTCCTCCGGCGTCCCGCCGGGGAGGTTCTCGCCGTAGCGCCAGAAGAGGATGCTGTCCCGCTGGGCCCAGGAGGGACAATAGAAGATGTGCCGATCGAAGCCGCCGTTGGCGAGGATGATGTCGGTCGTCCAATAGGAAACGTCGAACAGCCAGCGGTCCACTTCATTCAGAGGCAGTTTGCCATTGTAGTCGTTGGCGTAGAGGAATAGACCGAGACCTGTGTTCTTTTCGTTCTGGCCGCACTGGGTCCGGCGACTCTGCTCGCGGACGGCGTTCAGCGCGGGCATCAGAATGCCCATCAGCACCGCGATGACCGCGATCACCACCAACAACTCGATGAGCGTGAATCCCTTTCGAACGGTCATGCCAGCATCCCTCCAATACTGGGTGCTGGGCGATGAGCCGCAGCGGCGATCAGAAGATCGGCGCCGGCTTCTTGCCCGGCCAGCTCAACTGCCACGTATTGCCCTTGGGAGCGTTCTCGTCGCCCTTGGGCGGATAGGGAGAGACCTCGTCGACGTGGCTATCCACAAAGACCGCGAAGCTGACGCCCTCGTTCCTTGCGCTCGAGCGGGTCTTGTGGAACGTCGCGAAGCAGTCGGTCGTGCCATTGGGCAGGGCGCGGAGGTTGTTGTCGTTGATGCCCGCCCGGCTGTACCCTTCGATCGGCCAGGAGTTCTCCTCGCCGAAATAGAATGTCAGGGCAGGATGCTTCACTTGAGATTCCAGCTTGAGTTTCGAGATGGTCGGTCGGTGCTGAGCCGGCACGTTGTCCCACCCGTCGCCATGGAGATAGGAGTTCATGGTGTAGCCATACTGCGGCTTGATCCCAATCGACGCGCCCCGGCACATCGAGCAGCTCATCTCCCTCGCCACCACGTCGAACTGCGGACACAGGTTGATGTCCTGCCCTTTGAGATACGGCCAGAGACAGCCGGCCTGGTCCGGACGCTGTTCGAGATTCTTGCTCGCATCGTGCCACGCGCAGCCCGCGCCGAAGTTTCTGTCTTTGTAGAGCCAGGTGAACGAGAACGGAAACTCGCCGCGGTTGTCGTCGGAGTACATTCTGCCGGTCAGGCCGTAATTCCGCAGGTTGTTCCTGCAGATGGTGAGCTGTGCCTGCGCCCTGACGCGCTGAAGCGCCGGCATGAGGATCGCCATCAGGATCGCGATAACGGAAATCACAACCAGCAACTCGATCAGGGTGAAAGCGCGTCTTGTTTTCATAGCAGAACTCCTATCACTACCTCCCGGACACTCTGGGCGCCGCCGACGTCCCTCAGCGGACTCGCCGAATTTATAGTTTACCATCGCACAGGGGATCAATGCAAGAGCAGGATGGTGAATCGAGGGAAAAAATGCGTATGAAAGGAGGCGGACTATCGGCCCTGGCGCTATCAAAAACCGCGATCTCGCTTAACAGGCGCGCCCAATCCGGCGCCATCGCGATCGAAAAAGCACAATGCCGGCGATCTACTTCGGCAACGCGATGTCCGAAGGGGCTTTTCCGGTCGGCGGACGGCTGAACTTCTCGCGGTAAGTCGTGAAGCCGGGCCCGAAGCCGCCGTGGGCGAGAAAGAACTGGCCGTTCTCCAGACCCATGAAGCGATCCAGACGATCGGCTTTCCCGGTGCTGTCGTGACTGAACGCCGCGGTCGTCAGTTCGATCCACCGTCCCTGGGCGGTTCGAATCCACTGGTTTCCGTAGAGGGCCTTGCGAAGCAGATACCCGTTGGCGCCGCCGAAGTTCTCGCTGAAAGAGTACAGCCCGCGCATGTATCCGCCCTCTTTGGGAGCCTTCCAACTGGAGATCAGGAACCACTCTTTCTTGTCCGGATGGAAGTAGTAGCCCGAGTAGACCGTGTGCGTCGCGTCGGTCGGCTCGGCGGTCACGAGGAACCGCTGGAGTTCGCCCGTCTTCCAGAGATACTTGAGATGACTGTGCCCGCCGGTGCCTTCGTTGCCGAAGTCGCCGGAGTAGACGCCCTCGCCCTTGGCCACGAGCTTGACGCGGTTCTCGTCGGCGACTTTGCCTCGATCGATCGCCTCGTTGCCGCTGTCCCAGACGCTGAAGATGATCCGCCGCTCGGTGGGACTGTTGACCTGCATGCCGAAATAACCCCGATGCCAGCCGCAGGCCATGTAGTAGGTCCACAGCGGTTCCTCCAGGCCGGTCATTTCGCAGTAGAACGCAGCCACCTCGGTGTTCGGGTCCACCGGGTACATCAGGTGCACCGACGCGGCGTTGCGCCGGGACTTGAGATTGAAGTGCGCGTCCTTCGTCGCCGGGCCGGCCAGGATCAGGGCGTCGATGTCGCCGACGGCTTGTCCGGCCGGGTTGAGCGACCGGAGCGCAAACCGCTGATAGCCCGCCTCCTGGATCTCGAAGGCCCCGAAGTCCGCAGTCACGAGACTGGTTCCATCGCCTGCGACCATCACGTCCTTCGACTGCCCCGCCACGGTCAGACGCAGCTTCGACGAAGCCTCCTTGGGCAGGCGCACCGTCACGGAACATTCCAGTCGTCCCGGCGTGGCAATCCGCCCGAACCAGAGCACCGTCAGATTCGGATCGTTCCAGCCGCGGACGCCGGACCGTTCGGACACCCTGGCCCCCTCCACGTTCGGCTCCAGATACGCGGTGAACGCAGGCACCCGCAGAGACTCCGAGGCGAACGCCGCCCCTGCCAGAACCGCAACCACGCCAATCGCCCAGCAACGACTCCGTCGATTCATATGCTCCTCAACGACAACAGAACCAACTCCGGCACATACCTGTCCCCCTGTGGGGACCAAGCACCAAGAGCATCATACCCGGATCGGGGAGGAAGAACAACAGCCGTGATCCACAGGCTTGATCCGCGAGGAACGAATCGTTGAACCGCGTGGCGGTGCGCGTTACGATGGGTTTCCACGGCGCGACGGCGCCGATTCTGAAATCGCGTTGGGGGCTCCCATGTCAGAGAGAGTGCTTGTTGTGAACGACGCAAGTCGCGACTTGTCCTCACGAGTCAGGCCGGACCTTGTCCTTCTGGCGATGTCGTGCCTGCTCTGGGTCCTTCCTGCAAAGGCCCAGCCGCCTGCAATCAAATTGTTCGACCTGGGCTACACGCTCCGGATCGACGCGAACAACCGCCAGCAGGTCCTCATGGCGTGGGATCATTGCCACACGGTCGCGGTCCTGCAGGGCCTGGTCAATCGCGGAGGCCCCACGCTCTATCTCCGCTTCACCGAATCCCAGCACCGCGAACAGAACATCGACGACTTCTGGCTTGAGAAGCTCTCGCAGCCCGGTCAGTGGCTGCACGGCCGCCCGGTCGATCGGATCGACACGATCGCCGACCTCGTGCGGCAATTCCGCCCGCACATCCGCGGCCTGGTCGTCTACGACCCCAGCGTCGCAGCCACGAGCAACGTCGCCAGCACCATCGCCGGCGTCGAGTCGCTGCTTCCTGTGCGATACGATCCAGCCGAGGGGAGCCTCTACCGCCTGCTCACCGGCGAACTCTCGCTGCCCATCCAGCGCCGGCTGGTTCACGACGACGGATCTTCGCTATTCACCGGTCGCGGCACGATCCCCGGCACGGACCGCCCCTCCACCGGCTCGACCAAATGCGACGCCTATCTCTGGATGGAGCATCATTATCTCGACGCAGGCCGCTGCGATGGCGCCTACGGCGCGTACTATCTCGATCAGTACTGGATTGAGAAGCCTCGAA
The DNA here is from genome assembly GCA_937927975.1 of uncultured Phycisphaerales bacterium. Taxonomy (GTDB): domain Bacteria; phylum Planctomycetota; class Phycisphaerae; order Sedimentisphaerales; family Anaerobacaceae; genus PLanc-01. The sequence goes on from CALEZT010000049.1 coordinate 6,004, forward strand.
ACGCCGTCCTGAACCACCACTGCCTGACCAACCACGATTTCTTCGTCGCCAGGAACGCCTTCTTCTTCGACCTGGGCGTCTGGGGCGACGAAAAGCCCGTGGACGATCCGCAACAGGCGATGGGCACCGACCTGGAGACTCTCAAGGCCCTGCTGCGCAGCGCGTACGAGCATGGTGGACGAGAGCGCATGATCCACATCGGCGGCTTCGTCCCCTGGGCCCACAAGTACACCACGCATGGCGACGCCGGCGGTCGCCACGACCCGGTGCCCAGCGAGTGGGAGTACGGCAGGGTCATCAGCGCGTACAACGGCTTCATGGACGCCGACGCGGTGAGTTACGGCGCGATGGCCAACGCCTCGTTCTTCATGCACTATCCGCTTCAGCCGGCATACAAACAGGACTGGGTGACGCGCGAGGACCTGACCAGGCGAGGCTACCTCGACGACCAGGGCCGCGTGAAGTTCGACGGCCGGGAGTTCCTGATCTTCTACGTCGGCGACTACGACTGCGCCGCCTGGCTCTACCAGCGGACGATGGACATCTGGGACGACCCCGCCCGCGGCCAGATCCCTTTGATGTGGTGCATCAGTCCCGTGCTGGACCGCCGGGCCCCGATGGCGATGGACACCATGCGACGGACCGCGACGCCGAACGATTACTTTGCCGCCGCGGATAATGGGGCCGGCTACTGCGAGCCCGGCATGCTCCAGGAGCCGCGAGGAGTCTCCGGCCTGCCCAGCGGCCTGGACGCCTGGGCCCGGCACTGCAAGACGTTCTACGACCGCTGGGGTCTGACCATCACAGGCTTCATCATCTATGCCCACGGCCCGATTCTGAACGAAGCCGGCCTGGACTGCTACGCCTCCTTCAGTCCCAACGGAATCGTCCCCTCCGGCGGGCCCGCCTCGCTGCTGCACAAGGGAATGCCCGTCCTGCGGTTCGACCACGACGTCAACGAGGGCAACCCCGCCGACGCCGCCCGCCACGTGGTCGAGCGAATCGCCCAGCGACGGACCGAAGGCCACGCGCCCTTCCACTGGTTCCGCAACATCCTCAAGACGCCGACCTGGTACGTGAAGACTTACGACCAGATAAGAGAGATGAATCCCAAGATCGAGCTGCTCGACGCCCCGACGTTCTTCGAGCTGTATCGCATCCATCTCCAGACGCAGCCGTCGGCAATTCGCTCTGGCGGTTGAGCCGCTTTTCGTATAGAATGTCGGATGTCGCGTAAATGCCTTGTCTCTTGATTTGGGAATGAATATGGGCTCGGACAGCTTGAACCGCCGGGGTTTTCTCAAGACTTGCGCATTCACCACAGGCGTCCTGGGATTGAGCCTGGAAGAAAAAGCCCTCCTGGCTCAGGAAAAGGCCAGAGAGACCCAGCCTGCGGCAAATCCGATCGCCCTGCCCGCGGGCCGGATCGGCAAGCTCGAGATCAGCCGGCTCATCTGCGGCGGCAACCTCATCAACGGTTACGCCCACGCGCGCGATATGATCTACGTCTCGTCGCTCCTGAAGCACTACTTCACCGACGAGAAGATCATGCAAACCTGGGAACTCTGCGAGGAGTGCGGGATCAACACCATGATCTCGACGATCGACGACCCCTACGCCAACGGCCAGGACCCCACCGCCCGGCTCATCCGGAAATACTGGGACGAACGCGGCGGCCAGATCCAGTGGCTGGCGCAGTACTTCGTCCGGTCCGAAAACCCGCTCGCCAAGCTCCAGATGGCCATCGACGCCGGGGCCCACGGCGCCTTCATCCAGGGCGAAATGGGCGACCGTCTGACCCAGCACAACCGATTGGACCTGATCGCCAAGGCCGTCGAACACACCAAGCAGAACGGCCTGGTCGCCGGGATCGCATGCCACTCGATCGAGGTGCCCATCGCCTGCGAGAAGGCGGGCATCCCCGTCGATTTCTACATGAAGACGCTGCACAGCGACAAGTACTGGTCCGCGACGCCCGAAGAAAAAGGCGGCCCGTTCGACCTGCCCAAGCACGACAATATGTGGTGCATGGACCCGCAGCGGACAATTGAGTTCATGGCCGCCTGCGCGAAGCCCTGGATCGCGTACAAAGTCCTGGCGGCCGGCGCGATCCATCCGAGGGAAGGCTTCCGGTACACGTTCGAGAATGGAGCCGACTTCGCCTGCGTCGGCATGCTCGACTTCCAGGTCCGCGAGAACGCAATCATCGCCAACAACCTGCTGAAGGACCTCAAGCGAACGAGACCCTGGCGGGCGTAATCAGTGGAAAAGACGAGGCTTTGTCACTGGCATGCTACTTCTTGGGGTAGAAGACGCCCAAGACCATGAACTGATTGCGGAATCTCGCCATGCTGCCTACATACAAGAAAGTGTCGTTTGTTTTTGCACACATGAGGTCCAACCATCGCTGGCGTATTTTCGCAAATAGGAGGTCCCCTTCTCCATACGTACGTCTCCAGTCCCTGTATGCCTGTCCTATCTCCCAGTCGATGATAGACAGCTTGTGCCCGGGACAGTCCACAACTCCAGCACACTTGAAATGATAGTAGAAGTCAAAGGGGATATCCTCGATTGCATTCTTCTGCTTGTCGAAGAAAGAAAGCTGGGCGTAGCAGGCCTCCCGTTCCGCTTCATTCTTCAGGGTAGACTTCTTCCAGGAGAATTCGATGTCGCGAGGCTTGAACATTCCCAATGAACTGCCGATCTCACATTCCCCCAGCATGTGGCAGAATGAGGGCGAGAGCGCAGGCAGTACGATCTGCCGACGCTGCCGCCAGTTGTCCTTCGTATCGAGCCACCGCACGATTTCGATGCTGTCGGAGTCAATCTTATGACTTTCCATGCGAGTATCATCGGATGCCTTCCGGCAACGCACCTTGATGATCGTATATTTCTTGAACTGCTTTGACGCGTCCAGATCCCTGTAGGGAACTGGATACAGCCTTATCCATCGCCCGGTCTCCAAATCGATTCCGGCACAACAGACAGTCTCGACGTATTTTTTACTCGGATTTGGATATGCTTTGACGGTGATAAGGACCTGCTTCGTTTCGCTTGCCATCCTCTCCCTCTTTCATTCAGTCGACTTTGAGGTGTTCCACCTTCAACCCGTTTCCATCGCGTTCCTTGATCTTGCTGGCAACGACCTTGCGGTGGCATTCGGCCGCCAGTCTCTCATAGCACATCAGACAACACGTCATACGGTCAATGTAGCTGTATGCCCGCTCAATTCCTTCCACTTGAGTCGTAAGGTACTCCTCCATCTCATGGAAGAATTTACGATAGTCTTGCCCTTGTTTCAACTCCTCTCGCACGGAACTCGGACTTCCAAGTTCCTTGAAATGAACATAATGAATGCCTCTTTCCTCGAGCGCACGCGACAACGGAGCCTTCGAGAATCCCTTCTTTCGAGAGAACGGTATCTCCCGGACATCAAGAAGGCATTCGACTGCATTCTTCTGGAGACAATCGAGAAACTCCTGAAGCCCTGCGCCTTCATAGCCTATTGTGAACAATCGCGTACTCATGAACAGGTCACTCGCACCATATGCCTAAGCCTTTTCCGGTTTATTCGACCTGCCGATTCACAATCTACAGTTTTTGTCCTGTCCGTGGCTGTCCGGCTGTGACTAACATTCTACGCGAGTTCGCCAAGCAAGTTCTCGCGATAGCGGCCGCTAGTATCCCTACCAGGAATTATATTGGACCATATCCATGAGCGTCCAAGGTTTTCCTCGTAAGTAGTTCTTTGGATGGCAGGACAGACCGGCACAAGGCAGGCTTCGCCCCGTCCGGTTCTATTCGGCGGTGTAGGCTCTCCCGGCTCGCGGCTGAGAGACTGGGCCCTGGGCTGTGAGGAAGGTGATCGGGTGGGACTGCATCTGCTCGGCGCTGGCGGCCGAGTAGACGCCGAAGTGCAGGTGCGGGAGCGTGGAGTAGCCGGTGTTGCCGGACAGAGCGATCGGCTGGCCCGCCGCGACCCGCTCGCCGATCTCGACGAGGACGCCCTCGAACTGAAGGTGATGGTACTCGCCGATCATGCCGTCGGCGTGCGCGATCGAGACGTAGTTGGATTCGTCCTTGTACTTCTCGTCCCGCCCGCCGGTGTCGGAGGATTCCTTCAGGTCGACCACGACGCCCTCCCGAGCCGCACAGACCGTCGTCCCCTCGGGCATCGCGAAGTCCACGGCGTACTGGTTGACGCCGCGATGGGACAGTCGGCCGTTGTGTCCCTGGCTGACCCGGAACGTTCGACCCTTCTCAAAGGGAAGGCGATAACGCGTCGCATCGTCGTGTCGGGCGTCCATACTGCCCTTGGTCCAGTGAAAACGGAAGCGCCATTTCCACGGCTTGGCGGCATCGGCCGCGCTCACTCTCACCGCCTCGGTCTGCGAACGACCGGCGTACACAGCGGTCTCGGGGGTCAATCGGCTGATGTGCACGTTCTGGCCGCGAATCGTCAGGGTCACGGTCACATCGTAGGCCCGGCGGTTCTCCACAACGACCGCGACGTAGCCGGGTCCGGGAACCCGCCTGACGCTGACGGCGTCGCCATCCTTCGAAGGCTGGCCGCCCGACGCGACGGACAGCCACACAGTCGCCAACAGCGCCGCGACCCGCTTCTTCGCTTTCACTCCTTGCTCAGCCGTCTGCATCCGAACTCCATCTGACCCGTTCACCAGCCATGCCCGCCCTGTCGTATCATACTACGGCCGAGCCTGCAAAAAGTTGTCTGCCTCTGTTGGATCGAGTATAGTTGGCGACACGGCACTTGAAAGGAGCCCCTATGAACCGTCGTTCTATCGTCGTCGCGAGCCTCTCGATCCTCTCCATCCTGATGTTGGCCTTCTCGGCCACAGTGATCGCCGCGGAACTGGTCAAGGCCAAGGACGGCTCGGGGACCTTCGGGTACAAGGACACGCCGGTGCTGCCCTGGTGCGGATACCACGTGCACGACCCGGACCGTCCCGCGCCGCCGGTGGTGACGCCGGGATCGCGAGGCCGGGCCCCCTCCGATGCGGTGGTCCTGTTCGACGGGACCGACCTGGCCAAATGGGAGACCTCCGACTGGAAGATCGACAACGGCGAGATCGTCGCGGTCACCGGCGCCCTTCGGACGAAGGAGTCCTTCGGCGATTGCCAGCTTCATCTGGAATGGCAGGCCCCGAACCCGCCGATCGGCGACTGGTCCGACCGCGGCAACAACGGCGTGCTGCTCATGGGCCTGTTCGAGATCCAGATCTACGACTCGTACCAGACGCACCTGTACCCGGACGGCCAGGCCGCCAGCGTCTACGCCCAGACCCCGCCGAAGGTGAACGCCTGTCGGCCGCCGGGCCAGTGGCAGAGCTACGACATCATCTTCTTCGCACCGGTCTTCAAGGACGGCAAGCTCGAAAGCCCCGCTCGCATCACGATGCTCCACAACGGCCTGCTCGTCCACCACAACCAGGAGATCTACGGCCCGACCGGCCATCGCATCGTGGCCAAATACGACAAGCCCATCGAGCCCAAGCGTCCCCTGGCCCTCTCCAGCCACAACAACCCGGTCCGCTTCCGAAACATCTGGATTCGGCCAGTGACAAACAAATAGCTCGGCGACGAAAAGACACAGACAGAACAACTCTCGCTCGTCCGGCTGTCGAGCACTTCCGTGGGGTTTGTCGCTTTGCGCCAGAAACATGGCGGAGGGGAAGGCGACGTTCCACAAAGGCAACGTCGCCCATGTCCCTGGACCACAGCGGCGCTCGGGTTGCTTCCCAGCAGAGCCCTATCCTCCGCCGTGGCGCATGGAATATACCCGCGACCGGGGCCCACGGCAAGAGACACCCCACAATAGGCGTCAGGCGGTAGGACGGACGGGCCGGCAGTTCCGGTCGTCATGGAACGCGGATCGGCTCTGCTCATCATGTTTCTGGCCCAAAGCGGAAAATCCAAGGGGTCCGGGGACAGCGTCCCCGGGCGAACGGGGTACCACCACCGATACAGGTCGGCCACGGGATAGTGATGATGTGCAGGGTTATGGCTGCGGCGAGGATCGGAACAGAGCAGCGAGTTCCTGGTGCTTCTTCGCCTGGTCCTTGCGACCGGCCTGGTCGTCGATGGCGGCCAGGAGCAGGTGGGCCTCGACGAGGTCGGGCTTGAGGGCCACCGCCCGCGCCAGGTGTTCGACGGCTCTGTCCCACTCCTGGAGCCGGACCGACTGGATGCCGATGCCGATGTGGGCGAAGGGGCTGTAGGGGTCGAGTTCCGCTGCCCTGCTAAACCACTTCCTCGCCTCGACAGGCATCTTCTGCTTGGCGTAGTAGTTGCCCATGTTCGTCACCGCCAGGACCGAGTCGGGAGCCAGCGACAAGGCCTTGTCCAGGTGACGTTTCATCGCAGGCAGGTCCTCCCGCTGCGATGCGGCGGCCGCCTGGTTCACCAGGACATCGAGATTCCTGGGATCGATTCGACCGAGTTCCTCGTAGATGGCCGTGGCTTCGGGGAGATTGCCGCTCTCGGCGCTGCGAGCGCCCAGAAACAGCAAGGCGTCTTTGTACGAATGTCGGTCCGGCGTCTGCTTCGATGTGAGCACCTTGACCGCCTCGTTTCTGGCGCCGCCCTGAGTCAGCGCCTGGGCCAACGCGGATCGAATCCGCATGTCGTAGGGCTTCGCGTCGAGCGCATTGCGATACACGTCCACAGCCTCGCGAGGCCGGCCGGTCTCCATCAGCGCCTGGCCTCGGCGGAGGATCAGATACGTATCGAGCGACCGATGCCGGATGGCGTCCTCAATGGCCGCGAGATCGTGCGGCCCCATGACCCGGCGTAAACGGACCAATTCTTCCCGCAAATCCGCCAGCTCGGCGTCATGATCGATCTGCTCGGCAAACGGCGCGATCGTCTTGCGACGGTACATCTCCATGGCCAGCCGATACTGCTCGCGGGCGTCATACAGCAACCGCTTGCGGCACAGGTCCAGCAGTTCGTCTTCGGACTTCGCGGGCTCGGTCAGTCCGGCCCTGGGCACCATGGCTCGGATCTGCTCCATCGCAGCCACAGCCGCCAGGAAGTTGCCGCGAAAATCGAGATGCACGTGATCGACGAACACACTGGCAGGGCAGGCCGCATTCAAATCCAGCAATCGAACGCCTTTGGCCGACCACGCATGGGCGGTGTCGCGAATCACGCGGAGGATTGAGCTGTCGGCGCGAAACCGCAGCACGTCCCGATCGCGGGCTTCGACGAAGGCACGACGGGCCTCGTCCGTCCTGCCCAGAGCCGCCAGGCATCGCCCCATACAAAAACTGAGGTCCGCGTAGGCATCATCGATCTGACAAGCCTTCTCATAAGCCGCCAACGCTCCGGCGTGGTCGCCCTTCTGTTCCAGGCCCCTGCCCTTCTGAAATGCCTGATCCCACAGAGCCAGGTTTTCGGCGGTGAGGCCTGCCTTGTGCTCCGAGCCGAACGGGGCGCACGACTGGACGTTGATCGGAACCGTGCACAGGAGGACGCCGGCCCGACAGCCTTGTGCGGTCTCGATGATGTCGTCGAGGTTGTCGCGGAAGTGGCGGTAGCAGTCCTGGAGCCTGGGGTCGTCCGCTGCGATCCGACTGGTCAGAAAGCTCTCCATGCCCTGCCACTTGCTCTGGCCCGCCCCGTGAACGCCGAGCGATTGGCTGACGTCCTTCAGAAGCCGCCCGACGCGTGTCTCCTTCTTGGCCGTGATGCAGGCGTTGATGAACCCGCGGCTCGCATACAGCGACGCCGGCAATGTAGGCGGACCATAGGGACCGATCACCTCGTTGTTGCCCATGAACACGACGAACAGGTCCGGCTCGTGCGCAGCGCAATCCTGCGCGATCCGCCGGGCGACGTGCGAGTTCATCGCGGTCACCGCGGCGTTGATCACCTCGAACGAAGTCCCGCTCGCGTGCTCGTTGAGCAGCACCTCCAACTGGCGGCAGAATCCGTACGCAGGGTCGGGGTCGCCATAGGCGGCCGAGCTGCCCAGCACGAAGATCCGGACCTTAGACATCCCCTTCGGCTCCAGGACGCACGACTCCGGCGCCCTGGACAAAGTCTTGGGAACGAAGTGTTCGCAATAGTGCTGATTGACCAGATACGCCCTCCGGCCGCCAACTTTCCACGGAATGAAGAAGCCCTTGGGATAGCCGTACCCGGCCAGCGAAAGCGCCAGTTCCGCGAGAAGAAGGAACAGGACGGGGCTGAGAATCATCGCCAGGAGGCGTTTCCACAGCGCCGGCTTGCCCGCCGGGGCCGGATGCTCTTTGTCGCTGCGTGACTTGCGTTGGGTTCTCATGTCACCTGCGGATCGGGATCATTGATTCTGGGGGTTTGCGTCGTCGCCTTCGGGCAAGGCCTTGGCGCCGTTCGGACCTTCGTCAAGGGCCGACAGGCCCATGCCTCGGATCTCCGGGAGCGTGCTGCCGATGATGCCCTGGAGATCACCGTAGAGACCGGTGGTGTTCAGCAGCACGCGTTCGAGCTGCCTGGCCCGCTTGTTCCACTGGGTCTGGAAAACCTGCTTTTCACGCTCCAGGTCCTGTCGCATCGTCGCGAACGCCTCGGCGATCCCGGACACGCGATTGCAGAACTCCTGGCCGGTCAGGTAGTTGTAGACCAGTTCCATCTTGCCGTGCTGGCCGTCGAGCGCCCGGCGGCTCTTGGCCACGCCGATCAGGCTCTCGCGGAGCATGACCGCCACCGGATGGACGCAGGCCCAGCTCGCGACCCAGACGCCGTCGACCTGGCCGAAGTGGCGGATGTGCTCGGGCAACTGCTCGCTGACGATCACCGAGCGCGAGGCGCCGACCATTCGCAGGTCGTCCCGCAGCTTGGGCAGCCAATCCTTGGACCAGTGCCTCGTCCGCTTGGATTCCCACAGGATCAAGCCGCAATCCATGCCACTGTCGTCGAACACGCGTTGAATCACGTCGGCCCCGCGAACGCCCTTGGCCACCGGCTCGATGGCGTCGGTCGGGAAGAGGCTCTTGAGCAACTCTTCCAGAGCGATCTCCAAGACCTCGCCCTGGGCCTGCTGCGAGCCCTGCTCGGCCCTGCGTTTGAGATCCTCGATCTGCTTGAGCAGCATCTGGACCTTCTGCTCGCTGTCCATGAGCTTGAGCCGTTGCTGTTCCTCCATCTCCTTCAGGGCCTGCTCGCGAACCGCCTGCAACTGCTCCTGGAGCCTGCGTTCCACTTCCAGATCGGCGCTGCGGACCTTGTCCTCCAGGTCGCGTTTCTCCTTGAGGAAGGCCAGTTCCTTCGCGGTCGCCTCCTGCACCTTCGCCCGCAGTTCCGCAATCGCGGCGGCCTTGTCCTTGAGCTCCAGGTCCTGCTCCTCGCGAATCCGACTGCGAATCGTCTGCTCCAACACAGGACGTTCCGCCGCCAGCTTGGCCTTCACCTGCTCCTCGACCGCCTGGACCTTCTCCTGGAGTTCCTGCTGCTTCTGCGCCAGGTCCACCTGCTGCTGCCTGAGCTTCTGGCGGACGGGGCCCAGCTCCGTCTCCAGCTCGGCGCGAATGCTCGCGCGGAGCTGGCCGGAGATCACCTCGGTGATCTCGATCTGCGCCTGGCAATTCGGACAGGTAATCCGGTTGTTCACAGAGTCCTCCTGGATTCCTTCACAAGCCCATCACCCTATGAACCCGGCGGGAATCTGTCAAGCGAATCCGAAGACGCGACGGGCCGCGCTCGCAGTAGCGCCGTGAAACGTCGTCGCCACCAGTCTGAAGTGTCAAGTTTCAAGTTTGAAGTCGGAGACTACAAGGCGTACGGTCGGTCGTTCTTGCTTCACACTTCACACTTCAAACTTGACACTCCCGCTCGCCCGGCCCTCGCGAGAGGGTCATTGGTACAGCGTCGGCTTCGTCCGCCAGTCTTCGGTCGGCACGTGGTTGTACTCGACCACGCGGGGCCTTCGCTCCCGCAAGCGCACCGACTCGATGCCCAGGTAGTGCCCGCTCGAGACCGGCGATTTGCCCACGCAGTCCAGCCGCAGCGTGTACTTGCCCGGCTCGGGCCAGAAGTCCAGCAGGTGGTACTCCCAGGTCGAAACGTCGGCGCTGTACAGGTCGATCACGCCGCCCAGCTTCACGCCGTTGAGCGACGCCTGGTACCGCCCGTAGTCCGGCGCGCGGGTCATCGCCAGCAGCAGCCGCTTCGGCTCCTTCTTCTCGACCTCGAACGGAATCTCGACCCAGGCGTTTTCCGGCTGCTCGGGCTTGTAGAACAGGTGCCCGTCGGGATAGAAGTCCAGGTTCTGAACGACCGTCTCGCCCGGGCCGTGGTGCTGCTCGCCGGCAAAGTCCTTGGCCAGGATGATCCGGTCCAGGCTGGGCAGCGTCCGCTCGCGACCGTGCGGGGCGCGGGCGGCGAACGTGGGCGCTCCCGTCTGGTACCAGAACGCGACGCTCGAATAGTCGTCCTCCCGCTCGTTCCAACTGTGGGTCTTGAACTGCGGGTTCTCGTCGGGCGAGATCCAGCCGAAGTGCTCGAACGTCACTTTGATCCCCTTCTGGAACACGATCGGGTCGGTGATGTGCCAGCGGTAGGCGGAGGTGTGACCGCCGACGATGCCCCACTGATCAAAGTACGAAACGCCGAAGAAAGGCGTGCTTGTCGTCTTGAGTCCCCAGGCCGAGAGGAAATAGTCCTCGGTGCCGGTGCCCCAGATCGAGGCCTTCTCCTCGCCGTCGATGTAGATCTTCTCGTCGCCCTCGCCGAACCACGACGGGCTCCGCGTCCGCACGCTCAGGACCGTGCCGACGTAGTGGCCCTTGCCCTTCGTGTCGAGCACGACGTAGTCCTTGCCCTTCTCGACCGGGTATTCCTGGCGATACTGGGCATAGAAGTACGGCGTGTCCTTGGCGATCCTGTCCTTCTTGATCCAGTCGATGTTGTAGTAGAGCAGGCTGATCTGCTTTTCGCTCTGGTTGACGATCTCGATCCTCGCCGACTTGCGGAACGGCATGTGCCAGAAGCAGTTGTACGAGTCCGCGTCCTCGACGACGACAGGCAGACTGACCACCTCGCTCCGCTTGCCGAAGGCATTGGCGAAGAAATCCCCCACCGGCGCCTCGACCGCAGGCTTGTCCGCCCCATCCCAGTACATCCGAAGCAGCATCTCCTGGTGATTGGCGGACCCGTTCTTCGCCCAGTTCTGTCGCTCGGGCCCGAGGAACGTCATCCAGATATGCGTAATGACGCCGGGCCCCTTGACGTCCAGCAGAATCTTCCGCTGCCCCGGCGCGACGTTGGAGTTGTCCGAGTTGCTGTCCGGATCGGGCACGCCATTCGGGTCCGGCTTGCCATCCGCCCCGATCTTGCGGGTCGAGGTCGCCCGCATGCTCCGCCCCTCCTGAGGCTTCGCCAAGTCCCCCAAAAGGTCGCCCCAACAAACCGACCCACCCAGCAGCACCAGACCCGCCAGCACAGCAGAACGCAACATCCCGCCACCCAACCGCTCGAAGACTCTCATCCTGTTCACTCCATAACAGCAACGTCCCGAAGTCCACCCGTCGAACACAAATCCGCACGCGAAGTGTACCCCCCAACCCGACAACCCGCAACCCCGCTCTCTCCGACCCCAATCAACCTCTGTGTCCTCTGTGTTCTCTGTGGCAAAACCAAGAAGAAAGCTCTTGAGCCACAGAGGGCGCAGAGACCACAGAGAAATCGACAGAGAGCCTTCGAGCCGTCTGAAGCGTAAACGAAGTGCAGAACTCGAGTCGCCCCTAACTATGTGTTCGTTATCGGCGGCGCCGGCGTCGGCGGTCCACCACCTTGGCGGGGTGTTCTTTCTCCCATCGGCGCAGGTCTTCCACGATCTTCTTGAGATCGTGCTGATGCTGCGCGACATAGGCGTCACGGTTCCGCCAGACTTCCGCGATGATCTCGTCCTTATCCATTCGATGATTCCTCCGTGATCTGTTGCCAAGCGGCCGCACGCAAATCCCGGCTCGGCAGCGCCGTGAGATAGCTGACGATCGACGTTTCGATGTACACAGTCTTCCGCATGGCATCCAGACTACCCGCTTCTCCTGAGTTTGACAAGGGCGTCGTGTGCCCGACCCCGTCCATCTCGGTGCTGCCTCTCGCCAGGCCGCCAAGACCGCAGAGGCTTGCGCACTTGCCGTTCCCTACCCTCGGTCCGCTGTTCTTCTCTGGCGTCTTTCGCGTCTTGGCGAGAGAACAGGTTCTTGGTTGAGGCCGAAGGCCACGATGCGTTCTCTGTGGCAAAACCAAGAAGAAAGCTCTTGAGCCACAGAGGGCACAGAGACCACAGAGAAACCGACGGAAAGTCTTCGAACCGCCTGAAGCGTAAACGAAGAACATACCCCGAGTTGGCGCCGATGTCATTTGCCCGATTGGCTGCTGATGTGGATTCCCACCCGGCACTTCTCCATACGACACCCAATCATCGTGATTCCGCCGATGCTCAGGTACGAGCCATCACGAGCCACAAGACAAGAAGGGGCTCCATATTCATTCGACTTCATGAAGCGACCATCCGGCGCAAACAGCTCAGCCTCCGTTTTCAGGGCGGCAGCATCCTTTCGGCGAACCTCAAAGAGGGTCTGCCCATCTAATTCGCAGATGGTCATCTTATCTGGATATCGCATTTTCAGATTCGACTTAGCACCATCCTTCGTAAGGAACAATCTCGAGCCTTTGGCCTTTGCGAAATAGATACCGTCCTTATTGAATATCTTGAACTCAGTCGTATATCCAACCGATTGCTCGTGTACAACCTCTATGAGAGGCGTATCATCATACTCAAGAATAACGGGAACGTCCTTGAAGAAGTTGCCGCCGTACTCGACTTCGGGACTCTCGACAAACACTAGGCTGTCTGGCTCGCTCACCATGCTGGTCTCCTCGAAAAAGCACCTCAACACCTATTCGAACGTCACTTCATCCCAATCTCGAAACGACCATGTGAGGGGCCGGGGGCAGGCATTGAAACCGGCCTGAAAGAAAGGCGGCGACCATCAGAGAACAAGTCGTGTACCGTCCGATTCCTTGCTGCCCAACGCCATCAGGGCTATATTGTCGCCATGTCCGCACTTCCACGGTCTTCTCTCGGCCTCCAAAGCCGTTGCGCTCGATTCTGGGTCGGATTGTAGCCTGGGGCGGGCGGGGAGGCAAGGGGAAAAGCGGCGGGACGCCGCGTTTGAGCGTGGGAGCGTAGAAGCGTGAAAGCGTTGGAGGGACGGCGACTGGCTTCGCCGGGCTTCTTTCTGGACGCATCCACGCTTCTACGCATTTACGCTTCTACCGGCCGAAGGCCGTCCCGCTCGCCTCGCGAAATACAATACTCAGGGCATCCACTTCCGGGTCATAGCTTATCTTCATAGGGCACCTTCACTTCTTCTTCGAATCAGCGTCAATCTGCGAAATCTGCGGATGATCTCTTCTCTTTCATTCCGGAGGGGTAGTCCACAGATTGCGCAGATTTTCGCAGATTGGGAGAAAGGACGCGTTCGGCTTCGTCGAGCCACTCCGAGCCAAGGTCCGGCAAACGATCCTCGCAGTACCGGGCCGCATCGGTGATCTCGGCCTCGGCGTCGGGATGAAACGTGAACGGTTTCACGAGATGGAAGCCCTGGCCCGGCGAATCACTTCTTCGGCAGACATTTCCGTCACCTGCCCCTGCTCCAGTTCGTCCAAGCGCCGCTCCGCCTCCTCGATCCAGAGGGCTTCGATCTCCTGTTCTGACAGTTCGTCAATGCTCATGGGTGCTCCTTGTACCTCTACAACGTTCCCCTTCAATTGTAGAGGCAGGCATGGCCAAGAGCAAAGGAAATGCGCACTTCCCAAGAGCTGGCCGGCGGGACGCCGCGTCGGGCTGTGCCCAGATACTCGGGTGGCCCCCCGGCAAACGAAAGAGGTTCCTGCTCCGCGAGGCTGAATGCAGGTCCGAAACGGACCTGCCTGGGGAGTTTTTCGCCTTGGGCCTCCAGCATGGTATCGGAGCGAAACGCTCCCCTCGAGGGCGTGCGAAGGGGCCCCCAAGGCTGAACATCGCGTTGGGGACTCCGGCACCCATACTGCTGCTGGCTTCAACGCGGTAAACTCCCGCCGCCCCGCCACATCGCGGCGTTTCACATCAAGGCGGCGGATTCCGGATCAGTCCGTGTCTTCCTTTGTCCATCCGAAGAGACCCGTCCTGTGCCAAAAGAGCTGGGCGGCCGGACGCCGGGAAGAGGGTTCACCACGGAGACACAGAGATCACTGAGAAGAGAAGGCCCTGCGACGAAGTCGAGCGTACGTTGTCTCGCTCTGATCGGCGTTCATCTGCGTTCATCTGCGGTTGCTCTCTTTGTTTCCTCTGTGGCAGAAGATTCTTTCAGGGCGTTTCGTTAGTCTCTGTCGGACAACGAGTTATGCACATGTAAATATTGGACTGTGTGTTCGTTTTTTGTTGAAACTCCTCCGCTGTCCATGGTATAATGTTCATATGTGTCGCCTCGCGAGCGGCGACGGATCGTGAATCATAACTGGTCGATCGTTGATTCGGAGGGTTCATCATGGCGAGCAGGGCTCAGATCCAGGCCAATCGGTCCAATGCGAAAAAGTCCACGGGACCTCGCACGGTCGAGGGGAAAGAGAGGGCTTCGCAGGGGCCAGGGTGATGGACCGAATGCTGATGTACGAACGCCGGATCGAAAACAGCCTGTACCGCACGATGCGTGAGCTGCGTCGGGAGCAGGAGGCCCGCACGGCGGCAGAAGCCTCCCATTCGCAGGGCGATCCTGAGGTCAACAAGGTCAATCAGGTCAATAAGGTCCCCACCCCGCATGCGGAGGAAGGCCTCGCGGTCGATCAAGAGCCCGCGATCCCGGCGGAATTGGCTTCGTTTGGCGCAGATTGCACGGATTCCAGTCCGCGTGGCAGCGACAAGCGGAGTCCTCGCAGCTTGTCGATGGCTCCTTCGCAGGGGCAAGACCATCGACAAACGAGTTTGTCGATGCCACCCGGAGTCGAAGAAAGCCGTTCTGACTTCACACTTGGAACTGCACACTTGAGACTCGCGAAGCCTTCGTGCGAAACGAACCCAATTCCAGCTTGAAGCTCCTCCTACGCCAGGAGGCCGCCGATGACGGCGCCGACCAGCAGCGGGCCGATGACCGCTCCGGCGATCGCGACGAACGTGGCTACGCCGGTAACGAGGCCGATCAGCGGAAGGCCGATTTCGAGGAGGATTCGGCGCCCGGCTGGGCCCTGTCATCGCAGGTAGAGCAGATAGCCCACATAGCCCGCGTAGCCGGCCAGCATCAACGAGGCCTCCCACCGGTCGAGCTTGTGGCGTTTGCCGGTGAACATGACCAGCAGCAACAGCAGCGTGGCCGCGGTCAGGACGTACAGGTCGGCGTTGAAGGACGCCGGGTATGGAGCCGGTCGAACGACCGCGCTGACCCCGAGGATGGCCAGGATATTGAAGATGTTGGACCCGACGACGTTGCCGACCGCGATGTCGGAATGCTTGCGATAGGCCGCGATGGCGGAGGTGGCCAGTTCCGGCAGGGAGGTGCCCGCCGCGACGACCGTGGCGCCGATGAACTTCTCGCTGAGGTTCAACTGGCGGGCCAGGGCCACCGCCCCCTCGACGCACAGCCGCCCGCCGGCCACGAGCAGGAGCAGTCCGCCGAGGATGAGAGCGGCCGAGACGCCCCAGGAATAGACGCGAACGTCGAACTCGTCGCTGGCCTCGACTGTGGCCAGGCCGAACGTGTAGACGACGAAGATGGTGAACAACAGCAGAAGCACCAGGCCGTCGGCGCGAGACAGAACGTCGGTCGTGCCGGCCGCGTCCCATCGGTCGTTCACCAGGAAGAACAGCGCCAGGGTCGCCAGGAGGGAAAAGGGGATCTCCTTCCAGACGGTGTTCCGCTGGACGGCCACCGGATAGATCAGGCCGGAGATGCCCAGGATGAGGAGGATATTGAAGATGTTGCTGCCGACGATGTTGCCGAAGACGATCTCGTTGCGGCCCTCGGCCGACGCGAAGACGTTGACCACCATCTCCGGCGTCGAAGTCCCGAAGGCCACGACGGTCAGTCCGATGACAATCTCGGCGATGGCCAGTCGCTTGGCCAGCGACGACGCCCCGCGAATGAGCAGTTCCGCCCCGATGACCAACAAGACCAGCCCCCCTGCCGTAGTCAGCAGGGACACCAGCGCACTCATAACCGACTCCTTTCCTCGAACGCCATCATTTCGACCGACGCGAGTTCTCGCGACATTGTACCATTCGCGGGTCTGCAAGGACAGCGGAGGCAACACCCTGCCCTTGGTCCGGTCCGGGTTGACAGGTTCGCCGGTGCGACAGTACACTCTCGGTCGGCCGCAAGCGCTGGGCAACGTCCGAACGACTCGTGAACACCAACCGGGAGCAGACATGAAACGACTCTGGGTCAACGTGGTTCCGTATGAGAAGGAAATCGCCATCGCGGCGTTGGAGAGCGGGGCCGAAGCGCTCGTGCTGCCCGAGGGGCAAAGCGGGACCGTCCGCCAGTTCGGCAAGATCAAGACGGTCGAGGCCGGCGGCGACCTCAAGCCCGGCGTGGACGTCGAGTTCATCGACGTCGCGAGCAAGGCCGACGAGGACCGGGCGGCCGCGGTGCCCGCGAACAAGCTGGTCGTGCTCAAGATGCTCGACTGGACGATCATCCCGATCGAGAACCTGTTGGCCCGCCGGGGTGGGAACCTGCTGGTCCAGGTCGCCAACAGCGAACAGGCAAAGCTCATGGTCGAGATCCTGGAGAAAGGCGTCGACGGCGTCGTGCTGGACACCACCGACGTCAACGAGATCAAGAAGACCGCGGAGGTGGTCCAGGGCGTCGGCGAGCGGATGGAGCTTGTCGAAGCGACGGTCAAGTCCGCCCGCCAGCTCGGCATGGGCGACCGCTCCTGTCTGGACACCTGCACGCAGATGGCCCTGGGCGAGGGCATGCTCGTGGGCAACACAGCCACGGGCTTTTTCCTGATCCACTCGGAGTCCATCGACAATCCGTACGTCGCGTCGCGTCCCTTCCGCGTGAACGCCGGCGCGGTCCACGCCTACATCCTCACGCCCGGCGGCAAGACCAAGTACCTCGCGGACCTGAAGACCGGCGACGAGGTGATGCTCGTGGACTTCCAGGGTCGGACACAAGTGGCGTACCTGGGGCGCAACAAGATCGAGCGGCGACCCATGATGCTGATCGAGGCAGACGCCCAGGGTCAGCCGATCAGTCTGGTGCTGCAGAACGCCGAGACGATCCGCCTGGTGGACCCGCAGGGCAAGGCGATCTCGGTCACGAGCCTCAAGCCCGGCGACAAGGTCCTGGGTCACGTCGAGAAGGCGGGCCGCCACTTCGGCATGAAGGTCGAAGAGAGCCTGATCGAGCGATAGAACGTCAGAGACGCTCGGCCATTTCGCGTCGGAATGAGTCCTCGGCCCGACGCTCCTGAAAGGTGCGCTGGCCCCAGAATCGCCTGGGATTGCCGCACATCCAGCAGGAGCAGCGTGCCAGATGATCGTAGTGGCGAAGGGCGAAATGGTCTCGCAGGGCGAAGACGTCCTCCCATGTGACCGGCCCCGTCCGCCACTGTCCGCGGAAATCCCGCCACGGGACCCACGAACGACAGGCGGCCATCCCCTCGGGGGATGGATATTGCTCTTTGACAACTCGCCATGCCTTGGCGATCATGCGCCTGCGCTGCCGGCGCCGCCAAGCCCTCGTGCGTCTTCGAACACTCCTCGATTCGAGCATACAACACCTCCATCGCTGCGCCGCCCGCAAGAACACAGCGTCCTCGCGGGCCGTCGCGTGATGGAGGTGAAGTAGTAGGAGTAGTCCATCGCGTCAGCCCCCAGCCCCTCTCGCATAAGGTCAACACCTCACGATGCCCGCAGTTTCTCGCTCACCCATTCCTTGACGAGGGCCGCCTCGTCGATTCCCCGGGACTCGGCCATACGTTTCAATGCTTCGGCCTGCTTGGGCAGCAGATGAATCCGGACAACCGCCTGCGTTTCCCGTTCAAAGACCGGTTCGCTCACTTCTTCGAGTTCATCCTCAAACTGCGTAACGTCATGGTTATCCCAGAATCTCGCGAGTTCTTCAATCGAGTCTGTCTTTGGAATCTTGCCCATATCAGCGGTTCCTCCACCGATTGAAACGTCTCTTCTCTTTGTCAGTCATTGGCCGGGCGGTGATCGGATAGCCTTTCATGTCGGGCAAACCTATCACAACGCAGAAAAGATACCGTCCGCTCGACGTTTGTCCCAATACGTAGTAGACTGGATTCTCTCCAGCCGATCTTGTGCGAAGAACCAGAGGACGCCGGAAGCAGATTTCCGCCACTTCGTCTGGCCGAACCCCGTGTTCGGCTATGTGTGCGACGCGATCCTCAGGCCAAATCAACTCCCTGATTCTCATGCCCCCAGGATAACAGGCCCCTCTGCGAAAGGCAAGGGTATCCCATGATCTCGCTTCTCGTCATCTGCGACGAATCGTTCGCCTCAGTTCTCAGCAGCCAGATCTCCGCTCCCGTGAAAAGGCAGAACGCCGTATCGACATGGAACGGAAGAGGTTCCAGACCCAGTCGCAAGCCGTGGGTCAGCAGGAACACTCTCAGTAATCGAAGCCTCATGCCGTCCTTTCAGGGCCCGTCCGGCCTCTCCACGCCCAGCGACTCCAGTTGCTCCCCGATGTCGCGGATGCCGTGGCGCCGGTAGAACTCCAGTGTCTTTTGCCACAGGTCTTTCGACAACCGCTGGGGGATCTGTTCGAGGATCGCTGTCGGGATCGTCTTGTAGTAGGCCTCCGCGATCGCGCCGGCGATGCAGGCCTGGGTGTCCGCGTCGCCGCCGAGTGAGACGGCGTTGCGAACCGCGTCCTCGAAGGAGGTCGAATCGAGGAAGGCGATGATCGCCTCGGGGACCGAGCCCTGGCAGGTGATGTCCGTGGAGTATTCGGGACGAATCGCGTCGGTCGTCCGCGAGAGATCATAGCCGAAGCGGTCCTGGATCGTGCTCCGAATCGCCTCCTTGTCCTGACCGATCCGGGCGAGGAACACAGCCAACGCGGTCGCCTGCGCGCCCTTGACGCCCTCGGGGTGGTTGTGCGTGCACTCGGCGGTCCGTGCGGCCTCGTCCAACACCTCCTGTTCCGTCTCGAAGGCGTGGGCGACAGGGCTGACCCGCATGGCCGAGCCATTGCCGAAGCTGTTGTACGGGGCGTATCCCGGCGTCACCATCCAGCGGAGGAACCGCGGGCCGTAACCCCGCATCGGGTGCCGGCGGGCGTAGGACTTGATCGCCCGGCCGTAGTTGCGGTCGGTCAGGATGGCGTCGGCGACCGCGATGGTCAGCACGCTGTCGTCGGTGTAGGTCGAGAAGCGGGTGAACAGCGTGAAGTCCTTCCGCTTCGTCCGGAAGTTCTCATACACCGACCCAATGATGTCCCCCGCAATCGCTCCGATCATGACGCTCTCTCTACCAGGTGGGTGGGTTGCCACAGCAGCGACGGCATCCGACGAAGATCGACGGTACAATCCCAAGCGGACAATCAGTAGATCTCATCGGTTGGAACCTTCAGGCCCGCCAACTGAAGAAAGAAAAGGCAGGCATCACGAAATGCCCCCGGTTTCGGGCACCACTTACGTACCCTGTACCACTTCCCATTCTGCCTGCCCTCCAGAGTCCATGTAGCTCCATCTATGCCGGCGGTCCCCAAGGGCTCCGACTCCATCTGCCAGAATCCTTCCTTGTCCAGTTTGGCCGCGACGGCTTCAACCTCGGCCGGTGACAACTCCCTGCTGACCTCTTCGGCCACTCCTCTCCAGGCATATCCGCCGGCGCCATCAAACTCAACGGCACGCAAGATGGCGGAAGGGCCGTCCTTCTCAATTCTCACTACGATCGGGGGATGAAAAGTCCGGACCCACACGAATCTGTAGGCGAAGTCAGAGGGCTCCTTGCCGCTGGAGAGAGGTTCCGTCATCAAGGCCAAGTAAGGATCACTGGCCTGTCCGGCATGTGGTGCCTCCTGGAACAACAGTGGCAGGAGCTCAGCCAGGTAGCGGCGCCAGACGATGAAGCTGTGGCCGCCGGGGGTTTCGACCCAGGTGCGTCTGACATCCTTGGATTTTAGCCAGTCGACGAGCTTGCGGTTCACGCCGATCAGGCCGTCCTGTTGGCCGCAGGCGATCCAGAGGAGCCGCAGTTGCGAGTTGAGCGTCTCGCTGACGCTGGGGTAGGCCCTGGCGAAGTTCTCGTCGAGGCCGCCGGAACTGAAGGCCCCGATCCAGGCGAAGCGGTCCGGGGCGTTGAGGCCGATGAAGAGCGACTGCGTCCCGCCCATGGACAGACCTGCGATGGCGCGGGATTCGCGGTCCATCGAGACGCGGTAGGCCTTCTCCACCTGCGGCAGGATCTCCGTGAGAAGCACGTCGCGGAACTTCGCGATGTTGTCCTGCCAGACCTCCTTGTTCTGCAGGCCCGCCCAGCCGTTGGCGATCACTTCCTTGTTGCCGTAGCCCAGCGGCATCACGATCAGCATGGGTTTGGCCTTGCCCTGAGCGATGAGGTTGTCGAGGATGGCGTTGGCCCGGCCGACGGAGACCCAGGCGTCCTCGGCGTCGCTGTAGCCGTGCAGGAGATAGAGCACGGGGTAGGCCTGCTTGGCCGCGGGATCGTAGCCCGGCGGCGTGTAGACCACGAACGGCCGCTCGTCGCCCAGGATGGCGGAATGGTACGAGCGCCGATGGACCATGCCGTGAGGGACGTCGTTGATCTCCCAGGCGAGTGTGGCCGGACCCGGCACATGGACCTGGCTCTCGGTGTTCAGCAGGTTGTATTTGAGCAGCGGATTGCTCGGGTCGGTCATCTGCACGCCGTCCACGCTGAACGAGTACGAATAGATGTCCGGCGACATCGGCTCGGACGTGAACGACCAGACGCCCCGCTCGTCCCTGGTCATGGTCCTGGACCCGACGGTCTCCAGCCGGACCCGCACGTCTTTGGCGTCGGGAGCCCGCAGCCGGAATGTCACCCGGCTGTCCGGAAGCACTTCAGGCGACACCAGCGGCTGACCCACCACCGGCGTCGCCACGGCCAACATCAAAGCAAACGGCAGACTCCTCATAAGCACCTCCTTTTCTCTGGGAAAACAACCTACCAAGACCCATCCAATTCGTCAATGACATGTACGAGGGCAATGAAGGGAGTGTCTGTGCAGATTGTCGCGGCATGTAGAGCGCCAGGGAGAGCACGCCCCAAGCGGTCGTGCGAGAGAGATTTGCCGCTTTTGGCCAGCAGCATGAGAATGGAGGCAAGACCCGGCCACGAGCGCGACGCGAGGGTCGGGCGGCGAAGGGACGTCTCGGGAACGCTACAGGACAGTTGTCATCGCAGCGGACGTCCGAGGAAATCATGCGGGAGTTGCGAAGGGTCTCGATTCCTGCGAGCCATGGAAGCTCGCTGCGATCGTCGCCATCGCACGATTCGGTTTCTCCAGGATGCGTAGAAGAACCAGGAGTGGGCCCCCATGGCCCTTGAGCGTCGGGGTTGCATCCTTGGGCAAAGCTGCTAAGATGGCCGGCTGTTGGACAGTCTGCGGTTTGTATTGGAATAAGGAGATGCCATGAAGCTCGATTTCAGTTTTTACATGCCGACGCGGGTCTTGTTTGGATGCGGCAGGCTCGCGGAACTGGGGACCACGCCGTTCCTGCCGGGCAGGCGCGCCCTGATCGTCATCGGCGCTTCGGGGGCGATGCGAAAGCATGGCTATCTCAAGCAGGTCGTCCAACTCCTCAAGAAGAACGGAGCGGAATCCGTCGTCTACGACAAGATCCAGCCCAACCCGCTGGTCGAGCACGTCGAGGAAGGGGCCAAGATCGCCAGGCAGGAGAAGTGCGACTTCGTGCTCGGCCTGGGCGGCGGCAGCACGATCGATTCCGCCAAGAGCATCGCGGTCATGGCGAAGAACCCCGGTCGCTATTGGGACTACATCCTCTCCGGCAGCGGCAAGGGCAAGACGCCCGTCAAGGGGGCCCTGCCCATCGTCGCGATCCCGACGACCGCGGGCACCGGGACCGAGGCCGACCCCTGGACCGTCATCACCAAGACCGACACCAACGAGAAGATCGGCTATGGCAACGAGTGGACCTTCCCCACGCTGTCGATCGTCGATCCGGAACTGATGCTGAGCGTTCCGCCTTCGCAGACCGCGTACACAGGCATGGACGCCTTCTTCCACTCCGTCGAGTCGTATCTGGCCACGTGCAGCCAGCCGACCAGCGACCATCTGGCCCTGGAGGCGGTGAGCCTGATCACCAAGTACCTGCCCATCGCGGTCAATGACGGCGACAACCTCGAGGCGCGGACCAAGCTGGCCTGGGCCAACACCGAGGCGGGCATCTGCGAGTCGCTCTCCTGCTGCATCTCGCACCATTCGATGGAGCACGCTCTGAGCGCGTACTTCCCGAACGTCGCCCACGGGGCGGGCCTGACGATGCTCTCGGTCGCGTATTTCGGCTACCTGGCCGAGCGGAACCCCAACCGTTTCCCCGACCTGGCCAGGGCCATGGGCGAGAAGATCGACGGCCTGTCGAAGAAAGAGCAGGCGATGGCGTTCATCGCCGGGCTCAAGAAGCTCATCCGCAAGGTGGGTCTCAAGGAGCACAAGCTCAGCGAGTTCGGCGTCCGGCGCAGCGACCTGCGAAAGATGGCGGAGAACTCCTTCCACACGATGGGCAAGCTGTTCGAGCTGACCCCGATCCAACTGACGGTCGACGACGCCACAGCGATCTACGAGCGGGCATTCCAATAGGATTCCAGCAGGAGACGAAACCATGGTTCGACAGGCGGTACTCGGATTGTGCATGGTGCTGGCCGGTTCAGGGAACGCTCTGGCGGCTGCGGAATCGGGTCAGGCGACCCCGCCGGCCTGGCGGATCGCCCCGGAAGTGTCGCACTACCGCTACAAAGAGCCCGGCGTCATGAAGAACGAAGGCACGCTCTACGGGATCGTCGGATCGTACACGTTCTACAACGCGCGACAGGACGCTGCGGAGAGCGACCCGGCCTCCTGGTCCACCATCAGACTCGACGGCCGCTTGAGCGGAGGCGAAGTCGACTACGACGGTTCGTTCATGGACGGCACCCCCCTGTCCACCAGCGGCAGCGACGACTTTCTCTTTGACGTGCGAGTGCTGTTCGGACGCCACTGGGGGCCCGCGAGATTCTGTGACGCCGCGTATGCGGGTCTGGGGTATCGGCATCTCAGAGACGACTCGTCCCAGCAGATCGGAGGGTATCGGCGGGAGTCGAACTACCTTTACGTTCCCCTGGGCGTTCAAAAGGGGTTCGACCTGACAACTCGCTGGAATCTGGCTTTGGCCGGCGAGTTCGACGTGCTGCTGATCGGGCGTCAGATTTCGCACCTCAGCGACGCCGATCCCTTTCTGCCCACAGTGCGGAACTGGCAATGGCCTGGATTCGGGGGTGGGCTGTCCTTGGACCTGCTCCACAAGGGCGAGCGTCTCAATGTGGGTTTCGGCCCCTTCGTGCGGTATTGGTGGATCGCGGAATCCGACGTTTCCGACGATGGATACTATGAGCCTGAGAACAACACGCTCGAGTACGGCCTGAGCTTCGTCCTGCAGTTCTGAGACGCCTGCCTCCGACACGACAGGCAAACGGCAACTCGTTCGCGGCTGTGGCTCAGGAGGATCGAACCATGCATACGCGTCCTGCGTACAACCTGGAGTTCGTGGCCATTGAGCAAATTCCTACGATCGGACTCGGGGTCATTGGGATGCCGTTGCGTGTGGAATTGGGAGCGGCACGGAGGTAAGCCGTGAAACTGCGAGAACTTATGAGGATACAGGCGCTTCAGATCAGTTCCAGCGCCATGCTCGCGGAGGCCGCGGAGCGAATGGCGGTCCTCGGGACGGATATCCTGGCGGTTGTGGAAGACCGCCGGATCATCGGCGTCGTCGCCCAGCGGGACCTGGAGCCGCAGGCCTTGCCGGACGACGTGGACCCTGGGATCACTCCCGTCCGATCCGTGATGGCCTTCGGCGCCACGTGCTGCTCGCTCGAAGACGATCTGGGCAAAGCCATTGAGATCATCAAGACCAGCCATGCTCTGCGGGTGATCGTGCTGGATTCCCAGGGGATGGCGGTGGGAGCCCTGTCTGCCGAGGATTTGGACTCGAAGGCGGCGAATCGTTCACACACCAGACCCCTGATGGAAGGAGAAGACCATGAGAGCCCGCGTGACTGAGGACTGCATCGCCTGCGGCCGTTGCATCGAGATCTGCCCCGAGGTGTTCGAGATGGGCGAGGACATCGCCCAGGTCAAGGTGGATGAAGTCCCCACGGAATCCGAGGAAGCGGCCCAGGAGGCGGCGGACGAATGCCCGACCTCCGCGATCGTCATCGAGAAATGACGCCTGTTGCCCTCCTCCCATCAGAGGCCAGGTCCCGCCGGCGCGGGGAGACCGGGCATCACGATTGACTTGGCGTCCAGGGGAGACTATTATCCATTTTGAGAGCTGGAGAATATCGGGCGTTTCGCGGGGAGAGAAGACCGGTCCGACGGATGGACCCACGACACGAAGGACGGGCTTATGAACATTCGAATCGTACTGGCCGACGATCACGCCATCGTACGCGACGGCCTGACTCGCGCCATCCAGCAGGAAGAGGACATGGAGATCGTCGGCCAGGCCAGCGACGGGCACTCCACGGTCGAGATGGCGCGCGAGCTCCTGCCGGACATTGTGGTGATGGACATCAGCATGCCCGACCTCAACGGCATCGAAGCCACCCGCGAGATCCAGCGCGAAGCGCCGAGCGTGAGGGTCGTCGCCCTGTCCATGCATTCGGCGAAGCGATACGTCACGGAGATGTTCCGCGCCGGCGCCTGCGGCTACCTGCTCAAAGACTGCGACTTCGATGAGCTGGCCCGCGCGGTCCGCACGGTGGCCGAGGGCAAGACCTACGTCAGCCCGTCGATCAGCAGCGTGGTCGTCGAGGACCTCGTTCGCACGGAAGAAAGGACTGAAACGACCGCATTTTCTCTCCTGACGCTGCGCGAACGCGAGGTCCTGCAGCTCCTGGCCGAGGGACGGACCACCAAACAGATCGCGCTGCGCCTGCACATCAGCCCCAAGACGGTCGAGGCGCACCGTCTACGCGTGATGAACAAGCTGGAAATCGACAATGTTGCCCAGCTTACCAAGTATGCCATCCAGGAAGGTCTCACGTCAGCGGAACCTTGACGCACACCGACCCTCGTCGCCGGCAATTCCCTTCGCGACTGCCAAAATGCGTGTCTTTTTCGGTTATTTCCCAGTGCAGTCGGTCTGCGATCTTGACGAAATAGGCAAAACAAGGTAAGCAGAACACTTCTTTGTGATGCACGGCGACCGGATCGCCGGTGTCCAGACCGGCCGCGTGGGTTGGAGAATCATGTAGCTGCGAATCCTGACGAATGGGCGACTTCCGGCCGGCAAGGGAACGTCCATTCACAATCGCAACGATAGACAGGGAGTTTCGTTTTTATGACCAATCAGCCAGGAAAGGCCTTCGATAGAACTTCATTCGCCTATTTCTCCATGGAGATCGGGCTCCGATCCGACATCCCGACCTACAGCGGAGGACTGGGCATCCTGGCGGGCGATACGATCCTTGCGGCAGCGGACATGAAGGTGCCCATGGTGGCGGTCACCTTGCTGCCGCGAAAGGGGTATTTTCATCAGGAACTCGACGCCCAGGGCGCTCAGATCGAAACGCCGGAACGCTGGAACGTAGCCGACCGCCTCAAGCCGCTGGCGCCGCGTGTTACGGTCGTGATGGAGAAGCGTCAGGTCAAGATCCGCGCCTGGCGATACGACGTCAAGGGCGTCACCGGCGGCGTGGTCCCGGTCATCTACCTGGACACCGACATCGCCGGCAACGACAAGCAGGATCGCGAGATCACCCAATACCTCTACGGCGGCGACTCTCGATATCGCCTCTGCCAGGAGTACGTCCTCGGCGTCGGCGGCGTCCGCATGCTTCGCGCCCTCGGTTGCGACAACATCGACCGATTCCACATGAACGAAGGCCACGCCGCGTTCCTGGTCGTCGAGCTGCTCGACGAGGAGCTGAGCCGGACAGGCGCGCGAGGCGTCAAGCCCCAGCACATCCAGGCCGTGCGGAACAAGTGCGTGTTCACGACGCATACGCCGGTCCCCGCCGGACACGACAAGTTCGGCATGGACCTCGTCCGCAAGGTCATCGGAAAGCACAGGATCTGGGACATCGAAGCCAAGCTCAGCCATGACCAGGACACGCTGAATATGACCCACCTGGCGCTGAACTTCAGCCACTACGTCAACGGCGTGTCCAAGCAGCACGGAAAAGTGTCGCAGGCCATGTTCCCTTCGTACCCGATCGACGCGATCACCAACGGGGTCCACGCCGCCACATGGGTGTCGCAGCCGTTCCAGAAGCTGCTGGACCGCCACACCCCCGGCTGGCGCCAGGACAACGCGACCCTCCGATACGCCCTGAGCATCCCGATGGAGTCGGTCTGGGACGCGCACATGAAGTGCAAGGCCAAACTGATCGCCTACGTCGCCAAGACGCAGAAGGTCAAGCTGGATCCTCGGGTCTTCACGATCGGCTTCGGCCGCCGGGCCACCGGCTACAAGCGAGCCGATCTGCTCCTGCGGGACCTGGACCGTCTCAAGAAGATCGCATCGACCGCCGGCGCGCTGCAAATCGTCTACGCAGGCAAGTCGCACCCTCAGGACCTCCCGGGCAAGAGCCTCATCAAGAAGGTCTTCGAAGCCCGCGAGAAGCTCGGCAAGCAGATCCGAATCGTCTACCTGCCCAACTACGACATCGACGTGGCCAAGATCATGATCCCCGGCGTCGACGTCTGGCTGAACACGCCGCAACTGCCCCACGAGGCCTCCGGCACCAGCGGCATGAAGGCGGCGCTCAACGGCGTGCCCTCCCTGAGCATCCTCGACGGCTGGTGGATCGAAGGCTGCGTGGAGAACCTCACCGGCTGGGCCATCGAAGGCAAAGCCCGCAAGGGCGCCAAGGACACGTCGGCGCAGGATGCCGAAGCCCTCTACGACAAGCTCCAGAACGTCGTGCTTCCCATGTTCTACGGCGACCCCGATCAGTACGTCAACATCATGCTCGCGTCCCTGGCGTTGAACGGGTCGTTCTTCAATACGCACAGAATGGTTCAGGACTACTTGCTGAAGGCCTACCTGCGCTAGGCGACATTCGAATACGACTGTGAGGCATGGATATGGATGTCCTCTCGACGGCGTTTCTTCTGTTCCTGGTTCTCGACCCGGTGGGCAACATCCCGATCTTTCTGGCGGTTCTCCAGCACGTGCCTCCCGAGAGACACACGCGAATCATCTTTCGCGAGATGGTGATCGCTCTGGTTGCGCTCGTCGTATTCCTTCTGTTGGGTCGGTACATCCTCGCGGCGTTGCAGATTTCCTACAGCTCGCTCGGAGTCGCAGGCGGCATCATCATGTTCCTCATCGCGGTGCGAATGATCTTCCCGCTTCCCAAGGCAGCGACCTCGGAGGACCTCGACGGCGAACCGTTCATCGTTCCGCTGGCGATCCCCCTGGTTGCCGGTCCCGCGGCGATGGCCACCCTGATGCTGTTGATGTCGCGTCAGCCCGCCAACTGGACCAAGTGGCTTGCGGCCTTGCTCCTGGCGTGGGGTGTCGCCGGAGTCATTCTCCTTTCGGCCGAGCGGCTCGGCCGTCTGCTGGGCAAGAGGACCCTCAACGCCATCGAGCGGTTGATGGGCCTGATCCTGACCGCGGTGGCGGTGGAGATGTTCCTCAACGGCATCGGCCAGGCGTATCAGAAGATCGTTCACAGTCCGTGAGCAGTCCGAGGTCGTGGCGTGCGCGAGACGTTCCGCGCCGGCGTCTCGGGCCATTTGCTCAAGGACTCCGAATTCGACGAGCTGATCCCCACGATCCGCCCGATCGCGGAGGGCCTCCCCCCGCCGAACCGTGGCCGTTCATCCCGCAAATCCGGCGAAGAGTCGCCGGGTGTACGCGACGCTCTGTTTGAACGCGTCGACGGCCTTGATCGTGTTCGGCGAGCCAGCCTCCACGGCCTGCTCCAGAACCAGCAAGGGCTTCATCCCGATCTTCACCAAATGGCCGGCCAGGCGCTCGTAATCGATGTCGCCGGGGCCGAAGACCTCGGTCCAGACTCCCTTATGCGACTGGCGAAGATGCAATTCGCTGACCCGCGGCCCGTAATGCTCCAGAACATCGAACAGCGCCACCTGCGAGTTCCCCGCCCCGCGATAGACCCAGTGCGCGTCGAGACAGAGGGTGACGTTGGCCGGGTCGGTCCCGACCATCATGTGATGAAACTCGCGGGCCGCATTTCGCAGCTCGATATCGTGGTTGTGGTAGGCCAGAGTCAGCCCCATCTGCCTGAGGGCGGCGCCGAGCTTGTTCATGGCCGCCGCCTGGGTCTTGAGCTGGTCATCGGTCTTATTCTCCTGCCCGCCCCAGCGGATCGGACTGGGATTGGTCACGATGATCCGCGTGCCGGCGGCCTTGGCCTTCGCGGCGGCGGCAACGACCATGTCGATGCTCTGATCCGCCTGCCCCGCCTCGTGCAGCGTGCTGTTGACGTACAGCGACCGCATCTCCAAGCCATGCTTCTTGAGCAAGGGGACCATCTGATCGATCTGCTCCAGGCCCCCGACCCCCGGCTCGAACCCATCGATCCCGCTGGTCTTCACCTCGGCGAAACCGGAATCGAGTGAAGCTCCGAAGTCCCTGCCCTCGCGTTGGAAGAACACGCCCCAGGAGTATTGGTTGCACGCGACGTGGAGCTTGCCGGCCGCGGCCTTGGCGACCGTGCCGACCGCCCCCGGCATCGCAACCAGCCCCGCCGCCAACATTGTCCCCGTGAGAAACTCGCGCCGAGAAGAACTTCGGTTTGCCATAGACCCAGGCTCCTCAATAGAAAACTGAGTTCACACGTTTCACCCACGCCGCGATCAGTATGAATTCCACGGTCCGAACACGCAAGCCCAAATCCCGCGGTGAGGCGAATACGTTGCGATCGGCACGCCTCCCGCACATGCCGGAATCTGCTTTTTTCACTTGGAAATCGCACAGACGGGAGTTAGCCTCGGTGGGGCATTGAACGGATCGAGGAGAAGGAGAATCTCGATGGGCATATCGATACACTGCCGGAGACGGTCGAACGAAGACGGTCAACAACTGGCGGGCAGCACCGGGAAACCGGAGACGTCCGGCTCTTCCGCCAGACAACGGACTTCTCTGGTTTTGTGGTCCGCTCTTTGGATCGCGTGCGCCGCGTCCCATAGCGAGGGTGCGGCCCCAGAGGGCCTTGCGGTCCGCGCGTCACGGACCCAGGTGGGCGAGCATGACAAACTGGAACTGCTCATCGACGTCGGCCGGGAGTATGCGAATCCGTTCGATCCGTGCGAGGTCGAGTTGAATGTGCTGATCGCGGGGCCGAACGGCCGGTCGTTCGTGGTCCCGGCGTTCTGGGGTCAGGATTACGAGCGCCAGGACCTCACCCAGGGCGGCAAGTCTGTCGCCTGGTGCTATCCGACGGGCGCCGGCTCGTGGAAGGCACGGTTTGCGCCCCCGGAACCGGGGACGTACAGCCTCCGCGCCTCGCTCAAGGATCGATATGGCGAGAGGTCCTCCTCCCCCGTGGCGATTGCCTGTGTCGCCTCCTCCGGACAAGGCTTCCTGCGGGCCGGACGCGACGATCCCCGATTCCTCGAATTCTCGGACGGACAGCCGTTCTTCGCCATCGGCCAGAACCTCGCCTTCATCGGCCAGGGCCAGTACGTCACCATCCCCAAGGCCGAGGAGATCTTCGGCAAGCTGGCCGCCAATGGAGCGAACTTCCTGCGGATCTGGACCTGCTGCGAGGATTGGGCGCTGGCCATCGAGGCGAGAAAGAGCGTCTGGGTCCGGTCCTGGACGAAGGACTCGCCCATCGTCGCGATGCCGGGTTCGGAAGGCGAGAATCCCCGCTGGTGCGTTCAACTCAAAGGCCAGGACGGCGCCTCCCTCGCGGCGACCCCCTCGCACTCGGTCGCCCTGCGGCCCGACACTGCGTACGTCCTGACAGGACAGGCCAAGACCGAGGACTGCAAAGCCCTGCGCATCCAGATCGGCGCCAGGACGCTCGACGTGTCCCCTGCCGACTGGCAACCATTCGAGATCCGCTTCAACACAGGCCCACAGGAGCACTGGCTGGGACGCGTCGCCTTCACCCTCCTGGGCAAAGGCGCGGCCTGGCTCGACCACCTCTCGCTCAAAGAAGCCGCCGGCGGGGCCGAGCTGCTCTGGGAGGCCGACGTCAACCGTCCCGTGCGAGGCTACTACAATCCCCTCGACTGCTTCCTGCTCGACCAGATCGTCGAAACGGCCCGTCGCGACGGGATCTACCTGATGCTCTGCGCGATGACGCGCGATCTATACATGGATTCGCTCTCGAAGCCCGGCAGCCCCGAGTATCTCAAGGCCACCGACGACGCGAAGAAGTTCGTGCGATATGCCGTGGCCCGCTGGGGCTACTCGACCAGCGTCGCCGCGTGGGAGTATTTCAACGAGATGGACCCGGGCAAACCCACCGACGAGTTCTACACCCAGGTCGGGAGATATCTCGAAGAGATCGACCTCTACCGACACCCGCGGACCACGAGCACCTGGCACCCCTCCGCGAGGGACTGCCGCCATCCGCAGATCGACATCGCCCAGTCCCACCACTACATGCGTCCGGACGACGACGACTTCAGGGACGAGGTCGAGTCGGTCGGCCGCCAGAGCCGATGGCTCCGCGAGCAGGCGCCGGACAAACCCGCTTTGATCGGCGAGTTCGGCCTGGCCACCGCGAAATGGGGCCAGAGCGAGTACATGAAGCAGGACCGCGACGGCGTCCACTTTCACAATTGCCTCTGGGCCTCGGCCCTGGGCGGCAGCTCGGGCACCGCCCTGTTCTGGTGGTGGGAATTGCTGGACCAGCAGGACGCCTATCGGCACTACAAGCCGCTGGCGACATTCCTCGCCGATTTCCGACCCGCGGGCCTGCAACCGACGACCGCCGCGACCGAGGAGCCGCGTCTTCGCATCGTCGGGCAGCAGGGCCGGGACCGCGCCTACCTCTGGCTGGCCAACCGACAGGCCACCTGGTGGAATCTGGTCGTGGAGAAGCGCCAAAGCGATCCCATCGATTCCACGTCGGTGATGCTCGATGGCCTGGCTCCCGGCCGCTACACGGTCCTCTGGTGGGACACGCACGAAGGCGTCCCCCTCGCGCGCCAGACCATGGCCGCGGAAGAAGGCCGGCTCCGCCTGACCGCCCCGCGGTTCAGCAGGGACCTGGCCTGCAAGATCATTCCGGCTTCGTTCGCGGAATAACCTACATTCGGCCGGATTGGAGTTCGCCCGTCGGAAACGAGACCAGATCGATCCAGGCTGTGTCCTGGCCCATCCAGCCGCCGTCGTTCTTGCTGTACTCCCACGAGAAGGTCCGCTTGCCCGCCTGGACCGGGAAGGAGACCTGCTCCCAGTCCAGTTCGCCGGACCATTCACCGAGCACGACGCTGCCGGCTCGGAACCGCAGAAAGTCGCCTCTGGCCTCCGAGGACACCTTCCGCCAGAACCGGACCTCGCCCGTCCGACACTCGATCATGATCGTCAGTCGGCTACGCTCGCTGTCTGCGATTCTGCCGGCCTGGGCACAGAACGCTCCGCTGTGGCGTTCGTCCGAAGTGACCCTCCAGTACGTGTCCCCTTCGCCAAACCAGCCCAGTCTTTCGAATCCGCCGCTCTCGAAGCCGTCCGAATCCCCCGCCCATTTGCCGCAGAACATCGCCAGGTCTCTGCCGTCGACGTTCCCATCCGGAACGCCGAATCCATGGGCGCCTCCCACATCGGCGATCGTCGGCCTGGATCTGGATCTCCAGTCCTTGGCCAGGACCGCAAAATCCCGCAGGTTGAAGCGTCCGTCGTTTCCCAGATCGCCCGACGCCTTTCTCGTGAAACTCAGCGTGAAATGGGCGTAAGGCACGCCCGACTGGTAGTCGCCCTTCAGCGGCGGCATCCACATCAGGCCCTCGCAACCGACGACCACCTTGCGGACATCATACAGGGGATATTGCACGACGGGATCCAGCGGATCGTACTGCTGCAAGGTCAGAGGGCCGGGTCGGAAATCGTACCCTCTATACTGCCTCGGGAGCGACAGGAACAGCTCGTTGCCCGTCTCCTTGGCGAAGTGGATCGCGGCGCCGCTGTCGGATTCCAGGCGCAATTCGACGTCGATCTCGCTGGGGCTCTTCTTCGGACGGGCGTCCAAGGCCAGTTCGCGGATGGCCCCGCTGTCCGGGTCTGCGTGGATGGACGTGACTGCCGCCACGACAGGCAGGTGCATCGTGCTGTGGGCCACATCATAGACGTCCGGCCCCTCGTTGGCGTCGGGGTGATGGTTGATTTCCAGCAGGCCCCGCTGCATGTCGGAGAAGCCCGCGACGCGGTTCTCGATCCGCAGAATGTCCGCCGGTTCATACACGTAGGAGAAACACCTCGTCCCGACTCCGTAGTCGCCAACCGCGTCAAGCGAGAACGTGTGAGGCTGCGAGAAGTAGTCCTCCTTGAGGACCTGGAACTGCTCATACGAACAATTCCAATACGCGGCATACCCGGTCGCCGACAGTCTCCCGCGAGAACTGATCGCGATGGTTCGCCCTTCGGTGACCAGGCCGTAGTAGATGACGCCCGCCGCCTGGCTCGCCTGCCAGCGGGCTGCGGCCTTGATCCTGCCGACGCCCTCGCTGTAGTCGCCCGTCAGAGTGAGCCGAAAATCCGTGATCACGACCTCTGCCCTGCAGACGCCGGGAATCGACAGCAGACTCGCGAATAGTACGCTGAGTAGAACGCCTCCACAACCAGGGGCACGCATCTCTCCCACTCCTCACTGGAAAACCGGATTCACTTGTTTCTCGTTCCCTCAGGTTCGAGGGACAAATCCTATTGTACCCGAGGGGGTCCGAGAATGCAAGGGCGATGTCACGGCTTCTTCAGGGCATAGAGCTTGCGCATCGTGGCCACGTAGACGACGCCGTTGGCTGCGGTCGGCGTGGCGGAGACGGCGCTGTCCATCTGGACGGTGCTGAGCACCTTCTTCTCCCGGCCCGCAGCCAGGATCCAGAAATCCCGGCGATTGGTGCCCACGTAGACCTTGCCGTCGGCGACCAGCGTCGAGGCCCAGATGTCGCCTTTGGTTTCGTGCGTCCAGCAGACCTGGCCCGTTTTGGCGTCCACGCAGTGAATCATCCGCCCGCAATCGGCGACGTAAACAAGACCCTCGTGCACCGCTGGCGTCGAGCAGCAGTGGTCCTTCAGTTCGTACGACCAGATCAGGGCCGAGTCGGTGACGTCGCCGGTCCTGGTCGCGTCGATGCACTTGAGCCACGCCTGGCTCTTGCCCCACCAGATGTCGCCGCCGACGGTGATGTACAGGCGGTTGTCGTGCAGGACCGGCATGCTCTTGATGTTGCTCGGGCTCACCTCGCGATTGCGGAGATACTGGCTGACGTTCTCCTTCGGGCCCGTCGGATCGGGGTCGAACCGCCACACTCGCTTGAGGCTCTCGACCCTGCCCTCCGGCGGCGCGGCCTTCAGCGGCTCGAAGCCATAGACCACGCCGTCGCCGCCGCAGAAGAAGATCACCTTGCGGCCGTCCACGACGCCCATCGCAGGCGACGACCACGTCGAGTGGAAGATCCGCGGGCCGATGCCCTCGTGGTCGCGAGCGAGGAGCCGGCCGGTCTTTTTGTCGAGGACGATCAGGCTGGGCCCCTCGGGGCGTCGGATCTTGGCGTGCGTGTTGTCCACACCGTTGCTGGTGTTGATGTAGAGGAAATCGCCGTCGATCAGGATGGAGGCGTGCGCCCCATCGTGCGGCCAGGTCCCCGCCTGGTTGGGGATGTCGTAGAGCCAGAGGATGTCCGCGTCGATCGCGGTGACGTCGAGCGGCTTGTTGGGATCGGGGACCATGTGACGCCCTTCGTCCAGGTAGGGTCCGTCGTTGCCGTTTCGCTGGCCTTCGATATCCAGGCACACCGCCTCGCCGCGATTGGTCACGACGTACACGCGGTCGCCCTCGATCGTCGCAGGCGAAACGACTCCCGAGCGGGGCCAGTCCAGGTAGACGTCGGGCCCGAGCTTGGGGACCACCAGTTGCCACACGAGGGAACCGTCCTTCTCGTCCAGGCACAACAGGATCGCCCGGTCGCCCTTGTGACGCGGATCGCGGGGCGGATCGTTGTTGGTCCCGAGGAACACGCGACCTTGCGCCACGGTCGGCGTCGCCCACGTTTCGCTGCCCAGCGTGGCCACCCATTTGACGTTGCGGCCCGTCTGGATATCGAAGTCCTCGATCAGCCCGGTCTCATCTGAGACCATATTCCGCGTCCAAGCCTGCCCCCACTGCGGCTGATCGCCCGCCAGGGCCACAGATCCAAAGACAGCCAGACAGGCAAGAGCCGTTGAGAATCGTCGAACCCCTCGTGTTGTGAAATGCTTCATGGTGCTCCCTTCTGTAGGAGACTCGACCCTGTCATGCTGGTCGGGCTTGTTCTTGTCATCCTGAGCGACAGCGAAGGATCCGGGCCAGGAGTGAAAACAGGCGTCAGTCGCATCCGATACCCAGATGCTTCGCTTCGCTCAGCATGACAACTGCCGAAGTTGGCTTCGTAACGCATGACCCGGTGTTCTCTCACCACGACCTACCTTCAGTTGTTCTCAACGACCACGATCTCGTGGATCTCTACGCGGGGAACCGTCACTCGGATCGCGCCGTTTGCATACTCGAACGGCAGAGAAATCCCGGCGGGCTCCAGCGTTACCTTCGCGGGCCTGGCGGCTTGGCGAATCGTCAGGTTGATCGGGCCTACGGGGGAAACCTCGTCGATCACCGGCGCGCTCTGGTGCGGCCCTGAGGTGTTGATCAGGCTCACCGTCAACCTCTGGCCCTGTCGGCCCACCACGACGTCCACATCCGACGAGCCCTTCACCTCGACCATCGGGTTCGGGAAGAGCTCTTTCGCCAATTCATTCAGGAATCGACGCATCACGGCGTCTCGCGTCTGCGCGTATCCCTGACCGAACGTGAAGGCGGTCGCAGCGATCTTGCCACGTCCCAGCGCGCGGACGCATGCGGCGGGCGATGTCGTCCCATCGGCCATGCGAACCTCGCCAAAAGGCCTGCATCCGGCTCCCAGTCTCGCTCGCTGCATCTGTCCGACAATCGTCGCTTCCTGGCCGCCATAGACCAGACGGCAATCCTTGCCAGGCACAGCGCCGCCATCAACTGCGACGTCGAGCTGGGTCGCGAACAACGCGGCCGAACCCGGCCCGATCAGAAGCAGGTTGCCGCCGGCCTCGACATATGCGAGCAGCTCGGCTTTGAACGCGGGCTCCAGGTATTCCCACTCCGGCACCACGATCAACGGATACTGAGCCATCCGCCCCACCAGGTGATGCTCACCAAGGACCTCGACCGCCTGCTGGCTCTCGACCAGGGCCTGTAGAGCGCCGTTGATTCTCGCCAGGTCCCGCGAGAAGAGCCCGTTGCTCCTGCGATAATGGGCCGCGGTCGAGAACAGCACCGCCACCTGCGGAACCTGCTCGACGTGATGACAGACCGCCTGCCGTTCCCGGCAGAACTTCGCCACCTCCGCCATCACAGGGATTCGCTCCTCGCGGATCGAGCCGTCGCGCTTCTGGGTGATATATGCCTGGAAGCCGCCGCCCAGGGCAATCACGATCGCCGCCTCCACCTGCAGTTGCACTGCGGTCTTCTGATTTCGCCCGTCGGCGGTCTTGTTGCGGGAGAAGCTCCAGGCCATCAGGTCCCAGGGCACGCCCTGCCGCGTCAGGTACCGGCCCGAGAGCCGCGCGGAGTTGACGCTGTCGTCGGGATTGTAGTCGCCCGAGAGGAAGTCCAGCGGCGCGCAGACCGGCTCGGGCATGTGGTCGGTGAACGCCCAGTTGCTGCAGATCTGAAAGTCCGGATGGGTCTTCTTCATCTCGGCGATGTAGTATCGCAGGTACTTGCGGAACGCCTCCCGATGGAATTGGAGGAACTCGAACCAGTGAGGCTCGCCAGGCTTTCGCGGCACATCCGCGACCCCCGTCTCCGCGCGGAACGCCTGAATCGCAGCGTCGCTGTAGTCAGGCACCGAGGCCCAGCACTCGCCGTCAACCCAGACGCCGTCCACACGGTAGTCGCCCGCCAGTTCGCGAAGCTGCGGAATCAGCAGCTTGTCCGCGTAGGGGCTCCATCGCGAGGTCGCGTTGCCGTTGACCTTGCCGTCGGCGTTGACGACGCCCCACTCGGGATGCAATCGGATCGCCTCGGAGTCCCACACGCCGGAATAGTGCATGTAGAGAGCGACGCCGTGCTCGGCGGTCACCTGTCGCCACAGGCGAAGCGGGTCGCCCACGAAGCCGGGGGCCTGATTGCCGACCTTCGTCGGATAGCTCGACAGGCCGGGGTGGCCCTTGCAGTCGATCTGAATGTAATCGGGACGGACCTGCGTGATGACGTTCTCGATCATCTCCCGCGTGGTGTTCTTGCCGATCTCAGTGCAGTCCTTGCCCGCGTGGAAATCGAAGTGAACGCCCAGGAAGCTCTCCGACCGCTTGAGGCGTTTGGGCAGCGCCGCGGCGTAAGGCTTCAACTCGCCATCGATCAGAAGAGCCCCGGCGTACCACCGCAGCGGCTCGTAGCGCGCCGCGTCGTCGATCTTATTGCCGTTGCGACTGAGGATCTGAGCCTTGTCGAAGCGATTGTCCGTCAGTCGAACCGTCACCGTATGATCGCGCGCCTCTTTCTCCGAAAGAAGGGACGTCGTGCCCAGGCGATGATACGTGCAGTAGGCGTCGAACCGTTTCACGGATCTGGCCGGCTGATCGTCTACAATCACCTCCAGCTCGCCCCCATCGGGCCCGAGCAGATCGTAGACCGCCGCGGCACAGCCATGGAAGGCAAAGGTCAACGAAGTCCCGGCCTTGTCCGCGCGCCATAGTGGCGAGAGCCTCTTGGCGAAGTTCCTTGCGATCGAGTCGCTTTGCGGATCGAGCTTCTGCCAGCCTTCGCCCAGCAGGGCCTCGGTCAACGGAATGAGCCTGGCCCCTTCGTGGTTGTCGGCCGTGAACGGGCCAGGCACTGAATACGGCCCCGCTGTCCCCTGCCCTTCCATCGACTCGAACGAACGGGCGATGGCTTCGGTGTAGAGTTTGTGCCCGGTCTCTGCGAAGGGATGGCAGCTATCCGGCGCAAAGGCCGGACGAGCGGGAATGCTTTTCTCTGGATTGGCGGGCGCTTCGGGCTTGGGATAGCTGAACACCCACAGACCCTCATCGATCAATCTCGCGGGTTCCTGGGCCAGGTGGATGGACGGGATTCCATAGTGGTCCGCAATGAACTCCATCGCCGATGCGGATCGAGGCAGACGTCCCGCGGACAAGTCCTTGAGCATCCCGTCGTGCATGGTGTAGACGAAGCAGATCTCGGTGGCCGGGTCGGCTTTGCGGATCTGCCGCACGATGCCTTCCATGCAGCGATAGATCTGCTGCGGGGCCGCACCGCCATCGTTCACTGCAAACTCGACGAACACCAAATCCGGCCGATGTTCCAGCACGTCCCGTCCCAGGCGATAGACGCCAAGGTCAGAGCCCGTCCCGCCAATGGCGGCGTTGATCTCGATGAACTCGGCCTTCGGATACCGCATCTTGAGCCAGGCGGTCGTCTGAGGCCGCCAGCCGTTGGCGGCGGTGATGCTGCCGCCGAAATAGGCGACAGTCACCTTGCCGCCGGCCGTGGCCTTGGCGAAGAAATTCGGCAATCCGTCCCGAGCCCTAAGTTCCACCGCGGTCCGGCTGGGACTTGCCCTCATCGCGTCGCGTACAGCGACCACCTGGTCCATCTGGGCCTGGGCGAGCGAGCCGATGGACCCTGCTTTCGGGTCCCAGTTGGGACCCATGTCGAAGGTGACAACGCCGCCTTTGGCCGTGGCGGCAACGACCCACCTGGCCCATTTGTCCGCCGGGTGGCGCGTATCGCGGCGGCCCCACTGCGAGCCGACGAACGTCAACGCGTGCCACTGCGACCCCTCGACCCACCGCGAGTCGGGCAGGACCTCGAACGGATCGTTGAGCTCGCCTGCGGTGTAGTCCTCCGCTTTCGTCCAGCGGATCAAGCTGACGCCGGGGTTGAACGTGACTATGGCCTTGGGATTGCCATGCTTGACTGCGGTCGCGTAGATCTGCGCGATCTCTTCGTTGAATCCGACCCACTTGTAGCCGCCGTCGAACCACCAGCCTGCGACCTTGTCGCCGTAGCGGTCGGACCATTCCTGGATCACCTGGGCCCATTTGCGCGCGAACAGGACGTCGATCGGCTGATCCTTCTGCCCCTCGGCCAGACCGAAGGCCTTCTGCGCCCTTCGATCTGCGTTGGGGACCTGGCAAGGCAGATAGAGCATCAGCTTGATGCCCTTGGCCGCGAGGGCCTTGTGCAAATCCATCGGCAGATCCCGAGTCGAGCACCGCTCGCCCGCCGCGTATCCGGTGAATCGGTCGTACGCCGCGTTGGGGGCGTTGAAGTAGCCGGAGTTCTGGCCCAGGGTCAGGACGAAGTATTTCGCCCCGAGCGTATCGAGCTGTCCGGCCAGGTTCTCGACGTCGAACTGAGCGACCTTGGCCAACCCCTCGGCGTCGCCGGGCAGAAAGTGCATGAAGACGCCGTACTGGGCATCGCGGAACCAGTCCGTGTTGGCAGGATTTGACGCCGAGGAGGCTTGCAGGGACAGCGTCAGAAGCAGAGAGATCGCAAGTTGCATCCGATTCGCATTCATGGGAAAACATCCAAAGGAGGGGTCCTGTTTCATCGCCGTGGTGCAGGGCGCCGCATGTTTCTCGTCAAAGCGGTTCATGGGTGGATTATAGTCCCGCCGTGAGAGGTGTCAATCCCGCGTCACCGCCCTCCTGTTCGTGGGTCGACCGTCTGTCCTATGGCGTCATTGCGGTCGGCCGGCAGCGTCCTTGTACGCCGGATCGACGTAGGCGTGCGCCCCGCGACTGAAGAGCAGACGCGTCGCCCCGCCGCCGGGAATCACGATCGCTTCGACCGAAGGCAGGCGATCGATCAATGCCAGACCCGCCTCGGCGCCCAGGACGTTGACCGCGGTGGACAGCGCGTCGGCGGTGATCGCATCCGGCGCGATGATCGTGTCGCTGACGAGTTTGGCGGCTCCTTTGCCGGACTGGGTATCGAGAACATGGCTTTGCTTTTGGCCCCGGACGACGGCGAACCGCCGGTAGTCGCCGCTCGTGGCGACGCTGACGTCCGCCAGTTCGAGAACCAGCAGGTATTTCAGGCCGTCGAAATCGTCGGGACCGACATCGGGGTCCTGGATGCCGATGCGCCATTTCTGCTGTCCGCGAGGGGCCCGTCCGAAGCAGCGGATGTTGCCCCCCAGATCCACCATGCCGCCGAGGGCCCCTTTCTTCCGCATTGCCTCGACCGCCTTGTCGACCGCGTAGCCCTTGGCGATGCCGCCGAGATCGATCCGCATCCCCTCCTCGGCAAATCGCACGGTCGCGGCCTTCTCGTCGAGGATGAGCTTCTTGAATCCAACCTTGCGGCGGGCCTCGGCCAAGGCCTCTTCGCTTGGCGGCTCATTCGCGTCGCCCGCGGCATGCCACAGGTCCACCAGCGGCCCGACCGTCACGTCGAACGTCCCATTCGAAAGCTCGCTGAAGCGGATCGCGTGGCGGAGCACCTCGAACGTCATGGGATTCACAGGCACCGGTTCGGTGGCTGCGAGGCGGTTGACCTTGTTCAATTCCGAGTCCGCCCGGTGATAGCTCATCAGCGACTCGATGCGATCCTGCACGTCGAACGCAGCCTCGATGCACGCCTGTCCCGCCCGCTCGCTCCGAGCGATCACCACCACGCGCGCAAACGTGCCCATGAGCATGCGGGTCCCGCTGTCGACCTCGACGGACACACGCCGCGAATCACGATACATGAGACAGACGACCAGGATCATGACGATCCCGATGAGGATGGCGCCAACGATTCTTCGCATTTACGGCCGAAACACCTTCAATTGAAGTTCTTGAATCGCCCGGTAGTGTTTGGCGTTACCGGAGCACAGAGGCAGGTTGTTCTCCGTGGCTGTAGCCGCGATGATGGCATCCGCCGCCTTCAGATTGCCTCGCTGCACCCAGATCAGGACGTCCGTATCAGAGATCACGATACCGTCCTCCCCGAAGGCGGTCCATTCGCTGTTCGACGGTCTTGGACGCTTTGTCCATGTTGAAAAAGGGATGGTCCTGGACCGTCATCTGAGGCTTGTCGTTCACCGGCTTGATCACGCCTCTGAGTTTGCCTCGACTCACGATTGAAACGTCCTCATTGCGTTCCAGAGCCCGCAATACGTCGTTCATTCGATACCGCAAATCCACGATTGGAGCCCTTATGAGCAGCCTCCCAAGTGTATAGAAGCACTGTACATTCTGTCGAAAGCGTTGTCAACGATCCCAACCGGCATGTACAATAACCCAATGAATGAAAGAAAGATAGAGATCGTCGCCCAGCGTGTCGAGCGGGAGCTTCTGCCGTTTGTGCGGAAGCCGGCCCGCTATATCGGCGGCGAGGTCAACCAGGTCCGCAAGGACCTGAGTCGGTGCGATCTTACCGTCGCCTTGTGTTTTCCCGACGTCTACGAGATCGGCATGTCCAACACCGGCATGCCCATCCTCTACCATATTCTCAACCAGATGGACGACGTGGCCGCCGAGCGGGTGTTCGCCCCCTGGACCGATGCCGAGGAGGTCCTGCGGCAACGACAGATTCCCCTGTTCAGCCTGGAATCGATAGCCACCCTCGCGAGCTTCGACGTGATCGGATTCGGCCTGACGAACGAACTGTGCTACACGAACGTGCTGAACCTCCTCGATCTGGCGGGGCTTGAGATCCGCCGCGACAAACGTGCGGAATCCGATCCCCTGGTCATCGCCGGCGGCGGCATGGCCAACTGCTGCGAGCCCATGGCGGATTTCATCGACCTGTTTGTGCTGGGCGAGGGCGAGGAGGCGGTGGTGGAGCTTGCGAACCTGCTGATCGAGGCCAAACGTCAAGGCTGGACGAAGCGGGAGTCCCTCCTGGAAGCCGCCAAACGGTTCGACTGGGCCTATGCGCCGCAGTTCTATGAGTTCGAATACGACGGACCTCGCGTGGTGTCCTTTCGCCCGACGGAGCCCGGACTTCGGACGCGGTTTCGCAGCGCGGTCGTGGAGGACTTCGAGAACGCTCCTGTGCCCACCCGTCCCATCGTTCCCTTCGTCGAGGCGGTTCACGAGCGAGTCAGTATCGAGATCATGCGGGGCTGCCCTGGGCGGTGCCGATTCTGCCAGGCCAGTTTCTGCCGGCGCCCCATCCGATTCCGCAGTGCGGAGAAGGTCTTGGAACTGGCTAAGGCGTCGTACCAGGCCAGCGGCTTCGATACCGTGAGCCTGCTGAGTCTGTCCACCGCGGATTACCCCCACCTGGAAGAGCTTGTCGGCGAGCTTCAGGCGTTCTTTGAGGGAAAGCACGTCGGACTGTCGATTCCCAGCCTTCGCGTCGACCAGCAGTTGCACCTGGTGCCCAAGCTGTTCACCTCCGTGCGGAAGAGCGGATTGACCATCGCGGTGGAGGCCGCCGGCGAGAGGCTCCGCCAGATCATCAACAAGCCCCTGAAAGACGTCGATCTCTTCGCCGCGGTCCAGGAGGCTTACAAAGCCGGCTGGGAGAAACTCAAGCTCTACTTCATGGTAGGCCTGCCCGGCGAGACGCTCGACGACGTCAAGGCCATCGTCGGGCTCAGCCATCGCCTCGCGACGTTGCGCCGATCCGTGGACGGCAAGACCGGCAGCATCAACGTGGCGGTCAGTTGGTTCGTGCCCAAACCGCACACGCCCTTCGCCTGGCTCCCCCAGAGGCCTCGCGAGTACTTCGAGCAGGCCAAACGCACCATCATCGACGAGAAGCTGCGTCTGCGAGCCAAGTTCCTCATGTTCAAATTTCACGAGATGGAGCAGAGCATCCTGGAGGCGGCCATGGGCCGGGGCGACCGGCGATACGCGGATATCATCGAGGCCGCCTGGCGACAGGGCGCCCGGTTCGACTTGTGGAACGACTGCTTCGACTACTCCCTCTGGCGGGAGGCGTTCGCCCGGGCGGGACTGGACATCGAGACCGCTGCCCAAAGGCGTTTTGCAGTGGACGAACGGCTGCCCTGGTCGCACCTGGGCGGCCCCGACCAGGACTATCTGCTGACCCACCACGACGACGCCGTCAAGACCGTGGATTCTCACCCCTCGTGACCGTCTTTCGCCAGGCGGACACGATAGACCTGCGACCGATAATGTTCCAGATGGATGCGTTTCAAAGAGCACCAGAAGAACACCGGCGGCTACTCCATCAATGTCGCAAGAACCGAGTGAGATCATTGTAAACAGCGTCATTGAAAAGACTTATAGCACGAGTCTCATCCGCGATTCTGAAGGTCTCCTGGGCGGTTTACGCGACGCAGCAGAGCGGTTCTCCACTCCAATCACAGGCGTCTCTCACCCTGCGTGCCCCAAAGGTCGATGCAACTCAGGAAGGTGGCGGAGCAGAAACTCCACCTTAGGCTGAGACAGATCGCCAGCTACTTGAGGGTATTCCTATGAAAGACTCAAGGCCTGTGCTGCTTGTCGAAGACGACAGCATCGACGCAATGACCGTTCAAAGGGCGTTCCGAGACCTCAAGGTCGCCAATCCGCTGAAGCGCACCGTCAACGGCGAAGATGCCCTGGCCTATCTCCGAAACCCCGCCAACGACAAACCTTGCGTCATCCTGCTCGACTTGAACATGCCCAAGATGAACGGGACGGAGTTTCTGGGCGTCGCCAAGCTCGATTCGTCGCTCCGCGAGATCCCGGTTATCGTCCTGACCACCTCCAGCGAAGAACGGGACATCGTCGAGAGTTTCCGCCAGAGCGTGGCCGGCTATATCATCAAACCTGTGGATTATGGCAAGTTCCTCGACGTGATCCGCGCCATCCAGGCCTACTGGAGCCTCAGCGTCTTCCCCACCTGCCCCACCAGTTGCCTCGCCTGACCGAATGCCTGCCTTTGCCGCCGACTGGCGGTGATCCGACGCATCGACACATCCGCAGAATCTGTGAAGTCTTTTTTCAAAGCGACAGATTTTCTTTTGACATCGCCTGGAGAGGCACTATAAACTTGGCTTTATAGCATAAGCCTTTGCTGAGTGCTCAATACAGTGTTTATTGGTTCCGTTTGATATAACCTCAGGGACTGCCAGGGCCCCGGAGAGACGGTTCCCAGGCGACCAGATTCATCAAACAAGGAGACTGCTATGGCACAAGAGAAAGCGATCAGTTCGCTAATGACCGAGACACGAGTGTTTCCCCCGCCGGAACGGATCAAGAAGCATGCCTATATCTCCAGCGAGGCACAGTATCAGAAGATGTGGGAGCAGTCGATTCGCAATCCCGACGGGTTCTGGCTGGAGCAGGCTCAGACGCTTACCTGGTTCAAGAAGCCGACAGAAAGCCTGAAATACACGTGGGA
The DNA here is from genome assembly GCA_937927975.1 of uncultured Phycisphaerales bacterium. Classification (GTDB taxonomy): domain Bacteria; phylum Planctomycetota; class Phycisphaerae; order Sedimentisphaerales; family Anaerobacaceae; genus PLanc-01. The sequence goes on from CALEZT010000049.1 coordinate 49,748, forward strand.
CACCGGCGCCCGCAAGATCGAACACACCTGGTTCGCCGACGGACAGATCAATGTCTCCTACAATTGCCTCGACCGTCATCTCGGCACCCCGACCGCCAAGAAAACGGCTCTGATCTGGCAGGGCGAGATCGACTCGGCGGTCAAGAAGTTCACCTACGAGCAGTTGCACAAGGAAGTCTGCAAGTTCGCCAACGTCCTCAAGTCCAAAGGGATTTCCAAGGGCGACCGCGTCGCGATCTACATGCCCATGGTTCCCGAGCTGCCGGTGGCAATGCTCGCGTGCGCCCGCATCGGGGCGATTCACTCGATCATCTTCGGCGGTTTCAGCGCCGACGCGATCGAAGGACGCGTCAACGACTCCGACTGCAAGATGCTCATCACCGCGAACGTCTCTCTCCGCGGCGGCAAGCACATCCCCCTCAAAGCGATCGCCGACGAGGCCCTCAAGAAGACCCCCACCATCGAAAGCGTGATCGTGGTCAAGGCCGCCGACGATCCGTGCGCCATGCAGGCCGGACGCGATTTCTGGTATGACGCGGAAATGGCCAAAGCCTCCGACCAGTGCGAGGCTGAGAAGATGAACGCTGAAGATCCGCTGTTCATTCTCTACACCTCCGGCTCGACCGGCAAGCCCAAGGGCGTCGTTCACACGACCGCGGGCTACCTGCTGCACGTTTCGCTCACCCACAAGCTGGTCTTCGACGTCCATGAGGACGACATCTACTGGTGCACCGCCGACATCGGCTGGGTGACCGGACACAGCTACATCGTCTATGGCCCGCTCGCCAACGGCGCCACTTCGCTGATGTTCGAAGGCATCCCCACGTATCCGGATGCCGGACGCTTCTGGCAGGTTTGCGACAAGTTCGGCGTCACCTCGTTCTACACCGCGCCCACAGCCATTCGCTCGCTGATGCGTCTGGGCGAGGAATGGCCCGCCAAGTACAAGCTCGACAAGCTGCGAATCCTGGGCTCGGTCGGCGAGCCGATCAACCCCGAAGCCTGGATTTGGTACTATAAGAACGTCGGCCGCGAGAACTGCCCGATCGTCGACACCTGGTGGCAGACCGAGACCGGCGGCTTCATGATCACGCCATTGCCCGGCGCGTTCAACCTCAAGCCGGGCAGCGCGACCAAGCCCTTCTTCGGCGTCGATCCCGTCGTGCTTCGCGACGACGCCTCCGAGTGCGATCGCAACGAGGGCGGCAAGCTCTGCATTCGACGCCCCTGGCCGGGCATGATGCGGACCATGTGGGGCGACCACGACCGCTTCATCGACACGTACTTCACGATGTTCGCCGACCAGTACTTCACCGGCGACGGCTGCCGCATCGATCAGGACGGCGACTACTGGCTGATGGGACGCATCGACGACGTGGTCAACGTCTCCGGCCACCGCATCGGCACCGCCGAGGTCGAAAGCGCCCTGGTCAGCCATCCGAAGGTCGCCGAGGCTGCGGTGACGCCGATGCCGCATGAGATCAAGGGACAGGCTCTCTACGCCTTCGTCACCCTCAACGAGGGCGTCCACGAAAGCGACGAGCTCAAGAAAGAGCTGGTCATGCACGTCCGCAAGGAGATCGGACCGATCGCCGCGCCGGACGTGATCCAGTTCGCGCCGGCCCTGCCCAAGACCCGGTCGGGCAAGATCATGCGTCGCATTCTCCGCAAGATCGCGGAGAACAGCACCGACAACCTGGGCGACATCACCACCCTGGCGGACCCGAGCGTCGTCGAGGCCCTGGTCAAAGGCCGAGGAAAGTAACGCCGAATTGATGATGGATGATTGACTGTTGATGATTGGACGCAGACAGCGGACTTTCTTCAGTCAATCATCCATCATCCTTTGTCAATCATCCATTCTAAGGGGCGATCATGGCGGATCTCACAGTTCAACAGACCGATCTCCTTCGCAGCCCGGCCGCCAGTCGCGGCTGGATCGTCACCCTCGCCGGCACGGGCATCAACCTGGCCTTGGGCGTTCTGTACTCATGGAGCGTCGTCAGCAAGGAAATCCCCGCCGACTGGGGCTGGACCGAAGCGGGCAAGTCGCTGCCCTACTCGCTGGCTTGTCTCGTCTTCGCTCTGATCATGGTTCCCGCCGGACGCATGCAGGATCGGATGGGCCCGCGGCTCGTGGCGACGATCGGCGGCATCCTGGTCGGGATTGGCATGATCGTGGCCAGCCGGACCACCTCCACCATGGGCTACGCCATCGGCTTTGGGATCCTGGCCGGAGCGGGCATCGGGTTCGGATATGCCTCGGCGACCCCGCCGGCGGTCAAGTGGTTTTCCGCCGCGAGAACCGGGCTCATCGCAGGCATCGTGGTGTCCGGATTCGGCCTGGCCAGCGTCTACGTGGCCCCTCTGGCCAAAGCCCTGATCAAGTCCCAAGGCGTGCCCACGACCATGCTGGCGTTGGGTATCGGGTTCCTCGTCGTGGTGGTCGCGTTGGCGCAGTTGCTGCGGATCCCGCCCAAGGGCTACGTCCCGGCGGGAACGAAACCCGCCTCCTCCGGCGCGGCCCGAAAAGAAGACTTCACCCCCAGCGAAGTCCTGCGGACCTGGCAGTTCTACGTCCTGTGGTTCATGTACGCCTGCGGCGCGGGCGCGGGACTGATGATCATCTCCAAATTGGCCACGATGGCCCAGGTCCAGGCGGGCGTCGCGCTGGGCTTCATCCTGGTGGCGGTTCTCGCCGTCGGCAACGGCGCCGGCCGGATCGTCGCCGGCATGCTCTCGGACAGGATCGGACGAAAGGCCACTCTGTTCTCCTGCTTCGTGTTGCAGGCGGTCCTGATCCTGCTGTTATCGCAGGCCAAGACCGGCACCGCTCTCGGCGGCACGGTGGTTCTGGCGATCCTCTCGGCCCTGATCGGCGCCAACTACGGAGCCAATCTGTCGCTGTTCCCGTCCATCACGAAAGACTTCTTCGGTCTCAAGAACTTCGGCATGAATTACGGGCTGGTGTTCACCGCCTGGGGCCTCGGCGGCTTCATGCTGTCGCTGTTGGCCGGCAAAGTCTACGACACAACCAAGACCTTCGCTTTCGCCTACTACTGCTCGGCCGGACTGTTGATCGCAGCGGCGGCGGTGACCTTCCTCGTGAAGTCTCCGCAGCAGCAGACTCCATCGGCCGGATAACCGAATTGCGGGTTCATACTCACACCGAAGACAGCGTACAATGCAAGGCGGCTTGTACGCTGTCTGTCTTTTGGCGGAGACGCGATCACAGCCCGTGGATCGGGAAGACCTTCGCCTTGAGCGCGTCGATCGATGCTTGCAGCGCCGGCAGCACCATCTCTCGCTGCTGGTTTGACACCGGCAGCTCGCGATCCCGGAAGCCCCCCTGCCAGTCCAGGCTCTGGAGCATGACCCCGCCGATCGCTGCGTCCATCCCATCCGCAAGATCCTGGCCTGTGAGGATCGTCCAGGCGAGCGCCCAGGCTCGCACGGTGTTTTCGACGTGATAGCCGCCTCCGCCGGTCATGAGGATCGGTTTGTTGAGCCGCAGCAGGTGGTTGATGATCTCGACGTAGACATTGTTCGTCAACTGCAGGTGCGCCATGGGGTCGCCTGCAAGCGTGTCGGCGCCCAGTTCGAAGACGATCACGTCCGGACGAAACGCTCCGATCAGAGGGCCAACGATCTCGTCGAACGCGTGCAGATACGCCTGATCGAACGTGCCGACCGGCAGCGGCAGGTTCACACAGTACCCGCGACCGTCGCCTTCGCCGATCTCGTCCTCGAAGCCGGTGTGCGGGAAGAGGGTTCGCGGGTTCTCATGCAGCGAGATCGTCATCACGTCGGAGCGGTCGTAGAAGGCGTGGGCGACGCCGTCGCCGTTGTGGACATCGATGTCCAGGTAGAGCACGCGTTTGCCTGCATCGGCCAGAACGGCGCAGGCCAGGGCGCAGTCGTTGATATAGCAGAACCCCGCCGCTCTCTCAGGAAAGGCGTGGTGGAAACCGCCGGAGGGATTGAACGCGACGTCCGCCTCTCCCGACAGGATCAACTGCGAGCCGACCAGCGTGGCGCCTGCAGCCAGCACCGCGTAATCATACATCCCTCGGAAGATGGGGCAGTCCGGCGTCCCGATGCCCATGTGCAGGGCGTCGAGCTCCCATTTGCCGTTCTGGGCGCCCCTGAGGGCGTGCAAATACCGAGCGGAATGGAATTTCTTGAGCACCGTCCGAGGCGCAGGAACAGGGGCTGCTTCGCGGGTCGTTTCGCCCCAAAGCAGCCCCATGGTGTACAGGGTTCGCCGCGTGCGTGCCGCTCGCTCCGTCTTGAACGGGCATTCCTCGGGATAGTGGTATTTCTCGAGGTCTTCCGAGTGGATGAATACGGCTTTTCGCGCGGACAATCGTGCCTCAATTACTCTTCTTTCGTGGTGATATCGTACGAAACGTTGTAGACGTCCCCGTCGAACTCGACGTTGACCTTGTACCCGGAATTCTGGAAGATCGCCAGCATCGGACGGTTGTCGGCCAGCACCTTGGCGTAGAACTTCCTGACGCCCTTCTGGCGGGCCACCTGGGTGATGTAGTCCAACAGGAACGTGCCCATGCCCTTGGCCTGCCATTCGTCCTGGACGAGGAAGGCCACTTCGGCCGCCTGGGTCTTGGGATCCAGGAAGTACTGGGCGATGGCGACGATGTCCTCGCCGCCGGGACCGGGGACCACGCCCACGATCGCCAGGTTGTGCAGGTAATCGATGTTCGTCAACTGTTGGAGGTCCTTGTGCGGGAAGGCCACCGTGCGGGTCATGTAACGGGTCCGCACGGACTGCTCGCTCAGCGAGTATAGCATCTCGGACAACGCGGACTCATCCACCGGCTTGATGGGCCGAAAGAAGATCTCGGTCCCGTCCCGCAACGTCGCGTAGTGTTCCAGCTCCTCAGGGTAATTGAGCTGGTCCCACGACAACTCGATCTGGTCCTGGTAGATGTAGTTCCTCGCCTTGGCCGCCTGAATGAGGGCCTTGCGGAACTTCGGATGCGCGATGTTGATCAGGTCCATCGTCCGCTCGCGGATGCTCTTGCCGTGCAGGTAGGCGACGCCGTACTCGGTTACGACGTAATGGACGTCGCCTCGAGTGGTCACGACGCCGGCGCCTTCGCTCAGGTGCGGCACGATCCGCGAAATCTGCCCCTCCTTGGCGGTCGAGGGCATCGCGATGATCGCCTTGCCGCCGCGGCTGCGAGCGGCGCCGCGGTTGAAGTCCACCTGGCCGCCGATGCCGCTGTAGAACTTGTAGCCGAGAGAGTCGGCGCAGATCTGGCCCGTCAGATCGATCTCCAGGCCCACGTTGATCGCCACCATCTTGTCGTGCTGCGCGATGATGTTGACGTCGTTGACGTATTCCGTGGGATAGAACTCGAAGAACGGGTTGTTGTCGATGTAGTCGTAGAGTTTCTGCGTGCCCATGCAGAAGCTTGCGACGACCTTGCTGCGGTTGAGCGACTTCTTGGAGCAGGTGATCACGCCGCAGTCGATCAGGTCGATGATCCAGTCGCTGAACATCTCGGTGTGGACGCCGAGGTCTTTCTTGTCGACGAGGTACTCCGCCAGGGCCTGGGGAATCCGTCCGATGCCGCACTCGATCGTGCTGCCGTCCTCGACCAGGCGGGCGACGTTCTGCCCGATGCGGCGCAACACGTCGTCCGGCTCGGCGATCGGCACCTCGATCACCGGCTCATCGCAGGGCACCAGAACATCGATCGTGTTGACGTGCAGGAAGCTGTTTCCGTGCGTGCGCGGCATCTTGCTATTGACCTGCGCGATCACGTAGCGGGCGTTGGCCGCCGCGGCCTGGACGATGTCCACCGACACGCCGAGACTGCACAGGCCGTTCACGTCCGGCGGCGCCACCGAGATCAGGGCCACGTCCACCGGAATGCGTCCGGTCTCGAATTCCATCGGAATCTCGGACAAAAAGATCGGCGTGTAGTCCCCGATGCCCTTCTCGAGCGCGTCCCGCACGTTTTCCGCGACGAAGAAGCTGTTCATCTTGAACTTCTCGCGGTATTTCTCCTGCACGTACGGCGCCCGTCCCATCGTCAACAGGTGGACGATGTGGGCGTCGTAGATGTGCTCGGAGTGTTCCACCAGCGCATCGACAAGATGCTGCGGCTGCGCGCAACCGGTGCCGATGAAGACGCTGTGGCCCGACTTGATGAGTTTCACGGCCGCGGCAGCGGTCTTGATCTTGTCCTTGTGCTTTGACTTCCAATCGAATTCTTGCATGTTATTTCTTTTCCAGACTGATTCGGGCGTCCACGGCGATCGCGGTCGTGCCGGGTCGGCCCACTACGTACGGGTTGATATCCATTTCCTTGATCTCGGGGAACTCGGTCACGAGCTGGGAAACCCGCTGCAAGCCCTCCGCAATCGTTTCGATGTCCACGCCTTCCTGACCCCGAACGCCCTGGAGGATCTGGTAGGTCTTGGTGGTCACCAGCATCTGCTTGGCCTCTTCCGCAGTCAAAGGCGCCAGGTAGAACGAGACGTCCTTGAGCACCTCGACCAGGACGCCGCCCATGCCGAACATCATCAGCGGGCCGAACTGCGGGTCCCGGTGCATGCCCAGGATCACTTCCTTGCCGCTGGTGCGGACCATCTCCTGCACCAGAACGCCCAGGATCTTGGCGTCGGGCTTCTTCTTGGGGATTCGATACATCATCAGATCGAAGGCGTCTTTGACCTCCTGCTCGCTCTTGAGGCCCACCTTGACGCCGCCGACGTCGGACTTGTGCAGAATGTCCGGCGACCAGATCTTCAGCACGACCGGGTAGCCGAGTTGCTGGGCGATGCTCGCGGCCTGGTCGGCCGTCGTGGCGATCGAGCCTCGCGGCGTGGCGAAGCCATACGCTTCGATGATGTCCTTGGCCTCGGCCTCGCCGATGTCGAGCAGGCCCTGACGCAGGTGCCGTTCGACGATGCTCTCAACCTTGCGGCGGTTGACGGAGAACAGGCGGACCACTCGCTTGGGCCGGCCCTTCCACCGCACGTATTCGGACATCACGTACAGCGTTCCAACCGCGCTTTCCGGTGAATCGTACTGCGGGACTCCGCCCTTGCGCAGGACCTGGATGCCCGGCTCGACCTTCTCGGCGCCGAGGAAGCAGGCCAGAACGGGTTTGCCTTTCTTCTTGGCGATCTTCACGAGCGCCTCGGCGGTCTCCTTGCTCTGGGTCATCGCCTGAGGCGTCAGCAGCACGACCGCGGAATCGACGTTCGGATCGTCCAGCGTGACGTCGATCGCATACTCGTATCGATCGGCCAGCGCGTCGCCGAGCACGTCGACGGGGTTGTGCACGTTGGCGGCCGCAGGCAGCTTCTCCGCCAGCTTCTTCTTGGTCTCGTCGGTCAGCTTGGCGAAGGTCAGGCCCTTCTGCTCGATCGCGTCGGCGGCCATGATGCCCGGTCCGCCGGCGTTCGTGATGACCGCCACCCGCGGCCCCTTCGGCAGCGGCTGATTGGCGAAGGCCTGGGCGAAATCGAACTGCTCTTTGATCGACTCGCAGCGGATGACGCCGGCCCGACGGAACGCGGACTCGTACGCGACATCCCCGCCGGCCAGACTGCCGGTGTGGGACGAAGCGGCCTTAGCGCCGGCGGCGGTGCTGCCGGATTTCATCAGGAGGATCGGTTTCTTCTGGGAGATCAGCTCGGCCTCCCGCACGAAGGCGTTGCCGTCTTTGATGTTCTCGAGGTAGCCTGCGATGACCTTGGTCTCCCGCTGGGAGCCGAAGGTCTCGATCAGATCCAGTTCGTCGACGTCGGCCTTGTTGCCGATGCTCACCAGGCTGCTGAAGCCGATGCCGTTGGCGTTCGCGGTGTCCAGAATCGCCGCCAGCAGGGCGCCGGACTGGGAGATGTACGCGATGCCGCCGGGGACCGGCAGGTCGCCGCCGAAACTGGCGTTGAGCTTGTGGGAGGGAGAGATCAGCCCCAGGCAGTTGGGACCGACGAATCGAATCCCCGACCGTCGGGCGATCTGAATGATCTCGTCTTCGAGCTTCTTGCCGTCGGGTCCCACTTCCTTGAAGCCCGCGGTAATGATGATGACGGATTTGACGCGGACTTTCGCACACTCTTCCAGCACGCCGGCGACGTACTGGGCAGGCACGATCACGATCACCAGATCCGGCGTCTCGCCGATCGAGGCCAGATCCGGGTAGACCTTGAGCCCGTCGATTTCATCGGCTTTGGGGTTGATGGGGAAGATTTTTCCCGCGTAGCCGCCTGCGACCAGATTGACCAGGATCTCGTATCCCACCTTGCCCTTCTGGCGGGACGCCCCGACGATCGCAACCGACTTCGGGTTGAAAAACGTTTGAAGACTCATGCCGATGTTCATCCTTTCTTAAGCAGGATCGCTCAGAAAAGTCGCCGATTCTATGAGTAGTTTCGGCCGACTGCAAGACTTTTTCAAGGCGGGCACTGGCTTCAAGGCCGGGCAACGCCCATCAAAATCATCTCCGACTGCTGGGGTGCTGTAACAAAGGCGCTATTCTATAACCTTTCACGCCTCGGATTCAAAGAAAAAATGCGGCTTCTGCGACCCGGATGCGTCCGCGGCGGGTTCTGGACCCTGTCTCACGTTGTCGGCGGTTGCCTCAGAGGCCTCGATCTGGTAAAATAGGATAGATTCCGGCCAAGGCCTCGACGGAGGGCCGGTATGCGTTTTTCTTCGAGTGGGGCTGTGCTGCAAAGTCCGATGGCGGAGTGCCTGATGAGATGGTTGTCGATTCTATGTCTGGTGGGCATCGTGTCCCAGTGCGGTCTCATTGCGACACCGGTCGCGGCGGCGGACCCCTCCGTCCTGCGGATCAACGAAATCATGGCGTCCAACAGTTCCTCGACCAAGGACCCCCAGGGACACTACGACGACTGGATCGAATTGCACAACCCCGGCGAGGCGGTGATCGATGCTGCCGGCCTGTATCTGACCGATAATCTCTCCGAACCGACCAAGTGGCGGATTCCGACCGATCGCCCTGCTCTTACGATTATACCCCCAAAGGGGTATCTCCTCGTCTGGGCCGACGGGGATGTGGCCGCCGCGGGTCTGCACGCCGGGTTTCGACTGAGCGCGTCGGGCGATCAGGTCGCCTTGTACGCCTCCGATGGCGTGACCCTGATCGACAGCGTCGAGTTCGCAGAGCAACACCCCGACATCTCTTTCGGCCGGGACTCCGTTGATCCCTCGCAGTGGCGCTATTTCGGGCTGCCCACGCCCGGCGCGGCCAATACCGCCCCCTATCTCGGGCGGGTTGCGGATCTGGGGTTCAGCCACAGTCGCGGCTTCTATGACGATCCGTTCCTCGTGGCCATCACGACGCAGACAGCCGACGCGAAAATCTACTACACAATCGACGGTTCCTCTCCCTTCGATCTCAGGACCGGTCTGCCCGTCGGAACGCCCTACTCCGGCCCGGTCCCGATCACGACAACCACCTGCCTGCGGGCCGGCGCGTCCCAGCCCGGCTGGCTGTCCACCAAGATCGTCACCCACACCTATATCTTCCTGAATGATGTCATCAATCAGGCCACGAATCCCCAGACCGGGGCCCAGGTCACCCCGACCGGGTATCCCACCTCCTGGGGTTCCGTCGCAGGCGACTACCAGATGGACCCCGACGTCGTCGGCCCAAACGGCAAGGACCGCTTCAATGGCCTCTACGCGCAAACGATCCGTGACGACCTCAGGGCCGTGCCGACCATTTCCCTCGTGATGGCCAGGGACGACTGGTTCGGCTCCAAGGGAATCTACATCAACCAGTCCCAGGACGGGACCGAACGGGTCGCGTCGCTTGAGTACATCGACCCTGCCACAGGCGACACGCTCCAGGCCAATTGCGCCATCGCCATGCAAGGCGGCGTCACCGGCGGCGGCACCAGTCTCCAGCGATGGAAGACCTTCAAGCTCTCCATGCGGCCTCGCTTCAAGACCCACACCGACGACGGTTTGCCCACAGGCGGTCCCTCCGAGTTGGAGAATCGCCTGTTCCCCGACTCGCCTCTGACGAGTCTGAACACCGTCGTGCTCGACGCGGTCCTGAACCACTCCTGGCTCCACGCCGGAACGGATCAACAACAGACCGCAACCTACATCCAGGACCAGTACGTCGCGGACCTCCACAACGCGCTCGGCGGCCATTCCCCCCACGGCGCCTACGTCCACCTCTATCTCGACGGGCTCTACTGGGGGATGTACTACCTTCACGAACGACCGGACCACGCCTGGGCCGCCCAAACCTTCGGAGGCGACGCGAGCGAATACGATGCGATCAAGCACGGCGCCAGCGGCGTCATCAACAACGGCGTCAACGGCAGCGCATCGACCCGCTACAACGCCATGGTCGCCGCAGCCAACGCGGTTGCGTCCGACCCGAGCAGCGCCGCCAAGTACCAGGCTCTCTGCGATCTTCTCGACGTCGATGACTTCATCGCCTATCTGCTGGCCAACTGGTACGCCGGCAACCACGACTGGCCGCACAAAAACTGGTACGCCACCCATCGCAACACGCCCGATGGCAAGTGGCGGTTCCATTCCTGGGACGCCGAGCACACGACCGAAGGCACAAACAGCGTCGCCCAGAGCCCGTCGGATATTCACGCCAGACTTGCCGGCAATGCGGAATACCGCCTGCGGTTCGCGGACGCCATCCATCGCAGCTTCTTCCACGAGGGTCCGCTGACGCACCCTGCAGCCGCGGATCTCTACAAGGTCCGCATGGACCAGATCGATCGCGCGATCGTCGGCGAATCCGCCCGCTGGGGCGACAACCGTCGCCCGACCAACCCTTACACGCGCGCCGACTGGCTCAATACGCAGAACACCAAACTGGCCGGCTTCTTCCCGACCCGAAGCAACCAGGTCCTCGCCTCGCTCAGGAATGCGAACCTGTATCCGCAGGTGGCAGCGCCCGAATTTCGCATCAACGGCGCCCTTCAACATGGAGGGCACGCCGCCCTTGGATCGGTCCTCTCGATGACCGCGGGAGCAGGAGACATCTGGTACACCCTGGACGGCACGGACCCTCGCGTGCCCGGCACCGTGCCAGGCGTCAGCAGTTCCACGATCCTGGTGGCCGAGGATGGGCTCAGGCTGGCGATGGTCCCGACCGGACCCATCGACGACGCGTGGAAGAGCGATCCGATGTTCTCGTCGGGCGCCTGGCAGATCGGCTATGGCGGCGTCGGTTTCGAGCGGAGCACCGGATACGAGAGGCACTTCTCGATTGACGTGCAGGCCGCGATGTATGGCAAGAACGCGACCTGCTATATCCGCATGCCGTTCGTGCTCGACGCCGGAGTGCTGAAGAACCTCGCCTCGCTCACCCTGAACGTTCGGTATGACGACGGCTTTATCGCCTACCTCAACGGCGTGGAGATTCAGCGGGTCAACTTCACCGGAACCCCGGCGTGGGACTCCAGAGCCGCCGCCAGCCACTCCGACGTGGACGCGGTGAACCTGGAGTCATTCGACGTCGGCAGCCACGTCGGTCTTCTCCGCGCGGGCGGCAACGTACTGGCGATTCAAGGGCTGAACGAATCACCCACCAGCTCCGACTTCCTGATTTCGGCGGAGTTGATCGGCGGCAATACCCCGACTGGCGTCTCCTCCACCGGCGTCGCCCCCGCCGCGGTCCGATACACCGCAACCATCCCTCTGTCGAGCACCGTGGTCGTCAAGTCACGCTCTCTCAGCAATGGCGTCTGGAGCGCGCTGAACGAAGCGGTTTTTGCGGTCGGTCCTGTGGCCCAGAGCCTGCGGATCAGCGAGATCATGTACCATCCGGCTTCTGAAATCTCAGATCTGAAATCTCAGATCTCAGAGGCCGAGTTCGTCGAGTTGACCAATATCGGCTCTCAGACGATCAATCTGCATCTCGTACGTTTCGCCAAGGGCATCGCGTTCACCTTCCCCAGCTTCGACTTGGCCCCAGGGGGCTATTGCCTGCTGGTCAAGAACCTCGCTGCCTTTGAAGCAGTCTATGGCAACAAGCTGCCGGTCGTCGGCCAGTACACAGGCAGCCTGGACAACGCAGGCGAAATGATCGAACTGCTCGACGCCGTGGGGCAGGTCATCCAGAGCTTCGAATACAAGGACAACTGGTTCGATCTGACCGATGGGCTTGGGTTCTCGTTGACGATGCGAGATCCACGCACAGGCGACCCTGGCAATAAGAGCGCCTGGCGGCCGAGCGCCCTGGCAGGCGGCTCGCCGGGCACAGACGACAACGGCTTGGTCCCTGAGCCCGGCTCGGTCGTAATCAACGAGATCCTGTCCAATCCTTCCGGCGGCTCCGATTGGATCGAACTGTACAACACGACCGACCGCTCGATCGACCTCGGCGGCTGGTTCCTCTCCGACGACGGCAACGACCTGACCAAGTACCGGATCGCCCAGGGCACAAGCATCCCGGCCAAAGGGTACATCGTCTTTACACAGGATCAGCACTTCGGCAATTCGGCCGATCCCGGCTCTCGCAAGAGCTTCGGCCTGGCCAAAGACGGCGAAACCGTCTATCTGCACTCGGGCCTGGATGGGATTCTGACCGGCTACAGCGAAAAGGAGAAGTTCGACGCCTCCGAGCCTGGAGTCTCGCTGGGCCGCTGGCAGAAGAGCACGGGAACGTACAACTTCGTTGCGTTGGCGGAGCCCACGCCGGGACAGGCCAACGCCGCTCCGCTCGTCGGGCCGGTCGTCATTACCGAGATCATGTACCATCCGGCGGATCAGCCCGACGCCGAATACGTGGAGTTGCTCAACATCGGCGACGAGTCCATCGCTTTCTATGATGCGGAGAAAGGGGCTCCTTGGCGGTTGACCGACGACTTGGCGAGGCCCCCCGTCGAGATGTTCTTCCCGAGCGATCCGGTCGTGTATCTGCTGCCTGGCGAGTATCTGATCCTGGCCAGAGACCCTGCTTTGATTCGCGCTGTGCACGCGTTGCCCACTCGCGTCAAAATCCTCGGCTGGGGGCCCGGCAGACTGTCCGACGCCGCAGGGAAGATCCAACTGAGCCGGCCGTTCCCGGTCGATGCTGACGGCCGGATCGAGTGGCTGCGAGTGGACCGGATCTCGTACAGCGACGGCTCGCATCCGCAGGATTTCGCGACCGGCTCGGACCCCTGGCCCGTCGGGGCGAACGGTCTGGGCATGTCGCTCCGTCGCATCGACCCGCACGCTTATGGAAACGACCCGGACAACTGGCAGGCGGCGCCGCCATCGCCGGGGCGATAGCACAGAAACACAGAGATTTCGGAGATGTGAGTGGTGAAAGCCAATTTGACCTTGATGACGGCCCTCCTGGCCTTTTGCCCGACTGCCTGGGCGGATTGCCCGCCGGGAGACTTGAACCGCGACTGCCGGGTGAACGCGAGCGATCTGCTCCTGTTCACACAGAGTTGGCTGGTTGGATCGGACTGTCCCGCGGATTTGAATCGAACGGGCAACGTGAATGCGGTGGATCTGGCCCTCTTCGCGAACCAGTGGCGGCAGACCGGCTGCCCGATCGTCATCAATGAGATCCTCGCCCACGCTCACGCGGAGGCTTCGGACTGGGTCGAGCTGTACAACGTCAGCGACATTCCCGTCGATATCGGCGGCTGGTATCTCAGCGACAACCCGAACGACCTGTGGCGGTATCAGATCCCGGCCGGCACGATCGTCGAGCCGAACGAGTACGTCGTGCTCTACGAAACCACGAATTTCGCCAACCCATTCGATCCTGGCGTGTTCGTGCCGTTCGCGTTCAGCGAGAACGGCGAGGGCGTCTACCTGTCATCGGGCGACGATCCCCTGTATCCGCAATTCGTCGTCTCCGAGGTGTTCGGAGCCTCCGAGACCAGCGTCTCCTTCGGGCGATACCTCACCAGCGACGGGACGTATCATTTCGTCTTCATGTCCGAACTGACGCCGGGCCGGGCCAACGCCTATCCGCTCGTCGGTCCGGTGGTGATCGACGAGATCATGTACCATCCGCCGGGCAACGCCGACGCGGAGTACGTCGAGTTGCTCAATATCAGCAAGGGGCCCGTCACGCTGTTCGACTTTTCCTGCAACGAACCCTGGCGGCTGACGGACGACTCGGGCATCGACTTCTACTTCCCGAGCGACACGCCGGTGACGCTCGATCCCGGCCGGCACGTCCTGCTGGTCCGAGACCCGCGCGCGATGCGGATCTATCACGTCCCTGCGGACGCGGTGATGTTCGACTGGGGTTCCGGCAGGCTCGCCAACCAGGGCGAGACCCTGCGACTCATCAAGCCCGGCGACGTGGACAACAAGGGCGTCCGCTACTGGATCGAGGTCGATCGCGTCACCTACAGCGACGGCTCCCATCCCGAGACATTCGCCAACAAACTCGACCCCTGGCCCATCGAGGCCGACGGGCAGGGCCTGTCGCTCAACCGCCTGTTCCCTTCCCGATACGGCAACGACCCCAACAACTGGCACGCCACGATCCCGACGCCCGGCGCGGTCAACGACTGAAACATCGCGCTTGGCGAACCGGCGTCGCTTGAATGGACTCCCGTCGATCCGGATGGTATCATGGCCATCCGACAAGCAAACCAGGGGGTATTCGGGAGTCAAGCCATGCGTGTGCCATTCTCAGTCCGCTCGTCCTCGGTTGGGACGCAGCTCATCGCGGTCACAGTCGCTCTCATGATCCTGACGGCGCCAGACCTCTGCATGGCGGGCCAACAGGAGACTCTGAGCCCGCACGTGACTCTCGTCCCGCGCGGTCGTCGACGAACTGGCCAAACTCAAAGACCAGGGACGCATCACCTCCATCGACGGTCTGTTCATCACCCTCTCCCACGACGCCCTGCTGATCAACGAACACGTGCTGGAGCCCTTCCGCTTCACTGCAAGCCAGTTGGACCTCATGAACAGGACGTTCCTGCGACGAAGCGAACTGCCCTTTAGGCTCAAGGCCAACACCCTGTCAGCAGGCTCCGTCGGCGTTGTCACCGCGGACATCCGCACCGGGCCCTGGGATCTGCGTCAGTGGTGCGAGGCACTCGTGAAGGTCACGCCCTGAATGCGCGTCACTGGAACAGTTGCGGCGCCAACTCG
>CALEZT010000050.1 GCA_937927975.1 uncultured Phycisphaerales bacterium
ATACGAGATCGTATTCGGTGACTGGAGTTCAGACGGGTGCTCTTCCGATCTTCGAGGGCCGCCTTACGCAGCAGCGTCTCGGAAATCTT
Organism: uncultured Phycisphaerales bacterium; assembly: GCA_937927975.1. Taxonomy (GTDB): domain Bacteria; phylum Planctomycetota; class Phycisphaerae; order Sedimentisphaerales; family Anaerobacaceae; genus PLanc-01. The sequence continues at coordinate 90 of CALEZT010000050.1, forward strand.
GATCCGCTGCGCGATCGGATGCGGCGTCAACTTGCGACCGCCGAAGGTCAGCGAAGAATCCTCCGAGCCGGTCTTGATCTCCGACGTCCACGTCGGATCCGCCGGATCCGTGTCCAGCGAGGGGGCCCCGAGAGAATCGGCGCCCGTCACCGGAATCACGGTGGCGAATCGCCGCACGAACACGTTGTTGTCCACCGCCTTGATGAGGCGGTTCATCCACTGCATCGGCGGCACGATGTACCCGCCGATGGTGTCCTCGCCGGCCTGCAGCGCTCGCCGTTCGGGGCTCGGCATTTCGCCGAATCCTCCGAGGACGTAGTTGCGGAACGCCTTGCGGTATTCAGCCCGGTCCGTGGGATGCTCCGGTTTCCCGTTGCCTTCGCCACCGTCGCGCTTGTCCGGCATAGCGTGCTCTCCCGGCTGAGCCCGGTGGGGCGGCGGCTCGGGCTCATCGAGCCATTCGACGAGCTTCCGCTGCTCTTCCTCGGCCCGAAGGACGTCCTGGTACTTGCGGATGTTGTCCTCGATCTTGTCGAGGTCGTTGCTGAGCGACTCCCATTTCGTCTGCTCATCCGCGTTGAATTTGCCGCGAAGCTCTCCGCGGTCTTCCTTTTCGCTCTCGGCAAGCATTTCGAGCCGCGTGTTGTTCGCGGTCAACTGCTGCTCTTTGAGGGCCTTGAGTTTCTCAAGCGTCGTCATGGTTTAACCTTTCCTTTTCATTGTTCGCAAGATCATCTCGCGACGCGCGTCTACGTTTATTGACTTCGCGGTCACGAGTGCCGCGAGCTTTCCTCTGAGTGCCGCGTCCGTGTCCTCGTAAGCCGGTTGGCTGATCACGGACACCTCGTATAAATCGACGGCCGTCAGTATCCTCAACGGGGTGCCGTCCTCTTTCGTCGTGAGCACTTCGCCCGCATTGCGGGGCGAGAACGCAAACGACATTTTCCCTAAATCACCACGCCGCAACAGTTCCGTGACGTCATTCCCGTCGGTCGTGTTCGGGATGTCGATCTCGAACGCGAGTCCTCGATCATCCTCCCACAGTCGCAGCGTGCCGGACACCGTTCGGCCAAGCAGTCGGCCGGAATCGTGTTCGACCAGCGCCAGGATGTCGCGGTTTTCTTTCATGGTCTCGGCGAATGCACCTGGTCGAATCACCTCAATGAATCCGTACTTCTCGCTGCCGATCCGCGTCTCTTGGTTGAAAACGGCCGCGTGACCGACGATCATTCTATCACCGTCGGTTGCCTTGCGAAGTTCAAACTCGGAGGTCGTTGAGCGTCGTTCCGTCATTGGTCACCGCCATTCGTTGCGTTGTCATCCTTGCCGGCCGGGGACATGTTCAGCGGCACGAGATACTCGTTGCCGCCTTCGACAGGGTCCATGTCCTCCAGTTCCCGAATGTCGTTCGCGCTCATCCATCCCCATTGCCGCGCTACAGCGTAGCTTTTGTAGCGCTTCTCGATGTCGCCGCGAAGGAGGCCGGATAGGTTGAACTTGACGTAGATGTCTCGCTCATTCGGAAACAACTTGCGTCGGTACTCCGCCTCCCATCGCGAGATGTGAGGCAGCATCGTGAAGTACACGAACTCGCGGCCAAGTTCCTCGATGTTCGAAAACGTCCCATGTGTGAGGTCTTGCAGCAGGTGCGGCGAAATGCGGTAGATTCTGGCGATTTCCACGACCTGGAATTCCCGCGTCTGCAAGAACTGCGCGTCTTCTGGAGGGATCGAGTACGGCACGAACTCGGTGCCCTGTTCGAGGATTTGCACGCCGTGCCGTGCCCCGTGGCCCGTGTTTTGTTGCCGCCAACTCGATTTCAGCCGCTGGTAGGCCAAGTCGTCGAGAAGGTCTGGGGTTTTCAACGTGCCGATAGGTCGGCCGTCGTTGGCAAATAGCTCGGCGCCGTATCGCTGGGCCGCCAGGGCCATCCCGATGGTCTCGCGGTGTAGCCGAATCGGCGACCACCCGACGATCCCGTCGCCACCAAGGTTGGGCACGTGAAGGACCTGGTCGGCTGAGTAGTGTTGCGGATTGGCGGTCCCAGCGGGATACTCGTATCGCAGATAGCCAGCACCGTCGCGGTACGGTCGTGTTAAATCGGACGCCATCGGCTCAAACGCGAAGATCGAACCGGATCGGGTGCGGCGAATCAGGGCGAAGCAGTTGCCGTGCGTCGACTTCCAGGCCTGTTGCGATTCTCTGAACGACACCGACGACATGTCCGTGTTCGGCGAATCGTGAATCAGCGGGTAGACCGGGTGGTCTGTAAGCTCCTCGCGTGCCTTGCCGGTCTTGCGAAAGACGCTCCAGGGAAGCGACCCGATGGTCTCAGAGAGCACGCGAATCGCCGCGTGGACGGCCGTGAACGTCAGCGCCACGGACGTCGTGACGTGCTCACCCGAAGAGGTCGGCGCCTGCGCGAGCCAACTTCCGGACTCCCAGTCTTTCTCCGAGATCGTCGCCGGATGAAAGCCTGACTCGGTCATTGCTCGCGTGTCCGCGTAAACGTCGATGGAACCGAACATTACACCTCCCTCAATCCGCGTTCTGCGTAGATCGAGACCTTGTCGACCTGGGTCTTTGCCTGCGCGACTGCCATCAGCGCGGCGACGATTCCGTCGACCTTCTTCGGTCCTTTCGGATCCGGCTTTACGGGACGCATATTGCCGTTTGGGTCCATCCGGACTTCGACGTTTTGAGCGCACCATGCCAGGATCGGATTATGCCCGTGGTGCAACTGCCGTGAGAGCAGAAGCGCCTCCATGTCCTTGCAGGGCGCGGTGAAGTTCTTGATAGTCTGCGGAAACTGCACCATGCTGATACGCCTCTTCGCGAGTTGCTGCGCGGTCGCCTCGCAGTTCCAGGGGTCGTAGCAGATGGATCGCAGGCTGAAACGCCGATAGTCGTCGGCGACCTGGCGGACGATTTCATCGTAGTCGGTCACCTCTCCCGGCGTGAGAGTGACGTACCCGGCGCGCGCCCAGGCGGACCACGGTACGTTGGCGTCGTGCTCGTACTTCGCTGCCGCACTTTCCGGCAGCCAGAAACGGCACAACAGATCGATGCCTCCGTCACCGCGCGGAAACGCCAGCACGAACGCCGTGAGGTCGTGTCTCGACGCGAGGTCAAGTCCGCCGAAGCAGCGTCGACCAAGGAGCGCACGCAGCGGGACGGCGCCACCACTGGCGTGCCAGGTGTCCATGTCCAACCATCGCGTCTCCTGCTCGGTCCACCGGTTACAGTGAAGCCGAACGAAGGCGTTCTGTGCCGATGGAAGCCGCTTCGCCTGTGCGCAGAGCCGCTGGAGAAACTCGCGCTTCGGACAAATGCCTAGGTTCGGGTTGGCCTTGATCCACGCCGATTCGTCTGCCCAGTCGTCCGAGTCGTCCAGCATCGCGATGAAAGCGAAAAAGGCATCATCCTGGACAGACCCTCTCAGAACGCGCTCGGCGTCCTGGTGAATCTCGTAGCCGATCCCATCCTGGTTCGAGCCGCCGGTTCCGATGGCGAAGATCATCGGCTGGCGGCGTGCGCCCATTGCCGTTTGAAGGACGTCCCAGAGAGCCCGCGATTTGTGCGACTGAATTTCATCGACGATCACGCCGTGCGGGTTCAACCCTTCCAGGCTATCCGCGTCTCTGCCGAGGGGTTCGTACTTCGCCGCCGTGCCTTCGATGATTAGGTTGTCGCGGCGGACCGTAATCACCTGCCGAAGCTCGTCGGACCGCAGCACGGACCGAACGGCCTCTTGGTGGGTGATCCTGGCCTGGTCGCGTTTCATCGCGGCCGAATAGACCTCGGCACCGGCCTCATTGTCGGCGATCAGTAGTTTCAGGCCAATGCCTGCTGCCAGGGTGCTCTTGCCGTTCTTGCGTGCGATAGTCGCGTAGGACGTGCGAAACCTGCGTAGTCCTGTGCTTTCATTCTTCCAGCCGAACAGTTGCGCGACGATGAACTGCTGCCACGGTGCCAGTTCGAGGCGTTGCCCGGCCCATTCCCCTTTCGAGTGCGAGACGAACTGAAAGAAGTCGAGCGCCGTGCGCGCCGCGTTTTCGTGCCACACGAGACCGCGATCTGCGCCGTGCTCGAAGTCGTTGACCGCGCGCTCGCAGGCTAGACGGTTCAACTGGCACGCTGCGACGCGGCCCTCGATGACGTCGTTACTGTAGCTCAAAACGGCGTCGCGAGCGTTTGTTAAAATTGCCATTATCAGGACGTATATCATGATTCAGCCGTACCCATAAACTGCTTCAGTTTGCTTTCCCGCTTCGCCGCTTCCACGGTCGCCTTCAGTCGCTTCAGCGCCAACGGCGACAAACCGAATTCCGCCAGGGACTTCCGCATGTCCACCGCGGCCGCCTTCGCCACCGTCGCGATGGCCGACGGCGCCTCATACCCTTTCTCGGTCACCTGGACCAGGGGATGACCGGCCAGTTCCTCTTCTGCCCGCTTCCATCGTGCGTAGGCGCAGCAGTAGTTTTCGAACGCGGACAGGTTGAGGCTGTCGAGCCGTCCGGCCATGTGCAGCGCCGGGGCGTGGCGTCGCCACTCCTCCTGAGCGTACTCGTGCATCCACGCCGGCGGGTCGGGTATCACTTCTTCCTCCCGTGTTTTCGCTCGTGGCAGTCTCGGCAAAGCGTGCGAATGTTCGCCAGCGTGTGCTCGCCGCCGGCGTCCAGTGGCACGACGTGGTCAACCGGGTTCGAACCGTCCACGACACACCCGCACTCTTGGCACGTGTAGCGGTCTCGCGCCAACGCCAGCAGACGCAGCTTGTGCCACCGGCGGTTGTACCCGCGACGGGAGGCGCTGGCGCGGTCGTCTATTGCAGTGCCGGCGAAATGCGGCTGAAAAATGGCGTTGCGTGTGTTCATCTCATGCATGTGCCCCCGGCTCTTCATAGAAGACCGCGACCCGAATCGCCCCCGCGGTCACGCCGGCCGCCGTCACGACAATGTCCGTCTCCGCGTCAAACACGGCGCGGGTCGAACCGTCATTAACCGGATCGTACATCACCCGAATGACGGTTCCGGCCGCATTTGCAAGCGCCGTGCCCCACACGACGTCCGAGCCGCCAGAGAACCCGATCTGCCAGTTGGCGCAGCCTTGCAGTTCCGTAGATACCGCCGCCACCATCATGATCGGCTTGGCCCCAGCCGGAAGATTGGCGTCAATCGTCTTGGGTGACGACGTCACCTGAATGCCTCCCAGCCGGTAAGACTTGCGCGTCAGCCGATCTCCCTCTTGGTTGCGTGTCTCGTAGGCGTAAGAGTAGCAATCCAACCACGCATAGCCGTGTTCGCCGCAGCCGATAGTTCCGTTTACTTTCGGCCGTAGGGACCCGGACGACGCGATTACCACGTCGTGCGACGATGAGTATGCCTGTAATTCGAGGTTCCCCGAGACATACGAGACCGTGACGTAGTTCGTGAACGGATTGGACGCATCCGCCACACGCAACTCATCCACGACGTCGAGGCCGGCCGTGCGCAACTCACCGCCCGGCCCGACGGCCAGCGCGGCTCCATCGCACGGGATGCCGATTTCCAGTTGATTTTCGTGCTTGTCCAACGCTTGCGACAGCGTGAGGATTTCCACATCGTCAGTCGCCTGAATATGATCGATCAACGCCTCCAGGTCCGTCATCCCTGCCTCGGTCGCGTCGTGGCCGTACAAAATCAGCAGGCGGCCATCGGAGGAGTCGGCCGTATATAGTGCCTGAATCGCCGTCACAAGCGCCTTGGCCGCATCCAATACGGTTTCGGCAGACGCGTCATCCCCGTCGACGATGTCTGAAATGTTGTACGAGTTCAGTTCGAACGTATTGAGCACGCGTTCGTTATAGTACGGGGATACGCTGCCGGACCGTGCCGCGCGACAGTATTGCCGGATGTAGCGTTGCGTTTCCTCGCTCGTCGCGTGGGCCGGATTCACGAACGATTCCGCGATGAGCCCGTGACTGCGAAGAATCGCATCCGCTGTAGCGATCTCGGCGATTCCGGCATCGAGGTCGTAGTACGCCGACGCCGGGTTAAATAGGTCGTCAATCTGAAACCCGTCTCGACTGTCCGTGTAATGATGCCAGGAGTGGTTGAGAATTTCCCACCCGTCCGCCTGTGCCGAAACCAGCGAAGACCAAGATGCCTTGTTGGCCTGTCCGGCGCCGTAGGGCCCTCCGGCAATCACCGCCAAACAGCCGGTAATTCCTTTCGTCGCGAACAATGGCAGAACGTAATCGATTGTGGTTTGCCATTGATCGTCGAACTGAAACACGACAGTCGGCGTCGGCCTCGGCGTGCGATTCGGGCCTGTGAACCGCTTCGCCCTGACCGCGCCACTAATCATCGGCTGGGTTTCAGAAGACAGTTGAACAACACCGCCTGCCGACACGATAATCGTGCCGGCAACGTCCAGTGTGCCACCGGCCTTTATACGCATGATCGCGCCGCGATCAATGTTAAACACATCGCCGTCCGAAAGCGTGTCTTTTGGGTCGTCTGTGTGCGTGTACGCCTCGGCGTACCCACCGGCAATAAGTTCAGCCGCCTCGGCATCGGACACCATGATCACGTCGCCCGGATAACCGACAGTGCCGCCGGCACCTGCGTAGGCGCTTAAAAGTCTTACCTGCGTCATGACGTTTCCTCCTCGCTTTCCGGTCCTTCGTGAATTGTGTAGGTGTTTTCAGCCAGAATCTTTTTGTCGGTCGTGTTCCAGAGCCGGTAGCGAAAACTGCCGTGATTCTCGGTGTCGTCGGATGTGACGTCAATGGTGACGATGTTGTTGCTTGCGCCGGACACGACACCGTCGACGACCATTGAGTTGATTGTCGGGGTCGCCGGAAGAAACGCGGCGAACACCACGGTTTTTCCCGACAGGTCAATCGCCGTCCCGAGTTCGTCGACAACCGTGAACACGATCGTCTGCGCGGCGTGCTGATAGCCGATGATGGCGTCGCCGGATACCTGTCCGGTAGACAGTACGGTGGCGGCTGGCGTCACAGTGACCGTTATCGTCGTAGAGTCCGCCTGATCCCCCTCCACGCCCCCAAACTGGAACTCCCGCTCCTGGCTCTCCGGCGATGCCCCGCTATTCGTCACCTGGACTATGTACACCTGCCCCAAACTGAACGCCGCCAGGATCGTTGCATCGGTAATCGCATAGGTCCATATCCCCGTGTCGACGCCGTCCGCCTGCCGATGCGTCATCGTGACCTCGTCGTCCGTCGCCCCGGACGAAACAAAGTCTTTCGTTCCGGAGTCCCAGTCCAGCACGTCAAGCGTCCCGTCGTCCTCCAGGCGGTAGACTCGCAGTTCGGTTGTCCCGCTCGTAACCTTCGCTCCCGTTGAATCCTTGAGACTCGCGCGGAAGAGAATTCTGTCGGCCGTCTGCCGGATGTCGATGCCGCGTGTAGCCATGTTAGGCGTTTACCGTAATAGTGAAGATTCCGGAAGCATTCCAATTGATGTCTATAGGCCCGGCCTGTTCACTGACAGGCCCCCCGAGATCCAGGAACCCGATGCAGTCCTTATTCGTCGCCGTGTCCGAATAGAGGATGCCGTAGTAGGCGTTTGTAAATCCGGAACCGTTTTGCGCGATGGTTGCCGGGTCATCCGCGTCGAACGTCCCGACCCCGGAACTCCGTGTGAATGCGGGGTTCGCACAAGCCAGGCCGCCCGCCGTATACCCGCCACCCGTCCCGACCTCGTTGCCGTCGTAATCGACCCCCGATCCGGCACCCCATTGAGGATCGGTATCGTTGGCCGTTGGGGTAACCCCGTTGGTAATCAGGGCCAGCTTGATCGTGTCCGTTTCCAGGTTGACCTTCTTTTCGGCCAACGCCACCGCCAACTCGTTGAACAGTGTAAAGTCGCCGCGTGCCATACTCGCTCTCTCCTATAGTGCGCCG
>CALEZT010000051.1 GCA_937927975.1 uncultured Phycisphaerales bacterium
CCTGGCGGGTCAAGGTCGTCCACATGCCCAGGAAGGGATCGTAGGGATTGATCGATCGCAAGGACCCAACCTTCTGCATGTGGTCGGAACCGCCCGCGACGACGGCGCCGGCGTCCAGAAGACTCATCAGCGGCTGGAACCATCGCAGGCGATCGTAGCCGAAATGGCCGACGAGCGTTCGCGTGTCAAGATAGAGCCACGCGGGCTGGACCAGCGGGATCACCTTCAACTCGACCGCCTTCTTCACCGTCTCGGGACTCATGAAATTCGAATGGGTGATGCAGTGCCGCATGTCTCGGATCGGCATCGTCCGGCTCAGTTCGTCGTAAACGTCGACCAGCGTCTCGACCGCGCCGTCGCCCACCGTATGGGCTGTGAATTGCAGGCCGGACTCGGTGGCCGTGCGGACCATCGCCAGGAGCCGATCCTTCGGAATGAACAGGACCCCGCGGTAGTTCGGATCGTCGATCGCGTAGATCTCGCTGACGCCCCAAGGCCGGCTCATATAGGCGCTGCCGGTGAGCATGCCGCCGTCGAGGAACACCTTGACTCCGATGACGCGGAGCATGGGTCCGCCTTTGCGGAGCGGGTGCTCGGCCACCCTGCGGATGTTCTGCTGAATCTCCTCGACGGGCCCGATCGTATCCACGTAGTACTGCCCCGCGATTCGAACGGGCAACTCGGCTTTGTCCAGCATCCGCTGGTACAGGTCGAGATTGGCCCGGTTGGCCGAACCGTCGCAAATGCCTGTGATTCCGACCGAACTGTAGTCCCGCAGCAGCGTCAGGAGCCTCTCATATCGATCCTGCTCGGTCGCCTTGCGACCCGGTTCCTGGCTCTTGATGTACCGGGTGCAACTGCGAAGAATGCCCGTCGGCTCGCCCGTCTGCGAGTCCTTCTCGATGTGTCCGGGGCCGCCGTCGGTGACGCGAAAGTCCCTGTCGATGCCGCTGAGCTTCAAGGCCAGCGTATTGAGGGAGGCGTCGGGCCCTGTCCGAAACACACACGGGTTGTTCGGAACTGCTTCATCGAGTTCGGCCCGCGTGGGGTATCGCTGCTCGCGAAGCCTTGTGATGAACACCTGCTGGAGCACGATCCATTGGCCGTCCTGCAACTGCGCCGCCCGCATCCTGAAGTAGTCGAGCACGTCCTGCACCGATTCCATATCGGGGATCGGGTGGTCGAACTCGGTCATGGCCGCCCCACACGCGTGAACGTGCGAATCGATCAGGCCGGGCAGGACCATCTTGCCGTCCAGATCGAGCACTTCCGTATCCTCGGTCCTCAACCGCAGAATGTCCTCATCCCGGCCCACGGCGACGATCCGATTGCCCTCCACGGCCATCGCCTGGCGGATGGAGAACGCGGGATCGACCGTGACGATCTTCGCGTCATGGATGATCAACCGGGGTCCCGCCGCGTGGAGAATCGCCCCCCAGCACAACCCCAAAATCACGACTGCATACTTCATCGCCGGACTCCTTGACATCGACCGACACCATACCCCCGGTTTCGTGCAATTTCAAGGGATTCCCCGGCGTCTGATTCTGCAGGTGCGACTTGAATTCGGTTGCCTGGGCGGGTAGGATGGTACGGGCTTGGATGGTGTACGGTACGCACCCTGCCGGCAACCGAAGGAAGGTCTACCGAAAAGGAGGCAGCATGGCACGATCAGACGCATCGGGCACGAGCGAAGGGACAACACGGCGCGGTTTCCTGAAGGCTTCCGCCAGTGTGGCTTCTGCCACCACATTGGGCGTCCTGAACGTCGGGGCATACGCCGGCGGAAGCGACGTGATCCGCGTGGGGATGATCGGCTGCGGCGGGCGCAACAGCGGAGCCGCCGACCAGGCGATGACCGCGGACAAGGGCGTGCGTCTTGTCGCCATGTGCGACATCTTCATGGATCGGGTCAAAGCGGTCCGCGAGATGCTCAAGAAAGGCAAACCCCAGCAGGTGGTCGCGGACGACGACCATTGCTTCGAAGGCTTCGACGGCTACAAGCGCGTAATCGATGCCTCGGACGTGGTCGTCATCGCCAACGCCGCCAAGTTCCACCCGCTCCAGGCTCTGGCTGCGATCAAGGCAAGCAAACACGTCTTCGTGGAGAAACCTCACGGCATCGATCCGCTGGGCATGAAGGTCATGAAACAGGCGGCCGACCTGGCCCGAGAGAAGGGTTTGTGCCTGGTCTCCGGCCTGCACAGCCGCTATCACACAGGCTACGCCGAGACAGTTCAGCGAATCCACGATGGCCAGATCGGCGATGTGGTCGCCATTGAAGAAAACTTCCTCCGAGGTCCCTACGGCGTGATCGACCGCAAGCCGGGCCTGTCCGAGGTGCAGTGGCAGTGCAGCACGCAGTACCATTTCCGCTGGCTCTCGGGCGACGACGTCATCCAGTCCCTCGTCCACAACCTGGACCGCGCCAGTTGGGTGATGCACAACAAGGTCCCTGTGAAATGTCATGGCCTGGGCGGGCGGTCTTCGATGACCGAGCCCATCTACGGCGACGTCTTCGACCATCACTCGGTCGTCTACGAATTTGACAACGGCGTGCCGATCTATGCGTTCTGCCGAACCACGACCGGTTGCTACGACAAGTACTCCAGCGTCGTGCTGGGCAGCAAGGGCAAGGCGGACATCATGGGCTGTCGGATCTCGGGCGAGACGAACTGGCGGTGGGCCGGCAGGTGCGATCCCTACCAGCGGGAGCATGATGTCTTGTTCAAAGCGATCCGCGACGGCAAGCCCGTCAACAACGGCGACTACATGGTCCCCAGCACGATGATCGCCTTGATGGGACAGATCTCGTGCTACACGGGCAAGGAAATGACCTGGGAGCAGGTCAATAGCTCGGAGTTCTGCTATGATCCGAGACCCGAAGATTGCTATGATGAGATGATCCCGCCGGTGCTGCCCGGACCCAACGGCAGCTATCCGGTGCCCCTGCCCGGCCGGACGAGGATGTTGTAGAAACAGGTAGGGTGTGTCGTGCACACCCTTGCCGAAAGAAAGGAAGGTGTGCATGGCACACCCTGCGAAGGAGATGAAGAAGTGAGTAGAAACACCCTGTTGGCATGCGTCACCTTGTTGGTCTTTTGCGTCGGCATGATCGCGGTCGGGATCGCGACGGCCGCCGAGCCTGCGAAGAAGTTTACCGAGACCATTACCGCCAAGGACGGTTCCAAGCTCTCGCTGGACATGGTCATGATCCCCGGCGGCACGTTCACCATGGGAAGCCCCGCGAGCGAGCCCGACCGCGCCGAGCACGAAGGGCCCCAGCGACAGGTTCAGGTGAAACCCTTCTATCTCTGCACGACCGAGACCACGCTCGAACTGTTCCTGGCCTACTACCAGGAGACCGGCAGCGCAAAGAAGGATTTCGTCGAGAGCGAGGCCGCCAAGAAGGAGCAGGAGGCCCAGGCCAGCGTCAACGCCATCACCGGCCCGACCCCCGTCTACGGCGACATGACCATGGGCTACAGCAAGAAGCACCCGGCCATGGGCGGCACCTGGCACAACGCGATGACGTTCTGCCGCTGGCTCAGCCAGAAGACGGGCAAGAACTACCGTCTGCCGACGGAGGCCGAATGGGAGTACGCCGCGAGGGCCGGCTCGACAAGCCTGTTTGGCGTGGCCGACAATGAAGAGGTCCTCAAGGACTACGCTTGGTTCGACGCCAACGGCGACATGGAACCGCACGCGGTGGGCCAGAAAAAGCCCAATGCCTGGGGACTCCACGACATGAACGGCAACGTCCGCGAGTGGGTCCAGGACTTCTACAGCCCGACCGCCTACACGCTGGACGCCAAGGCCAACCCGGCCGGCCCGGCCGACGGCAAAGTACATGTCGCTCGCGGCGGTTTCTACGACAGCCCCGCCGCCGAGCTACGACCTGCGGCCCGCGCCTTCGAGGAAGACTGGTGGCGGATGAACGACCCGCAGATCCCCAAGAGCAAGTGGTGGCTGCCCCAGATTGACTCCATCGGTTTCCGCGTCGCCTGCGACATCCCGGCGCAAGAGAAGAAGTGAGTCATACGACAATCGGCGAACGGATGATTCGATTGCCGGTTGAACGCAGAGTGAGAATCGGGTGGCCGCGGCAACATACGAACGATTGCCGCGGCCCCTCTTCATATGGGCTGGAGAATATGGCATGAACGTGCGATGCACCCTGATCCGGTTTTCGATCATGACCTTCGTCCTGGGTACGACCGGCTCTGCATGGGGCTCCGAGCTCAGCAGCATGCCGGCCTTCAGAGCGAGCGACAAGGGCCAGTACACCTTCGACACAGGCGTCCTGCGAGGGGTCCTTCGCCAGAATGGAACGTCGCGAGCCCTGTCTTCAGTTGTGCATATCCCCTCGGGAATGAGGCTGGACGGCAGCGTCGGCATCGCAGGCCATTATCGCGTCTTCACAGCCAACAGACGCTACGGAACCGCCGCATGGGACTGGCCCAGCACAGCGGAACTGCTGCCCGACGGGAGCGTTCGTACCACCTGGCCCGCAACCCAGGATCGGCCCTTCGAGATGACTGCCCTGTACCGCTGGGCGGACCCGCAGACGCTCGATGTTGAGACTACGGTCACTGCCCGGGAGAACCTCACTGGCTTCGAGTCGTTCTTCGCGTCGTATTTCGACAAGGCGTTCCCTTCGCCCTACGTCCTGGCCGATCCCGAGGGCCCCACGACAAACCGGTCCTTCCTGCTGGGCGAGAAGAGCCAGGGGGACTGGCTCATGTTCACCTTCCGCAAAGACCCGCGCAACGGTCTCTCGCTGGACGGCCGGTGGCTGCTCGAACCTCACCCGGTGAACTGGACGATCCTGCCCCGCCTGGATGAGCCGTTGTGCCTGCGCCGCGGGGAAGGCCACAAACTGACGGTCGTCATGATGACGCCGCGACAGGACTGTTTCGCAGTCGCCATGCCGCACGAGGGGGAGTCGCACTATTCTCTCTACCTGTCGCTCTTCGGCCGCGATTTCAAGGCCGGCGAATCCGCCCAGGCTCGCACGCGGCTCATCGTCGCCGAGGATCTCTCCGACAGCGAGATAAATCGCCTGTACAGACAGTACATGACACAGCTTGGGCGCGCCAAATAGCGAGGCTCCCCACCCGAACGATCAGGGCTCGACGGACAAAATCAGGTCGAACCACTGGCCGTAGCGTCTTCCGTCGCGAGTCACGTCGAACGCAACACTGTATATGCCCGGTTTCACATCGGATGCGGCGGTCAGCCGCAAGGGAAAGAGCCTGCTGGCTTGCGAATCGAGGGTTCCATCAAGAGTCGCAGGCTCTGCGCTGATTCCCTTGGGGGTGAATGGAATGATGATATGGCTCTGCGTCCGCGGCAGGAAGTTGCGGACGTGCAGTGACACGTCCACGCTCTGACCGGCCTTGACGAAGATCCGATACGGCTCGGCCCGCAGCCAGTACGGGTCGAACATATACCGGTAGTCCTCCTCGGCGCTGAAGCCTTGATAGACGTCGCGGATCTCGCGGGCCCACGCTGCGAATCGCTCGATCATCTGGGCCGGACGATCGATCACCCAGGAGTGCCCGCCGACAATCAGATCGGGCTGCAAACGACGGAGAAGGTCGGCCCCAACGATGTATCCTTCCTCGAAGATCGCGCTATTGCGAGCGACGACCGCCTCGTGACCGGTCTGCGTCGGGTCGGCTGAGTTGCCGAAGAGATTGTCGCCGGTGAAGGCGACGAGCTTGCCGTCGATCCCGCCGTGGATGCAGCAGCCGAACTCGGTCTGGCCGGGCATCCAGTCCACCGTGAAGGTATACCCTTCCCACTCGAACGTCTCGCCTCGCTCGAACTTGCGGTCGATGCGCAGTGCATCAAAGCCGTCTCCATAGGCCGGGATCATCGCGGCGTAGTCGTATCGCTCCGGATGCTCGCAGGGGCCCGCGACATCCTTGCCCGTCCAGACCTGCGTCCCCCACTTCTCCCGCAGATAAGGGACATCGAGGAAATGGTCGCCGTGCATGTGGGTGATCAGGACCGCATCGATCGCCTTGAGGCCCAGTTGCTCCTGCATCGCCTTGAGAGAAGACTCCAGGAGGTCGCGGCCGACCAGGCCGCAATCGAAGACCAAGGCCCGCCCACCGTCGGCGATGAGGATCGCGAAATTCGGCCAGAAATCCCGGCGTTTGAACTTGTACAGGTGGTCCGTGACCCGCCAAACATGCGGAATGGCCGTCGGCTTCGAGACCGTGTCCTGGTCCGCCCCGTCAAATGCACTGATCGCGTAACCCCGCACGTACAGCTTCGCGAGCGCGCGAAGCTTCCGCTGGTATTCCTGCAACTGAATCCCCGGCCGCTCGATCGCCGGCCCGTGCGACGGCAGCAGAATCGCGGGCTCGTAGCTCTGGAGCATGCTCGCGGAGTCGATCAGTTCGTACAGTCCTTTGGCGAATCCGTAATCCCATTCGGTGTCGAACCACGTGTGCATGCGCGCCCCGTCGAGCATGACGTCGCCGCTGAACGCCAGCCACCGACCGTCCTGCTTGAGAAGATAGGACATGCCGCCGGGACTGTTGCCCTTCGTATCGAGACATCGCAACTCGCGGCCTCGCCACGCGAACACATCCAGGTCTCTGAAGGTTCGATCCAGGCGAATGGGTTCGATTGGCGGACGGACATAGCTGGCGCCGTACACCGTGTGGGCGTCGCCCAGCGAGGGTTTGGCTTTGCGGAACCGCATCGGGTCCTCGAACAAGGCCCGCTCCGCCTCCGGCCCACCGATCTTCGCCTTCCAGGAGGCCAGTTTCGCGATTCCCTGGCACTGTTCCCGGTGGTGGTGCGTGAAGAGCGTCCACTCGACCCGTCGGACGCCGATCTCGCCGAGATGATCGAGCACGCCGCCGTCGCCCAAGTCGATCAGAATCGCCGCATCGCCTTCCCGAAGCACGTAGGTGTTGCACGTGTCGGTCCAGACGAACAAGTCCCGCTCCGAACCGACCGGCTGAAGTCTCGCGGGCTCACACCAACCTATGCCGCAGAACCCTAGAATCCCAAAGGCGATAGCAACAGTCCAACGGAATGAATGGCCGGTTTCAAGCATGGCTGCATCCTACCCGATATACGCTCTCCTGTCCATGATCCGCCCGACAGGTGAAATAAACCCGCGGTCGGGCACGTCCTTCTTGAGAAAGTCCTTGTTTCGCATGGGTTTGCGACGATAATGGACCGTGGAACCCGTGCGATCCGCCGGGACCAGGAGCCGATGGTAACTCGATATCAGACACAGCATCCGGAACAACCATCACAATAGGAGACAATCCCCCATGAGCGAGCGTACGCACAACAGCACTTCCCGTCGCGAATTTCTCAAAGGCACAGGTTGCCTGGCCGCGGGCTCGATCCTGGCCGCAGGACTCACGCCGCGAATCTACGCAGGCGAGAGCAACACGATCCAGGTTGCGCTGATCGGTTGCGGCGGACGCGGCACCGGAGCCGCCGACAATGCCCTGAGCGTCAAGAGCGGTCCGATGAAGCTCGTCGCCATGGCCGACGTCTTCGAGAACAAGCTCAAGAGCAGCTATGAGAATCTGATGAAGCAGCACGCCGACAAAATGGACGTGCCCGAAGGCCGCAGATTCCTGGGCTTCGACGGATACCAGAAGGCGATGGATTGCCTCAAGCCCGGCGATATCGCGATCTTCGCCAGCCCGCCGGCTTTCCGCTGGGTGCATTTCCAGTATGCGATCCGCAAAGGCCTGCACGTATTCATGGAGAAGCCCGTCACGGTGGACGGCCCCACGACCAGGCGGATGATCCAACTCGCCAGTGAGGCGGACGCCAAGAACCTCAAGGTTGGCGTCGGCCTGATGGTCCGTCACTGCCGGGGCAGGCAGGAGTTGCTCAAACGAATTCAGGACGGCGAGATCGGCGAAATCCTCATGATGCGAGGCTACCGCATGAGCGGCCGCTCGGCGGCGGTCGGTCCCAAGCGGCCGGATATGGATGAACTGATGTACCAGATCCGCAGCTTCCATAGCTGGATCTGGGCCAGCGGCGGCGTCTACAGCGACTATTACATTCATCAGATCGACGAACTGTCTTGGATGAAGGGCGCCTGGCCGGTCTCGGCGCACGCCCTGGGCGGCCGGCAGTATCGGGAAAATGCCGTGGATCAGAACTTCGACAACTATGCCGTGGAGTACACCTACCCCGACGGCACGAAGCTCTTCTATCAGGGCCGCAACGTCACCGGCTGCCAGAACGGTTTCAACAGTTTCGTGCATGGCTCCAAGGGTTCGGCCGTCGTCTCCACCAGCGGCCATACGCCGGGCAGGGTCCGCACGTACAAGACGCATCTGATGGAGGGAGTCGAGCCGATCTGGCGGTATCCGCAGCCGGAGAAGAGCCCCTATCAGCTCGAGTGGGACGACCTTGTCGATGCGATCCGCAACGACAAGCCCTACAACGAGGCCAAACGCGGCGCGGAGGCGAGCCTCGTGACCTCCATGGGCCGGATGGCCGCCCATACGGGCCAGATCATCACCTATGAGCAGATCCTCAACTGCCCCCATGAATTTGCGCCGAACGCGGACAAGTTCACTACGGGCTATCCCGCTCCTTTGCAGCCCAACGCCAAGGGCGAGTACCCGCAACCCCAGCCTGGCATCATCACCAACCAGGAATACAGGGAATTCGCGTAGGCCGGCACTGAAAGCGACTGTGCGCCGCCGGTTCCCGGTCCAGGGAACCGGCGGCTTTTCCCGATAGAATGGCGCAAACCGATCTTCATGCCGATCTGGGCGGTCGGGTGGATTCGCCTCCCCTTTCTCGCAGCCCAACCACGATGGTGCTGCTCCATTGCCTGGCGATGTTCCTGGGCTCGTTGCTGCTGTTCGCTATCGAGCCGATGTTCACGAAGATGATCCTGCCTCTGCTGGGCGGCGCGCCGGCAGTCTGGAACACCGCGATGATGTTCTTCCAGGCCGTGCTGCTGATCGGCTACCTCTACGCCCATCTGCTTTCGCGGATCGCAAGCCTGCGACGCCAGGTGCTCATCCATGCCGCCATTCTCGCGGCGGGACTGCTCTTTCTGCCCGTGCAGGTCGCGTGGCAGGAAACGCCCGGTCCCGGCGGGCATCCGTTGCCCTGGCTGGTCGGCCTGCTGACCGTCTCCATCGGGTTGCCCTTCTTCGCGGTCTCCGCCACCGCGCCTTTGTTGCAGCGATGGTTCTCCCGCTCGGACCACCCGCGAGCCTCGGACCCTTACTTTCTCTATGCGTCCAGCAACGCCGGCGGGTTGATCGGTCTGCTTGCGTATCCCGTGCTGATTGAGCCGTGGCTGGGCCTGACGCTCCAGAGTCGCGCGTGGACCGCAGGGTACCTCCTGCTCGCCTTGGCTGTGACCCTCTGCGCGATCAGTCTCTGGGCTGCAAGACGTAAGCTCGCGGCATCAGGCGGAGTGTTTGACATCGAGATACCGAACGACGCCATCGGATTTCACGAACGGATCACCTGGGGCCGCCGGGCTCGATGGGTGGCCTTGGCGTTCGTCCCTTCGGCCCTGCTGCTGGCGGTGACGCAACACATCAGCACCGACGTCGCATCGGCGCCGTTCCTTTGGGTCGCGCCGCTGTCGCTGTACCTGCTGAGCTTCATCATCGTCTTCTCCCGTCGGCCCATCCTGCGGCACAGGTGGATGCTCTGGCTGCAGGTCTGGGTCTTCGCGCTGTTGGCGGTCTACTTCGCGGAACACGATCTCTGGATGCTCCTGACGCTGCACCTGACCGCGATGTTCGTGACGGCAATGGTCTGCCACGGCGAGCTCGTGCGACGCCGGCCCATGGCCGAACACCTCACGGAGTTCTACCTCTGGATGTCCGTCGGCGGCCTCCTGGGCGGCGTATTCTGTTCGCTGGTCGCCCCGCTGGCGTTCAACTCGATCCTCGAATACCCGCTGCTTCTGACGCTCGCGTGCCTTCTGCGCCCTCAGTTCGGCCGGGGCGGTCTCGTCCGTCGGTTGCTGGATCTGGCCCTGCCCGCCCTCCTGATCGCGCTGTATCGGTACACCTGGGATCATTGGGACTTCGTCAAGGCCGGTTCCTGGGGTCCCATCCTGTTCTATGGCGCTAC
Organism: uncultured Phycisphaerales bacterium; assembly: GCA_937927975.1. GTDB lineage: Bacteria > Planctomycetota > Phycisphaerae > Sedimentisphaerales > Anaerobacaceae > PLanc-01. The sequence goes on from CALEZT010000051.1 coordinate 10,108, forward strand.
CGCGATCGTACTGTACAGCTTCAGCAGCCGTCCGCTTCGATTGACGCTGGGATTCGGCGTAATCCTGTTCACCGCCATCCATTTGACGGAAATGAAGAACCAGATCCATCGCGAGCGGAGCTTCTTCGGACTCTACACCGTTTGCACCAACAGCAAGGGCTCCGAGCACTGGCTCTACAGCGGCAACATCCTGCACGGCGACCAGTGCATGGACCCGGACAAGCTGCGCACACCCAGGACGTACTACGTGCCGGGAGGTCCGCTCTGGCAGGTCTTCGAGGCGATGAATCAACATGAGATCCTCGAACACGTCGGCGTCATCGGCCTGGGCACCGGGAGCACGAGCTGCTACCACAAGCCGGGACGCACGATGACCTTCTTCGAAGTCGATCCGACGATGGAGCGGATTGCCCGCAATCCGAAGCTGTTCCGCTATCTCGAACTCAGCGAGCCGGGCGTTAGCGTCGTCATCGGCGACGGCCGGCTCAACTTGGCCGCGACCGCCGACGGCTTCTTCGACCTGCTGATCCTGGACGCATTCACCTCCGACGCGATTCCAGTCCATCTGCTGACCCGCGAGGCCTTGGCTCTGTACATGCGGAAACTCGCCCCCGGCGGGATCGCCCTGCTGCACATCTCGAACCGCTATCTCGAACTGGAGCCCGTCGTCGGAAACCTCGTGGAGGACGCCGGGTTGGCGGGCCTGGTCCAGGAGCATCAGCCCAGCCCGGACGAATCCCATCTGGGCGGTTCCTCCTCCACGTGGGTAGTGGTCGCCCGCGAGCCCGACGACTTGGCGATCCTCGACTCCTGGGAAGGCTGGCGACCGCCGACGCGAGACCCGGCCATAGGAGTCTGGACCGACGATTACTCTAACGTTTTTCGCACTTTGGTCTGGGGGAAGCTCTTTCGATTTGACTGACATGCCGCAGGAGAATCCGCAGCAGCATGGAAAGCCTCCCGTCTTGTGGGGTCTCCGTTCTACCCTGCAAGCGGCTCCCCTCGGGCCGGCGGCATTTGACATCGCCGGCCGGCGGCCCTATCATGTCGGGATAGACTCGCGACAGCATACCTTGCAGGATGGATATGGGATTCATTTTCGATTTGGCGTATTTGTTCGCAGGACTTGCGTTCAGTCCTGTTCTGTTCTATCGCATGGCGGCGCACCGGCGATACCGCGCCGGCTGGGATCATCGGTTTGGCAATGTCGCCCGAAAAGAGCCGGACAAGCGATGCATCTGGCTCCACGCGGTCAGCATGGGCGAGGTGAACGCCGCCAAGACGCTGGTGGCCGAGATCGAGAAACGGTATCCCGATTGTGAGATCGTCGTCAGTACGACGACCGACACCGGCTACGCCCAGGCGGACAAGCTTTTCGGTCGCAAGTGGACGGTGTTCTACTTCCCGTTCGACGTCTCCTGGATCGTTCGGCGGGCGTTCGACCGGCTCCGTCCATCCGTCTGCCTCCTGATGGAGCTGGAGGTCTGGCCCAACTTCCTCTTCACCGCCCATCGGCGCCAGATTCCCGTCGTCGTCCTCAACGGGCGGATCAGCGACAGGAGTTTCTCGCGGTATCGCAGGATCAAGCCGGTAACGCGAACCTTCTTCGGCAAGATCGACCGAGTCCTGGCACAGACGCCCGAATATGCCGAGCGATTTCGCGAACTGGGCTGCCCTGCCGAACGGGTGCTCGTCACAAACTCCCTCAAGTATGACACCGCCCAGGTCGCCGACCGTGTGGAAGGCGCCGACGCGCTGGCCGAGCAGTTGAATCTGGGCGAGACCAGGCTCTGGGTCGCCGGCGGCACAGGCGTTGACGAGGAGAAGATCGTTCTGGATGTCCACAAGTCGCTCCTCCAGGACCCCAGGCACAAGGATCTCCGTCTGGCGATCGTCCCTCGCAAGCCCGAGCGATTTGAGGAAGTGGCTCAGTTGATCGAGCAGGCGGGGTTTTCCATGACTCGTTACAGCCGGCTCAAGGGCACGACCTCGCGTGCCGCCGACGACGGCAGAACCGTGATCCTGGGCGACACGATGGGCGACCTGCGGAAGTTCTACTCCCTGGCCGAGATCATTTTCGTGGGCCGCACGCTCGTGCCGATGGGCGGCTCCGACATGATGGAGGCCGCGGCCCTGGGCAAGTGCACGCTCTTCGGCCCGCACACGTTCAACTTCCGCCAGACGGTCGAAGTCCTGCTCGCCGGCCGGGGGGCCATCGAGGTCAAGGACAGCGACGATCTGCTGGCTACCCTGAAGAAGTGCCTTTGCGACCCGGCCTGCGCCGGGGCCGTGGCGAAAGCCGGACAGGAGATCATCCGACAGAATCAGGGCGCGACCGCCAGGACCATGGAGGTTCTGAGCACACTGCTCGATGGGGCAAGGTCCGTATCCGGCCCAGGAATCCCCTGAGTCGGCGCGACGTCACGACATGGACTGGCTCCAGTACACGATCATCGTCCTCGCCTCCTCGAAGACGCAGGCGTGAAACCCGTCGTCCACCCGCCTCTCGGCGTGGAGGCATCGATCCGCCAGGGACAAGGCCGAAGGCTGCGATTCCTCCTGAACCACACAGGCGAACCCAAGACCGTCACGGTGCCGCAGGGCCGCCCCGGACTTCTCAGCGGCACACAAAACCGGCGAATCCCGTTCGTAGCTCGGACGAGTCTCGCGAAGGCGCGACGATTGGGGCAGCGCAAGCGAAGGGCATCCCCCGCAGTCCCGCGAGCCGGAGAGTCCGACTGTAAAATGTGTAGGTCCGGCACTGTTCGCCCGGCACTGTTCTCCCCTTGCCATTCGTACCTGACACCTTTAATTCACCCGACTTCCGCCAAGATCTTTCATGCGCCGTGGACATCCGAAGACGAGAATGCTACAATGTGGATTACCGGCAGGGGATTAGGGGGGCGGGGCCCCGGCTGGCGACGAAAGTGGGATTCTGCTGGAGGTAAGGAATGGGCAGGGCGAGGATCATCCTGGGAGTGGTTTTGTGTTTGTGTTCTTGTACGTACGCCGACCTTGTGGCGAGCTTCCAGGGTTTGGGCGATATTCCAGGGGGCAGCTTTGCGTGGGATGTGTCCGCCGATGGCTCGCAGATCGTCGGAAACAGTTACTCTGAGCTGGGAGAGGAGGCTTTTCTCTGGACTTTCGGCACTGGTGCGACTGGGCTGGGTGGTCTGTCGTCGCAGTCTTTCCGAAGTGAGGGTTCCGCCATATCAGCTAATGGATCGACCGTCGTGGGCACATCGACCGGAGGGAACGGAGTAGAGGCATTTCGCTGGACGAAAACCGGAGGGATGATTGGACTGGGCGACTTCCCCACCGGCAGCTTTCGCAGTGAAGGCAAGGGCGTATCTGCCGACGGATCGGTTGTCGTCGGAGTGGCCCAGTCGAACCGGGGCGATGGAGCCTTCAGGTGGACCGAAGGCAGTGGGATGCAGGAATTGGGCGATTTGGTGGGAGGTGGCTACTACAGCATTGCCCGAGGGGTATCTGGAAATGGTGCTGTTGTTGTGGGGGCGAGTGATTCCGGACTGGGCAACACAGAGGCATTCCGTTGGACCGAAGCGGAGGGCATGGTGGGGTTAGGACCTTGGACCGACGGAGGCTACGGCTACGCCATTGAGGCCAGAGCGGTGTCGTTCACTGGGAATGTGATCGTGGGGACGGCGGTCACTCCCGAGGGTACTCAAGCCTTCCTGTGGACAGCGGAGGACGGATACCTGGGGTTGGGTGATTTACCCGGCAGCACCTTCGACAGCCATGCATATGATGTCACTGCCGACGGAAGGATGGTTGTGGGTTACGGGGCCACCACGGTTGCTACCGGAATCGAGGCCTTCCTGTGGGATGAAACCAATGGCATGAGGAGCCTCAAGGAGATTCTTGAGGGGGACTACGGCTTGAACCTTGCCGGATGGACCTTGGATAACGCCACGGCCATATCCTGGGATGGCTCCGTGATTGTGGGCTATGGACACAACCCGGACGACCAGATGGAGGCATGGATGGCGAGAATTCCTCAGGTACAGGTTGTTCCGGTGCCGGGAGGCGTGCTGCTCGGCGTCTTGGGGCTGGGCTGTGCAGGAATGAGGTTGCGAGGTAGGAGGACGTAGGAAGTCCGATAGCGAGACGAGGATCTGGCGAGACTCTGGAAAGGAACCTGGGAATGACTACCGAAGAACGTCTGGAAGCACTGGAGCGGAGGTTCACGCGTGCGAAGCGTCAAAGCCTTTGGCTGGTGGGTGCAATGGCCATAGTTGTCGCGGCTCTGGGGCTGGGGATGGCGCGAGTATGGATGAGAACCGCAGCGATTGTCCGGGATCAAGGCAAAGGTGGTGTGGCGAAGGAGATACGTGCCACGGCGTTTATCCTGGAAGACCCGAATGGCAATGAACGTGGTATCTTCAAAATGACCGCGAAGGGGCCGATTCTTGCCCTATGCGACGAGGACGGGAGACGTCTCGCTCTCTTCGGTGCTTGCGAGGAGGGGCAGGTACTGGGATTATGTGATGAGGAAGGGAGGTTCCGCCTTGGTCTGGGTGTTGCGAATAACCATCCGATGCTGGGTATGTACGATGCGAGTGGCCATAAGGCTGTAGCATTAGGCTCTAATGACGCTGGAATCGCCATGACGTTGGCCGACCCGAACGGCAGGGATCGTGCTGGTATTGGCCTGCGAGGTGATTTGCCATGGCTGAATCTGTGTGACAGCAATGGCAAGGGGAGTGTCAAACTATTGGTAATTGATGGCGAACCGCGACAGGTTCTGTTTGATCCCTACGGTAAGTTGCGTGTCAGTCTGGACGCTTCACGACGGAATACGGAGTTACGCCTATACGACGCGATTGGCAAGGCGTATGCTACAGTGGACGTGAACTCAGGCCATACAGCGCTGCGTCTGGCGGACCTGGATGGGAGAGTCCGTGCCGTACTGGATGTGGGGACACTCGGAGAAGTACTGCTGGGCCTGAATGATGAGAATGGGCGGGTTCGCATCGGCCTGAATCTCCTAACCCCTTTAGTATCCATGGCGAGACGGATGAACCGGAGCGCCTCAACGAGTGCCATGTTAGAGGTGGAAAATGATGTGCCAAGACTGACATTGTATGGCAGCAATGGCACAGCACGTACAACCGTCGGCTCAGATGACGACCAAGCAACGATAAGGCTATACGACAAAGAAGGCCAAACACGTGCCACGTTGGGGGTCGAGGGAGCCGTGTCATCCAACGGTACGCGAGTACGATACCCCGAATCATCCCTGCTGCTATTCGGCCCGGATGGGAGGGTTCTCTGGTCCGCACCGTGAGGGGTAGTGGGTGAGGCCGAATTAAAGGTGTCAGGTACATTTTCTCAGCCGATCTGCGTAACTCCTTGTCCGAACAGAGCTTACCCGCAATCTTGATCTGACTATCTGTCGCTTGGAGTACCCTGCCGGCGGTTGCGGATCAGGAGCGGAATTCTCGCACAAAGCCACGGAGCCACAAAGGTCGGGATTCGGGCTCTTCTTCGTGGCTTTGTGCCTTCGTGCGAGCCCCATTCGGGTCCATCGGTGTTTCCCAAGTCGTGGTCCGTGGCTCGTGTCTTGTGACCCGAAGAGATGCCCCTTCGACAGGCTCAGGGCAGGCTCTTCCGGGCGTACCACAGACAGCCTTCTCCGTGACCTCTGCGCCTCTGTGGTGAAGAATATCAAGATTGTGTTCGATTATTGTGCAACATACACGCATTCAGAAGCGTCTTCTATAGGGTAAGGAACAGCGATGACGCCGCCGGGATCATTGGCTGACGAGGTTGTCATGTCCAAGGAGCGTGTTATGCGAAACGAAGCCAATTCGGAGGGAGATGCAAGTTTGAAGTGTCAAGTTTCAAGCAGGAAGAGCCAAGAGTCCGGCCTTCACGCTCGGCCGTGGGCCGTTCGTGCGAAACGAAGCCAATTAGCGGATCGCGAGACGGGACTCCCGGCACTGCGGGCGGAATTGGGTTCGTTTGTCAAACTCAGTGGGGCATGCCGCCAGCGTGGCCTATCAGGCCACCATTCGCATCCGACGCCGATCATGCGAAACGAAGCCAATTCGCGGATCGGGGATGCGACTTCGGACGCCGGGGCGGGAATTGGGTTCGTTTGTGCAAAGGGCGGGCCTGGGATGTGTTTGACGCGTCGGTCCATCGGGGGCTAGGATGTGCGAGGGCCCGTCTCAGGGCGAAACCGTGTAGGGAGGATTCCGGTATGGATGTAAAGATCGGGGATCGGGTGCTCGAACTCGTCGAGGGCGACATCACGGAGATGGACACCGACGCGATCGTCAATGCGGCCAACGACCAGCTCATCCTGGGGGGCGGCGTGGCCGGCGCGATCCGCAGGAAAGGTGGCCCTGAGATCCAGGCCCAATGCGACCGCATCGGCGGCACGTTCGTCGGCGGGGCCGTCATCACCACCGGCGGCCATCTCAAGGCCAGGCACGTGATCCACGCGGTCGGCCCGCGGATGGGCGAGGGCGACGAAGACCGCAAGCTCCGCGACGCCACTGTCAACTCGCTGAAGCTGGCCGATGAGCACGGCCTCAGGAGCCTTGCCTTCCCGGCGATCAGCACAGGCATCTTTGGGTTTCCCCTCGGCCGCTGCGCCCAGATCATGCTCAGCGCAGCCATCGAACACCTGCAGGGCAACACCAGCCTCGAACGCGTCGTCTTTTGCCTCTTCGGCCGCGACAGCTACGGGAGCTTCGCACGCGAACTCGAACGTCAAAATGCCCACTGAAGGACTTGCGTCGTTTTCGGTTGACTGGTTATCCCCAGCAAGATGGCGGCGGGTGCAAAGACGCAGTATCGCAACCACCGGATTCAAAGGGACTTACGGAACAATAGCCGACACCATTAGTTGGGAATCCTGAATTTCTTGCGTTTCATTCGCGCCAGAGCCAGCAAACCTAGATCAGCCACCAAGGGGCCGTCCGGAATCCGAGTTCCGGCCGGCCCTGCATTATGAGAAAGGACAATTCGAAATGACAAACGTGACGACCCCGCCCGAGGTAGCTATTTTGACGCCGGTTGACCCGAAGCACTACGTTTCGGCGAGCACGACCGAGTTTTTATGCGAGCAAGCAGCACGTGGCCGCAAATGGTACGCCCGCATCGGGTACGAATGTGCCTTTTCGCGAAACACGCTGGTCGACGAAATCTTGGAAAAGCGCGCCGACGTGACCCACGTCTTTCTCCTGGACAGCGACGTTGCTCCGCCGCACGATTGCATCGACCGGCTGCTTAGTCACAACACGGACATTATCGAAGCAGCCGTGCCGCTAAACCGTTACATCACGACGCCGGGCGGCCCCCCGGCCGGCGACGCGATGGCGGTGGAGTGGATGGCCTGGCGCGGCGGCGCGTTGATCCCATTCTGCGAGCTGCCGACCAGCGTGTTTCACACGGACGCGGTCGCGACGGCCGCGTTGCTGGTGAAGACCGATGTTTTTCGCCGATTGGCATGGCCGTGGTTTGTCACCACGTACGAGCGGGGCTGGCGCATCACGACCGACGATATGTTTTTTTCGAAGCTGGCCGTGGCCGCAGGTTTTGACCTATGGTGCGATGGGAGTGTCCGCTGCCATCACCACCGTGTGGAAGATCTACTACTGCACGCCCGAGGGCTTGAAGCCGTCCATGGTGAAGCAAAGCGGGTAATCGGACTTCTTCAGCAATATCCAAACCGGACAGCAATCAACAAGCCTAGACTCCGGGACAAATAGAGATAACATCCCCTGCATCCAGCGACCAGGACGACGGCAGGATCTTGTGTTCTGGTCGCGAATGTCCCCCTGTCCCCACGATTCCGCCACAATTCTCAAAAAAATGTTCGCACCGAACCCCGTCTCTTAACCGTTGGAATCACAAGGGTTACAAGTAGTATAAAACTGTACTATAGTATCAAGATCAACAACATCGTATTTTTTGTTTGCGTCGCGATGCGCGATCTGGTCTACTGCGAATACGTGATACGTCTAGGACCACCAAACGACAGATAGGAGAGTACTCATGGTGCAGGCTGCATTGACGATTGGCGAGCTGGCTGAGAGGCTCGGCGCGAAGAAACACCAACTCAGATACGCGCTACTGACGCGCGAGATACGGCCGACGGCCCGAGCCGGCCGCGCCTGGATCTACAGCGAGGGTGACATCGAGCGGATTCGGGCGGCGCTGGCCGACATGGCGACGGGCTCAAAAAGGACGGGAAAGGCCACGAGACACGCATGAACGACCAGGTTGTGTCACTACCCCAATTGGCCGTCGGCGCCGAAGAGGCCGCCGCGATGCTGGGCATCTCCCGGACGTCCTTGCTCCGGGGCGACAAGAGCGGCGAGATCGGACCGACGAGCTACCGGATCGGCGGCCGCCGGTTGTGGGCCACCGAGGAGTTGGGGCAGTGGGTCCGCGCGGGCATGCCGCCGCGGGGGCGGTGGACCCAGATCTGGGCGACGATGCAGGGGGACAGATGAGCGACGGCGGGACACGTCCGATCTGGGTGGATGCGATGCTGAGCCGAGACCTTACGCCGGTGGAATACCGGACGTGGTCGTACCTCTTCTGGCGCCAAGGCGACAACACGCATGCCTGGCCGTCACAGGCCGCGATCGCGGGGGATCTGGGCTTGACGATAGACGGCGTCCGGAAGATCGTCGGACGGCTCGTGGACAAGGGATGGCTCACCCTGCGGCAGACTGGCGGCGGCCGGGGGCACACAATCCAATACTCGGTGTGCAAACCCCAGACGGCCGTCTGGGGATCTGGCCCGAAACCCCAGACAGCGGTACAGGGTTTCGGCGGAGAAACCCCAGACAGCGAAACCCCCTTTCTCCAAGAAACCCCAGACAGCGGAGCCGAGAAACCCCAGACAGCGGAGCCGCGCCATAAAGGAAGAACACTTACAAGAACACATACAAAAGAAAAGAGTCTCTCGTCGGACGCCGTTCGTCTGGCAGAGTTGCTGCTCGATTTGATCGTCGCCCGGAAATCAGACTTCAAGCGCCCGAACCTCACGACATGGGCCCAGGAGATCGACCGCATGATCCGCCTGGACCACCGGACCCGCGAAAAGATCGAGGACATCATCCGGTGGTCCCAGCGGGACCCGTTCTGGTCGCTGAACATCCTCAGTCCATCCAAGCTGAGACAGAAGTTCGATCAACTCGAACTGAGAATGAAGGGATCAAACTATGGCCGACAAAAATCTACACCCCTCCGGGACGACATCGACTACGGATGCGATATGTACGACGTCCGCACCGGCGCCAAAGTGCCCGGTGTGCGGTGCTGAGATGGACGTCTTCCGAGGCCGGTTCGGCGAGGTATCGCACACGCACTGTACTCCATGCGGCCACCGGCGGACCATCCGCATGTTCCGTACCGCGGGGCGCGACCAGCGGCGTGAACGCTTGGCCGCGGTGATTCCGGTGCGATACCGGCGGGCCCGACTTTGCCACGTCGCGCGTCCTGTCCGCGAGCGGCTGCTGGCCGCGGTCGAGCACGACGGGGCCGTCCTGTTCGGGCCTCCGGGCGTTGGTAAGACGTACGCGGCCTGTGCCTTGGCTCGCTGGCTGATGTTCCGGCCCCGGCGACAACTGCACGTCGTCCGTGCCCGATGGGAGGACGTCCTATCGTCGATCCGGAGCACCTTCAACTGCGGCGAACAGACCGAGCAGAACATCATCGAGCGGTACACCCGGGCTGATGCGATCGTGCTGGAGGATGTCGGAGTAGGTTCCGGGCCCGATAGTGTGGAGAGCCCGTTCGTGACCAAGACCTTCATGTCGATCCTGGACGGCCGCGTCGAGGCATGCAGACCGACGTTCATCACCACCAACAAGCGCCCCATCGATCTGGCCAAGTCGTTCGACGCGCGGATCGAAAGCCGGCTGAGGCTGCTGGATTGGATCGGCATCGGCGGCCGGGACCAGAGACGACTGGCGTCCGGAGGCGTCGGAAAATGACAGAGATTTCACCAAAACAGGTATCCGCTATCCAGGCCCTACTGGTCAGTCCGACTGTCCGAGAGGCGGCGCTCAAGGCGGGCGTTGTCGAGCGGACCTTGTACCGCTGGCTGAGAGAGAACACCGCATTCATCGAAGAGTACCGGCGCTGTCGGCGGCTGGCGTTCGAGCGGGCGGTGTCCAAGTTGGCGTCCTTGAGTGACGAAGCTGTCGAGTCGCTGCGCGAGATCATCGCGGACAAGTCGATCAGCACTCGCGACCGGCTCAGATCGGAAGAGCACACGTCTGAACTCCAGTCACCGAATACG
>CALEZT010000052.1 GCA_937927975.1 uncultured Phycisphaerales bacterium
TGGTGACAGTTTCTGGGAGCGTGCGGCGAAAATCCATCCCGTGACAGTTGCTTTGACGAAGGGTTTGAATCTAATCGGATTGGCCGATTTCAATGGATCGCCAATCCAGCTTCTTAATGACGGGGCGGATGGCACGCCGGAGGTCGTCTACGAAAGAGTGAACTCTGCCACTATTGGTTTAGGGGTGTCAATTGGAGTAGCTACACCTGTGGTCTCCTTGGGTGCGGGAGTCTGTGCGTCGATAAGTGCGGAAGTAGGTGCAACCAAGACTAAATATGAGGGAAAACTGTGGAACCCATCCGCGTTGCCATCTACGACACCAGGGGTGCCGCAGTCATGTCAGGCTAAGGATGCCGATGGTAGCAAGGATCTCGCCAGCCCCCTGGCTTTGGGGAAGAAGTACACGGGCACGATTGATCCCGCTGGTGATGTCGATTGGTACACATTTGATGTTACGCCCCAAGATGCTGGCACAATCGGTATAGCGTTGAAAGGGACGACGACAGGTTTGTACCCGGCCCTCAGTTTGTGGGATGCAAAGGAGTCAAGGATAGCTTCGGCGTCCGGCAGCTTCACCAAGGAGTTGGAGGCCGGAAAATACTTCCTTTGCGTCGGGAGCTACGTCTCGCATGCTACTGGAGCTTACGAACTTGGGATTTGGAAAAGCCAACCAGGGAACAACCTGACCATAGCGGACGAACGGTGGTACGATGATGACGGCGACGGCGACGGTGTCATGGAAGCCGGGGAGAAGATCACTCTGGAAGTCCAACTCAAGAACGGCAGCCAGTCGAATCTTGGGAATGTGGACGCCTATTTGTACACAGCGGAGTCGGATGTCTGGATCACAGAGAGCTACGACTATTGGTACCTCGGTCCTGGCGAGTCTGCATGGACTGAAGGCCGGTTTGGGATGACGCTCGCCTTCGCTCTGGACAAACCAAATACCCGCAGCGGGGGCTTCTGGCTGAACATCACCTATGAGATTGACGGCGTGCCGTACTATGAGAAGGAGTTTTTTGACTTCCGATCGAGATTCTACTGGGCAGGCGACCACGGTAGTTTCGTCGTCGGGCCGACGCAGTTGAATGACGACGTGTCGATCTTCTATCGCAATGATGGTGACGGTATCTTTGAGAGCAGTGAGTCGATTCGTATCCGGCCTCGTCTGACCAACAATGGATTGTCCACAGCGACCAGTGTAAGCGTGTCGCTTGTTTATGGTGGAACCAAGGTCGCAGTTGATGCCAAGACATTGCGGTACCCTGACCTCAATCCTGAGGATTCCGCATACCCTGAGGGTGATGCCTACTTCTTGGTACGCTCATTGGACTGGATGTCGATTGACCCTGTCTACCTGGGCGTCCGCATAGAATGCGATCAGGGAGACCCCGTCACTATTCCTCCTGGGAGCGGGGGGATTAAGCTTGAGGTTGGGCCAGCGGCAGTTGTAGACGTTGACTATCGAGAGTGGAGTTTCGGGAGTTCGGCGAATGACACGGACATTACAAAGACCATTCGGGTGCGGAATCTGGGAAGCGCGGATCTCCATATTCTTGCTGGGGGCATCACGAAATCTCATGCTGACACATCAGTGACTCCTAGTGAGCCACTGCCGTGGACAATCCCACCAGGCGGCCACAAGGATGTGCTGATCACAATCGAAACGTCGGGTCTGCTCGGTGTGATCATCAGTCGTCAAATCACGATCAATTCTGACGGTCGGCTGGCAGACCAAAACCCGCCATCGAATCAGATCGCGATCAGTGGCCTCGTTTACGAAGGGGGCAGCCCGCTTACTTGGGAAGTCCCCGGGGCAGCAGTAGGATCGACCTACCCGGACGTGTCTGGCAAGTGGATTGTTTGGTGGGATGCAACCGGCGTCATTCTGGCTCGAGATATCGTCAAGGGGGCTACTAGACAAATCACCGCTACCGGCAGGCAGCCGAAGATTGAAGGCGACATCATCGCTTGGGAGGATTCACGCAATCCGGCCAACAATGGTGATGTGTATGGCTACAACCTTGCGACAGATCAAGAATTCCCGGTGGCGGTCGCCGTCTCTGAAGAAGACCTCATCGGCGTGAGCGAAGGCAAGATAGCCTTTACCAGACAATACGCCACGTTTGGCGTAAGTGCTGAACCGGTACGCAACATCTGGCTCTACGATGTGGCCTCAGGACCCGGTCCTGAGAATCCGCGCAATCTCACGGGCCACACCGTAAACGGCGATAGAGCAACGACCTGCTCAGTCACTCAGTGTGATTTCGGCTGTGGGGGAACATTGGCGTGGGTTGAGTCGACACGGCTGTACGATGGTACAAGCGTCGACTCGCAAATCAAGATGTCCACGGGCGGCTCCGCGCCCATTCTCGTTAAGTCTGTGACCGCATCTGCGATCGGTGCCTGCGGTGGGCAGTTGGCCTGGACCGAGAAGATTGGCAAGTATAGGCAGGTGATGTTCTGGCCGGGTTCAGGTCCCCCCATCCAAGTCACGGCGGAGGAAACGAACCACGGCGCTCCGACCCGTTTTGCGTTTTGTTTTCCGTACATTGTGTATGGCAAGGATTCTGATACGGGTCTTTGGTACGTGGACCTCGAGGATAGCCCGCCTAGAGAACACCTCCTCACCAAGAGGACTGGTTGGCCGCTGGCGGCAAATCCTCGGTTGGACGGACCATGGGTCATCTTCAAGTCCGTTTCCGACAATGCGCTGTACTATGCCGTGATCGGTGAGCCGGATCTCTCCGTCAGCGCAGCCGACATAACCTTCGCGCCGGCGGCCCCTATGGAATCCAGCACGTTCGCAGTCGACGTCACTATCCGCAATGTGTCGGGCGTAGACGCGGCAGATACAGTTACCGTCAATTTATATTATGACGAGACGTTGGCTGGCACACAGACCATCGTTCATGGAATCCCAGGCAATAAGGAGGCACTCGTAACGTTCGACGGCATTGCAGCGGGGGTTGAGGGGACTCACAGCGTCGTCGTGGAGGTGGAACGTCTTGGTGTTGAGAACCCGATCAATAATGAGGTATCGAAGGATCTACTCGTTCAAGACTCGAATACGGGAGGGCCGGTCATTGCCGACGTAAGCGTTTCGGAGTTCAATGGCGACGGCGACGGGGTGATCGGGGATGATGAAGGAATCCAGATTTCGTGGTCCTTGGCGGATCCCGACGGACTGCTGCAGACTCATGTAACGATAGATAACGTACCAGTCATGTTGCCGGTCATTCATCCTGAGGGCAGTCCAACAACCGGCAATTATTCGATTTCAGTTGCCCCACTCGTGGCAGGAACGTATCACTTCCACATCATCGCGATTGATGCCGACACACCATCCGGCAAGGAATCCAAGTCCACAGGATCTTTTAATGTGGTCCTCCGTGAAGAAATTGCGATCCTGCACAAAGGTGTTCTGTTAGAGAATGGGCAGACGGTATTGGATTTTGGTACAGCAATCTGCGGCGGAAATGGTGTGGAACAGATCCTCATGGTGCGAAATGGTGGTCGCCAGGCATTGAACTTGGGACCGATCACTGCTCCTGCGGGTTTTTCAGTCTCGAGTCCGACCCTATCCTTGGTTCAGCCGGGCGACATGACCTACTTCACCATGACTTTGGATACGAAGATGCCGAGCAATCCCTCCGGGACGGTCTCTGTTGACAACAGTGATAAACCGTTCACCTTCTCGGTCATCGGCGTCGTCGAAGAAGTGGTCGTTCCGAATGCACCCACGGGTCTGTCGGCGACGGCGGCTTCGACGAGTCGGATCGACCTGAGTTGGTCGGACAACTCGAATGATGAGACGGGCTTCCGGATTGAGCGCAAGACTGGGTCTTCGGGGAGTTGGTCGGAGATTGATGTCGTGGGAGTGAACACCACGACATATGCGGATAGCGGTTTGTCCTCGGGGACGGCTTATTACTACCGGGTTCGGGCATACAACTCTGCGGGCAACTCCGACTACTCCAACGAGGCCGACGCCACGACGCAGGCGCCGGTAGTCATCCCGAATCCGCCGACGGGTCTGTCTGCGGCAGCGGTTTCCGTCAGTCAGATCAACCTGAATTGGTCAGACACTTCCAACAATGAGACGGGTTTTCGGATTGAGCGAAAGAACGAATCGTCCGGGAGTTGGTCGGAGATTGATGTCGTGGGAGCGAACACCACGGCATACGCCGATAGCGGTTTGTCCTCGGGGACGGCTTATTACTACCGGGTTCGGGCGTACAACTCTGCGGGCAACTCGGACTACAGCAATGAGGCCACCGCCACGACGCCGACGCCGGTAGTCATCCCGAATCCGCCTACGGATTTATCCGCGACGGCAGTTTCGACCAGTCGGATCGATCTGAGTTGGTCGGACAACTCGAACAATGAGACGGGTTTCAGGATTGAGCGAAAGACCGGATCGTCCGGTGCCTGGTCAGAGATCGATGTCGTGGGAGCCAATACTACCACCTACCAGAACAGCGGCCTGTCCCCTGCAACGACATACTACTACCGCGTTCGGGCATACAACTCTGCGGGAAACTCCGATTACTCCAACGAGGCCAATGCCACGACGCCGACGCCGGTAGTCATCCCGAATCCGCCGACGAATTTATCTGCGGCAGCGGTTTCCATCAGTCAGATCAACCTGAGTTGGTCGGACAATTCGAGCAATGAGACGGGCTTCCGGATTGAGCGAAAGACCGGATCGTCCGGGAGTTGGTCGGAGATCGCCACGGTGGGGGCCGATACGACCACATACGAGAACAGCGGCCTGTCCTCTGCAACGACATACTACTACCGCGTTCGGGCATACAACTCTGCGGGAAACTCCGA
>CALEZT010000053.1 GCA_937927975.1 uncultured Phycisphaerales bacterium
CTGGCCGATTCCCTCATCCGGCGGCAGACCATCGAGGAGAACCCGCGGTTCTTCCTGGCTGCGGGGGTGGCCAGATTCGCGGAGTGGCTACGCCAATCGGAGCACGCGCGGGGCACGAACCTCAGGGACGTGCAGGACGTTCTGGATCGGGTCAGCGCGGCGCTGCCGCTGGATCAGGCCGTGCGGGATGTCGCGGCGCTGGCCCATCAGGCGGAGCATCTGCCCAGAGCTGCCGAGACGAACGCACAGCCGTAGTCGGTTCGCGTGGGGCGGATACCGGCCCGCGCAACCGCGGTTTTACACGGGTTTTACACCACCGACACGTCATCGCGGTGTAGGATTTGGATGGGCACACTTGTGGTCTCGAAACCGCGTCATCCTCTTGGAAAGGGCACGACTGTGTGGAACAAGATGCGAATTCTTGCCGTCGCATGCGTTTCTGCCGCGACTTTGCTGGGATCGTCGCGGACCTTGCGGGCCGATGGGATCGAGATGGACCAGATCCACGTTGGATGTCGGATCGACGGTCGGCGATTGGCGGTGACCCTGGAGTTCGAGGCCCGCGCGAAACAGGCGTCGTCCGGGACCGTTCTGATCCAGGGGAATGCCGTTCTGGAGAAGATGAGCCCCCGGATGGCGGGCGCGCAGCTTGAATACGATCCGAACGACAAGGCGTATCGCGTCGCCTGGAGTCGGCTGGGTGCGCACCCTGTGGAAGCGACGTTCGTCGCTCGCGGCGACATAGAGCCCGACGGTTCCTGGCAGCGAGCCTGCCTGCATCTGCCGGCCGGCCGGGTGCGCCAGGTCCGCCTGCTCAGCGAGGATCCGGATCTCGAAGTCGACCTGCCGGGCGCGCTGCGGGTGCGACGCCGCGTCGATCAGGGAAAGTTGATCGTCGAGGCCACGTTGGGCCCTCGCAGTCCCCTGGACGTGCGATGGAAGCCCCGGGTGCAGTTGGCCGACGCCAGGCTTGTGCTCTCGGGCCAGGTCAACACGATCGTGACTGTCCGCGCCGGGCTCATGCAGATCGACTCGCTGTTCGATTTCCAGATCACGCAAGGCACGCTCGACACGCTGACGTTCCGTGTGCCGACCGGTTTGAGTGTCACGGCGGTGCGAGGTTCTTCCATTCGCGCGTGGGACCTTGGCCCAGACGCAGGCGGCGCGCGGCCTCTGCGGGTGGAGCTGAGCCGGGCGCAGGATCGCGAGTACCGTCTGCACATTCTGGCCGAGAGCGGCATCGACAGTGCGCCTTCGACGGTGCAAATTCCCACGATCGAACCAGCCGGGGACATCCCTGTCCGCGGCCAGTTGGCCGTCGGCACCGACAATGCGCTGCAACTGATCGTGCAGGAATCCTCCGGCCTGACCCAGATCGACGGCCCGGCGTTTCCTCGCGTCCAGGCCCAGGATGTCCCGGCCCGGCGCATCCCGCAGGGCAAGGCGTTTTTCTACACCTATGCGGGCAGCCAATACCGCCTGGCTCTGGTCGTGGACGACATCGTGCCGACGTACGAGGTCTCCTCTCGGATGGTAGCGGGCGTGAAACAGGACGACCTGGTCGTGGATGCCGAGCTGGAACTCGACGTGCGGGACGCGCCGCTGCGTCACCTGGAGATTGCGGCGCCGGGGCCCTTGGCGGTGGCTGTCGTCGATGGCAATCACGTGGGAGACTATCATGTCTCGGAGGCTCCGTCCGTCGGACGGGCAACCTCGATTCGGGTGGTCTTCAAGAAACCTGTGATGGGCAGGACGCTGCTGCATCTTCGACTGGAACTGGGACGAGGGCCTTTGGACGCGTCGGTGGGCATCCCCGCCCTCCGCGTGGCCGGGGCCAAGGTCCAGCGAGGCTACGTCATCATCGCGGCCGAGCCCGGAATCGAGATCGATCCGCCGCAGACGCAGAACCTCCGTGAAATCCACACCGCCTCGGCGCCTCTGCGGGTGGGCGGCGCCCAGTTTGCATATCGTTTTCGCGATGCGGATTGGGGGCTGAGCTTGACGGCCCGTCGTCGCCCCGCCGAGATCCGGACCGAAGTCTTTCACCTGGAATCGATCGGGGAGACCCTGGCCCACGGCTCGGCGGTCGTCAATTACGTCATTACGGGCTCGCCGGTGGACGAGCTGAAGTTCCGTCTGCCGGCAGGTTTCGAGAACGTCGAGTTCGTCGGTCGGGATGTGCGCCGCTGGGTTCGGCAGGACGACGCCTGGGCGGTGAAGCTCAATCAGAAGGTCCTGGGCGACTACAGCCTGGCCGTGACCTACACCCAGCGACATGGTCCCGACCGTCCGATCCAACTCGGGTCTCTGCACTGCGTGGAGGTTCAGACGCAAAGCGGATACGTCGCGGTAACCAGCCATCTCGATCTGAAACTGCAATTGGAGGATCCGGCGCCCTTGTTGGCTATCGCTTTGGATGAACTGCCTGGCGATTACCGCATGCTGACCAGCGGTCCCATACTGGCGACTTACAAGTATATTGCGGAGCCTCACGCGGCAACCCTGGCCGTCGAGCCCCACCAGCGAAGCGGACTGTTGCCTGTGGTTGTGGATATCGCGGATCTCCACACCACGCTGGCGGTTCGTCCGGACGGGCGGATGGAATCGGTGACGACCGTTCGCTACAAGGTCAAGAACACGACCGGGCAGTTCCTCGCCTTGATGATGCCGCCGGACGCGCGGATCTGGGCGGTGTCGCAGAATGAATCGAACTCCGACGGAACGGAGAGGACGACTCGCCTGGCGGCATCGCACGACCAGGCGAGCGGGCGGCTGCTCATTCCCTTGCGGCGTCAAGCCAATCCCAACGACCCCGCCACCATCGTCCTGGAATACGGTGGGACGCACGCTTCCGGCGCAGGGTGGACATGGAACGTGGACCTCACGGCTCCCAGTTGCGCGGTCCCGATCGCCTATGCGGATTGGCAGGTCGTGGTCCCGAACGGATGGTCCATCTCGCCCTCGGGCGGCAACATGCAGGCTCAGCCGCAAGCGGAGGCCTTTGCAGGTCTGGCGGATCTCGCGGATCGCGTGGCGGGCTCGTGGGCCAAGGCGCTGGTGCAACTCCGCGGTGACCCGCGGACCTGGGGATTCATCGCCGCGATGGGCATCGCGATCGCTCTGGGCCTGGCTCTGTGGCGACGGATCGTTCCGCATGGGATCGCGCTGGCTCTGCTGGGGGCGACGGTTTGGGTTGGCGTCGAGGCCTGGAGGGTCGATTGGACGCCGGTCCCGACGCCGACGGTCATTCGCTATGCGCAGGCGGTCAGCACGGACCCCGATCAGGCTCTCCGCGTCAGGGCGGAACTGGTCCCTGCCTGGCGTCGGGCTTTGCGGGTCTCGGATCTGGCCGCGGTTCTTGCGATCGTCGCTCTGGGCGGTCTTTGGGCTGCCAGATCCCATCGCGCTCGACGCGTCGCTCTGGCAGCGGTGGCGGCAGCTTCGATCTATCTGGCCGCCAAGGTCCCGGCGACATGGCCCCTGCTCAAGGCGATGACGACATGGCTGACGCCGGCACTGGCGACGGCCTGGTTCCTGTACCGGACCCGGCCGACACGCCCGAGATTCGCACAAGCCGCGGCCGTCGCAACCCTTGTCCTGGTCGGCGGTTGTTCCACGACCGCCTCGGGCCACGCGGCGACACGCGGGCAATCCCTCATTGAACGCGTCGAATGCGCTCTGCTGGCGGGCGCCGACGACATGGAACTCAGGTACGATCTCCGCGTGCGAGCGGATCGCCCCTCGCGATTCGTCCTGGCCGATGAATCGGCCGTATTGATCTCGCCGGCCAATCCGGCGGCTCATCTCCGTCTGGAGACGGAAAACACGCGGCACACCCTGCATGTGGAGAAACCTGGAGTGTATGACGTCCAGGTTGTCTTCCTGGCGCCGCTGTCGCCGCCAGGGGAAGACCGGCAGCGTCGGTTCGAGCTGTCCCTCCCTGCGGCATTGACCAACCGCGTGGGCCTGGTCATTCCGGACGCCAATGTCTCGGTCGAGGCCCCCGATGCAGTCTCTCTGGCCGTTCATCCGGAGGGGCAGGGGATTCGTGTAGAGGCGATGTTCGTCCCAGGCGGGCCTGCGGTGTTCGCATGGCGACCTCTGGAGCGGCAAGCAGCCAGGGAAGAGGTTCGATTCTATGCAAAGGATTTCGCTCTGGCGACTGTGACTCCCGGTCTGCTGCAGGTCCGTCATGAAATCCGCCTGCAGATCGCGCAGGGGCAGATCGATCGGCTGCTTCTGGATGTCGCCTCGGGCCAGACGGTGACGTCCGTCCTGGGACCCTGGATAGGCGCCTGGCGGTTCGATCCCATGGAGAAACGCCTGGAGGTGCGACTGACCCAGGGGGCGACCGGATCGTACGCGATGACGGTGGTCACGCAATCGGCCAACGTCGCCGTGCCGTACGACGTGCATCTGGAGGCCCTGGTGGTCCAGGGCGCCCTGGATCAGCACAGCGTCATGGGCCTTGCGACAGAGCCCTCCGTCTACGTTCTGGTGGATCGCCATCCGGCGGTCATGAATGTCGCAGATTACGTGGCGGAGGCCGCGGAACTGATCGGGAGCATGTCGAGCCTCGCCACCGGGCAGGTCGCTCTGGCGTATCGTTTCGATGCTGCCGACCGTGTGGTGACCGGGCGGGCCCAGGCGGTCCAGAGCGAGATTCGCAGTCGGGAAACGGCTCGATTCAACGTCGAAGACGACCGCTTGGTGTACAACAGCCAGTGGGAGATCGAGATCGCCAAGGCGGGACGGTTCGACGTGGATTTGCTGATGCCCGAAGGCTTCGACATCGACGCCCTGGAGGCCGCGGAGGTCAGCCACTGGGACGATTCCACGGACGCGAGCCAGCGCCGCGTGCGGGTCCACTTCAAGCACCGATTGACAGGCTTGGTTCATCTGAAACTGGCCTTGAGCCGGGCGGTGGCCGATGTTCCGGATCGTCTTGCAGCTCCTCGCGTGACTGTGGTGGGAGGGATCAAGCACGTCGGTTGCCTTGTCGTCGGCTCGGAACAGGGAGTGCGGGTGTCCGTTGCGTCGCGGCAGGGCGTCAGCGAGGTCAATCCCGCGGAGCTGGGCCACTTGGGGCAGGGGCTTCTGGCGTTTCAATTCCTGCGTCCGGATTGGGAGATCCAGTTGCAGACCGAGTTGATCCAGGCCCGGATCACAGTCCAGGGTCTTCACGTGGCCAAGGTGAGCGATGGGCTTGTCCGACATCAACACGCCTTTCGTTATCGTCTGTATCACGCAGGGACCAAGGCATTCTCCGTGGTCCTGCCCAGCGACGCGGTCGGGGTGACGATTGGCGGGCCGGGCGTCGCTCGTCGAGAGCAGTCGGATGGGGGACGCTGGCGGATCGAACTGGCGGACAAGGTGTACGACCAGCCGTACCTGATGACCGTAACGTACGAAACCCGGTACGATCCGGCCGACGGCGCTGTCCCCCTGGTTCCGGTCCGGTGCGAGGATGCGGATCTGCAACAGGGCCACATCGCCGTGTTCGCGACCGAACGCGTCGAACTGGCGCCGGCCTTAGCCGATACGACTCTGCGTCCTGCGGACGCCAGGAGCATTCCCGAGTACTTCGGGATCGGCGACCTGTCCGGGGCCGCCATGTGCTATCGGAGCATCTCGCCCCAGTATTCGCTGACTCTCCAGGCCAAACGGCACAAGGCCGCCGGTCAGATCGGGGCTGAAGTGGTGAGGACCGATCTGGTCTCGGTGGTAACCTCATCCGGCCAGACGATCAACCGCGCGACCCTGGTTCTTCGCGTCAGCGGACGGCGCCATTTGCAGGCGATTCTGCCCGATGGGGCGGTGCTCTGGTCCCTCAGCGTGGACGGACAGGCGGTGCAGCCGTCCCTGCATGCCCAGTCCGACGGACGCAGCGCCCTGATGACGCCATTGCCGCAACAGGCATCGGACAACGTGCAGATGGACATGGTCTACGTCGCCGATGCGCCGGGGGCCGGCTGGTCGGGACGTCACGCCCTGCAAGGTCCGCGATTCGATCTGCCGCTCAAGAACATCACCTGGCAGGTCTACATGCCCGAGGGCTACGGTTACAGCGATTTCGGCGGGACGCTGAGCGTCAATCCGCGGGCGGCGCATGCCGCCGGCGTCCACTCCTACGGGCTTCAGACCTATCAGCAACGAATCGTGCAGATCAACCGCCTGAACGATCAGGTCGCCCAGCAGCAGCAGACTCTCGCTCGCGTGCTGTCGGAGAAGGGGGAACAGGACGCCGCCCGCCAGGCCCTGGCCAAGGGGTACAATTTCTCGTTCGGGAATTCTGCTTTGAACGAGGACATCCGCGTGGATCTCGACAACCTCGTCAGACAACAGGCGAAGGCGGCCCTCATCAACGCGCGCGGGCGGCTGCGACAGCAGAGCGGCGTCCCGGCCGAAGGTCAGATCGGTGCGATGCCCCCGATGTCCCAGCAGCAGCAGGTCGAACGGATCGAGAACTCGATCGGGCAGGCCGACAATGAAAATCTCGAACTGATCACACGTCGAATCCTTCAGACCCAGGCTGCGGCGGAGACCTCGGTGTCCCAGATCCAGGTGACGATGCCAATCTGCGGCAAGGTCGTTCAGTTCGAGAGCCCCTTGCAGGTCGAGCCTGCCGCGGAGATGATGGTGTCCTTCACGGCCAAGCCTCAGCAGTTAGCTCGGATGGACCCCAGTCTCGCGTATGGCGTGGGGGTCTTCGCAGTCCTGGCGAGCAGCGGCGCCCTTCTCAAGCGGATGCGGGAGCCGTGGGATTGTCTGCGCACGGCCTGTGGGCACGGGACCGCCAGGACTGCAACGCAGGCGAAGCCCGACGATCCGGACACCCTGGGCCGACAGGTCTCCGCGGAGGAGCTACTGTGACGGTTGGCCGATGCAGAGGAGGTGTTTGAATCCTCGCAGGAAGACCTGGCCGTCGCTGATCGCAGGGGAGGCGTAGCACGGCTCGCCCAGCTCATGCGCCGCGACCCGTGCGAACGACGGCCCGGGTCGGATCACATTCACCTGGCCGTCGTCGTTGATGAGATAGACCAGCCCCTCGATAAGGACGGGCGAGGCGTGGTGCTTGCCGAGTTTCTCCTGCCAGAGGACTTTGCCTGTGGCGGCTTCGTAACAGAACGCCACGCCGCCATTGTTGACGGTGAGCAGGTAGTCGCCTGCGACGATCATCGAAGGCACGTATGGGGCGCCCTTGCTGTCCTGCCAGGCGATGTGGGTCTGCGTGACGTTGCCGGAACCATCGGGCCGGATCGCATACAGGACCTGCTTGGGCCAACTGCTGCTGATAAACACGAGCCCGGCTTTCTCGCTGTAGACCGGCGTGGCGCAGAATTCCTGCGAGGGGCCGTCCACCGTCCAGAGCTCCTCGCCCGTGTCGGGATCGAAACTGGTCACGCGACGGTCGCCGCACTGGATCATCTGCGTCCGGCCGTTCAGTTCGCGAATCAGCGGGGCACTGTAGCTGATCCCCTGGTTGGTGCGTTTGATCCGCCAGATCGTGCTGCCGTCTTCGCGGCCGAGGGCCACGAGGAAGGAATCGCCCTTGCTGTCGCCGTCGAGGATGACCTTGTCCTTGTAGAGCACGCATTCGTTGCTGAAGCCCCATTCGCCGGCGTGTGTGCCCGGTCGGACGAGCCAGAGCTGCTTGCCGTCGGCGAGGCTATGGGCGGCCGCGAAGATGTCGTCTCCGACCCGGAACGCGACGTAGACTCGCTGGCCGTCGGTGGCGGGAGTGCCCGAGGCATGGCTGTTCTCTTTGTGGATCTTCTCCAGCGGTCCTTTCACCACCGTCTGTTGCCAGAGGATCTCGCCGGTGGCGCGGTCCAGACACAGGAGCATCCGCTCGGTCGTCTCGGGCATGGCGGTCGCGATGACGACCCGGTCGCCCCAGACGATCGGGGAGGCATGGCCCTGGCCGGGGATCTTGGTCTTCCACGTCGCGCCGGCGCCGTCCCAGTCGGCAGGCACATTCCGCTCGGCGCTGGTGCCGTCGCCACGAGGGCCGCGCCAGCAGGGCCAGGACTCGGCATTCGCCGAGACAGCAAGGTGGACGAGGCAGAACGCCAGCGACAGGAATACGATGCGATTCGATGTCATGATACTTGGGTCCTTTTATGGGAAGAGGTTCTTTGGGGGGATCGGCCCCGCCGTTCACCGCCTGCCATCCGCCTGAGGCGATGCAGGATGCCGTCACGGGCCAATTCAGGCGGCACGATGGCGGAGGCTTTGAGTTTCTCGATCGACGCGGCGTTCTGCGCCGCGCGGGCGGCCGCCAGGTCGGAGAGCACCTGCGGGATCTCCTCCCGCAGGGCCAGCAGTTGGGTGAAGGCGGCGCGATCGAACTCGAGCAGCTCGCAATTCGTGACCGCGATCATCGTCGCGCTGCGGGGCAGGCCGGTGAGGAGGCTCATTTCTCCGAAGAGAGCCCCCGGCTCCAGGTCGAACTCGATGGGGTGCGCCGCGTCGGAGGTGGCGATCGTGCCGTGGATCTTCCCGAGGACCAGCACATAGAACGACTCGCCGTGGTCCCCCTGGCGCATGAGAGTCTCGCCGTAGGTGAACCGCGTCCGTTTGGCGTTGCGGGCTACCGTTCTAAGCTCATCCCGGCTGAGGATGCAAACGCCCTCGGAGTTGGCCAGGAGCTTGCGTCCGAAGTCGCTGTGGAGCATGTCGGCCGCGTTCCGCTCGATTTCCGAAGCCGGCGATTTCTCGAACTTCTGGGGGTGGACCGCCTCCAGGAAGTTGTCCAGCATCCGGCCGCTCATGGGAAAGGGGATCTTGATCCCCCGGCGGTTGAATTTGTACCAGACCATCCGCAACACGTGCCCTTGGATGATCGTGCGGAATTCATAGTGCCTGGACCAGAATCGGAGCATATACTGGATGCCATAGTCCTGGAAACCCGCGACATAGGCATCCGGGGCGGGGTGCTTCTCCACCTCGGGCACGTCGCCGGCGGCTTCGATCAGCGCAGCGATGACGGCGCTGGGCGCGTCGGCGTAGCGGGCGGAGACAAGCACGTCATGCCTTCGCAGAGGGTCGGGTACGGAGAAACTGCGAAAGGTCGCCCCAGCGACTTTGGCGTTGGGGATAATGCAGATGTGGCCCGCGGATCGCACGCGTGTCTCTCTCCAGTTCACATGAATCACCTGGGCGATGAGACCATCGATCTCGACCCAATCCCCGACCGCCAGAGAGCGGCAAGCATACAAAGACATGCCCGCCAGCACGTTGCCCAGTACGCCTTTCGTGGCGAAACCGAGGACGGCGGTGAGGATCGCGGTCGAGGTCAGGAGGACTCCGATGTGGTGGTCGAGATGATAGCGGATCAGCAGGAAGGCAATTCCTGCCATGATCGCCAGACGCAGCAGTCCGCGGGTGAGCCGGTTGACCGGACAGACCCGGCCCATCTGCACGAATCCTTCGACCAGGAGCCCCTCGATCAGCATCACGAGGGCGGCGAGCCCCCAGAACAACAACCAAGCCTGATCGTACGGTCGCTGGACAAGGGTCTCGGGCGGTCTTCCCTCGGGGCGATAGAACGAAGGATGATAGAGCCAGTGGATTCCCAGCAGGGACAGCAACAGCACTGCGGCGGAAAACGCCGGGTACCCTGACAACGCAAGAAGGAACTGAGGTCCGGGGCGTCTGGCCGGCTCGACAGCGTCCGAGCACGCGCGACGACGACGCAAGGGGATTGTCAGGAGGTATGCAAGAGACAGGATCGCCATCGCCAGCCCGGCGTTCTGAACGTAGGGCAGTAGTGCCTTCAGCGGTTCCTGCATGGGTAGTCTCCAACCGTCGCCGACCGCCTGCTTCGTGGCATACCCAACCGCGGTTCGGCGTAATCGCCTTATCGGCCTTTTCGATCGCCCAGCATTCGTTTGAGACGTCGCAGGATTCCGTCACGGGCCAATTCCGGCGGCACGACGGCGGAGGCCTTGAGCTTCTCCAGAGATGCGGCGTTCTGGGCCGCCCGTGCGGCCGCCAGGTCGGAGAGCACTCGTGGGATCTCCTCACGCAGAGCCAGCAGTTGGGTGAAGGCGGCTCGATCGAATTCGAGCAGCTCGCAGTTCGTGACCGCGGTCATGGTCGCGCTTCGAGGCAGGCCGGTCAGAAGACTCATCTCGCCGAAAAGCGACCCCGGTTCCAGGTCGAACTCCACGGGACGCGCCCCGTCGGAGTTGGCGATGATGCCGTGGATCTTTCCTTCGACGAGGGCATAGAAGGACTCGCCGCCTTCCCCTTGTCGCATCAGAGTCTCGCCATAGGTGAACCGCGTGCGTTTGACGGTGCGAGCCACCGTTCTGAGCTCGTCCCGACTGAGGATGCAGACGCCTTCGGAATTCGCGAGCAGCTTGCGCCCGAAATCGCTGTGGAGCATGTCGTCCACATTCTGCTCGATCTCCGACGCCAACGGCTTCTCGAACTTCTGGGCGTGGACCGCTTCCAGGAAGTTGCCGAGCAGTCGGCCGCTCATCGGGAAGGGGATCTCGATCCCCCGGCGCTGGAACTTGTACCAGATCATCCGCATGACATCGCCTTCGATCGAAGTCCGTCGTTCGTAGTGTTTCGACCAGAACCGCAGGGCGTACTCGATGCAGAAATCCTTGAACCCGGTGATGTAGGCGTCCGGGGCGGGGTGTTTCTCGACCGAGGAAATGCAATCCGCGGCTTCGGTCAGGGCAGCGATGACGTCGGCGGGCGGATCGCCGTAACTGGCGGCGACCAGAACTTCGTGCCGCCGGAGATTCGTGGGAGAAGAGTAATTGTAGATCTTGGCGTCCGCGATCTTGCTGTTGGGGATGATGACGACGTGCCCCCCGAGGGTGCGCACGCGAGTCTCCCGCCAATTCACCAGGATGACCTGTCCCTTGACTCCGTCGACGTGAATCCACTCGCCCACGCCCAGGGTGCGGCAGGCGTGCAGAGACATGCCCGCCAGGAGATTGCCCAGCACGCCCTGCATGGCGAAGCCGATGACGCCGGTGACGATCGCAGTGGAGGTCAGCAGCACTCCGATCTCGAAACCCAACTGGTACTTGATGAGCATGAAGGCGACGCCCATCATGATCGCCAGGTGCAGCAGGCCGCGACTGAGCCGACTGAGCGGGCAGGCTCGGCCCATCTGCACAAACATCTCGACCAGCAGCCCTTCGAGCAGTCTCAAGATGGCGTGAATCCCCCAGAAGAGCAGCCACGCCTCGCCGTACGGTTTCGTGTCGGGCGGCTCGGGAGCATGATAGAACCACCGGATGACCGGAAGCGAGAACAACAGCACCAGGACGGAAAACGCCGGATAGGTCAGCAGGATGCCCAAGAACTGCCGGGTGGAGTGCCGCTTTGCCTCGACGCCTTCGGAGGCCGCGTATCGGCGCTGCAGCGGCAGCGTTAGGACGTATGCGATGAAGAGCACGCCCAGGGCCAACGTGACGTTCTGAATGTACGGCAGTATCGCTCTCAATTGTTCCTGCATGGTCGTTCCTCAGTTCCCAACCGTCAACCATTGTCCGGCCCGGGCCAGCGAAGCGCCGGGCGAAATACGTTTCACTTGTTCTTCCGCCTCGCGCAACGCGGCGTCCTCCGCCTCGGGTGCGTGATGCCCCAGGAGCACGCGGGGGATGCCCGTTGCCGAAGCAATCGCAAGGCAGTCTTCCCGACTGCTGTGACCCCAGCCGGCGAAAGCGTTCTGGTCAGCGTCGCCGAAGTGCGCGTCGATGACCAGCAAGTCCGCAGGGGACGGCTCGCGGCACAGCGACAGAAATGCCGCTTCGTTCGCAGGCGTTCGCTGCTTCCATTCGATGTCGGTGGCGAAGACCATCGATGCGCCGCAATCCTCGTCGTCGACGCGGTAGGCGAAGGACCCGCCCGGGTGCGGCACAGGGCATTCCCGGACGTGCAAGCCGCCAACGTCGATTCCGCCCAGGGGGAACTTCGCGAACTCGAGTCTTGCGGTCATCTGTTTCCAGGAGACCGGCCAGTACGGCTGCGCCAGCAATCGGGTGATCGCCTCCTGGGCGGTACTGTCGGCGAAGGTCGGCCCGACGAACCTGAACGACCAGTCGGGTTTGTAGAACAACGGGTTCATCATCAGCCCGGACATGTGGTCCAGGTGATAATGGGAGAAGACCATGGTCACTTCGCCCGGCTCCATCTGGGCCAACTGCTCTGCGACGGTTCGCAGACCGGTGCCGGCATCGAGGATCAACCGTTCGTCTCGCGATCCGACGAGCAGCAGGGAGGTCGTGTCGCCGCCGAACTCTTCGAAACCGCACCCGATAGCCGGCCGGCTGCCCCGCATTCCACCGATGAAGACCCGCAGGCTCATTTCTCTGTCAGCCCCCACACACCATCCCACGCCGCTGGGGGATGGGCACACAGGTCGGTGCACCGACGGAGGTAGCTCCTGGCCGCCGGATCTTCGGGCAACTGCTCGAAGACCCCCCTGGCCCCGGCGAAGTCGCCCTGCTGGAATCGCTCCCGTCCCGCGGCAAACGCCTCCCAGCCCGGCGGAGTCGCCTCCGAGGCAAATCCCGTCAATTCGTACACGGGCACTGCGGTCTTCCTGCCCACCACCCGCAGGTCCGCCAGCTTGCGTCCACGGAACTCGGACGATGCCTTGTCCCAGGTGTTCCCGGAGACCATGGTCTCGGTTCCGAAGGCCTTGTTGGCGCCCTCCAGGCGGGCCGCCAGATTTGTGGCGTCGCCGAGGATCGTGTAGTTGAATCGCTTCTTCGAGCCCATATTGCCGACCACGACGTCGCCGGTATTGAGGCCGATTCGCATTCGCAGCACCGCGCCGGTGCGCTGGTGGAACCCGTCGCGAAGCTCCGCCAGTCGTCGCTGGCAACGCATCGCGGCCCGGCAGGCCCGCACCGCGTGGTCGGGTTGCTCCAGCGGCGCGTTCCAGAACGCGATGATCGCGTCGCCTTCGTATTTGTCTAGCGTGCCGCCCTCGTCCATGATGATGTCGGTCATCTCAGTGAGATAGTCGTTGAGCAGGGTCGTCAGCTCGACCGGTCCCAGACGCTCGGAGAAGGTCGAAAAGCCCGCCAGGTCGGTGAACATGATCGTCAGTTCACGCTTCTCGCCGCCGAGCTGAAGGTGCTTGGGGTCGCGAATGATCTTCTCGATCACCTCGCTGCTGAGGTAGTGGTTGAACGCCTGCTTGATGAACGCCTTCTGGCGTCCTTCGGCCAGGTAGTTCGCAGCCAGAGCCCCGACCATCGCCAGGCCCGAGGCAAGCCCCTGGGTCGCGACCGGCCACCATTGTCCTTGCGCATAGGCGGCGAATCCAGCGAGCACCGGCACACCCAGCCACACGACCGAGAGGAACCCCGATTGCCACCATTTGTGCGCGAAGCTCAGAGAAATCGCAGCGGCAACAGCGGTCGCCAGTACACCCAGAATCACGGCGGCAGTCCCCGTCTCGGCGATAAACGAATCCGTCAAGAGGTTCTCGATGAACGTCGAATGCAGAACCACGCCAGGACACTTGGGGTTGATCGGAATCGGCCGCAAGTCCAGAAGACCCGGAGCGCTATACCCCACGAAGACATAGCAGTCCTTGAC
The DNA here is from genome assembly GCA_937927975.1 of uncultured Phycisphaerales bacterium. Classification (GTDB taxonomy): domain Bacteria; phylum Planctomycetota; class Phycisphaerae; order Sedimentisphaerales; family Anaerobacaceae; genus PLanc-01. The sequence continues at coordinate 13,582 of CALEZT010000053.1, forward strand.
CACCTCCGGCGACAAGGGAGGCGTTCCCTCCTCATCGAGGCGGAGCTTCGACTGGATGACCGCTGCGGCCGACAACGGCTCCGACAGACCGCCCGACCCTTTGAATCGCAGGATGACGTTGCCCTGTCGGTCGAGAGGGATGCGTCTGTCGGTGATCGACAGACATCGCGTCGAGGCCGTCATGGAATTGGGGTCGTGGTGAACCATGTACGCCGCGAGTGCGAACGTCGGAATTGTGGTGCCGTCGAACCGACAGAACGGCGAAATGCGTCTGAAGACGCCGTCGCTGTCCGGCGTGCCCAGGACGTGCCCGGCGGCCGCGGCGCCGGCCATGATGTCCCCCAGAGGGAACATCATGTTCGGCGAGTCCACTGCCGAAGGCACCTCGATGTTAAGATTGGGCAGGGGCATGGTATCCGGCCACGTGGTGCGGTTACCACCCTTCATCAGAGCCAGAACCGCCGGCGGGCCGGCCTTTAACGCCGTCCCCAGTTCCTTGTCATCGTCCACACCCCACGTCGTGGTGTCGGTAAAGAGCAGATCGAGGCAGAGGGCCTTGGCGCCGCCCTTGGCGCAGAAATCCGAGATGGCTCCATAGACTACGCGGGGCCACGGCCAGCCCCAATCGGGGTTCTCTTCCTGTGCCCAATCAAGGCTGGCCTGGTCCACGAGAATCAACGTGACCCCAGGGGAAGGAGCCTCCCTCTGGGAAAAGAACTTCGCCCGCCATGTCCAGGTCGGGGCCTCCCAGGATTCGAGCCACCCCAGTCGCCAGGCGGTCAACGCGACCAGACCAGCGGCGAAACCGACCCCCAATCCGCGAAGGCATTTCTTAATGTGGTTGGACATAGCGTCTCAGGCCTTCCGTCCGCAGGGCTAGTTGGCAACCACCACGGCCTGCATCGCCTTGGCGAAACGCTGCTGTCGGACGGGGCTTGCAGGCACGCTGCCGCCCTCGATCTGCGGAGTGACCGAGTTGATGCGGCTCTGTGCGGACGGGTGAGTTGAGCCGAAGCCAGCACGCGTCTTGCCGAGACGCTGTTCCATCCGCTGCAGCATCGTGACCAAGGCCGTCTCGGGATATCCTGCCCGACGAAGAATTCTCACCGCGCCTGCGTCGGCTTCACGCTCCTGGCCCCGCGAGTAACCGCTCATCAGCGTCTTGGTGATATCGCCGATGGAACCCTCGAAGTCCTCCACCAGATCGGAGAGTTCGTCGCCCCCCAACTGCTTGCCGGCCTCCGTGGCGGCGGTTGTGACCGCGGTTGTCAGACGCGCATCCTGAATGGCGCTGACGCCGTGTTTCTCGACGACGTGGGAGATCTCGTGGGCGAGCACGGCCGCCAGTTCATCCTCGCTGCCACAGCACTGGACCATCCCTCGCGTCACAAGGATCAGACCGTCGGGCGCCGCGAACGCGTTGATTTCATCGGAGTCCAGCAGCATGAAATGGTAGCCACCGAACGTTTCGGGTCGATCGGAGAAGACGACGAGCGATTGACCGAGCAGATTCAGGTAAGCGTTGGCCTCGGGCAGATCGAGGGGCTTGTAGCTCTGAAACACCTTGGCGGCCACGGCCCGGCCGATGTAGTATTCCTGTTCCGGCGTCAGTCTCTGCCACGCATTCTGGATCGCCGTGCCGACACGGATGATCGAATCCGCTTCTTCGTCGTCGATCACACCGAAGGCCTGACCGACCGCGGTGCCTGCCTCGGGCAGTCCTTCGCAACCAATGAACAAAGGCGGGACCGAGAGGCTCAGGGCCAGCAGGATAAGGATCAGACGTTTGCGGTTCATTGGCCACCTCCTGTGAGACTGCCCTGGGCCCGGAAGAGCACGATGTCACCTTCTTTGGCGGTGAAATCGTACATCTTCTTCACCCAAGCGTAGTCCAGTTTTCCCTGGGCCTGCATCTCGTCCTCGACCTGCTTGTTGAATCCCTTGCCCGCCATCGCGACTTCCTCGCTGGACGCTCCGGTGGCGGCATCGCTGGTCCCTGAACGCATCACGATCTTCTTCGTGGAGAGCGAGGATGCGGGCACCCAGCCGCTCACACCGTTCACCGTGACCGGATACCAGCCGTTCTGCAGCGGACCGACCTCGATCCTGTCGCCATATGCCAGCGCGACGATTTGCGCGCCCATGGCGTTGGGCTTGGCCCGCACGACACATTTCTGGACCTGCACGCTCATTTGGGTGGCTGCAACGGCGACCCCCGCACAGAGCGCCAGCAGCACCCCAATCACCTTGATCTTCATATACTAGGCCTCCCATGAAATCCCAACCTGTCGCCGCCACCCCAGGCACAGAGCCAGAATCGGGCGGCATCAGACGCAATCATACCGGAACCGGTCGCAAAAGCAAGCGGCCAGGGGAATGGTGCGGCCAAGCCTTGCCTCTTGATTTCCGTCGCCTTACCCATCGCCCGTGCCAAGGGGGGGAATTTTTGCCAAACCCGGGGGGGCGTGTGCCCGTATCAGGCTGGCTTGGATCGCCAGATGCGGCGGATCGCCTCCGGCGGCCCGAGGTTTCGTTAGGAGACGAAATGCGGCTATTGATCATCAGACCAGGCGACCCCCAGGAAACGCGGACTCCCGTTCTGCCCGCCGACGCGGGACGACTTGCCAAACTCGCAACCCAAGTCGAGGTGGAAGCCGGCATGGGGGCGCCCATCGGAATTGAGGATGCCGAGTATGAGAAGGCCGGGGCGCAGGTGCCTCGCGACCGAGGGGCGGCCTTGTCCGCAGCCGAGATGGTCCTGCGGATGGACGTTCCAGGAAGCGAGGATATCGAGCGGCTGGGCGAGGGGTGCGTGCATGTCAGTTACTTGGACCCGTTCAACAATCCGGACGTCGTCCGCCGGCTGGCTGCAAGGAAGGTCAGCGCGATCAGCCTGGAGATGATTCCCCGCACGACGATCGCGCAGAAGATGGACGTGCTTAGCTCGCAGGCGAATCTGGCGGGGTATGTCGCGGTGATCCTGGCGGCCGAGCGTCAGAAGAAGATCTTCCCCATGATGACGACGCCGGCCGGGACGATTAACCCGGCGCGGGTGTTCGTCATCGGGGCGGGCGTCGCCGGCCTTCAGGCGATCGCGACCGCCAAACGGCTCGGCGCCAGAGTGGACGCTTTCGACGTGCGCCCCGAAGCGCAGGATCAGGTCCGCTCGCTGGGCGCCAAGCCCTTGGTCGTGGACCTCGGGGAAACCGGGCAGACCAAGGATGGCTACGCCAAACAGCTCACGCCCGAGCAATTGGACAAGCAGCGAGAGGCGATGGCTCGAATGTGCGCCCAATCCGACGTCGTCATCACGACCGCTCGGGTCTTCGGCCGCAAGTCTCCGGTGATTGTGACCAACCAGATGCTGGACGGCATGAAGCCCGGCAGCGTCGTCGTGGACCTGGCGGTGGAGACAGGCGGAAACGTCGAGGCTTCGAAGCTGGGCCAGGAGATCGAGCGGAACGGTGTGCTGATCGTTGGCGTGCCCGAACTGCAGCGGCGCGTACCGGTTCACGCCAGTCAGATGTTCTCCAGCAATCTCGCCAATTTCGTGGAGCACTTCTGGGACAAGGAAGGCAAACGATTCAAGCTGGTCCCGGAGGACGAGATCCTTCGCGGCTGCCTCATCACCCATCAGGGACAGGTCGTGCATCCGTCAATCAAGGCGATGGTTTGAACGGGGGTTTGATCGTGGAATTGAACGCTACAACACTGTCTTTGCTGTTTTTCGTGTTCGTGCTCGCGATGTTCCTGGGCGTCGAGCTGATCCGCAAGGTGCCGTCGCAGTTGCATACGCCGCTGATGTCGGGGTCCAACGCCATCTCGGGTATCACCATCGTGGGGGCCTTGCTGGCGCTGGGGCATGACCAGAGCGGAATCGCGGTGCTGGTCCTGTCGGCTCTGGCGGTGGCGTTCGCGACGATCAACGTTGTCGGCGGGTATCTGGTCACGGACCGGATGCTGGGGATGTTCAAGAGCAAGGGCAAGGATGGGGGTAAACCGTGAACGCAGAGTTGATGAGAGGCCTGGGATACATCGCGGCGTCGATCCTGTTCGTGTTCGGTCTCAAGATGCTCAGCTCGCCCGTGACGGCCCGGCGGGGGAATCTCGTGTCCGCTCTGGGGATGCTGATCGCTGTGGGGGTTTCTTTGACCGCGATGGCCCAGATCCGATGGGTGTGGCTGCTTGCCGGCGCAGGCGTCGGCGTCACGGTCGGCGCCCTGGCGGCCAGGCTCGTTCAGATGACGGCCATGCCGGAGATGGTGGGCCTGTTCAACGGATTTGGAGGCCTGGCCAGCATGCTCGTGGGCTGGGCGGAGTTCCATGGAGCCTGGGCGCAGGGCACGGAGATCCATCTCTTCACGCGGACCGCAATCCTGCTGACGGTTCTGATCGGCGGCGTCACCTTCACCGGCAGCCTCGTCGCCTACGGAAAGCTCTCCGGCAGGATCCGCGGCAAGCCCATTCTGTACAAGGGGCAGAATCTCGTCAACGCGGTCCTTGTGCTGGCCGCCGTCGCTCTGGGCGCGTTCTTCTCCATCGGCGCCGTGAACGGGACTCTCGCTTACGTGCTGCTCCTGGGCGTCGTGGTCTTGTCGCTGATCCTCGGCGCGACATCCACCATCCCCATCGGAGGGGCGGACATGCCGGTGGTGATCAGTCTTCTGAACAGCTATTCCGGCCTGGCCGCCTGCGCCGCGGGCTTCACCATCAGCAACAACGTCCTGATCGTCTCGGGCGCGTTGGTCGGCGCATCGGGCCTGGTCCTTACAAAGATCATGTGCAAGGCGATGAACCGCTCGCTGGGGAACGTGCTTTTCAGCGGCTTTGGGGCGACGACCGCCAGCCAGACCGCAGGTTACCAGGGCCAGGCTCATCCCCTGAGCCCTTCGGATGCATACCTGATGCTCGAAGCGGCCAACAGCGTGGTCATCGTTCCCGGCTATGGAATGGCCGCAGCCCAGGCGCAGCATGCGGTGGGCGAGCTGGTCGAACTTCTGGAGGAGAACGGAGCCGACGTCAAGTACTGTATTCATCCGGTGGCTGGACGGATGCCTGGACATATGAACGTCCTGCTGGCCGAGGCGAATGTCCCTTACGAGCAACTGGTTGAGCCGCAGGATGTGAACCCAACCATGGAGACGGTGGACGTCGCGGTCGTCATCGGGGCAAACGACGTCGTCAACCCTGCGGCCAAGGAGGATCGGAACAGTCCGCTCTGGGGCATGCCCATCATCGAGGTGGACCGGGCCCGAACCTGCATCGTGCTCAAACGCTCGCTGAACCCCGGTTTCGCAGGTGTGGACAATCCGCTGTTCTTCAAGAGCAACACCCGAATGCTGTTCGGCGACGCAAAAGCGACAATCACTTCCCTTGTGGCAGAATTTAAGCCGTGATTCCGTGCGACCGGGTACAATGACGATTCGAATGGTTGTTGTGCACCTGGATCGGATTTGTGGAAAGGGAGGATCTGTCATGAACGGGCGTCTGCTTTCTGTTGTGACTGTCGTTGCCTTGCTCGCGAGTGCTTTCTGGTGGTTTGCGCGTCCATCGACCGGAGGCGAACGGGTTCTCAGAACGCTGCGAGTTCCGTCAACCGAGGATTTCGATGTCAACGGCCACGGCGCCGCCGCCCCCTGGTCAAAGGCCTCATGGACGCAACTGGTCTCACGCAGCGCCGACGGTCATCCATATCGGACGCAGTTCAAGATGCTCTACTCGCAGACGGGGTTGTATGTGCTCATGGACGCGCAGGACCGCGTCCTGACCGCGACGATGAGCGAGGACTTCCTGGATCTATGGAACGAAGACGTGTTCGAGTTCTTCCTGTGGCCGGATGAGCGGCACCCGGTTTATTTCGAGTACGAGATCTCGCCTCTGGGCTTCGAACTGCCCATCCTGATCCCCAATTTCGACGGGCAATTCCTCGGTTGGCGTCCCTGGCATTATGAGGGCAGCCGCAAGACCCGCAGGGCGACGGTGGCTTTCGGGGGACCCAAGCAGTCCGGCGCGAGTGTCACCGGGTGGCGGGCGGAGGTGTTCGTCCCGTTCGAACTGCTCAAACCTCTGCAGAACGTCCCGCCCAAGCCCGGCGCTCGATGGCGGGCGAACGTCTATCGGATGGATTACGACGGCGACAAGACCGCCGGTTGGGACTGGGCCCGCGTGGGGCCCAGCTTTCACGAGTTCGAGAAGTTTGGCGTCCTGATCTTTGAGTAGTTCCCTGCCGGCGGCGGCGGTTTATCTCAACTGAGGCGTATCCTTCGGGGAACTGTTGGGGTCCACCACGGTCCCTTCCGGCGGTCGAGGGCCGCGCATCTCATCGGAGTCTCTGGATCGGTCGCGTCCCCAGTCGCCGCGTCGGGCGCCGGGACCTCTGAACCCATCGCGTTGCCAGTCTCCCCGCATGCCGTTGGGGTCTCTGGGCGGTCCGGAACGCCAGCCCTCGCGTCGATCGTTGGGGTCTCTGGGCCGATCGGGACGCCAATCCGGCCGAGGTCCGCCACGGCCGCCCCGGCTCGGGTCGAACGGACGCATGCGCTGCATGTCCTGGACCATTCGCCTGAAATCCGCCTCCCACCGGGTGAACTGGTCCTCAGTCAGAATGCTCTTCATTGCGAGAGCCAGCTTCTCACGCTCGGTCTGCTCAGCCGTCTGGAATTTCGTCCAGAGGGAATGGATCGCCGCAAACTGGTCGATCAACGTTTCCCTCGCCTGCAGGGACTGCGCTTCGGTGAGGCCGTATTCGACCGTCCACTTCGATACGATCTCGTTGGCGGGGCCCTCCGTCCTGTGGCCCGTGTCGTCGCGACCCGGTTCGGTGACGGGTGTCGTCCTTGCCGGGATGATCCGATCGCGAAGCGCCAGGATCGTCCCGCCGCTGCCGATAATGACGCCGGAAATGAGGATCACCGCAGAAACGAGCACCTGGGCGATGATCTGCTGTCGGGTCGGCGGCACCCGATGGGGCGCCGCAGGGTGGCTGTGTTTTGGCGAATCTACCATAACCGCATCTCCGGCAGGGGAGCGAGCAGTTCCATCACGGGACTGCTCATGTACTTCCAGAACTCAATCGCCAGGAACAGGGTGATCGAGGCCGCCACCGCGGACAAACCTCCGAACAGGCCCAGGGGGATCAACGTGACCGATGCCGAGTTCTCGGACCTGATTCGCAGTCGGACCTGATCGGCCACATCGAAGACCGGGATCGATTCCTCGCGTGCCTTGAGAGCCAGTTTCGCCAGAGCCTCTAAAGCGTCCATCCGAGTTTCTCCAAAAGGTGTTCTCGTTCGGCGATTTCCTTGATCTTGCGACGGGCCCGCAGCGCCTGGGTCTTGACCTTGGCCCGGCTCCATCCCATGCGTTCTGCGATTTCCTGGGTGCCGCAGTCCTCGAAGTACATCAGCGTCAGGACCAGGCGGTCGTCCGCGGGCAATCGGGCCAGCAGTCGTTGCAGAACCGCAGCGGCCTCCGCCGGATCGATGCCGTCGTCCTCGGCGGCCTCGATCTGCTCCAGAATATCCGAGTCCGGGAGCGTGGTTTCCACGGATTCGCGGGCCTTGTCCCGCCAGAAGTGGTAGCCCGTGCGGGTGGCGATTCGACGCAGCCAGTGCAGCAACGGGGCGTCGCCGCGGTAGGTCTTGAGGCTGAAATAGGCGTCTACGAATACCTGTTGCACGAGTTCCTCACACTCAACCGGGTCCCGAGTGAATCGCCAAAGCAAACCGGTGATGGGTTTCTCGTACCGCCGCACCAGTCGGGCGTACGCGTCCTCATCACCATTCCGCGAAGCGACAACATCGGACCAGTCTGTGTTTTCCACACGTCTATTCTACAGAATTCCTGTCGGTCGTCCAGCAATCTCCATGTGCTTGCCGTTCATCTTTCTAGTGGTGTCGGTGGACGGCGCGGTGACAGGAAAAATCTGCCCCCGGCGGCAAGAATTTCGCACGAGGAACGTCTGTGACCCCTCTAATAGGAGGGTGAGCCGCGATTTTACGGAACCTCCATTTTCCTGTAACCACCTGCGGCGCCCGCCCACTTACTGGGTGTCCAACGCAGTATCGATCACAGGACCATCCGAAAATATCCGATAGATAGGGAGATAAAGAATGAATTCCGACGAAATGCGAATCGAGCTGGAGCAGTTCGTCAACAAGGGACTGAGGGAAGGCTGGACGGGCTGGCCGCTGAAAGTCGGAGCTTGCGGAGAAAGCCGTCTGGCCGGACAATGGGCAGGCTTTCCAGCTCGGGCGTGGCGGTGTCGTCGCGAGGGGATGATCTGCCCGGCCGGGATGGAGGACACGTTTGCCGCCCTCCACTCGCTGTGTTAAGGGAGGAGTCCGGGCCAGGGGCCCGACGTGTATATGTGCCGATCGGCACGATTTTCAACCACGTAAGAAGGAGAAACACGATGCAGAGAAGAAGAGTGACAATCGGTATGGCGGTGGGTGTCCTGGCTCTGGCGATTGCAGGATTGTGCTTCGCTCAGCCGCAGGCCGGCGGCAATCGGGGCAATCGAGGCGAACGCGGGGCCGGCGGCAATTTTGATCCGGCTCAGATGCGTCAGCGGATGATGGAACGCTGGAAGGAGCAGCTTGGCGCCGACGACGAATCCTGGAAGGTGATCGAGCCGCGCCTGACGAAGGTGATGGAACTCAGTCGCGACAACCTGGGCGGTCGCGGCGGCATGTTCGGCGGCATGGGCATGCGGGGCGGCCCCGGTGGGCAGGGTGGTCGCGGCGGCGAAGCAGGCAACCGGCCCCGGTTCCCTGGCGAGGAGAACAGACAGCCCACCGCGGTGGAGAAGGCTGCCGAGGCCTTGAGCGCCACGCTGGAGAACCAGTCCGCGTCGGCCGAGACGATCAAACAGCAGCTCACCGCACTGCGGGCCGCCCGCGTGAAGGCCCAACAGGATCTCGCCACTGCGCAGCAGGATCTGCGTCAGCTCCTTACGGTCAAGCAGGAAGCCATACTGGTCCTGAACGGAACTCTGAACTAAGGCGCGGTCCATCCCATGAATGCACTTGTGCACAGAATGCTCGATCAGGGTCTGATTGACGAATCCGCGGCCCGGGGAATCAGCGGCTTGCTCTCCGAGGGCGAGCCGCCGACCCGGGCCTTCACGGTCTGCGGCGTGGCGGAGGAGCCGTTGCTGCGGTTCCTGGCTCGCGAACTGGGTTTGCAGTTCGTCGAGCTCGAACCTCGCACGTTCACGCGGGAGTTCCTCGCCCAGTTTCCCGCCCGCGTTCTCCTGGACAAACACATCATCCCGGTGCAGGCCGAAAACGGGGATTTGCTGGCGGTCACGAGCGATCCCTTCGACACCTCGGCGATCGACGAACTGCGTCTGGCCACCGGCCGGGACTTCGAGATCGCCCTGGCGCCGCTGGCGGAGATCGACCGTTGCATCAAACGGTATCTGGGCGTCGGCGCCGACACCGTCCAGTCGATGATCTCGGAGGCCGGAGAAAACGGCCTGCAGGTCGTCGACACCGATTCGGACGACGACATGGACCTGACGGAGGCCGCGGAAGGGGCCTCCATCATCCGGTTTGTCAATCAGATCCTGACCGAAGCGATCGAATTGCGCGCGACCGACGTGCACATCGAGCCGTTCGAGGAGAGCCTCCGAGTCCGCTATCGCATCGACGGCGTGCTCCAGGAGGCCTCCGTCGCGGCCGAGGTCAAGCAGTTCCAGGCGGCCATCGTCTCGCGTCTGAAGATTTTGGCCAAACTGGACATTGCGGAAAAGCGCGTCCCGCAGGACGGTCGCATCAAGATCATCATCTCCGGTCGCGAGATCGACGTCCGCGTGTCCGTGATCCCGATGATCTACGGCGAGGCGGTCGTCCTTCGCTTGCTGGACCGCTCGTCGGTCCTTCTGGGCATGGACAAGCTGGGCATGTCCGCCAGGGACCTCAAGATCATGGACGTGGTCCTGGAGCGACCGCACGGGATCATTCTCGTGACCGGCCCCACCGGCAGCGGCAAGACCACCACCCTCTACGCGGCCTTGTCGGCCATCAACGACACCGAGCGAAAGATCATCACGATCGAAGACCCCATCGAATACCAGCTCCACGGGATCAACCAGATCCAGGTCTCCCGCAAGGCGGGACTCACCTTCGCCAGCGGTCTTCGCGCGATCCTCCGTCACGACCCCGACGTCGTGCTGATCGGCGAAATTCGAGACTCCGAAACCGCGGAGATCGCCATCCAGGCGTCTCTGACGGGGCACCTGGTCTTCTCGACCCTGCACACCAACGACGCCCCCAGCGCATTGACCCGCCTGGTCGATATGAAGATCGAGCCGTACCTCGTGGCGTCGTCTCTGGAAGCGGTGCTGGCCCAGCGGCTGGTCCGCACGATCTGCAAGCATTGCCGGGAGCCTCTGTCGAAGGATGAAATGGCTCCCCTCAAGAAGCGATTCGGCGACAAGCTGCCCGACGTCCTCTACAAGGGTCGCGGCTGCCGCCAATGCCAGGGGACGGGCTATCGCGGCCGACTCGGCATCTTTGAAATGATGATGGTCACCGACGATGTCCGGTCGCTGATCATCGAGAACGCCTCGGCTCCCGAACTCCGCAAGATCGCCGTCAAGGAAGGCATGAGGAGCCTCCGCGAGGACGGCTTCCGACACCTGCACGACGGACGCACCACGGTTGAGGAGATCATGCGAGTCACGAAGGATGAGATGTTCACCATGCGGGATTTCGCAGACGAGGCGGATCGCCAGTAAGGACGTACGATGGCAACTTTCGTCTACAAAGCGATCGATACTCAGGGCCGCCAGGTGGCCGACAAGCTCGTGGCCGCCGACCGCGCCTCCGCAATCGATCAGCTTTTCAGCCGCAAGCTCAATCCCGTCTCCATCGAGAGGCAGGAGGATCGTCCGAGCCACGGCGCAATACGTCGTCGCGGACGGGTTTCCAGGGCCGAGGTCGAGTCCTTCACGCGACAGTTGGCCAACCTTCTGGCGGCTGGAATTCCCCTGAGCAGGGCCTTGAGCATTCTGAGTCATGAGGCCGCCAAGCCCGCGGCCGCCCAACTCTGGGCGACGGTTCACGATCAGGTGGCCGGCGGCATGGCCCTGGCCGACGCCCTGGGCCAGCATCCCCGCGCGTTTCCCCCGGTCAATGTGGCCATGGTCCGGGCCGGCGAAACCGGCGGCTTTCTCGATGTGGTGCTGGAGCAGATCGCCACCTTCCGAGCTCGGGAAAAGGAACTGAAAGACAAGGTCACCTCTGCGATGGTATACCCGGTGATCCTGTCGGTGCTCGCCACAGGAATCCTCGTATTCCTGCTGATCTACTTCATCCCGCGGTTCTCGACGATGTTCCAGGAGTACGGCGGATCATTGCCGGGATTGACCAAGGCGATCGTCTCGGTCAGCGGGATGGCAGTGGACTATTGGTTCGTGCTGGTGATTTTCGTTGCGCTGCTGGTCTTCGGGGTTCAGCGGATCCGCGCCAGCCAGGAGGGACGACGGCTCATGGAACAGGCCTTGCTTCGGTCGCCCCTGTTCGGGCGGGCCGTCGCCAGGTTCGCGCTCGTGCGGTTCTGTCGGATGCTGGGCACCCTGGTCGGCGCGGGCGTGCCGCTGGTGGCCGCACTGCGGGTCGCCAAGGAGGCGATCGGAAACCAGGTCCTCGCGGACACCGTGGACGGCGCGATCGACGACGTACAGCGAGGGGTCTCCCTGGCCCGCAGTCTGGAACGATCGAAAGAGCTGTTTCCGACGTCGGTCATCGAGATGGTGGCCGTCGCGGAGGAGAGCGGGCGGCTGGACAAGGAGCTGACCCGTCTGGCGGGTGCCTATGAGCAGGAACTCGACCGCTACCTCAAAATGCTGGTGGCGATGGCTGAACCGGCGCTGCTGTTTGTCATGGCGGCCCTGGTCGGCACGATTGTGATCGGCATGATTCTGCCGATATTCAACATGCAGGAGCTGATCCGCTAGGGCGGCTCGGCATAATCCGTGGACGTTTTTGAGTTGGGATGCTTATGAAACTGTGGGCTGACAAAAGGAGAGAGCCGTTGAAACGGAATCCCGCGACGCATTCGGGTTTCACATTGATCGAACTGCTGCTAGTGCTGGTGATTCTGGCCACGCTGGCGGCGATTGTAACCCCGAAGTTCGCCAGGCGAGGCCAGCAGGCGAAGATCACCGCCGCCAAGACCCAGATCTCGCAACTTGAGGTCGCCCTGGACGCGTTCGAGATCGACTGCGGTCGGTATCCCACGACCGTGGAAGGGCTGCGGGCCCTCGTCCAGAAGCCGACCTCGGACTCCGACGGATGGCAGCAGCCGTATCTGAGCAAGAACGTTCCTCTGGACCCCTGGGGCGGCGAGTACATTTATCGATACCCAGGGCAAATGAACCAGGATGGGTACGACCTGTCCTCCTATGGCCCGGACGGCCGACAGGGCGGCGACGACGACATCACCAACTGGTCCGAGGACAACTGATCGATCGTTGCGACGTGACCTTTCCGTATCCGTAAGTAGAAACGACCATGACCGCACGATTCAGACAACCCGATTCACGCAGGGGCTTGACGCTCCTGGAGTTGATCCTGGTCATGGTGATTTTGTCGACGGTCCTGGCGATGGCGGCGCCGTCTCTTCGCGGGTTCTTCGCGTCCCGCAGGGGCGACGACGCGGCCGCCCAGATCCTGACTCTGACGCAGTTCGCCCGTTCTCAGGCCATCAGCGAGGGACTCATTTACCGGTTGAACTTTGACACCCGGGAACGGACGTGCTGGCTGACGGTCCAGAAGGCCGGGACCTTCGAGCGGCTCGAAACCGGCTTTGGGAAGGCTTACACCGTGCCCAAAGACCTTGTCATCGTGCTGGAGGGCATCGAGCAGGAGGACCGCGACGTGTTCGTGCAGTTCACCCCTTACGGCACGGTCACCGCGGCCACGATCCGGCTCATCGATCGACGCGGACGAGCCCTCGAGATCGCCTGTCCTACGGTCACCGAGTCCTTTTCCATCACAGAGTCCGATCGGATCTACACGCAATATGCGGCACAATGACTCGACAACACGGTTTGATCGATCTCGGCCGCAAGGAAAGCGGTCGATGGAGCGCGGCGGGTTCACGTTCATGGAACTGCTGGCGACGATCGTGCTGATCGCGGTGATCATGCCGGTGGCGATGCGGAGCATTGGGTTGTGCACACGGCTGGCCGGCCAGTCGCGCAGGCAGATGGAGGCAGCCTCTTTGGCCAAGGCCAAGTTGACCGAGCTGATCGTGACGGGCGAATGGCAGGACGGCAACCAGCGGGGTCGGTTCGATGACAAGGAATGGGACGGCTACGAGTGGTCCATGACGGTGAAGAACTGGACGGACGCCTTGGTTCGCGAACTCGAGCTGACGGTGTCCTGGCGTTCGGTCGGCCGTCAGCAAGGAGTGACGCTCAGCACGTTGATGTATCCGGAGGATAGCTGACGTGGCGCCGACGCGAAGGACAACCTGGTATTCGCAGGGCTCCAGCGGTTTCACGCTCATGGAGCTTCTGGTGGCCATGGTCCTGATGGTCGCGGTGGCGTCCTCGCTCTACACCGCTTTGTACACGGGTTTTCGCGCCCATCGCAGCTCATTGCTTGCGGTCGATCCCACAGCGCAGGCCCTCAACGCGATTGAGCTGATCAAGCAGGATGTTCTCGGGGTGCTGCCGCCGGACAGCAATGGGCTGGCCGGCCCGTTCGTCGGCACCAATGCAGCCGGTTTCAAAGGAAGTGAGAACGATTCCCTCGAATTCTACACCACCCACGTTTATGCCGACGACAGCAGCCTCAGCGGTGGCGTGGCAAAGATCGCATTGCTTCTCAAGCAAGACACCGAGTCCGACCAGCGCAACCACACCACCTATCAGCTCATTCGGGAGGTGACGACGAATCTGCTGGCGCCCAAGGAGGTCCAGCCGCAGGAGCAGGTTCTGTGCCGCAACGTCACCTCGCTCAGTTTTCGATACCACGACGGTGATGATTGGCTGGATGACTGGGACTCTTCGGAAGACGCCAACAGCCTGCCCAAGGCTGTCGAGGTTGAGGTCGAGATCGCCTACTTCGCCCGGCACGGCAAGACCGTCCCGAACAGCACGAAAGAGCCCGAGACGCGACGTCTGATTCAATCCTTCGCCATTGCGTGCAAGGCTGCGGAAACGACCAGCGACACGTCGACGGGCAGCAGTTCGTCGGGAGGCGCCGCTTCAGGAGGGTCGTCTGCGGGCGGCATGACCTCCGGCGGGGCGACGTCTGGAGGAGGAGGCAGATGATGTGTCGCACGATGAGACAACACGGAACGGTGTTGATCGTCACGATCTGGGTCGTGCTGGTGCTGGCGGGGCTGGCTCTGGTGTTCGCTCGTTCGATGCGAGTCGCGGCGGCCGTTTCGGCCAATCACATCGCGTCGCTCCAGGCGGAATGCATCGCCGAAGGGGCCCTCCAGTACGTCATCGCCAGAATCGTCGAATTGACCGAGAACGGCGGCATCGAGTCCGACGAGAGCGATCTGTACGAGGCCCAGGAAGTGGGCAAGGGGTACTTCTGGGTTCTTCGCTCGAACCTCGAAAGCGATCGGGAGTTCGACTACGGCCTGACCGACGAAGCCGGCAAGATCAACCTGAACTCCGCGTCGCTGGAGATGCTCCAGAAACTGCCCGGGATGACGGCCGAACTGGCGGCTTCGATCATCGACTGGCGCGACGAGGACACCGACGTCACCACCGGCGGCGCCGAGAGCGAATACTATCTGCTCCAATCGGACGGATACCAGTGCAAGAACCTGCCGCTGGAGACGGTCGATGAAATCCTCCTGATCAAAGGCGCTTCCCAAGAACTGCTTTACGGCGAGGACACCAATCTCAACGGATACCTCGACGACCACGAGAACGACGGCGATGAGAGCGAGCCGGACGACAATCACAACGGCCGGCTCGACGCAGGGTTCTACGACTACGTCACCGTCTACAGCACGGAGAAGAACGTGGACGCCGACGGCAGCGCCCGCATCAACATCACCGACAGCACCGCGGCGTCGAGTCTGCAAACGCTCCTGGAGGAGCAGTTCAAGCAGGAGCGGGCCATCGAAATCATCCAGCGAAGCGGGATCAGTTCGAACCCCGGTTTCGAGAATATCCTGGATTTCTACTATCGCTCGCAGATGACCGCCGACGAGTTTGCTCTGATCGCCGACAAATTGACCACCAGCAGCGAGTCGACGCTTCCCGGCCTTGTGAACGTGAACACCGCGCCCAAGGAAGTGCTGCTGTGTCTGCCTGGACTGGAGGAGAGCGACGCGGCCTCTCTCGTGTCGTATCGCCAGACCAACAGCGGCAGCCTCGACTCGATCGCCTGGGTGACTCAGGTGCTCAGTCAGGAAAAAGCGATCGGGATCGGCAGCTACATCACCGTGCGGTCGTATCAGTACTCCGCGGACATCATCTGCCTGTCCGGCAACGGGCGGGCCTACAAGCGGTGTCGGGTCATTCTGGACACCCAGGAGGGCTCGCCGCGCGTGGTGTACTGGCGGAGCCTCACTCATTTCGGCTGGCCTTTGCAGCCGGAGATCGTGGCGGCCCTGAGGAAGGGCCAGCCCCTCACCAGAGTTGTGTTGAGTATGCATTGACGGGACGGGAACATGGTCGGCACACGCCATTTGTTGGGATTGGCCATCGACGACTGCGGGGTCGTCGCGACGGAGCTCTGCGTCCGCGCGGGTCGCCCGGAGATCCGCGGGGCCGGCGAACTCTCCTGGGATCGGGAGCTTTCGCCGGAAAACGTCGTCGAATTGGGCCAGCAGCTTCGACGGTTTCTTCGTGAGAAAGGATTCACGGCAAAGAAAGCCGTGGTCGGTCTGGCGGCAAAGTGGGTCCTGGCCAAGGAGGTTGAGACGCCCCCGGCGACGCCGGAAGCTCTGGCCGGGATGCTGAGCATCCAGGCGGAGCGGGCCTTCTCCTTGAACTCCGAGGAACTGGTGTTTGACTACTGCGGCAAGACCAGCACGTCGCAGAAGAGCCAGGTCCTTCTGTTGGCCGCCCGGCGTCAGATCGTGGAGCGGGTCAAGGAACTGGCGGCAGCGGCGGGCGTTCAAGTCCAGTCGATCACCGTGTCGGCCTTCGCCTGCGGCGGCAGACCCTCCCAGAACGGATCGGTCTTTCGCTATGGCTTGTACACCCGGCCCACGTACTGTGAATTCTGGGGCCAGTCCAACGGAAGTCCACAGTTCATCAAACACATCCCGCTCGTGGTGGACGGCGACCCTTCGGGCTATGCGGACCTCCTGACCACCACGATCCAGCGGCAGATCCTTCTGTCGTCGCGACAGGATCAGGCCCCGCCGCACCACGTTTCCGCGTTCGACGCCTTCGGGTTGTCGGGTGAGGTTTTCAAACAGATCAACGAGCGGCTCGGATCGCATCAGATCTCGGTTCGCGACGCTCGATCCGGGCTGCTGCCCGCGGGCGTCAGGATTCCCGCGGGGACCGAGCCCAATCATGTGGTGGCCGCCGCGGCGGTGGCCCTGACGGCCGTCGGGCCGGAACGTCTTGCGGTCGATTTCCTCAACCCTCGGATCGGCGAGAAGAAGAAGGCCAGCCACAAGCGGTTCCTCGTGTGGGCGGCCGGGATCGGCGTGGTCTGTTTGGCCGGCCTGGGCTTGTGGCTTCTGGGTTGGCAGGCCGATCGACGCGACATCGCGGCGTACAAGCAGCAATTGGTGGACATGGATAAGGACTTGACGGCCGCAAAGGACGTGGTTGCCCGCCTGACCTACGCCAGCAGTTGGGGCGCCACCGACCCGCGATTCCTCAGTTGTCTCCGCGAGATGACGCAGGCGTTTCCCCAGGAGGGCACGGTCTGGGCGACCAGCCTGGCGTTGAACGAGAGCGGGGTCGGCTCGGTGGTCGGCAAACTTACGAACGAGTCGAGCTTCTATGAGGTGTTCGACAAGATCGACCGAAACCCGGCCTTCGCCAACACCAAATTGATCCACATTCGGGACGTCGGGCAGAACTCGCGGGAAAAGGAGTTCGCCATCAGTTTCACCTTCAAAGGGGCCAAGTAGCCATGGTTCTATCGAAACGAGAACGAATGCTCGCGCTGGCCATGATCGTGGTCGTGGGCGCTCTGGCGCTCAACACGTTCATCGTCAATCCGCTGTCGGCCGGCCGCGAGGCAACGACGAACGAGAAACTGGAGCTCGAGGCGCAGATCGCCGAGGCCCAGAACGTCTTTGCGAAGAAGACGAATCTGGAACGACGATGGAAAAGCCTCATGTCCGAAGACTCCCAAAACACCACCGGATCGGAGAGCCGGATCGCCAGGGCGCTGACGGAGTGGTCCCGTCAGACCCGGCTGGGCGTGACTTCCGTCAAGCCGGACCGAACGGACAACAAGAAAGGGATCGTCGAAACGACGTTCGTGCTGGCCGGGCGGGGCTCGCTCGATGCGGTCGCGTCGTTTCTCTACCGGGTGGAGACCTCGGAACTGCCGGTGAAAGTGGTCGACCTGCAGCTCGGGTCCAGCAGCGAGTCCGGCGACAACATGTCCCTGCAGCTTCGACTTTCGGCCATCTCCCTGAGTTCCGCGTCGAGCCCCTCTGAGAAACCATTCGAGAACACACGACCGGAGGTCAACGATGAAAACGAAATGCTCTAGTCGCGCGAGCGTCCTGTCGTGGGCGATGGCTGCCGCCGGTCTGATTCTGGTTCTGTGGCCCCAGACCGGCCAGTGCCAGCGGTCTCGTCGGGGGACGGACCAGACGACCGCGGCGGTCGATCCGAACGCCGCGGCGCAACCCGGTTCTTGGGCCAGTTTCGACATCATTCTCAAGCGAAACATCTTCTCCCGCCAGCGAACGGCGCCCCGTCCCGTGGTCGAGAGAAGAGAGGAGCCTGCGCGGATCATGCCCAATCCCGAGTCGTACTTCTTGCTCAAGGGCGTCGTGCAGGAGAACGACGATTTCATCGCGTTCATCGAGGATACCCAGAACGGCACGGTCCTGCGACTGCGCCGCGGCGACCCGGTCGCGCGAGGCGCCATCAAGACGCTGACCCTCGACGGGCTCGAATACGTTCACGAGGATCGGACGACCGTCGTTGAGATGGGGCGCGATCTCGAAGGGGGCCACGGCAACCTGACCACCCGTCAGATGCTCGACTTGGTGGCGACGCCGGCGCCTGCGCCGACCGGGCAGTCTACGACCCCCCCAGCGGCAGCGCCCTCGGGAGCGGAGTCCGACATCATCAGACGCCTCATGGAGCAACGAAAACAACAAATCGGACAGTAGCCTGGCGGTTCGGGACGTCCTGTCATTGACCTGTGCGAAGGAGTGAGTGCAATGCGATCATGTAGAGTCAAAAAGGTAGGCTTGGTCCTGACGACAGCCTTCATCGTCTTGTCCGGCGTCGTCTCGGCCCAGGAGTCCTCCGGCCCGCCGTCCCAAAGGCGGACCGATCCGGTGGAGGTGGTCAAGACCAACGGAGAGATCCGGGTCAAGCTCAACTTCCAGGACGCCCCCTTGCAGACGGTTCTGGAGTACCTTTCGGAGACCGCGGGGCTGACGATCATCTCGGACGAGACCCTGTCCGACAGCCGGATGACGGTGATCAGTCGTCAGCCCATCCCGCTGGCGGAGGCGGTCTCCTTGATCAACTCAATTCTCAAGGAAAAAGGTCTGACCACGGTCCTGACGGCCAGGACCCTCAAGGTGGTGACCCTGGCGAACGCCAAGAAGGAGAACGTCCCGGTCCTCGTAGGCCGCGACCCCAACGCGGTCGTCGCCGGCGACAGCGTCGTGACGTATGTCATCCCGGTGGCGCACGTGACGGCCACCGCCTTGAAGGACAACCTCGAATCGCTGCGCCCGGAATACGCCAGCATCGAAGCCAATGAAGACGGCAACGCCCTGATCATCACCGACACCACAGCCAACATCAGGCGTCTGATGCAGATCGTGGTGGCTCTGGACACGCACATGGCGTCGGTGGCGGAGATCCGCGTTTTCCGGCTGACCAACGCCACCGCGGCCAGCACCGCGACGCTGATCAACAACATCTTTGAACAGCAGGCCCAGGGCACCAGCCGGAACCGCTCCAATAATCGCGGGGGCGCGGGCGGGGGACCCTTTGAAATGATGATGCAGATGCGAGGCGGTGACCGGGGCGGCCGGCCCGGCCAGACCTCCCAGAGCGGCCAGGCGGGTGGCTCCATGAACGTTCAGGTCGTTGCGGCCGCCGACGAGCAGACCAATTCCGTCGTCGTTCGCGGTCCCTCAGAGGCTCTGATGCTGGTCGCGGAGATCATCGAATCGCTCGACGACAAGACCGCCAAGGTCGCCGACGTGCGGGTCTTCCAGCTCCGTTACGCCGACGCGACGAACACGGCCGATGTGATCAACCAGCTCTTCAACCAGAGCCAAACCTCGACCTCCAGAAATCGGAGCGGCCGTGGCGCGATGCAGACCGATATGGGGCCGATGATGTTCCGCGGCCCGTTCGGCGGGCCCGGTGGCGAGACGCAGGCCGAGGGC
>CALEZT010000054.1 GCA_937927975.1 uncultured Phycisphaerales bacterium
TACGTGGCCAGGAAGGGCGACAAATGGCTCTTGGTTGTGGATGGGCAGGAAGGCCGGCCTTACGATGAGATAGCGGGCAGACCTATTTTCAGCCCTGACGGCAAGCATGTGGCTTATGGGGCCAAGAAGGGTGACAAGTGGCTCGTGTGTATTGACGGGCAGGAAGACCCAATCTACGACAGGATCGTGGAGGGTGGACCGACTTTCCACAAGGACGGTATCCTCGAATACCTTGGTGTTGCAGACGGGGTTCTTTTCCGTGTCAAGCACCAAGCTTGGGGTGCGATTTAGACACGTCCGCTGAGAACGGAGTAACAGGACAGCCGAATAGCGGCGCGGTAGCCAATTGGGGGATAGTGGCGACAACTACAGTTAATGGATGTACGGAATCGGCATATGTCTTCATGAGTTAGTAACTGAGGAAACCCGAAAATGAAGAGACACAAGATGCTCGTCCAAACGTTCGCAGCCGCGCTGTTGGTTCTCTACCCGTGTGTCACCTCGATCGCGCAGGGTGGTTCCTCGTGGGCGGGAAGGATGGCCCAGCAAGATCAAGCGGCGCAGACGGAAGGCGTGATTGCGGTTGCGATAGCAATCGTGGCGTTGTTGGCAGTGATTCTGATTGCGGTCGCAGTCCTGCGAAAATCCAAGAGGTGAAGAGTACCTACACGCTCGTAGCGCAGGTATCAGGGATTCATTCAGAGATATCCCAGGAGTGAAATATGCATCATCGCGCAGAGGTGTATTGAGAGACCATAGGAGGTGATATATGCGTGTCTTCGGCATCGTGCTGCTTATTGGAAGGGGAATGGGGACTGTCCCCCGCACCGCTCCATGGATCAACACAAGATCAAGGCATTGGGCCATACGACAATCCCTGAAGTACAAGAATGGAGGCTGAGACCGTGGTAGCTTCTTGTGTTCCCATATGTAAAGAGGAGATGAGGTCATGCGATTAAGGCACCATAACTACCGGTGGTTGCGAACGGTTCTACTGTGTCTGGCTTGTACAGGTTGTGTTGGCTGTGATAGCAAGGCTCAAGAACAAGACTCTGATGTGGCAACGGCTAAGCTGAGAGTACTCTCCGAATCTCTGGGCATCGCCGATATGGGGACACTCCGCGGATTGATTGCACGTGGTGCCGACGTGAACGTGCAAAACAAGTACGGTGCCACCACACTGATGATGGCAGCCGAGAAAGGGTACACGGATATTGTCAGGGCGCTGATAGAAGCGAAGGCTGACGTTACCGCCGCGAGAGACGCGGATGGCGTTACTCCAATACTTATTGCATCCCAGGAGGGACATGCGGAGATTGTTAATCTACTGATAGAATATGGGGTCAATAGAACCGATCGTTATCGTCTGCCGTTTACCGGAATCACTCTGAATGTGAGCATGGAGGTTCCTTCCGGGATCTTGGGGCATTATGTTTCAGGGAAATCTCCCGAGGTGATAGCCTTCGACACGCCAGTGAAGCCGACGGGGAACGTACGTTCTCTCCTAATCGACGATATCTCCGTTCCTCTTGCCAGCCACGATCTCGTCGCTGGCATGATTGAAACACGGGAGTTCGGGCAGATTGAATTACTTTTGATGGGGGTAAACGCCGAAATCAATCAGAGCATCAGGCTTATGGCCTCGTATGAAACAATAGGCGAGTTGATCAGATGGTTGAATAAGAGGCCGTACGCGCCCTCAACGAGACTCGCCGCAGACACCAAAAAATGCAGTAAGGCCGCGACGTTCGAGGGACTGTATACGATATCAACTGTGACGAGATCCCGGCCTTTCTCGTTGGTTCTTGAGTACATGATGCGCCAGAAAGATCCGAACTTCAGCGCTCGCGAGTTGAAGGGCGAACAGAAGCAAGCTTTTCTTGAGTATTCGAGAGGTAAAGTCACGGCCTCCACATTTGATTTAACAAAGGAAGAGTTACAGGCAGCTTATCGCGGAATGATATGTGATGTCATGCATGGGCTTAGGGATGTCCACTGTTTCACAGACGAGGAGGTAGACCTAATTCTGCCCATTGTGACGGCAGACGCATTCGATGTGGGAGATGCGACAGAGGCCAATATCTTGGACTTCGTCAACCAGTCCATAGCTATGTTATCCAAGAGCAGCGTTGACAGCAAACGGCAGGACTATATCCGAGACAGCTTGCTGAGTGCGTTGAACCAGATAAATGCGAATTGTCGTCGTCTGGAAAGCGTAATAGAGACTTCTCTTAACCGTGAACTAAGCGGGGTGGGCCCCAAGCCATCTTCGTTAACGATAATAGCGGAAGACTGCGTTTCTCCCGAGAGTGGTTTTTGGGCGAAGTGGACGCATCCCTTACCCGAAGGTGATGGAGTAGTCATGGAAGGAAACCGCTTTCTTAGGAAAACCGGTGTTTGGGCAGGACTTCGTGTTGCAGATAGCGTGCCCATTGTGTTCAATGGGGAAGACCAAGTCTTTGCTGTAGAGAGCCTGACAATTGATGGCGTAATCAGAGGGGAACCGGCGGCAGACGCGAATGATGGTTCATCAGGGAGCCAATAGGGGGGCAGGGCCAGCCTTCAAAATAGGGGCGAATTAAAGG
This sequence comes from uncultured Phycisphaerales bacterium, assembly GCA_937927975.1. Classification (GTDB taxonomy): domain Bacteria; phylum Planctomycetota; class Phycisphaerae; order Sedimentisphaerales; family Anaerobacaceae; genus PLanc-01. The sequence continues at coordinate 2,586 of CALEZT010000054.1, forward strand.
TGTCAGGTACATTTTATACGCATACTCGCGTAACTCCTTATCGGAACAGAGCTTACCGACACCCTCTTTCTTTGCTG
>CALEZT010000055.1 GCA_937927975.1 uncultured Phycisphaerales bacterium
ACAACCCGTCCTATGCCCCGACCGATAAATCCCGAAAACCGCGTTCTTTTGTGCTTGACAGGGGGTCCCTGCGTTCGGATTTTTCGGGAGATCTGGGCCGATGGAGACATTCTAGTGACATGACGTCACGCGCAGATGGGGTACCGTTGCGGGCCGGTATTCGGAAGCACTACAGATCAGACCTGGTGTCACACAAGAAGTCCTGGAGTAGAGAGGCCTCTGTTCATCAGCGGCAGATCATTAGGTCATTGGGAACTCGTTCTATTGAAAGCGGAACGAAATGTTGGCTCAGGTAGGAGTCTCGATGGTGTGGAATCCGTCGCCCTTTAGTCCAGGGTCTGGTCATCTTCCTGCGGTAGCAGCAGCACAGCGCCCATGTGACACGTCCGATGCAGCTTGAGGCAGTGTGAAGAAGAACGTGCTCCCCTTGCCGACTTCGGATTGGACCCAAATCTCCCCGCCGTACAGTTCGATGATTTTCTTGACAATCGTCAGGCCGACACCGGTGCTTTCTGCGTTCTCCCGCGGCGCAAGTGTCTGAAACAGCTTGAAGATTTGATCGAAGTGTCTCTCCTCAATCCCCGGACCGTTGTCGGAAACACTGAACTGCCAATACCCTTCGTCATGGACGCAGTCTACCAGAATAGTCCCCTGCGGCTTGTCCATGTACTTGATGGCGTTCCCCAGGAGATTCTGAAACACCTGAGTAATCCGTATTCTGTTGGCACAAATCGTGGGCAGGTCGTTCGCGATCTGGATCGAAATATGCTCCGGGGCATCGAGGCTGGCGACGATCTCCGGCACGAATTGGCCCAGGTCGATAATTTCCGTGCTTTGCTCTGTGCGACCGACACGGGAGTACTGGAGGACTCCATCAATGAGGCTCTGCATCCGGCCAACACGGTTCTGCAACAAAAGGAGGTTCTCCTTCCCCTGCTCATCCAGTTTATCCTGATAATCGACACTCAGCCAATCGGAGATCGTCCTGATAGCACGAAGCGGGGCCTTGAGGTCATGTGAAACGACATAGGCAAAGTCCGTAAGTTCCTGGTTGGAAGCCTTCAGTTCTTGAAGGAGTCCGTCTCTGGCTCTCTGCGCCTCTTTGCGCTCGATCGCATACCAGATGGACTTCAACAGGCTGTGAACTGAACAATCGCTCTTGATGAGGTACTCGTCCGCCCCTTGTGCCACCGCAACCAGGCCCATATTCTCATCGTGTTCACCGGTGACGACCACCACAGGCAGACGAGGGTGTCGGTGGACGACTTCCGCCAAGGTATTCATCCCTGTGCTATCCGGCAGATTCAGATCCAGCAGGACAACATCGAACAGACCCGTATTGAGAAGTGCAACGGCTTCTGCGAGAGAATCGGCGCACTTCACCTCGCGTAGGGGGACTTGCCCCTTTTGGAGCATCTGTTCCAGGATGACTCTGCTGGTCGCATCATCCTCGACGATCGCGATGCGGAGCGACCTACGACGATCGGTTGCCATAGCAATCTGACCTCATATCCAGGGTCATTGTCAACTCAATTCCTATGAAGAGCAGCGACCTGCATTGTCTGCTCCTTCAACAGTTGCACCCAACCCGGTTTTGAAACCAACGATTGAAGTTTCTGAAAACCATTCTCCATGCTGGACAACAGCCGTTCCGCCGCTGACAGGTCCTGTTTCTTGGCCTGGTCTTCGAGGCAGCATGCGACCTGTGCCAACTCGACCGCTCCGACATTGGCAAATGAGCCCTTCATAGCGTGAGCCTGCGATCTGACCTCCTCAACATTGTGTGCCCTCAAAGCCAAGGTGAGTTTCTGCAGGCGTTCCCGATTGTCCTCGATGCACATGGGCATGACTCTCTGCACAAGTTCCTCGTCAAAACCACGCGAGGCAAGCCCATTCCAGTCGATGACCGGCTGCCTGTTCGCCTCCCCACAGTCCACCGTCTCACCCTGCGCGGTGTCAGACACCATGATCGGTGCTGCCGCTGCACCGAGGCGTGCCTGCGATTTCGCGGATGCACATCCCGCCGGCGGGGCTTCCGCCAAGTGCAAGTATTTGCGAAGCGTCTCGATGAGGCGTAGCTTGTCGACCGGCTTGGACAGGTAGTCATCACAACCTGCGAGGCGACACTGGGTTTGATCTGCGTTGTTTGCGTGAGCAGTCAAAGCGACAATGGGCAGTGTTCTGCCTTGTTCTCGAAGTGCCCGTGTTGCCTCGTAGCCGTCCATGTTCGGCATCTGGATATCCATGAAGATCACGTCATACGCTTCAGACAGGGCCTTCTGGACCGCCTCGCGTCCATCTCCTGCCAAAGCCACTTCCAGACCGAATTTGGTGAGCAGTGCTTTCATCAGAATCTGGTTGGCTCGAATGTCGTCAGCAACAAGGGCTCTGCCTGTGAACCTGACCTCTTGTTCCGTCCACTCACAAGACTCCATGTATGCTCCTCAGATTATGACGATATACTGCACATTCTTTGGATCGCATCCTTCAGTTGCGTGAATGCATGTTTCAGCTGAGGCAGCAGCACTTGCATCGTCTCTTGGTCGTTGGCCTTGCAGGCTTGTTCCATCTTGAGAGCCAGCTCGCGCAGGGCTTCGGCGCCGACATTGGCCGCTGCCCCCTTAATGGTATGGGCATGGCGAGCGCCCAAGGATCCATCGCCTACAGCCGCCGCATCGGCCAACTGTGAAATCAAACTGGGCATGTCGGAACAGAAGGCCTCGGCGACTTCCCGCACCAATCCCTCGTCCCCCATGACACGATCCAGAAGGGCCGCTTTGTCGAACACGCAGACAGGCTGTTCCTGCGAGACTATTCTACCGGGAATCGCTTCGGCGGCAGCAACTCCCTGTAGGCTCTCTACCTTCTGGGGCAGCCATCTATCGAGCACCTCAGCCAATACCTTCGGATTAACAGGTTTGGAAACATAGTCGTTCATGCCGGCCCCAAGGAACCGCTCCTTGTCGCCCTGCAATGCATGGGCGGTCATCGCGACAATGACAACATCGTGATTCAAAACCGTAGATTGGGGGTCGCGTATTCGTTTCGTTGCCTCCAGGCCATCCATCTCAGGCATTTGCACATCCATCAACACCAGATCATACGGAATGTCCTGCAGGGCCTTGACAGCTTCCTCGCCGTTGGCGACGGCATCGGCCCGCAGTCCGAGTTTCTTGAGAATCCCGACGGCCACCTGTTGGTTTGTGATGTTGTCCTCAGCCAACAGGATTCTGGCCGCGCTGCGCCGGGTCGTATGACTGGAAAGCCCGCTGGCGGCCGTTACCGATTCCCTTTCATCAGGTGCGTCGCCAAGCATTGCGGAGAGACGCCGGAACAGCTCCGACGGACGCACCGGCTTGGTCAGACAAGCCCCAAACCCGATTTGGGCGAGCTGGGCCGCATTCCCTCGGTAACCCAGCGAGGTCATCATCATGAGGTGTACGTCTTTGACATAGTCATCCGCCTTGATCTTCCGGCCGAGCATTTCGCCGTCCATTTCCGGCATCTGCATGTCAGTGATTACGACGCGGAACGGCACCCCGGTCTCTCGCGCATCGCTCAGCATACGCAGAGCCGACGACCCGTTTGGGGCCTCCGCCACGAGTGCCCCCCAAGACGTCAGTCGTGTCGCGAGGATTTGGCGATTCGTTGCGCTGTCATCCACAACGAGAATACGCACACCCTTGATCAAGGCAGGCGAGGTCGTCTCCGTACGACCTTGCTCTGATTGGCGGGTCAGTCGCACCGTGAACCAGAATTCCGAGCCCTTTCCCTCCTCGCTGTTGACACCGATCTGGCCCCCCATCGTCTCAGCCAGTTGCTTCGATATCGCCAAGCCCAATCCGGTACCACCGTACTTGCGGGTCGTAGAACCATCTACCTGAGTGAATTTGTTGAAGAGAAGATGGATCTTATCCCCAGGGATACCGATACCTGTGTCTCGGACCGAGAAGCGTAGAACGACTTCATGGTCGGCCTTGGAAACCGCGGTTACCCGCACGACTACCTCTCCGGCATGGGTAAATTTGATAGCGTTGCCGGTCAGATTCGTCAGAATCTGGCGAAGACGTCCTGGAT
>CALEZT010000056.1 GCA_937927975.1 uncultured Phycisphaerales bacterium
CACCGAGATCTACACTCTTTCCCTACACGACGCTCTTCCGATCTGCCGCCGGTGGCAGCAGCTTGGCTTTGACCCGGAAGTATGTCGCCCGAGACAAACCCGTCTCGGTGGTGAACTGTTTGATCCGCTGGCTGTCATTCGGCAGGAGAGGGTCAAGCTGAAGTCCGGCAACCACCGCCATTGTGCGATCACTCAACATCATCTGCAGGAGGCTCTTCTTCCAATCCAGGAACCCCGCATTACGCAGACGCTTGGCTTTCTCGTAGTACCGCATGGAAAGCTGAGAGACATGGGGCAGGTAGCTGCCGATAAATTGATAGACCTCCGGTTCATCAAACCACTCGGCCGTCTTGCGATGGATTTCCTCGACGGCAGGGTTGAACCACAGGGTGATTGTCCGATCCTCCAAGGCACGTACGTTGCTATTGAGCGAGCGCCACTCATTGGCGATCAGCATGACGCTACTCGTCGTCAGAAACTCGGTCGGCAGGTCGGGCACGGCCGTCACGGCATTGCTCAACCAGCTGATCCGTTTTGCCCGTCGCGTGTTGCACAGCGGCTTAAGGATACGAACGCAGTCGGGATTGGCATAGAGGCGGTCGAGGTCATCAAGCACCACGGGACCGTCGCGGTAGCGCCACAGTCCTTGGTACAGGCCGAAAGGCTGAACGTGCCCCTCTACGTACAGCGTCTTGTTACGACCAGAGTCATCGATACCCAGGGCTTGCTTGACAGCTTCGGTTTTACCGATACCAGATTTGCCGAGCAGTAAGACAAGATCCAGGGAGCCTTCGGCGAACTTACCCAAATAACGGTCCAGGTCGTGGTAGTTCGTCACCACGATGGCATCGTCGGGCATCGGCATCGAATTGTCGGTCTTGGCGGACATGGGCGGAGGCGCAGAATGCAAAAATGGGCGATTTTGAGACTTTGGCTCGTAAGTCCTTGTATTGGCAGGACCGAGAGTAGTCTCACGTTCTCAGCCAGTGGCCTTCATCTCAGCTTGGTCCATGATCTTCTGGAACTCCGCCAGCATCGTAGGTTCAGTCTGTGAGAGGTAGCGGACCACTGCGGCGTTGTTCAAGAGGCTCCGCACGTATCCGACAACCACAACGAGATTCAGCATGTTCCGGCCGTACTCCTCCTGGACCAGCTTGAACTCATGTTCCATATTGTTCATCTCTCTTTGCAGGCGGGCAACGTCCTGGTCTTCCATTCCTTTTGGAGCGGTTTGCTGGCTGGGTTCCAGCACTTGGTCCGGCGAACTGGCCAAGACCAGGCATTTGGCATAGGCGGCGGTGTAGTTATTCGAGGCGATCATCACTTCGGCCATCTCGATCTGACGCATCGGCTTGACTCGCTTGATCTCCCGCAGCGCACCGGCTGAGGCGCTGCGCTCTCGTAGAAGTGCAACGGCTTCCGGGCAGATGCCGGTCAGGAGGTCCCGTTTCTGCTTGATGGTGTCCACGTTCACGTTGAGCGTCTTGGCGATCCGTTCTTCGGAGACTCCGTTCTTGATAGCGCGTAGAATCATGAAGTGTTCTTGGATCGGCTGAAGCTGGTTGACCTTGTGGTTGTAGGTAAATGCTTCGTCGTCGGTGGCGACCAGACAGAACAGACTCTCGAATTTCAGACTCTTAGCGATCTCGAGACGTATATGACCGTCCAGCATCAGGTAAGTGTTCTCGTCGCCTTTATTGGGGAATACGATGGGGGGCTCGATAATGCCGATTTCCTGCATCGACGCCTTAATCCGAAGATATCGTTGGGAAGAACGGATACTCTTCGGCAGACTCTTTAGCGGCAGGATCTTGTCCAATGGCAAGGTCACGCCTTCCGGTCTGAATGCTATCGGGACATTTCCTTGCATTAACGTACCTTCTTCAGAAGACCTTTTCGGCCAAGTACTGCGGCAGTGAATCGAGCGATTCCGCGCGCAATAGGTTGATGAAATTCGCGTCGGTAAAGAGCCGCTTCACTGCGGCCACGACGTACAGCAACTGACGTTGGCACAGTTGAGCTTGCTTCACAACCGCCTGTTGCCGGGCGGTCTCGTCACGATAGGCCTTGAGCATCTTATGGGTGGAAAGACAATCGGGAGATCCCTCTTTGGTTTCACTGCCCGTGAGGCCATGATCTGCCCTGCGTTTCTCGATGAATGCACGAACTCGCAGGAGTTTCTTGCCCCGTAGGAGATTCTGTTCATAGGCCTCGTGGAGTACCTTCTGAATGCCTTCATCGTCGGAAGTGGCGATCTCGATGGCCACACTGAGCGGTATGCGGTGTTTTTCCACGGCTTGCAGGAGATCTGTCTCACCGTGTGTCAACAGGCGCAAGACCCCGCTAACGTACGTAGGAGTCAGATCGGTCTTGGCAGCGATTTGCGCGATCTTGTACCCGCGTTTCTTCAAGGTAGCGATCTCTTCCAAGAGCTCCGCCGACCGGGCCTGACGGCGCGCGAGATTCTCGATAAGGCTCATCAACAGCAGATCTTCGCTCGATATGTTCTGCACGCGTGCGGGTATCACCTCCTCGCCCAGGCTGCGGAATGCCAGCAGGCGACCTTCGCCGCATACCAGGTCGTAAGCACCCGAACCGTATTTCCCACTGGCAGGGGAGACCGTGATCGGTTTCTTCAATCCAATCGTCTTGATGCTGGAGATGATCTGCTTGAACTTCTCTTGTGCTCGTGACCGAGTGTTCACGATGTTGATTTGGTCAACGGGGATAGACTGTATGGGGTCGTCGTATTGGTAGCTCATGACCGTGCCCCAATTCGGGTTCGAAGTGCCAGCCGAGCAAACCCATCCAACGAATCACACCGGAAGGTGTCAACATAGGCGGCATTGTGTTCCGCCAGACGCAGCGACGGGGTGTGAATGTCCAAAAGCGGCAGAAGATAGAAATCACAGGGCTCGTCGTTGGCCGGGTTCATTCGAACCATAATGGTGATATCCGGCAGTCGTTTGCTGCCGAACCGGATAGCCCAGTGTAGCGATCCTGTTGGAGTCTGAAGACAACGCGACAGGACCAGGGCGGCAGTGTATTCTCCGTTTACCACTAATTGACTGCGATCGTCATCCATTCCGACGGATGCGCCTACCGATTCCAGCCGCTGGACGGTGTCATCGATCAGTGTCGGGTGCAGTTCGCGGAGCCGACGGTTGACCTGCACATAATCGAAATCCCGATCCGGGGTGTAGCCCGCCTGACGATAAGCCTCAACCAACGTGCCGAAGCGGGACCGGTACGTCCCACTGGAGGGCATGCCATCGGTCTGATCGATCAGATGGGCCGACACGGCGGAATGCTTCTTGATCAATTCAGTGAGCATGCGGATCATCTCTTCGTCGGACCAATGTCGATCCCGTTCCTGAATAATGCCCTTGACCATATAGAAGGACGCCGGATCGACAATGGCTTCGAATACACCATCGGCTCGGACCCAGATATCGGGGGGATTGACCACGCGTTTCTTTTTGAGCTTGAAGGAGATGTGGTTATAGACGTTGTTGCCGATGTACTTCTCATTTGTGAGTACTTCGCGAACGCTCGGAGGCGTCCAGGGACGATCAGCATCCGTCTTGATGCCTCGGTCATTGAGATGTTGGGCGATCTCGCTTTCAGACTTCCCATCCTTGATGAACATCTGGTACATGTGGCGGACGATGCCGATCTCCTCTTCTGGTCCGGGAGTGAGTATGACGCGGTCCGTCTGCAGACTCTTACGCTCGTTGCGTTTGAGCAGAGATCGGAAGAGCAAACGTCTGAACTCCAGTCACCGAATACGAACTCGTA
>CALEZT010000057.1 GCA_937927975.1 uncultured Phycisphaerales bacterium
TGCGATTGTTCGCGAACCCGAGGACGACATCCCCGATCTTGTGGCCGTCCCCATCATCGGCCGAGTGGCGGCCGGCCAACCGATCCTGGCCGAGGAAAACATCATCGGAGAGGTGCTGGTCGAAGGCGGGGTCGCTCGGGCAGGCCGGTGCTTCGCTCTGGAAGTGACCGGGGACAGCATGGTGGACGCCGGAATCCGAGAGCGTGACCTGGTGGTGGTGCGCCAACAGCCCGTGGCTGAAAACGGCGACATCGTGGTCGCGTTGTTGGAAGACGAGGCAACGGTGAAGCGGCTTTATATCCGCGGTGAGAAAATTGAATTGAGACCGGAAAACCGGAAGCATCGACCGATCCCCGTGGGGCCCGACGATGGGCTGCGCATCATCGGCAAGGTCGTCGCCGTCAGACATCAACAAGAAGGAAGGTGAGACAGAATGGGGAAACTCAAGCACAGGACGTTCAATGCAGACAGATTCTTGGATAAACTCCAAGGCCAGGAAATTATCCTTCGACATTTCGTGGAATTATGGAACGGCCGATTGGGACTTGAGCCATCTTCACTTGATGTCCCGCTTTTCAAAGATTATCTCGTGAACGGCGACGGCGATGGGAAAGACGAACTGCTCGAAAGTCTCTACATGGCCTATGACCTTTGCACCGAGAGAGGGCATGAAGACCTCGTGGCGGCTTGTGTTGAATGCGGCTACTCGCCGGACGGCAACGGAGAATTGCCGGTCGAATGCCTGAGCCTGAAGGTGAGAACCGAGAACGAGGACGCTTTCACCTTGGCGTATGACAGGTACAACCTTTGGCGGGCGGAGCGCTTCACAATTTTCCGCGGAAAGTCTTCAGCATCTATTACCGACGCGAGTGCAGCTTCCAACGCATTTCAGACTAAACTCGCGGAGCTATTTAGGGACCACAAGAACAGTGACCGAGTTCTCGTCCGTCACTATCAAGAAGGCGCATATACGAACTTCATCGTCTACCACGAGAAACGGGTCAAAGCGGAATTGATTTTCAAGGGGACCCGCACGAGGCCGAAAGTCTCTCCGACGATCCTCCGTCCCGCGCAACAGGACTTCATCAGCTATAACAATAAAACGGGGCAAGTGGAAATCGAGGCCGGTTTTGAGAAGGAGGAGACCACCCTTCGCAAGGCATTTGCCGAGTGCTGCCTTAAGGACGAAGACTTTTTCGATTCACCTGGATCGGCGGACCGCATCAATCTCGCCAGGATAGCGGATGACGACTTTGATATGCCGGTTGACGAAGATCATTCGGCCTTCCTCGCCGAGCTTCATTTCAACATCAAGCAAACGCATGGCCCATCCTTCATGGTTCGGTCAAAGAACGTGATGGAAACACTGGAAAAAAACAATCTTCGCAAGCGGCTGGCAGGCGGCACTATTCGCCGGGCTGTGTTCAAGATCATGTTTCCTGATGATAGGCGTGGGAAACGGATCGAACTGTCAGGCACTAATAAAATCAAGTTCAAACGGGCTACGCACGCCGAAGAGGTATTCCAATATCTGAAGAACTGGGGGATCAGTCGTTGACTGAGACGCTCCTCCACTTCATTCTCCAGCGCCTCGACCAGATCGAATGCCCAGTCTTTCTCCACAGGGAATTGGAGGACTTTCCGGAGGAGGAACTCAGGATTCTTCGTGCGGAGGGAATCCTGCGGGAAACATCCAGGGCCACGGAGATTCCACGTCCGAAACACTCTCCTCCTGGATGCGACCTGATTGTCCGTCAGACCTCCAAGGGTATGTTTGGGGTTGCAGACGAAGACGACTACTTTGATCCGATACCACTCACCGATGACGACATCCGGCAGTATGATATCTCCCTCCCAAAGCTCGCGGCGGCGATCCGTCGAGATAATGGTATTAGCGGAAGCGGCCTTGAGAATCACGACGGTTTAATTCCCCTGGGTCAGAAGAGTGTCGAAGGTATCGGCAGCCTGAACGTTTACTTGTCGATTCTGAACGCGGATCAGAAAGATTTCGTCGCCAGATGTCACCGTCTGGAACGATCTCCACGATCCCAAAGAATCGTTATGTTGACGCCTCGTGGCGTTGCCCTCTCGCCCGAAGGGCGGCGGGTACTGGATACTTCAGGGATCGTTGTTGCCGCCATGGATAGCACCCTCGACCTGGGGAGTTTCTCGATTGATTGGATTGGCATTCTGGGCGTTGTCGAGTCCCTACTGGCCGAAGATCATCCGAAAGATCGGCGGGTATTTCAGAAGCAGGGAAAGACCTGGCTTGCTGTCTACGACGGTGTCCCGAAAAGCATCGGGGATTCCGTAGGCATGACTTACATCTGCCATCTCCTTCAAAGCGGCGGCCAAGACATTCACGCCGCAACGCTGAGGGGTGTAGGCGTAGGCAAGGACAACACCATTGCCCTCGGCTCCGCCGGCGAAGTCATCGACGACCGAGCGCGCCGTGAATACAAGGAACGAATCACAGAAATAGACGAGGAGCTTGCGGAAGCCGAAGCCAATAATGACCTTGCCCGCAAAGAGAGACTCAACGAAGAGCGTGAAATGCTCAATGAGGAAATCGCACGGTCCACCGGTCTTCACGGGAAGAACCGTGAGGCTTCAAGTGACCGAGAACGTGCTCGCCAGTCCGTCTCAGCCGCAATCCATCGTGCATTGAAAGCCATCAAGAAAGAACACGAACCTCTTTGGCAACATCTGACAAACGCCTTAAAGATCGGGGAGTTCCTATCCTACCAACCCGATCAACCCACCTCCTGGACCACATAATTTTCTGATTTTTTCTTCCGCGACACCTCCTGTCGCGCCCGCGACGCCGGTTGTCACGCCTTCCCTCTGAAGGCTTGGTCCGGCGACCAATCAATTCAGGCAACAACGCCCTCAGGGCGCTGAAGCAACCCCCGAGAGAGCCTTTCGCCGGGCCAGCCTCTCGGGGGTTTTTCTTTGCCCAGAGGGCCAGACCGGAGGTGTGACATGCCAAATGTCGTGACAAAGGCGGCCCTGACTCCTGCCAGGAAACGCCTAGTCGAGCTGATGCAGGAGGTCAACTACGGACGGATTGAGGGACTGCGCGTCCAAA
>CALEZT010000058.1 GCA_937927975.1 uncultured Phycisphaerales bacterium
CGCTCCATATCGGCCGCATAGGCCTTGGGGAGCTACACCCAGTTACTGCCGCCAGGCAACACATTGCCCGGCCACAATGGTGCGAGCACGATTACACGATAACGATGGTCCTGGATCTGCCCGCTGCTGGTCCAGGGCATCGCGGCCCTTCCCGTCGGATTCAGGAGAATCACCCGTTTCGGTTGTCTGCGAGGTTGCGCCTCGCGAGACATTCTCCCTGCCCCTTGTCAGGGGATCGGTCCGTGAGAAATCCATCCAGTGGTGCCCGACGGCCGTCCTGTCGTCGGGTGAGACGTGAGAAAAATCCTTTTTCTCCATTAGCTTCGCCCATCTTATCATTTGAGTCGCCTTTCGTCAAGTGCTATTTGTATAATCGCAGTTCGTCGAAACGGGCGCTCCAGGGTGCGACGAGGGAGAGCCCTCGGATGAGAATGGATGCTGCAAGATGGCGAAGAGAGGCTTGGCATGTCCTGCGATCGGATGTTGACATGGTTGTTGCGTATGGCGGGGATCGCAATGCTGTGCGCCCTGGTCTTCGTGTTCTGTCCCTTCGAGTGGATGGCGGCCATTCACCGGCGGATCGGTCTGGGCGAGCTGAAGCACACCCCTCTCTTGAGCTATCTGATTCGCTCGGTCTCGGCGCTCTACGCGATTCTGGGGGCGGTCGGGATGTGCGTGTCGTTCGATCCCGGCCGTTATCGGCCCTTGATCGTGCTTCTGGGCGTCGCGGCCCTCCTGGGGGGAATCGGCGTCACGATTCTCGACGCGGTTCTGCGTCTGCCGCTGTTCTGGACCCTCGCCGAGGGCCCGCTGACCATCCTCCTGGGCGTCGCTCTGCTCGTCCTGGTTCACAGGACCCGCAGGGCGAGGGAGGTCCGGTAGGGGGCTGATACCGATGTCGTTCTCGTCGGCGACTATTCGAACGGGCGGTCGAGATCGAAATCGGGAAGGTAGCGGTCTCGGCTGTCAAGCTCCTGGATGAAGGCGTTTTCCAGGCCCAGCGAGAGGGCATGGTCGGTGACCTGGTCATATTCGTGGACGCTCAGGGTGCGGTTGATCTCGGGACAGCAGGAGGCCCGATGTCGCGGCGAGTACTGGGACATGATGCTGACGAAGATGTCGCTGGACAGCTCCGACAGGAAGGCCAGGCACCTACGGCTGTTGTCCACATGGCCGGGCAGGACCAAGTGGCGGACCAGCAGCCCCCGGCAGGCGATGCCATTCTCATCCATCTCCAGATGGCCGACCTGGTCGAGCATTTCTTGGAGGACGCCGGGAATGACTTCTGCGTAGTCGGCCGCGGCGGAGTACCGTCGGGCCAGGTCGTTCGAGAGGTATTTGATGTCCGGCAGGTAGATGTCCACAAGCCCGCGGATCTGCCGCAGGGCGTCCACGGAATCGTATCCGTTCGAGTTGTACACGATCGGGATGGAAAGCCCCTTGCCTCGGGCCGCGACGATGGCGTCGGCTGCCTGGAAGACCACGTGGGAAGGGGAAACCAGGTTGATGTTGTGGGCGCCGGATTCCGCCAGCCGGAGCATCTCGGCCGCCAGACCATCGGTTATCAGGACGGTCATCTGGTCGGGCCGGAAGTCCTGGCTGATCTGGTGGTTCTGGCAGAAGACACAACGCAGGTTGCACCCTGCGAAGAAAAGGGTCCCTGAGCCACGGGTTCCCGAGATGGGAGGCTCCTCGCCGAAATGGAGGCCGGCATAGGAAGTGAGCACATCGCTCCCGATCCGGCAGAACCCCGTTCTGCCTTCGAGCCGATTGACGCCGCATTTCCGCGGACAGCATTCGCATTGGGCCAGTTGATCTGAAAACCGTTGATTCATGTTTCTGGGCATCATACCACAAAAGCGAGGACTTGTTCCACGGGACCGGACGAAGCCTCGGGATGCGAGCGGTCTTGCTCCGGCATTTGGGAAGATTTCCATTGCATCGTCGCCGACAAGAATGTATGCTTTGCCCGTTGGTCTACAAAATTGTTGGCAAGGCTTCTGGCTTGATGGAAAAAGGCGTACGATGAAATCGACGTTTGCGATGGAAGTGCAGCTTCTCAGCAGTATCGCCAAGGCGTTCGCGGAGTCGCTGGACCTGGAAGAGACGCTCAAGAGCATTCTGAACCTGCTGGACACGCACCTGAAGCTCCGGCGGGGGACGATCGCGCTGCTGGACTTGGACACCGAGCTGATCAGCATCAAGGTCGCCCACGGGCTCAGCGAACGATCCAAGAGCCAGGCCAGCTACAAGATGGGCGAGGGGATTACCGGACGCGTCGTCCAGACGGGCGAAGCGATCGTCGTTCCGGACATCGAGAAGGACCCCCGATTCCTGCACAAGACCAAGGCCCGGGAAACGCGCAACGGCAAGAGGATCGCCTTTTTCTGCGTGCCGATCAAGCTGGAAGGACAGACGGTCGGGACGCTCAGCGTGGACCGCGAGGCGGGTCGGAACGACGATTTCGACGCGAGCCTCCGACTGCTGAACATCATCTCGACGATGGTCGCCCAGGCGATCAAGCTCAACAAGAGGGTGGAGTCCGAGCGGGCGATCCTCCGCGACGAGAACGTGCGTCTTCGTCGCGAGCTCAAGACGCGGTTCGCCGTGAACAACATGGTCGGCACCAGCAACGCCATGCAGGAAGTCTACCGGCTCATCGAACAGGTGGCCGACAGCAACGCGACCGTGCTCATCCGCGGCGAGAGCGGCACCGGCAAGGACCTCGTCGCGCACGCGGTCCACTACAACAGTCTGCGGGCGGAGAAGCCCTTTATCAAGGTCAACTGCACCGCTCTGCCCGAGACGCTGCTGGAAAGTGAACTCTTCGGGCACGAGAAGGGGGCCTTCACCGGCGCGGTCGAACGCAAGCTCGGCCGGTTCGAGCGGGCCAACGGCGGCACGATCTTCCTCGACGAGATCGGTGATTTCCCCCCGAGCCTCCAGGTCAAGCTGCTTCGCGTGATCCAGTTCCGCGAGTTCGAGCGGCTCGGCGGCGCCGAGACGATCAAGGCCAACGTTCGCGTGATCGTCGCGACGCACAAGAACCTGGAACAGCAGATCACCGACGGAGCGTTCCGCAACGATCTGTACTACCGCATCAACGTGTTTCCGATTTACCTGCCCCCGTTGCGCGAGCGCAAGGACGACATCATGCTCCTGGCGGATCACTTCCTGCAGCATTTCGCACGCGAGAACAGCAAGCCGATCACTCGCATCTCCACGCCGGCGATCGACGCGCTCACCCGCTACCATTGGCCCGGCAACATCCGCGAGCTGGAAAACTGCATCGAGCGGGCGGTCCTGGTCTGCGAGGACGATGTGATTCGCAGCGAGCATCTGCCGCCGTCATTGCAGATGGTCAACAAGAACGACGCGTCGGCCAGGCCTTCGTTCGCCGAGATCATTGCCAACAAGGAACGCGAGCTCATCGTTGACGCCCTCAAGAAGTGCGGCGGCCAGCAGCGAAAGGCCGCCGTGGAATTGGGTCTGACCGAGCGGATCCTGGGCTACAAGATCAAGAAATACGGCATCTACCCGAAGCACATCTGACGACTTGGAGGGGACGGAAAGGAAAAGCGCCGCCGTCTCCGCGCTCAACATGGGCCCGCCAGAGCCTCGGAAGCGACAGAGCGCATGCGGCGCCTTCTCTGCACAGAGATCGCGCAGGACCGCCTCGTGCGGGTGTCGGTCGATGGTGTCATTACGCAGTGCACAAAGCGACGAGGTCGCCTCTCGTCTCCTTTCGGCCGTCCCCTGGGACGGCCAAACTCCAATCGAATTCATTGTATCACACGTCTGCCGGCGGTGCAATCAGGTTCCATCACGAAGCAGGGCTTGCCTTCGCGACGTCCCATAAGGATCGCTTTGCGGATACGGTCGCCTGCTGAACTACAAAAATGTCTCAAAGAACTGGGCTGGATACACTTATGTATACGCTCGCCCTCTGGGTATTTCGAGACTATCTGATTTTAAGTGGTTTGGGCGAAAGGGGTTATGAGTCACTTGTTCGGGTGCGTGTCTCTGGCACGGGGCTTGCAATACTACGTAGCGACCGGATTCGGTGGCATTTGGCCCGATACCGGGACGGACGGTGTCGTCCGCGTGATGGCTGGTTAACTTTGGTTAGGAGCATGGCAACGATGTCCAGAAGCAGGGTACTGATGTGTGTGACGACGATGGTGTTGAGCACGGCGTCTCTGGCGATGGCCGAGGACGATGTGACGTTCGGCGTAGCGGCCGACTTCTTCAGCAAGTATGTCTGGCGGGGACAGAACGTCGTGGATGACTGGGTCATGCAGCCCAGCGCCAGCGTCGGCTACAAAGGCTTCACGGGATCCATCTGGGCCAACTCCGATATCACGGGCGATGTGGTCGACGACTGGGAGTTCAACGAGGTCGATTACGCCATCGACTACTCCAGCACGATCCCAGGCCAGGAGACGTTCGGGTTCTCGGCCGGGTTCATCTACTACGACTTCCCGAACACGGCTTTTGATTCGACGATGGAGTTCTACGCCGGACTCAGCGCCGACCTGTTCCTCTCGCCCGCGGTCAAATGGTTCTACGATTTTGACGAGGCTGAGGGCAGCTACATCCAGTTCTCCATCGGGCATACGATCGAGAAGATCGCCTCCTGGGGCGAGGAGCAGTCCTGCGACCTCGTGCTCGGCGCCGGCGTGGCGTACGCGACGGACGGATACAACGACTTCTACTTTGGCGTGGACGACGGCACCTTCAACGACGTGACAATCTCGGCGGGCGTGCCGTTCACTTTTGGGTCGTTGACGATCAAGCCGAGCATCGCCTACTCGATGATGATCGACGACGACATCCGTGCGGCCACAGGCGAAAGCGACAACTTCTGGGGCGGCGTCGGTCTGTCGTACAGCTTCTGATGTTGAAGGGGTGAACCCGGGCGGCCCAGTGCACCGTCGCCCGGGATGATCCAGGGGTAGAAACGAGTCACTCACACACGGTTTGGCAACTGTCCGGCGCGGATTTCTGGGGGGCGGTGAGCGGCCCGTGTAGAGTTCGCGCCGGCAGTTGCACAAGAGGTTGAAAGATAAGATCGCGGCGGGTAGCAGAAGTCGAGTGTTTACTGGGGTAATCATGAACAGGGCAGGAACAACGGCATTGAAAGGGTTTCGGGGCTCGCTGACCGTGGGACCGGACGGGATGGCCGGGGGGCCAGCCCAGGAGTATTCAGCCTGGGGAGGCGGACCCGCCGGGTACAGGTCGAGTGAGTCCCACAGCAAGCAGAGCCGGGCCGTCGGGGGGCGGCCTCGCAAACGGTGACGGGCTCTGCGTGGGAGCCCGCAAATCTGGGGGTTGTTTCCGCGCCGCACGGCGCAAATTTAGGGTCGACGAAGGACGGAAATGATGGATCCGAATGTCAAAGTGATTGTGGACACATTGTGGGTAATGGTCGCGGCGTTCCTGGTGTTCTTCATGAACCTGGGGTTCGCCGGGGTGGAGTCGGGGTTCGCGAGGGCAAAGAACACGGTGAACATCATGTCGAAGAACTTCATCGTGTTCGCGGCCTCGTCGTTGGGATTCCTGGTGCTCGGCTGGGGCGTGATGTTCGGCAACGGCAACGGCCTGTTCGGCCATGAAGGCCTGCTCTGGCTCAGCGGCGCCGACAACTCGCCCGCCACCGGCGACGCCTACCAGGGGGCCTATTCCGCGATCTCCTGGGCGGGCGTGCCGCTGTACGCCAAGTTCTTCTTTCAGTTGGTCTTCTGCGGGACCGCCGCGACGATCGTTTCGGGGGCGGTGGCGGAACGCATCAAGTATATTTCCTTCATTGTCTTCACCTTCGTGATGGCGATGTTCATCTACCCGGTCGTCGGGCACTGGGTCTGGGGCGGCGGCTGGCTGGCTGATCTGGGCATGTACGACTTCGCCGGCTCGACGGTCGTGCACAGCGTCGGCGGCTGGGCGGCTCTGGCGGGCGCGATCATCCTGGGCCCGCGGATCGGCAAGTTCGACAACGGCCACATCAAGGCCATCCCGGGCCACAACCTGCCGCTGGCGACGGTCGGCACGTTCGTGCTGTGGTTCGGCTGGTTCGGGTTCAATCCGGGCTCGACCATGGCGGCCGACCCCGGCGCAATCAGCCACGTGGCGGTGACGACGAATCTGGCGGCCGCGGCGGCGATCATGAGCGCGACGGTGACCTCTTGGGCTCTGATGGGCAAGCCCGACCTGGGCATGACCCTCAACGGCTGCCTGGCGGGTCTCGTGGCGATCACCGCGCCGTGCGCCTTCGTGGGCGTGGGCAGCTCGATCGTCATCGGTTTGATCGCGGGCGTGCTGGTCGTGGTGGCGGTCATGATGTTCGACCGGCTGCGGATCGACGATCCGGTGGGAGCTTTGTCGGTGCACTTGGTCAACGGCGTGTTCGGGACCCTCGCGGTCGGCCTGTTCGCCAAAGACGGGATTACAGGCACATCCACCGGCAACGGCCTGTTCTTTGGCGGCGGTTTCAAGCTGCTCGGGGCCCAGTTGGCGGCGGTCGGCTCGGTGGCGGTCTTCGTCTTCGCAGCCGCGGCTGCAACGTGGCTGGTCCTCAAGGCGGTCATGGGCATCCGCGTGTCGCGTGAAGAGGAACTGCGAGGCCTGGACATCGGCGAACACGGCAACGAGGCCTACGCGGGCTTCCAGGTGTTCACCACCGCCTGACGAAAGCAGGACCGATCGACTACACACGGGCGACAGGCCCGATTCAGGAGATACGAGCATGAAACTGGTCATCGCATATATCCAGCCGCACAAACTCAATGATGTGAAACAATCACTGTACAAAGCCGAGGTCTACAAGATGTCGGTCACGAATTCCCTTGGCTGCGGCCAGCAGAAAGGCTACCACGAGTCGTACCGGGGCGTGCCAATCGAGGTGAACCTCTTGCGTAAGGTCCGCTTGGAGATCGCGGTCAACGAGAACTTCGTGGAGCGGACGGTCAACGCGATCATCGAAGGCGCCCGCACCGGCCAGATCGGAGACGGCAAGATCTTCATTGTGGACCTGCCCGAATGCATCCGCATTCGGACGGGAGAACGAGGCAACGAGGCCATTGGGTGATTGATACTCCTTCCCTTTCGGCCATCACTTCTTGTGCCCATCTGGGCCAGAAGCAGGGGGCCCCGTCGCCAACGGCGGGGCCCCTTCTTCGTGGTCTTGTGGAGAGGTCTCAGTCGCTGAAGCAGTCCTTTAGCGGCTTGCAGTCTTGTCGCACCCCTGAAAATACTACAAAAATGTAGTAAGTTCTCGCGGAATCCACGGAAATGTCGTGGGGGCTTGGATGGGAACACGAGGAAGGAATACTCTTAAATTATTGTGAATGCCGTGTTTACGTCTGTTTCAGGGTTTGCGACGGGCTTGGCACGCGGTTTGTAGTAACTGTGCGATATACGTTGGCATCCGCCCCCGCTGTTGGCGGAGCGGTTGGATAGATCGGGCTGCAACCGGCCCCCGTCCAGAAAGGCACAGAAATGATGGCGAACAGGAGTCGGTACAACCTGCGACCGAGCAGGAAGAGCGTTGCGCAGTTTGCCGCGGCGGGTCTTGTGATCCTTGCGGCTGTGGGTGGAGGTGCGCGCGCGTCTGAGCCGGATACTGAGGCTGCGGTCGTGCAGGCGGCGGTGGATTCCGGCGATACGGCTTGGCTGCTGATCAGCTCGGCTCTGGTCATGCTGATGACCCCGGCGCTGGCCTTCTTCTACGGCGGGCTGGTTCGCCGCAAGAACATGCTGTCGGTGCTGATGCAGTGCCTGATGATCCTGTGCCTGATCAGCCTGCAGTGGGTGGTGTTCGGCTACAGCCTGTCGTTCGGGCCCGACAAGGGCGGCCTGATCGGCAGCCTGGACTGGGCGCTGCTGCGGGGCGTAGGCATGACCCCGAACGCCGATTACGCGGCCACCGTGCCGCATCAGGTGTTTATGATGTTCCAGATGATGTTTGCGGTGATCACGCCGGCGTTGATCATCGGGGCGTTCGCCGAGCGGATGAAGTTCTCCGCTCTGTGCGTGTTCACGCTGCTGTGGGCGACGTTCGTTTATGATCCGGTGGCTCACTGGGTCTGGGGCGTCGGCGGATTCATGCGGCAGTGGGGCGCGTTGGACTTTGCCGGCGGGGCGGTCGTGCACATCACGGCGGGCATGACCGCGCTGGCGGCGGCGCTCGTCCTGGGCCGGCGGCAGGGTTATCCGGAAGGGATTTCTCCGCCGCACAATCTGCCGCTGGCGGTGCTTGGGGCCGGGCTCTTGTGGTTCGGCTGGTTCGGGTTCAACGCCGGCAGCGCCCTGGGGTCCGGCGGCTTGGCGGGCAGCGCGTTCATGTGCACGCACATCGCGGCCGCGACGGCGGGCGTGACGTGGGCCTTGCTCGACTGGTACAAGCACAAGAAACCCACGACCCTGGGTATGATCACCGGCATGGTCGGTGGACTGGTGTCGATCACGCCGGCGGCGGGGTTCGTGACGCCCATCGGAGCGATCTGCATCGGCATCGGAGCCGGGGTGATTCCCTGGTTTGCCGTGACCTATATCAAGGCGGCCCTGGGCTACGACGACACGCTGGACGCCTTCGGGGTCCATGGCGTCGGCGGCGTCTGGGGCGCGATCGCGACGGGGATTTTCGCCACGAAGACCGTCAACCCCGCCGGGGCCGACGGGTTGCTCTATGGAAACCCGACCCTGCTTTGGATTCAGATCAAGGCAGTGGCTGTCACAATGGTGTACGCCTTCGTGGTCGGCGTCGTGTTGCTCAAACTGGTGGACGCGGTCATGAAGCTGCGGGTCGGCGAGCACGAGGAACGTGTCGGGCTCGATCTGACGATGCACCGCGAGGCCGCATACACGATCATTGACTGAGGCAGGCAAGGACAGGAGCTATGAAATACATCGTCGGCGTCATTCAGCCGGACCGGTTGGACGAAGTGCTCAAGCGGCTCACCGAAGAAGAGGTGCACCTGGTGACCGTGTCGAACGTGCTCGGAAGGGGTCGGCAGAAGGGCATCGCCCAGGTCTACCGCAGCCATAAGGAGCAGGGCAGTCTGCTCAAGAAGGTCAAGCTCGAGATCGCGGTCAACGAGGCCTTCGTGGAGAAGACGATCCGCGCCATCACCGGCGGCGCCCACTCGGGCCAGATCGGCGACGGCAAGATCTTCGTGATGGATTTACAGGAATGTATCCGCATCCGCACGGGTGAGCGGGGCGGCGACGCAATCGGATAGTTGAGCAAACCCAATGCATGAAAGGAAAGACGATGACACCCAGAGAACTCTTTGAGTCGGTGGGGAGGGGCGGAATTCGCAAGATGCACCCCGGCGCCCGAAGGAATCCCAGTTCCGGCGAGAGAATCGCCGGAGAATCGGCCGCACCGGCCGGGTCGATGGACGGGTAGGGGGAACATGGCGGCTAGTTGCGTTTGCCGCACCATCAGGTGCGGCGGGCATTGGGTTGTGGGTAGGGCTTGTTGCTGCCGGCTGATTCTGCTGGGGACGGTCGACCAGCACAAGCCTTGCCCCTCTTGATGTCGATCCTGGCCGTGAATCCGTGTTCGCGACGCATCAGGGCGTCTTGCCTGCAAAACAACAACGTATTGGATGAAGATCGAGGAGTCTCATATGTGTGCATGTACAACCGGCGAGTTCGGCCGTAACGTATTCAATGAAGTGACGATGCGGGAGTGCCTCCCGAAGAACGTGTTCAAATCGCTCAAGAAGACCCTGGATGGCGAGCAGCCCCTGGACCCGGTGACCGCCGACGTGATCGCCAACGCGATGAAAGACTGGGCGATCGCCAAGGGCGCGACCCACTTCTGCCACTGGTTCCAGCCGATGACCGGCCTGACCGCGGAGAAGCACGACGCGTTCATCTCGCCCAGGGCCGACGGACGCACGATCATGGAGTTCAGCGGCAAGGAGCTGATCCGGGGCGAGCCCGACGCTTCCTCTTTCCCCTCCGGCGGCCTTCGCGCCACATTCGAGGCCCGCGGCTATACGGCCTGGGATTGCACGTCGCCTGTCTTCGTGAAGGAGGACGGGAAGAATGTGACGCTGTACATTCCGTGCGCGTTCTGCTCCTATACGGGCGAGGCGCTGGACAAGAAGACGCCTCTGCTGCGTTCGATGGACGCCCTGAGCAAGCAGGCGGTCCGCGTGCTGCGGGCTCTGGGCGACATGACGGCCACGCGGGTGACCGCGACGATGGGACCCGAGCAGGAGTACTTCCTGATCGATCAGGCCTTCTACGCCAAGCGTCTGGACCTGCTGCTGACCGGCCGGACGCTGTTCGGGGCCAAGCCGCCTCGCGGCCAGGAGCTTGAGGACCATTATTTCGGCTCTCTGCACGAGCGTGTGGCAACCTTCATGAACGAGTTGAACAACGAGCTCTGGAAGCTCGGCGTCACCGCCAAGACGCAGCACAACGAGGTGGCCCCCGCCCAGTACGAGCTGGCGCCGGTGTTCTCGACGATCAACGTGGCCGCCGACCACAACCAACTGACGATGGACACGCTGCAGAAGGTGGCCCGCCGGCACGGGTTCGTCTGCCTGCTGCACGAGAAGCCTTTCGCCGGCGTCAACGGCTCGGGCAAGCACAACAACTGGAGCATCTGCACCGACACGGGTCTGAACCTGCTGGACCCGGGCGACACGCCCCACGACAACATGGTGTTCCTCGTCATGCTCTGCGCGGTCATTCAGGCGGTCGACAAGTACGCCAAAGTGTTGCGTGCCAGCGTCGCCAACGCCGGCAACGAGCACCGGCTCGGCGCCAACGAGGCCCCGCCGGCGATCGTGTCGGTCTTCCTGGGCGAGCAGTTGACGGACATCTTCGATCAGTTGGCCAAGGGCGCCGCCAAGAACAGCAAGAAGGGCGGCCAACTCAAGCTGGGTTCCTCGACGCTGCCTCCGCTGCCGAAGGACTCCACGGACCGCAACCGCACGTCGCCGTTCGCGTTCACCGGCAACAAGTTCGAGTTCCGCATGGTCGGCTCGTCGCAGTCGATCTCGGGTCCGTGCTTCGTGCTCAACACGATCGTGGCCGAGATCCTGAGCGACATCGCCGGCGTTTTGGAGAAGGCCGATGATGTGAAGGCGGCTGCGCAGAAGATCCTGCAGGACATCGCGACGAAGCACGCCCGGATCGTGTACAACGGCGACAACTACACGGAAGAATGGGTGACTGAGGCCGCCAAGCGGGGGTTGCCGAACATCCGCTCCACGTACGAAGCGCTCCAGGCGCTTCCCTCGCCGGAGCACTTCGCGCTGTTCAGCAAGCACGGCGTCCTCTCGAAGGAAGAGCTCGAAGCCCGCACGGAAATTCTGTTCGAGGGCTACAGCAAGCAGATCAACATCGAGGCCCTGACGATGCTGAACATCGCCAGGCGTCAGATCCTTCCGGTCTGCTGCGAGTTCTCAGGCAAGCTCGGCCAGGCTGTCGGCGCGGTGGCCGGCGCGGGAGTCGCCGCCGAGCCGCAGAAGAAGCTGCTCAAGAAGGTCTGCGACCTGATTGCGACGATGGAAACCAAGATCGAAGCCCTGGAGAAGGCCACGGCCAAGGCGGCCGGCATGCACGGCGCCGAGAAGCACGCCCAGAGCTACCGCGAGGACGTTCTGCCGGCGATGGCTTCGCTCCGCCAGACGGCCGACGATCTGGAAACGATCGTCGACGCCAAGCTCTGGCCGCTGCCGACGTACGCCGAGATGCTGTTCGTGAGATGATCGAGGGCAGCCGGTAGTCGGTGAGTGAGTACTGCCAGGCCGGAGATTGCGGGAACGTGTTGGAGCGAGGCAGCTCCAACCTCGCAGTCTCCGGCCTTTGTTCTTGGTTCCAATCTGGGAGCGTCCCCAAGAGGCGGATGAGCCTCTTGGGTCACCGGTTTCCACAGGCTTTCCGGAGCGCCTCGATAGCGGCGATCCGGTCGGTCCGGCCGAAGATGGCGTTGCCGGCCACGAGGGTGTCGGCGCCGTAGCCGACCACGATCGGGGTGGTGTCGGGATCGATGCCGCCGTCGACCTCGATGCGGATGTTCGGGCCGACCATCTCGCGGACCGCGATGACCTTGCGGGCGGCGTCGTTCATGAAGGACTGGCCGCCGAAGCCGGGACGGACGGTCATTACCAGGACCATCTCGCACAAGGGGGCGATCTTGCGGATCGATTCGACGGGGGTTTCCGGGTTCAGCGTGATGCCGGCGGTGCAGCCCAGTTCGTGAATCTGATCGACGATCCGCTCGGGGTCGTCCGTCACTTCGATGTGAAACGTGATGTTGTTCACGCCGGCCTTGGCGAAGGCCTCGATGTACCGGGCCGGCTCGCTGATCATGAGATGACTGTCGAAGAACAGGTCGCTGTGCTTGCGGAGCTGGGCGATGACAGGCGGGCCGATCGTGATGTTGGGCACGAAATGCCCGTCCATGACGTCCAGGTGCAGCATCTTGACGCCGGCCGACGCGACGATCGCGATCTCGTCCGCCAGTCGGGCGAAATCCGCACTGAGGATGGAAGGGGCGATCTCGACGGTGCCGGGTTTCGGCATCTGCTTGTTCATGGAACCACCTCCCGCCCAAAAAAGAAAGGCTCTTTCCCAAATTGCACGGACAGACGAATACGGATTCCGACGCTTCGCGTCGGCAGTTCATCGCTTTGGGGCCACCAGCATGGAGGGGCGTTGCACGCCCCCTCGCAACGTCCAGTTCCACAAGCGAACGCCTCGTTCGCGTTCAAGCCGGAGGCCGCAATGCGACAAACTTCCCCTGCGCGACCGTTTCGGGCGTGCCGCTCCGGCAGTTCCGGTGATCCCCACAGCTTCGAGAAGAACCAAAATGAAGGCGGGATGGTTGACTGCCGATTCGAGAGTCAACCATCCCGCTTCGTACTTAGTACAGGTTATTTGTCATCCAATATCTCGATTGCCTTGAATTTCTTGCCTTCAAGGAATTCGAGAGAGGCGCCGCCGCCGGTGGAGATGTGGCTGATCTTGCTCTGGAGGCCGAGCTGCTCGATGGCGCTGGCGCTGTCGCCGCCGCCGACGATGCTCTTGGCGCCGTTCTCGGTCGCCTGGGCGACCGCCTGGGCGATGGCGTTGGTGCCCTGGTCGAAGGGCGGAATCTCGAACACGCCCATCGGGCCGTTCCAGCAGATGGTCTTGGCGTCCACGATCTTGGCTGCGAACTCCCGGGCGGCCATCGGACCGATGTCCACGGCCTGCCAGCCGGGATCGATGTCGCCGACCGCGATCCGATGCTCGGCGCCGGCCTCCAGCTTGCGGACGACCGCGTGGTCCGGCGGGAGCAGGACTTCGCAGTTCTTGTCGGCCGCACGGTCCAGAAGCTCCTGGGCCTTGTCCAGGAAGTCGTCCTCGACCCGGCTGCCGCCGATGGCTTTACCTCGCGTCTTGAGGAACGTGTAGGCCATCGCGCCGCCGATGACGATGCGGTCCACTTTGCCGATCAGGTTCTCGATGACGCCGATCTTGTCGGAGACCTTGGCCCCGCCGAGGATGGCGACGAACGGGTGCACCGGGTTGCTGATGGTGTCGCCGAGGAACTTCAGCTCCTTCTCGATCAGGAAGCCGATCACGCGGGGCTTGCCCTCCATGACCTGCGGCACGGTGTACATCGAGGCGTTGTCGCGGTGAGCGGTGCCGAAGGCGTCGTCGACGTAGACGTCCGCCATGGCCGCCAGCTTCTTGGCGAAGTTGTCCTTGGCCTCGCGAAGCTGCTTGTCCTCCTTGGCGGCCTTGTCCTTGATGACCTCTTCCCGGTTGAACCGCAGGTTCTCCAGGAGCAGGACATCGCCGGGCTTGAGGGCCTTGGCCTTGGCGGTGGCGTCCGGGCCGACGCTGTCATCGGCGAAGATCACTTTCTTGCCGAGCAACTCGGAGAGCCGCACGGCCACCGGCTTGAGCGTGTATGCGTCATCGCGGGCGCCCTCGGGCCGGCCGAGGTGACTCATCAGGATCAGGCTGCCGCCGCGGTCGAGCACGTTCTTGATCGTCGGCAGCGCCTTGACGATGCGATCGTCGCTGGTGATGTTGCCGTTATCGTCCTGCGGCACGTTGAAGTCGACCCGCATCAGGACCTTCTTGCCCTTGACATCGACATCCGCAACCGTTTTTTTGGCCATAAAACACCCTTCGAATTTACAATTTACTATTTACGATTGACTATCTTGAGCGGCCGAGAGCCCCGACTGCGATCGGGCGCCGGCGTTGCCACCGGCGCCCAGATCGTAAATCGTCAATCATAAATTGTAGATTACTTCAGCTTGGCGATCCGCTCGAGCAGGTCGACGCTTCGGCAGGAGTAGCCCCACTCGTTGTCGTACCACATCGTGACCTTGACCATGTCGCCGTCGAGGACCATGGTGTTGGTGCTGTCGAAGATCGAACTGTGCGGATTATGCACGATGTCCGAGGACACGATCGGGTCGGTGACGTACTCGATGATGCCCTTCATCGGGCCTTCGGCCGCGGCCTTGATCGCGCCGTTGATCTCTTCGACCGTCGTTTTCTTGGCGGCCACGAAGGTCAGATCGGTGATCGAGCCGGTGGGCAGCGGGATGCGCAGAGCGTAGCCGTGCAGCTTGCCCTTCAGGGCCGGGATGACCTCGCCCAGGGCCTTGGCGGCGCCGGTCGTCGAGGGCACGGTGTTGATCGCAGCCGCTCGCCCGCGGCGTTTGTCCTTGTACGGCATGTCCAGGATGGCCTGGTCGTTGGTGTAGGCGTGCACCGTGGTCATCAGACCTTTGACGATGCCGATCTTCTCGTGCAGGACCTTGCAGGCCGGGGCCAGCGAGTTGGTCGTGCAGGAGGCGTTGGAGATGCACTTCATCGAGGGGTTCAGCTCGTTGTCGTTGACGCCCAGCACGATGGTGCCGTCCGGCTTGTCCTTGGCCGGGGCGCTGAGCAGCACACGCTTGGCTCCGGCGGCGATGTGGCTGTCATAACCCGGCTTGCCCTCGGCGGCCCGGCTGGTGAACCGGCCGGTCGACTCGAGCACGACGTCCACGCCCTTGGCGCCCCACGGCAACTTGGACGGGTCCTTCTCGGCCAGGATCGGGATCTCTTTGCCGTTGATGACCAGCGCGCTGCCCTTGGCCTCGACCTTGCCCGGGAACTTGCCCTGGGTCGAGTCGTAGCGGAACATGTAGGCCAGCATGTCGGCGTCGAACAGATCGTTGATCGCGACGACATCGAACTTGTCGAACTTGTCGGCCATCGCGCGGAGCACCAGCCGGCCGATACGACCGAAACCATTGATTCCTACCTTTGTTGCCATGTACTTTTCTCCTTAAATCCTTGCCGTCGGTTAGTGCGGCTCATTTATGGTCAGACCCCGTACCCTGCCGGAGGGGAAAACGAAGGCCATACTGTAGTGGGGTGACGAAACCCTGTCAAGGATTTATTGCCCCGACCACGAACAATGAAACCCTCATCGGGTGCATGGAATCGCCCCAAGGGGCGCCGGCGCATCTGAGAGACGGTCTCCAGCCATGATGAAGCAGGAGATCCTACTTTGATACTATGGTTTTGCGAGGCGCGCAGCGGCCGGGATTGTCGGGAAGGGCGGGTTCCGCAGGGATCGAGGAGAGAGGACGCGCAGTGACGCTTGATCTGCGAAGAATCGCCCGCCTGCCGGCTCACCGAATCAGGATGTCCGACGTCCTGCCGCTGGTCCCATGTCCTCAACATTTCCTCCAGGGTCTTGCACGCCCGTCGGATATCGGGTAAAGTCCTGCTTGGCGTATCGGTATACAAGGTTCTCAATCAGGCGACCCAGAGAAACGGATCATCCTATGGCGAAACGACTGTCGAACAAGCAACGCATTGAACGAATGGCCGAGGAAGCGTCGATAGAGGCCGAGGAGAAGGAGCAAGTCGCCGAGGAGAAGGCGCCCAAGGCACGCGTGCGAAAGGCGTCCGGCTCCAAGAAGGCCGCGCCAAAACAACAACGCATGAAACTCATTTGGACGGTCGTTGACGCGAATTCCAAGGCGATAGCGTCTTTCCCCTATCCCGCGAAGGCCGAGGCTGAGGCACGGGCTTCCGAGCTTTCCGAGAAGACGGGCAAGGCCCATAGAGTGGACAGCGTAAAAGTGCCGATGGGAGACGACGAATAGGAGGGCAGCGCCAAGCGGACTCCATCGGCCGTTTAGCCCGTAGAAGGAATTCCCGAGACCTCTTGCTTCTTGCGGCCCCGCATTGAATACGGGGTTTCCCGATTCATCTCCCCATAGCCCTGGAATCCTAAAGGTCGGACGGACTGCTTTAACCCGTATAAACGCGGGAGTCCGAACGGCCGTGTTCGCGAGTTTTCGTTGGGAGTTCCGCCAGCAACCGAAGAATACAACGTTTCAAGGTTTGACCCCGCGATTTCCGACGCCTGCGAATCGCCTTATGGCGTCACGATCGGACGCTACTTGAGACTGACCGTCATCGGTTTGGCATCTTCCGCATTCGGCGTCAAACCGGTGGCCGACCAGACATCCGGCTTATCCCGACCCGCCTTCACAGTATACCTCCCGGGCTCGTAGACGTGGGGGCGGAAACGGGCGCCGTGGATTCGCAGGGTGTACAGGATCTCGCCGTCGGCCTCCTTTACGACTTGGACGACGGGATTGGAGACGCCTGCGACCACCACCTCCGGCAGGTGCCCGAAGACCTTCCGGCCGTCGTTTTCCTCCATTCGGAACGTCACGGGCCAGCCGGGATACTGGGCCGCGTCGCCCTCGTCGAGGTTCGCATAGCGAGGCCAGCACTCGAACGTGGTCCGACGGGTCTTCTTGTCGAAGCGGATCAGGCCGTAACCGTCGCCCAGGGGGGCTTCCGGGTTCCGCTGGTTTTCTCTCATCACTTTGATGTTGTCCAAGCCGGGGTTGGCGTAGGCGATCATCGTGATCTTGTTGTACAGGCCGTCGAGGAAGTCCCCCGTCCACGGCAGCGGGCTGCCCGGGATTGGGTCGGCGCCAGGTTTCCCATCCTCAGGCCACCACCAGCGACCGTAGTAGCTGTTGAGGATCGCGGGATTCGTGAAGGCGTACGGTCCGTCGCGGAAGGCATCGATGCCGTGCTTGACCACCACGGCCAAGTGCTGGTCGCCGCAGAGATGGCTGGCCAGGGCGCGTCGGATGGCCGCCAGCGCCTTGTTGCGTCCTGTCTGCGGCCAGCCGTTGCAGTCCAGATCGGCCAGCAGGCGATTGTCCTTCGATCCGTGCAGGTGCACTGCGCCGCAGAATGCGGTTTGTGAGAGCACGGCCTTCATCTCGGTTCCGGTCCAGTCCTGTCCCCACTCCTCCAGAAACTTCATCTGCCGGTCGCCCAGCAGCTTCAGTCCGGGCAAATCGATCTTTCCGGGGTCGTAGCCGGCCTCGCGGATGTGGTCTGGCCGGGGCCCCATCTGCGGGATCTTACCCTTGGGGCCGCTCTTGAACTGGCGATCCGCCAGGATGGCGAAGTCCACGCCGCCGACACGGAGACGGGTGAAGTAGACCGGGATGTCCTGCGCGATCGGAGCCGGGTCTACGGGGTCGGGAAGGTGCGCCGTCTGGCACCGCTGCACCATGCGGATGTACTCGGCCGGATAGAAGTAGCCCCCGGAATCGCCCGCCGTGGAGTCGGCGACGATTCCGCCTTCGCCCCACACATTGCCCTGCCCGATGTCGTGGTCGTCCGGGATGGTCACGACCGGGCGGTCCCTGATGACCTCGCGGAACTGGTGCCCCCACAGCAGCCAGGACGCCGTGTGCTCCGTGTGGTCGTAGCTCTGGTCGCCCGCGAAGAACAGCAGGTCCGGGTCCTGCTTCTTGAGTTTCGCCACGATCTCGGCCCGGTCGCCGCGGTCGGCGTTCGAGGTGCAGGAGAGGGAACCGACGACGATTACGTCCTTGCCCACAGGGTCCTTGCGAATCAGGCCCTCGAACATCGCCTGTTCGCCGTGCCGGACCCGATAGGGAACGTCCTGCGTGCCGTCCCACGGCTGGATCCGGAAGTGCGCGGACCAGCCGGGGTAGATCACCGGCGCCCGGGCGACTTCTCGCCACTGGCCGTCCCTCTTGAACTCCAAACGCACCTCGCGGGCCTCGTCCGGCTTCAGCGGATAGAGCTGCGCCGTCATCTTCAGGACGCCGTGATCGTGGGTGTACAGAGCGAAACCGACGACCTGATCCCGCGGGACCTTTACGAATCGGGCCAGGAAGATGGCTGCGGACTTGTCCCAGATGTCCTGGCGGGAGAACGAATCCAACGACCTGCCCCGCTCGCCCGGGAAAGGAGCACTGTCCACACCTGCGTCGGGAGGCGTTTGCCCGGATGTCGCTGCAAACGCACTGCAAACGAGTCCGGCGGCCAGTACCAGCGACAGAAACGACAATCTTGGCATCATGATCAAGACTCCCGGGTTACCCCTTCGTCTAATGTTTCGGTGGCGGTTGCGGCAGGATACAGGGGATAGTAACCTGCTGTAACCGAATTGTATCCGGTTTTGCCTCAGCTCTCCAGCTTCTATGCCATCGCACTCAGTTCGACCTCTCCCCGTTCATCCAACCCGCTTCGGTCTCGCACAGATCCGTCGCCGGTTGATCCGGGGCATCTTCCTGGAGTACTATGGCGGGGGCAAGGGCCGGGAACAAGGAGAAAACAGGTTCGCACAGAGACCGTGTGCGACTCCGTTTCGCGGGGCCAGTTCCTCATCTTGAGCGGCAGCGAAGAGCCTGCCCTGAGCCTTCGAAGGAATCCAGGCACGGGATGAGAACAGGCACTGGTCGCATCCGATCGCCAGGCGCTCCGCTTCGCTCACCATGACAAACGCGCGTGATGCCCCCACGAAATCGGGTCGCGTACGCAAAGGGCGAAGGGATGCGTACTGTGCTTCTCCAGGCAGAGCAAACCCAGTTCCCCATTCACAATCACGGAGACCCCGCATCCATCTGGATTCCGCCGCAAGCGGCGGGGGTTTTCCGCTGTGGAGCCACCAGCACAGAGGGTGCTGCGTACACCTCCCATGCGGATTGCGCAGTCCCGTCACAGGCGAGCATCTCAAGCCGGAGATCCCAACGCAAAAGACACTTCCCATGCGACCATGTCGGCCGTTACTGGCCACAAGGCTATCGTCGTCAAGAAGCGGCAAACGTCCGCTCCACAGCGGAATAGTCTCACGATTCAAGACGTGACCTGTGCTGTGATTGGCCTTCCGTCTCCGGTCTAAAGGAACGAACCTTGGGAATTCGGAACAGCGTCCACCGCGGCCCGAAATTCAATGCGTCGTTCGGACCCGACGCCGTGCTCTCCTGCACCAGCCTGCGGAGCTCAGCCCCAGGACTACGAGCAGCGCCGCTCCAGGTACTGGTACCGTGACCGGAAGCGAGGCAGCCGACTCTCCTCCGTAGATCCGGAAGGCGGCCACCTTGAAAGGCCAGACACTCCACGGGTCCTCGCCCACCCTGTAGGCGAAGAGTCCGGGCACATCGGGGGAGGCCCAGTTCCAGGTGGCCCACGTCGTCTCCGGTGCCGTCATGACGAGCCAATAGGGGGTGTCTGGGCTCAAGACCGGACGGCTGTACGAGGAAACGAACAGCAAGGGATTGATTTGGTCGATGTCGCCCATCATGCCGTGCAATCCGAACGACTCCAAAGACACGCCCGGCTGGCCTCCGGCGTCGGTCATCAGCCATATATCCACCGAATTGTCGCCCGTGACCCGGCAGGCCGCCACCTCAATGCGGTCCAACTCATACGCCTGCTCGCCGGCAAAGGAGAATGTGAAACCCGCCAGCCAGGGCCCATCGAAAGGGGAACTGCCGAGCATTGCGCCCCACGCGATGTCGTAGCTGTCCCCCGGGCCAAGAGTGTCGTAGAGAATGACGGCTCCTGCTGGCCCGCCGGCCAGAAGAAGGATGGCGGTGACGATTGGAACAAACCTGAGAATGCCATACATGCTGCCCATCTCACAGTCCTCCTACCCAAGAATCGGCCCCCAAAGCCCGGACGGCGGAACCCCGACCGTCGTCCATTTCCGTTTTGTCGAGGCAGAACATACACACCTACCTATGAGACAGTATAGCGTAGCCGCGACGTTTCTGTCAAGAACGTCTTTCGGGACATGGGACCTTGGGAATTTCGGTCAGGACCCTACGATAGGAGACAAAACCGCCCTAGGACCCCCGCTACAGGCCTTCAGGAAGCAGCACGCGTGGTGGTGCAATAACTTCGGGGTACCCGCGTCCTTCTTAAAACAGCCGCATGCGGGGCGGTCCGGATCGGCACCTGGAATCTGGAGATCGCCAACGAGCGCGGCGCCCGCCGTCCACAGCGACTGAGAGTCAATCCGGATCTGACCGGCTTATGCGGGGCCCTTCCCATCACGCAGATCAACTTCCAGGATGGCAAGGTTGATTTTCCGGTGGTCATGCAGTTCGGTGATCGGTCGTTTGAAATGCTCTTCAGCGGCAAGATCTAGAACTCGAAGCTTGTCGGAGAGAGGATTGTGGGAGGACGCTGCGAAGCGTTGTGATGATCTTGCGGAAGGTTCTCCGGAGGCGTGCCGATCTGTTCGGGCGGGGTTCTCAGGATGCCGAGGCGATGGATTCGAGGTGCTCCCAGCGCTCGTAGGCTTGGGCGTGCTGGGCTTCGAGCTCGGTTAGGCGTTTCTTGACCAGCACGACGTTGGCCGGGTTGCGGTAGGACGACGGATCGGCCAGTTGGTTGTGAACAGCCGCCAGTTCGCTTTCCAGGGACTCGATCAGCGCCGGCAGCGACTCCAGCTCTTTGGACTCCTTGAACGAGAGCTTCCGTGGTTGGCTGGCCTTGCGGGCTTCCTGATAGAGCTTCTTCTTGTCGACCTTGGGTTCATCGGGCTCGGATGCTCCCTCCCTCTGCTGGCGGCGCCAGTCCTCGTAGCCGCCGACGAATTCCTCGATCGCGCCGTTGCCCGTGAAGACCAGCGTGCTGGTGACGACGTTGTCGAGAAACGCCCGGTCGTGGCAGATCAGCAGCACGGTGCCCTTGAAGTTGATCAACAACTCTTCGAGCAGTTCCAGCGTCTCGCTGTCCAGATCGTTGGTCGGCTCGTCGAGGACCAGCAGGTTGGCCGGTTGGGTGAAGAGCCGGGCCAGCAGCAGGCGGTTGCGTTCGCCGCCGGAGAGACAGCGGACGCGCGTCCTGGCCCGTTCCGGCGTGAATAGAAAGTCCCGCAGATAGCCGATGATGTGCCGGCTCTTGCCGTCGAGGGTTACGGTGCTCCCGTTGGGCAGCACGTTCTCCCACACGCTCTTATCCTCGTCGAGCTGCCGCCGCAACTGGTCGAAGTACGTAATCGACAGTTGCGTGCCCTGGCGGATCGCGCCCGTCTGCGGCGTCAATTCGCCCAGCAGCAGCCGAACCAGCGTGGTCTTGCCGCAGCCGTTGGGTCCGATGATGCCGATCTTGTCGCCCCGCGCGATCAATGCGTCGAAATCCCGGATGAGCGGCTTGTCGTCGTAACTATAGCCGACGCCCTTGGCCTCCAGCACCATCGTGCCCGAGTTCTGGGCCTCGGCCAGCTTGAGCGTCGCGGTCCCGAGCTTCTCGCGACGGGCCCGACGTTCCGCCCGCATCTTCAAGAGGGCCTGCACGCGCCCTTCGTTGCGATGGCGCCGGGCCTTGATTCCCTGGCGAATCCAGACCTCTTCCTGGGCCAGCTTCTTGTCGAGTCTTTCCCACTCCTTCTCCTCGGCCTCGAGCACTGCCTGCTTTCGTTCGAGGAACGTGTCGTAGTCGCACGACCAGTCGAACAACTGGCCACGATCGATCTCGATGATCCGCGTGGCCAGCCTGCGAAGCAGCATTCGGTCGTGCGTGACGAACAGCAGCGTCCTGCCCATCCCGAGCAGATAGCTCTCCAGCCAGGCGATCGAGTCGATATCCAGATGGTTCGTCGGCTCATCGAGCAGGAGCAGGTCGGGCTCGCACACCAGCGCGGCCGCCAGCAGCACGCGCCGCTTCTGACCGCCCGACAGAGTTGGGTAGTCCGCGTCGGGGTCCAGACCCATGCGCGTCGTGATGCTCGCGATCTCTTCGAGCACCGACCACGCGCGACGGGCGTCCAGTTGTTCGTGCAACTGGTGAAGCCGGTGGTGGTCGGGATCCCGATGCGCCGCCAGGCGCGCTTCCTCGCGATGGTAAGCCACCATCAACTCGCCGCGATCGCCCAGACCCCGCGCGATGATCTCGAAAACCGAGCCATCGAGGTTGTGCGGGATCGTCTGCGAGAAATACGCGATCTTCAGGCCCGATTCCGCCTGCACGGTCCCGGCGTCCGGGACGACCTGACCGGCCAGGATCTTCATCAGCGTCGATTTGCCGGTCCCATTGCGGCCCAGCAGGCCGATCCGCTGTTGCCTGTCGATTTGCAGACTGACCCCATCCAGCAGCGGAGGCCCGCCAAAGGCGATCCTGATCTCTTGCAGCG
Organism: uncultured Phycisphaerales bacterium; assembly: GCA_937927975.1. GTDB lineage: Bacteria > Planctomycetota > Phycisphaerae > Sedimentisphaerales > Anaerobacaceae > PLanc-01. The sequence goes on from CALEZT010000058.1 coordinate 22,454, forward strand.
ATACCAAAGCCATCGTATAGAACAATCCCGCGGGATATCGATTCCAGGGTTCCGTCAGCGACCATACCCCCGCCAGCCATCCTATCATACTGGTCGCTTGAACTCAATTCTCGCCTTGCGCAGCCCACGGTCATGCACGAACGGCACTTCTGTCCGCGAGGTCTGCTATCCCGTGGGCTTGCGTTCTTTGCGGTTCTCAGATCGGCCTGACGCAGCCTGTCGAGTGCACGAATCGCACCTCGCATTCGAGGGCCAGGCCGGTCCGGGCGGCCACTCGTCGGCGGATCAGCTCGATCAGCTCCAGCACATCGCCGGCGCGGGCGTTGCCCCGGTTCACGATGAAGTTGGCGTGTCGGTCGCTCACCTGCGCGTCGCCGACGGAGAGGCCTTTGAGCTCTGTGTCCTCGATGATCTTGCCCGGCGGACCGAAGCGGCCGTAAGCGTCGGGATCGTTCTTGAAGACCGACCCGCAGTTGGGCAGGGTCAAAGGGAACTTCCTGCGCCGGTCCCGCAGGATCTGACGCATCTTGGCAGCGATCTCGCTCGGTCGGCCCCCGACCAGGGCCATCGTCGCTTCCAGGATCACCCAGTCCTCGCGCTGGAACCGGCTGGAGCGATAGGCGAATTCGCAGTCTTCCCGGCGAAGGACTCGCGGCGTCCCCGAGCGGTCCATCGCCTTGACCGCGGTGACGGCCTGCCCGATGGTCCGCTGGAGACTGCCGCCGTTCATGAAGATCAGGCCGCCGAGCGTGCCGGGAATGCCGACGATGTGTTCGAGGCCGGAGAGCCCCGCCAGGCCGGCGACGCGAGCCAGGTGCGACGCCGAGACGCCGCTCTCGGCTCGAACGGTCGTCCCTGTGATTGTGACGCGGGCTAGGCTTCGACCGACTCGGACCGCGACGCCGCGAAGGCCCGCGTCGTCGAACAGGAGATTCGAGCCTTTGCCGATCACGACGATGGGGATTCCGAGCTCGCTCGCGCATCGCAGCGTCGTGGCCATCTGCTCGCAGGAGGCCGGCTCGACGAGAAAGTCGGCAGGCCCGCCGATCCGCCACGTGCCGCAGGCGCTCAGCGGAACCTCGCGGCGAAACGAAACCCCGCCCGCCTGGAGGGCGCCTTCGAGAGCCAGAGAGAGCGACACATTCATCGTATTTCAGCAGTCCTGCAATTCGAGCGAAAACATGGCATGGAAAACGATGATACGGGGTCTCCGCTGCGGATTCAATCCGTTGTGCGTTTCGGCGTCCTGAGCGGTTCGACTTGACGCAGGCGCACGCGTGGGGTAGGGTTCCGGCGTGGCGCAATCGCGGCCGAATGCCTGATGCCTGGCCCGTCGGATGCAGGGCTAAACGAGGAGTGCACGGTATGAATACTGGATTTGTGTATTGGGCGATTGCAGGGATGATGGCCCTTGGATCGGCGGCGTCGCCCCTGGGCGCTCAACCCCAGGATTCCGGCAGACCGGTCTCGGTCATCTTCGACACCGACATCGGCACAGACGTGGACGACGCCGGGGCCCTGGCGGTACTTCACGTGCTGGCCGACCGGGGCGAGGCCAGGATCCTGGCGACGATCAGCGCGAATCGCAATCGCTGGTGCGGCCCCGCGCTGGACGCGATCAACACGTACTACGGTCGAGGGGACCTCCCCATCGGCTGCTCGAGGACGGGTCCCGATCCCGAGGAATGGTATCACCAGCGCGTAGGCGGATTCCCGCACGACTTGACGGACAGCAATGAAGCCCCGCCGGCGGTCGATCTCTATCGCAAGATTCTGGCTGGCCAGCCCGATAACAGCGTGGCCATCGTGGTTGTGGGCTGGCTTACCAATATGGCCGAGCTGCTCGACAGCGGGGCGGACCGCCACAGTTCGCTTGGTGGAAGAGACCTGGTGCGGACCAAAGTCAGGGAGTTGGTCGCCATGGGTGGAACGTGGCCCAATTCGCCCAAGGACGAAGGCGAGTACAACTTCAGCATGGACCGAGCCGCCGCCCAGAAGGTGATTCGCGACTGGCCGGGCCCGATCGTGTTCACCGGACTGGGCAAAGACGTGATGACCGGGAGGCGGCTGGTTCGCGAAGGACCTAAGGACAATCCGGTTCCCGCGTTCTATCGGAGCTTCTTCGAGGCCAACAAGGTGTCTGAACGATCCAGTTGGGATCTCATCGCCGTGCTGTACGCGGTTCGCGGGGTTTCGGACTTCTTCACCGTCGTCGCGGGGGGCAAATGCGTCAGTCTGGAAGACGGAGGCAATCGGTGGGTCGCCGGCGCGCCTTCGAGTCATGCCTACCTGGACTACAAGATGCCGCCGCAGGATCTGGCCGTTGTGTTGGAGGATTTGCTGCTGGCGCCGCGAGCCCGGTTTGCGGAGAGGATCACGCCTCAGAAGGGCATAGCCGACCCTTGCGATGGAACTGTGTGGTACGACGGCAGGCTCGTCCTGCTGGAAGGCAGGGGATGGGAGGAGACTGAATCGCACTATGATCGGCTGCCCGCCAAGGGCAAGGACCGGGTCCGGGCGCCGGTCTGGAATCTCAGTCGCGACAGCGCCGGCCTGTGCCTGCGTTTCACGACGGACGCTGCGACCATCAAGATCCGCTGGACTCTCCGCGACGGGAACCTGGCCATGCCGCACATGCCGGCCACGGGAGTCAGCGGGGTAGACCTTTACTGCAGGACCGATGGCGGCCGGTGGACGTTCGTGCAGAACGGGCGACCCGCTGCGATTTCGAACGAGGCGTCGTTTCGCGTGGCGCCGGGCGCGGAGTGCATGCTGTACTTGCCCCTGTACAACGGTTTGGAGTCCATCGCAATCGGTGTTCCCAAGGGCAAGACCCTTTCAAGACCCGCGGAGACATCGAGCAGGCCGATCGTCTTCTACGGCACGTCCATCACGCAAGGGGGCTGCGCCTCCCGGCCGGGCATGGCCTGCACCGCCATCGTCGGAAGAACGCTCGATATTCCGGTCATCAATCTGGGCTTCTCGGGAAACGGCAAGATGGAGCCGGAGATGGCGGACCTTCTGGCGGAGTTGGACCCCGCCGTATACGTCATCGACTGCCTGTGGAACATGCGTCCCGAGGAGGTTTCTGAGCGGTTGGCGCCGTTCGTCAAGAAACTCCGCGCAGCCCGGTCCGACACGCCGATTCTCCTGGCGGAAGACTCCAGCGTCAGCAACACCACGCCGACCCAGAAGGGCGCGATCCTTCGACGGATCTACGAAGACCTGAAGACCGAGGGAGTCTCGAACCTGCACTTCCTGTCCAATCGGGACATGCTCGGCGCCGACGGAGACGGCACCGTCGATGGCTGCCACCCCAACGATGTGGGCATGCTGCGCCAGGCGACAGTCTTTTGCAGATTCCTGGCCTCCATCCTGGGCGATGAACATCCATGAACAAGCCAACGCCACAATCCGAAGAGTTGAAGGTATTCATCACATCGAGGGAATCCACGTGCGATGAGTGCAAGGCGGACCTTGGCACCAAGGCGTGGATCGCCTTGAAGAAGGACAAAGGGGCTTTGTGCCTCTCCTGCGCGGACCTGGATCATCTCGTGTTTCTCCCCTCCGGCAACGCGGCAATCACCCGGCGTGCAAAGAACCATTCGACTCTTTCCGCCGTTGTTCTGAAGTGGAGCGGAGCCCGAAAGCGGTATGAGCGGCAGGGGATGCTCGTCGAGGAGCCGGCTCTCGGACAGGCCGAGATCGAATGCCTGGCGGACGAAGAGGTGCGGGCCCAGCGTCGTATCCGTGACGCGGACCGCAGGGCCGAACTGGATCAGGCGTATATAGAGCGTTTTGCCGAGGCGGTTCAGAGGCTCTTTCCGAAATGCCCGCCGGAAAGCGCAAGAGCCATCGCGGAGCACGCATGCGCCAAATACAGCGGGCGCGTGGGTCGATCCGCTGCGTCCAAGAGTCTGGATGAACAGGCAATTCGGTTGGCGATCGTAGCTCACGTGCGCCATGTTGAAACACGATACGATCAACTCCTGATGAGTGGCTGGGATCGATTCGACGCACGCGCCAGTGTGGAAGACGCGGTGCAGTCGGTCCTGGCGAAATGGCGGGGAAACGACGAGGGGGCGTAAACGTGCGCCAGGATCCCCGTCCCGAGCACCATGACGGCGCTATACGGCGCGGGGTCGGCATCGATCAGGTGCCTATCTCGCCGGAGAGGGGAAATCAAGTGAGACGTCCTCGGAATCGCTTGCCGTTTCACGCGAAATCCGATAGCTTGTAAGCGAGGCATCAGGTTGTTGAAAGATGTTCTATGGTGGCGATGAACGACATTCAGGCCGTGGTGGACCGCATCGCGGAAGCCTATGATCCGGATCGCGTGGTGCTCTTCGGATCGCACGCCCGCGGCTGCACCACAAGCGATTCGGATGTGGATCTGCTGGTGATCCTGCCGTTCGAGGGCAAGCCCTTCTGGAAATCGCTAGAGATCACCAACCGCGTGAATCCCCCCTTCGCCGTGGACCTCCTGGCCCGCCGCCCGGACGACACGAAACGGCGTTACGAGCAGGGCGACCTGCTCATCCGCGAGGCCTTGGACCAGGGACGGGTGCTGTATGAACGATGTCGTTCGTGAGTGGGTGGAGAAGGCTGAAGGGGCCCTGCACGTATCCAAAGGAATGAGACGACGTTTGCTCCAGCTTCTCGAAGAAAGCGTCTGATGGCCAATCACGAGCATCGAGTCGAGCGTGTTCTCTGGCGGATCATCCGCCCAGCCAGACCCGGACGTAGACCGGAACGCCAAGAGAGATGAGCACGCCGTCGTGCGAGTTTCCCCCTTCCCAGAATTGTTGTACTAAATGTTTCGGGTTTATCGCTTTTCGGCCACCAGCGGGTTTGGGTACAATGAGCTTGCCGTCACGGGGGATAGGGCAACGCAGGGGTGCGAGGGTTCCCAAACGCGTTATATCGCGTTTGGGGTCCCCGTCCCGAGCACCGTGCCGGCGCCATACGGCGCGGGGTCGGCATCGATCGGTGCCGACCCTGTTATGAGGACTCCGTGGAACGCGCGTCGAGAGTGGTTGCCGACTGACGAGACAGTCCTCTTGAGAGGTTAATTTCCGCTGGTGGCCGAAATGCGGCAAACCCCCGCCTCCCCAGAGGCGGAATCGAACGGCGATTCCATTGCCTGCGGGAGACGCCGAGCAAGGAAGGCCTCTTCGGAATCGTGCAGGAATGTGAAAGGTGTAGGTCTGGCACTGATCCTCCTCGGATCCTCCTGGTCTGACGCTGGTCCTCCTCTGATGGCTTGATTTTGATGAGCTTCTCGCATATGATTGTGCTGGCATCTCGATGTAGGGTTGTGGGTCGCCTGGGATTTCTTAGGGAGAATAAGCATGAAGAGACCGATGTGTATCCTCATTGTGTTGGTGTCAACTCTGACTGCATCCATTGTCGGGTGTGACAGCCCCAAGGCCAAAGAGGTTCTGGCTTTGAGATTGCAGAGTGACGAATTATCCAAAGAAGTCTCAACTCTGAAGAAAGAAAGAGCTGAATTGAGTGAGAATATCCAGGTCTTGAAAGCGGAGATTGATGTTTTGAAAAATGAGCCTCACAATCTGTTTGCGCGTGCATATGATGAGAAGAACGAAGGCAGATATGACTCGGCAGTGGAGCTGTTACGCACCCTGCGTCAACAATTTCCCGCTTTTCAGCCAGATGAAGTGGCTTCTGCATTAGAGGAATACGCACAAGCCAAAGTGGAATATGAGAGAAAACAAGCTGAGATAGAGCGCAAACGAGAGGAAGAGACTCGCGCCCGGGAGGCAGCAAAGAGCAAGGAACAGAAGGTGGCAGAAGCAACCAGGTTACTCAGAAAATCAAGAGATGAGATGAATGAAATCGATTGGTACAACTCTATGCGTTCTCCGCAGACAGACAACACAAAGAATGTTCGGGCCTACCTTGGAAGACGGAGGGACGCAATGTGGCTTCGGTTTAGGATGACTTACACGGCAACCGATTGGTTGTTTGTGCAGTCGGTGCAGTTCAAGGTTGATGGTGAAGACTTTCGGTTGGACTATGGACCGTTTGACGACTGGAATAGAGACAACTCCTCCGGCAGTGTCTGGGAGTGGAAGGATGTCCAGGTAGATGACAGGATATGGAGACTCATTGATAAGATAAGCCGCTCGAGAGAGACGAGGATGCGATACGAGGGGCACCAGTACCACTCGGACAGAGAAGTAAGCTATGAAGAGAAGCAGGCCTTACTGGAAGTCATATCAGCATATAAATCCATGGGAGGAGAACCCCCGATGAATTGATTCCCGGAGAAATCCGGGAGTTCCGAGGACACCATACTTCTTTGTCGCTCTTATTTAAGCGGAATCTGTACCATCTCGTGTGCCTAGAGTGCACGGGATTGCCATAGGGCCTTGATGGCCTGTCTTGGTACATCCTCTGGCGACTGGAAGTACACGGTGCGGCTTTCTTCGTGCCACTGATGAGTGGGCAGGGCTTGATCTCCGATCGTGATGCTTGCGGGACGCTTCGGGACGCGGATGCGGGAGACGATTCTTATGCCTGTTGGGGCGGAGAGGGTGAACTCGATGCCTTGGTCCGTTTGCTTCCAGGTTTCGAAGCGGGCGGCGGAGGCTATGGGCTCCGCTTTGTTGGAGTCGAGACGGTTCAGGTCGAGGAGCCAGGTTTGTTGGCCCGGCTGCAATGTCACGGTGCTCACCACCGGCAGGTTGGGGTCGTAGATGTCTACGAACTGGCCGTTGAGCGTAAGAGGGGCCTCGCTGATGGATTCCTTCAGGCAGGCGGCGATGATGTAGGGGCCGCGGCGGAGCTTGAGGAAATTGTTCTCGCGGTAGGGCAGGCCTGCGGATTCGGCGGCTTGCTTGACTACCGCGCGATAGGCGTTCGCCGCTTCTTGCGAGCGCGAGTAGTAGGCCGGGTGCTTCCTTTGTACGAAGACGTGGCCTTTGCCGAAGGTGTAGCTTCCTTCGCTTGCCTTTCGGTCCAGGCCGAGGATGCTGAACAGGTGCTGGGCGGGGGTGTCGTAGCGGTTTTTGCCGGTGTTCCACCAGTCGGTGATCGTGGAGAAGGGGTCCGTGTCGGCGCCGACGTAGACGAGTGCGCCGCCTTGGGCGACCCATTCCGCCACCGCCTGGTTGATCGCGGGCGTTTCGGGCTTGATGAATTCGTAGCTCAGCGCGAGCACTTTGTAGTCGCTCAGGTAGTTCGGGAAGCGGGCGACGTTGTCGAGCTGCACCGGCTGGACGGGCACGCCGTGCTTGAGCAGGGGGAGCGTCAGGCCGTAGAAGGCGGAGAAGTGCTGGATGTCCTTCCGTTCGGCAGTGGTCGGATCGCTGCCATCGCGCGCCGCCAGTCGATACGCGGGCTCGGCTCGCTGGAACATCCCGGAATCGGCCATGAAGACTCCGATGCCGTGGGTCGCGTCCTGCCATTCGATGTCCGGCTGATTCATGTCGCGAAGCTGGTTGAACACCGTGCACAGGGTCGTGGCGTAGGCTGCCGGGATCGGTTTGGCGTCGGGCGAACCCGCGGGGTATTTGCCGAGAAAGATTCGCGACGGCCAGGGGCAGATCTCGTAGTGCCAGATGTGCGGCTGGAGCAGCGAGGCGATCAGCGTCGCCTTGTAGTTGACGCGGTAGTCGTCCCAGTCGTAGCGGGGGTTGTCCTCGATCGGGTCGGCCAGGAACCACATCCGGCGGTTCGTCCCGCGGACGAGTTCCTGCATCACGCCGTACTCGAGGAAGGCGGTTTCGAAGGTGCGCTCGGCTGCTCTGCCCTGGTAGACGTTCGCGGTGCGTGCGGTACCGGTCCAGACCTGGGCGACGCACCCGTCCATGACGGCCGAATCGATCAGCGACGACTGCGGCGACACGATCGCCCATTGCGTGTAATTGATCAAGCTGTGGGTGGGGACGTAGATGCGAAGCTGGCGGCCGTACTTCTGGTGGGCGTACTCCTTGCAGGCTTCCGCCACGCGGCGCAGAGCCCGGCTGTAGAGATAGTACTTCAGCCGGCTGGCTTTGTACTGGGCGTCGGGCGAGCTGTCGGCGCGCACGTACGGCTCGTGGTAGTAGAGCTCCCACTCCCGCGCGAAGGCTGGCGAGAATCCCGTATCGGCCCAGAACTCCGGCTCCTCCAGGTGGATGGCGAGCACGCCGGCGTCGATCAGGGGCTTGAGCTTCTCGGTGATGTAGTCGGCGAATTCGACCGACGGAACGACGTAGGGGACACGCGGGCCGTGGAGTCTCTCTTTGCCTTGGGCGTTGATCTGGGTCAGGGACATGATGTCCCGGCCGCTGATGTCCTTGAAGTCCTGGTAGTCGCCCCAGGCGATGCCGGTCATCAGGTGCGGCACATAGCCCTGTTCGACCCAGGACCGGATCGCAGGGACGCGGCTCTCGTGCGCCCCGTATACCATGACGAAGTCGTTGCGCAGGTCGTAGGCCGGCGTAAACGGTCTGGGGTCCTGAAACCCGGTGAGCTCCAGCCCGCGGTCCGTGACCAGACGAGTCTTCTCCTGGGCGTGGAGGGGAAGGGCCAGCAGGGTTGCCATCAATCCAATCAACAGCGTTCTTCTGTGCATCGTGTCACTCTCGTTTGCAGGTGTCATTCAAAGTCAAGTCAGTGATACGGGACCGGCCTTCAAAATGCAACTGCGACATCCCGCGAATTCCCGCATTTCGAGAGAGCCGCGTCTGGCCGTAGGGGCGACGCATGCGTCGCCCTGGCATCGGATATCGTGCCGGTTTTTTCCCAGTTGCCGCCGGGCGGGTTTTCGGGGACAATGGGCGCAATGGAGGGGTGAAGGCATGCCCTTCGCTCGGACAGAGGAGATTTTGAAGAATCTCAGGAGAATGATCGCATGGAGCTTTCGTACAAGAATCTGGATAACACAACCGCTTACGGCCGGCTTCGGGGCATCGACGTCAAGGCCATTTCGCTCAAGACGCTGCTGACTGCGGATCGGATCGCCAAGTGCTCGATCCCGGCCGGCGGGGGGCTAACCTTCAACTACGCCGCCAAGAAGGCGACCGACGAGGTGGTGGCTGCACTGCAGCAACTGGCCGATGAGCAGCAGCTTGTCGCCAAGTACGAGGACCTCTACAACGGCGCCGTAGCCAACGTGGGCGAGAAGCGGATGGTTCTGCACCATCTGGTCCGCGGGCAGTTGGGCAAAGCCGTCGTTCACGGCGGCAAGGACCTTGGCCAATTCTACGCCGAGCAGCAGAAAAAGGTCGCCGATTTCTGCGCCGAGGTGCACAAGGGCAAGCGAAAGGGCGCCACCGGAAAGCGGTTCAAGACCGGGGTGCAGATCGGCATCGGCGGCTCGGACCTCGGGCCGCGAGCGCTGTACCTGGCGCTGGAGCAATACGCCCGCGAGCGGAAGCTGCTGAAGATGGAGGCCCGGTTCATTTCGAACGTGGACCCCGACGACGCCAACGCTGTCCTGGCGGGCCTGAAGCTCGAGACCACGCTGTTCATCCTGGTCTCCAAGAGCGGCACGACGCAGGAGACCCTGGCCAACGAGCAACTCGTGCGGGCGAAGCTGACCGCCGCGGGCTTGGACCCGAGCCTGCATATGGTCGCCGTGACGAGCGAGACCAGCCCGCTGGCGAAGTCGAGCGACTACGCGGCCTCTTTCTTCATCGACGACTTCATCGGCGGTCGCTACTCCTCGACCAGCGCCGTCGGCGGAGCGATCCTGTCACTGGCCTTCGGCCCGAAGGTGTTCGACGAGATCCTGGCCGGAGCGCATGAAGCGGACGTGCTCGCCCGCCATCCGAATCTCCGCGAGAACGCGGCGATGATGGACGCGATGATCGGCGTGTGGGAGCGGAATTTCCTCGGGTATCCTTGTACCGCGGTTTTGCCGTACAGCCAGGCATTGCTGCGTTTCCCCGCCCACCTGCAGCAGCTCGACATGGAGAGCAACGGCAAATCCGTGAACCGCAACAGTGAGCGACTCGGCTACTCGACCGGCCCGGTCGTCTTCGGCGAGCCCGGCACGAACGGCCAGCACTCGTTCTATCAGCTCCTGCACCAGGGAACGGACATCGTGCCGTTGCAGTTCATCGGCTTCAAGGCTGCCCAGACCGGTTTCGACATCGACGTCGAAGGCTCCACCAGCGAGAAAAAGCTCAACGCCAATCTCACCGCCCAGATCGCGGCCTTCGCCCTGGGCCGGGAGAACCGGGACAACCCGAACAAGAACTTCGAGGGCGAGCGTCCCTCCAGCCTCCTGCACGGCGACCAGCTCACGCCGAAAGCCCTGGGCGCACTGCTGGCCCACTTTGAGAACAAGGTCATGTTTCAGGGCCTGGCCTGGAACGTCAACTCCTTCGACCAGGAAGGCGTCCAACTCGGCAAGATCCTGACGAAAGAAGTCCTGGCCGGCGCCAAGGACGATCGCCTCGCGGCTTACGCCAGGCTGCTGGGCGTGTAGATCTATCCACATGATCCCGGGGCCACCTTGCACGGTTCGGTTTTGGATCGAGCAAGATGGCCCCGGCTGTTCTCACACGAGCTTGGTTTGCAATCCCGCTTTCTTGGCTGCCGCGATTTGCCTTTCATCGGCTGAGATGAACAACTCGGCCCCCCACGCAATTGCGCATGCAACGTGCAACGCATCCATTGTGCGTACCGAGCTGGTCTCCAGAATCGTCGTGCAAGTCGAGATGACGTCAGGCGTGAGATTGACGATCACGGCATCGCGTATGTCTGCAGATAGGCTTTTCTTGGCCGTCTCATATTGCCGGGCGGAGATCGTTCGTTCCCGCCGGCGACGATTCAATGCCGAGAGGACCTCCGGAATACAGACAACGCTCAGCGCAAGTTCCGTGGCTCCCATGCAGAGATCATCCACTGCCTCGCTGCCGGTTTCTTCCACATACCGTTTGGCAAAGGCGGAGGAGTCAAAGAACGTCTTCACGTCTTCGTTCCTCCCGGATGGCGGCCGACAGGCTGGCGCCTTTGGCGGTCAGTCGGAGCCCCGGCCGCTTCCAGGATGGGGTTGACGTGTGCTCGCGCGACGGCGGCGAAATCTCCGCGATCGGCTTGCCATGCCGCAGAACGAGAAACGTCTCCCCTTTCTCAACGTCGGAGAGAACCCCCGACGCCCGCTTTCGAAACTCCGTGAACGTTACCGTCTTCATACGCAAACCTCCCGACACAAAATGTACAGTGTGTACATAAGCGTACATTCCTGGATACGGTCTGTCAAGCCCTCAGGGAAGACGCTGTCGCCACTTGTTTGGATCGCGTGCGGTGTGGAGAACGGCGTAGACGGTCACCGTGGCATTCGAGTATTCGTAGAAGACCACATAGGGAAAGCGGCGGACCAATCCTCGGCGGTACTGCTCGTGGACGGTCGTGTTTATCTCTGGCATGCGGCAGATCGTAGCGATGCAGGCGTCGACACAGCTCAACAACTCCTCTCCGAGGCCGATCCGGCGCGATGACCAGCTTAGCGGCCATGGCGATCCCGAACCCTCCGTTTGACTTCTTCCCACGTGAGCCCCGATGCGGGGTTCTTCGCCAAATTGGCCTTCCGCCGGGCCAGTTCCTCTTTCTGCCAGTCGTGGACAGGGATGGCCTCCGGGGTCGCCGCAAGGTCGTCCCAGAGATCTTCCACGAGTTGGAGCTTCTCCGCTGGACTCAGATCAAAGATGGAGGTTGTTATCGGATTCACCTGTATCACTCCTGCTTCATAGCATCAGTCTAGCCGCGGTACGCCGGGTCGTCAACGGCAAGACCCGCTCAATCGGTACAGTGTTCGCGGGATTTCAAAGTCCTGCACATATCAGATCATTTTCATCAGGTTGATCGGATCTGCGAGAACCTGCTGTCCTTGGGGTGTCCTGCCTTTCTCGAAAACGCACTGCCAGAACTCATAGTTCTGTTTCCCACCAAACACCGTTGATGATAGGACCGTATTGGACCAGAGCGGTAACGCGCTGAAATTCCGGACGAATGTGCGGATTCTCTCCCACAGAGGAACCGAGAACTTGTACTGGAACAATTTGCTTTCCTCAAGTGGGGTACCTTGCATGATGAAGTAATTTCGAATAATTTGTGAGACATACTTCAGCCAATTCCATAAGATCTCCTCCTTGCCCATGCGGAAGGCACGCACGTGGTCCATGGGAAGCGTTTCGCCCGCCTGCAGGCGGTTCGAGGTTGTCCCGTTCTCAGTTGGAGGTGCGGTGACCACTCCACGGTGAATC
>CALEZT010000059.1 GCA_937927975.1 uncultured Phycisphaerales bacterium
TTTTCCGTGAATCAGCAGCCATTTTGGTACGTGGCAGATTTCAGAATTGAGGCACAAATGTGAAGAATACGAGCAATCAGATCGCAATTACATGCGTGGGTGCGTTCGAAAAGGCGGGCAAATCGTCAAATGTGAAGAAACTCTAAAAATCAGGCCGGAATCCCTTTGACTGGCGTCAAAGTGACAGCTTGTGCCGTGGCGACAGTGGCGGAGAGACACTTGCTTTCATGGACTGCTGCATGGTGTATGCTGAAAAGGCTCTATTGCCTGACGGCCTCAGTCTGTCTTCTTCGTCAGTCTCGTCGCGATCTTGGCGAACTGCTTCAAGGCCATCTCCATGTCGTCGGCAATCTCGGACGCGATCATGTCCGGCGTCGGCAAGGAGTCGATGTCCGTCAGGCTCTTGTTCTTGATCCAGAATAGGTCCAGGCTGAGCGCGGTCCGCTTCAGCAGGTCGTCATAGTCCCAGTAGCGCCAGCGGCCCACGGGGTTTTCGTCGCTCCACGTGAGCTTGCGGGCGTGCAAGTTGCCGGGCTTGCAGTATTTGACAAACTCATCAAAGTCCGACCGCTGAATGGACTTCTGCTTAAGTGTGAAGTGCAGGTTCGTTTGCAGGTCGTATACTCAGAGTGTGTCGGTCCACGCCTTCGACCAGCCCTCCTCCTTCTCGAAGAAAATGACGTTCGCCTTGACGCCTGGCGAGTACCAGATGCCGGTCGGCATCTTCGCACCAGAAAAATTAGTCACACCCTCGCACGCCGGCTGGAAGTCCCGCGGGGTGATCTCGGTCGCCCCCAGTTCAGCGCCCACCCGATCCACGTGGAGCTGGCCGACAAGGTGCAAGCCCTCGGTGTCGGCGGCATCGGGCTGGTGCATCAGTTGGCTCACCGGATGGGGCTGGTCGAGGCGATCGACCGTATTGAAGAATCATCGCCCCTATCATGAATCGGATCACGTGTTGAATCTGGCCTACAACGCGCTCTGTGACGGCATCCGGCTGGAAGACATCGAGTTGCGACGCAACGACGAAGCCTTCCTCGATGCCCTGGGCGCCGAACGCATTCCCGATCCAACAACCGCCGGCGACTTCTGCCGTCGCTTCGGCCAGACCGACATTGGCGATTTGATAGAGGCCGTCGATGTAGCACGCTTGCACGTCTGGGCCGGGCAGCCGCCGGCGTTCTTCGCGCGGGCGACGATCGACCTGGACGGTACGTTGGTCGCGACCGCCGGCGCGTGCAAGCAGGGGATGGACATCTCCTACAAGGGCACGTGGGGCTTTCACCCGCTGATCGTCTCGCTGGCCGAGACCGGCGAGGTGCTGCGGCTGGTCAACCGCCGGGGCAACCGTCCCAGTCAGGAAGGGGCGGCCGCGGAGGCCGACGCGGCCATCTCCCTGTGCCGACGGGCGGGCTTTGGCACGATCGTGCTGTGGGGCGATACGGCTTTCAGCCAGTCGGAACATCTCGACGCCTGGGACAACGAAGGGGTCACCTTCTACTTTGGCTACAAGGCCGTGGCGAATCTCGAAGCGATCGCCGATCAACTGCCGGAAACCGCCTGGGACAAGGTCCTGCGAGCCCCACGCTACGAGGTGCAAACCGAGGCCCGGCAGCGTCCTATGAATGTCAAAGAGCAGATCGTACGCCGCCAGTTCGAGACGCTGCATCTGGCGAAGGAGGATTACGCCGAGTTCGAATACCAACCGGTCGAATGCAAGCGGCCGTATCGGATTGTGGCGCTTCGCAAGAAGATCTCCCATGAGAAAGGCCAGGCACGCCTGTTCGATGAGATCCGCTACTTCTTCTATATCACCAACGACTGGGTCCCCTCGGCCGAGGAGGTCATCTTCGAGGCCAACGATCGCTGCAACCAAGAAAACCTGCTGGCCCAGTTGTCCGGCGGGGTGCGGGCGTTGTCAGCCCCGGTGGACAATCTCCTGAGCAACTGGGCGTACATGGTCATGACGGCCCTGGCGTGGAACCTCAAGGCATGGTGGGCTCTCTCGCTGCCGGAGCAGCCCCGCTGGCGTCCGCAACATCAGGCCCAGAAGCGGCAGGTCCTGCGGATGGAGTTCCGCACGTTCCTCAACACCTTCATCAAGATCCCGTGCCAGATCGTTTGCACGGGTCGGCAATTGGTGTATCGGATCCTTCACTACAACCCGCACTCGCCGGTGTTCTTGCGGCTCTGTACGGTGTTGCGTTGTTGACCCGACAGGTCCTCGAAGCCGAAGTCCGGATGCTCCGGTCCACCGCCACCCTCAGCGGCACAAACGTGCCAACAAGAATCAACATGAATCAACGAACAATCGGGAACGAGGCGACGACGCCAGCGCCGTCAGGCGAACTCGCTCTACACCCGTTGCTGTATCAGAATTGGCCGACACTCAGCCGAAAGTATTCGCTTGTTTAAGGATTAGCTGTCCACAGGCGAACAATCCCTGGTGCTTCTTCGCGTCCCGCCGGTCTGTCTTGACCCGATTCGCCGGCTTGGTCGGCACCAGCGACGGCGCGACCCCTTGGCAGATACAGCCTTGCTTCTCCAGCAACCGCTGCAGCACCAAGCCGCAGACCCCGCCTCATAGCAGACATGAATCTCGCCGGCGGCCTGCTTGCGGATTTCCTCGACCATTGGCTCGATCTCAGGGGTGGTGTTAGCCACCGTGAATTCCTGGATTTCTCCGGTGGCCGGATGAATCCAGGCCACCTGATGTTGTTTCTTGTGCGTGTCCATCGCTACGTGCGTTATACTTGTCTTCACGACCGGTTCTCCTGATCCCGGACGGTGGATGTGCGGTTCTGCTATTGCCGATAGAAGCCCGCGATAGGGCCGGTTGCCCCTGGCACGCGTGACAGCCTGTCATACCGGGCGAGAGCCGGTCGTTCCATATCTTCTACGGGTTTGATGAGCATCCTGCGATGCGAGGCAATATAACGCGCAAGGCCATCAAGAAATGGCTCCGCCGCGAACCGGCCGATTCAGTCCGAAGAGGCAGGTACTGGATCGCTGGTTTACTGATTCTCGCACTGGCTCGCATTGTGAGTGGAGAGGAGCACTCTTGATCCTTGTGGTGGGACCACTGCAAGGGGCACACGGAAACGCTGCCACCGGGTCTGCCTGCCGTGCCGACGCTGGGGCACGTACACGTTCGGTGTGCACGGCTCCTCTACAACTGTTCCATCCGGATCCTGCACGACAGCGTGAACGTGCACCGCCATGGGATGTGTCGTATACACTCGCCGCCGGAGCGTGCCGTAGACAACCACCTCATCCTCGGTCTGCCAGACGCAGGCTGACAGGATGTCCACCTTGTCGCTCGGGACGGTCTCAATCGAGACAAGACCTTCGCAACTCAAGTCCGTTCGAGCCGTGGCACATCCGAGGAGAACCATGACGGCGAGAATGGCCCCGGATAAGATTGCGTGCGACAGATGCCTCATGTGTGATCTTGCCATCGGAAGAAATCCCCTTCGCGGTTCTTGCCAACTGTCAAGTGGTTTGACTGCGATCCCTATTTAAAATAGCATAGATGCCCGACTTGAGCAATACCCATTTACGAGCAGGTTCAGGATGAATGCAGCACACAAGCACAGACCGAAAGAGACGGGTCCCTTCGAGGAGATCCACGAATACCGAGGCGTCGAGAAACGCAAGCTGAAGCTGGCGATGACCATCACGGGTGCGACCATGGTTGTCGAGATCGTCGGGGGGCTTCTGACGAACAGCCTCGCGCTGCTCAGCGACGCCGGGCATATGTTTACCCACCTGTTCGCTCTGACCGTCAGCTTCGCGGCCATCGTGTTCGCCTCGCGCGCGCCTTCGCACCAGCGGACGTTCGGGCTCTATCGCGTGGAGATCCTGGCGGCGCTCTTCAACAGCTTGTTCCTATTCGCCGTGACGTTCGTCATCCTCTATGCGGGCATCGAGCGGCTCTTCAATCCCCGCCCTGTCCTGGGGCTTCAGATGCTGGCGGTCGCCGTGGTCGGTCTGCTTGTCAATCTGGCGAGCGTGCTGATCCTGCACGGCAGTTCACAGGATGACCTGAACGTCAAAGGGGCATTCCTGCACGTCCTCGCGGATACTATCTCGTCGGTCGCCATCATCCTCGGTGCCGTGGCCTTGTACGCCACGGGCTGGGATTTCATCGATCCTCTGCTGGCCATAGGGATTTCCATCCTCATCTTTTTCTGGGCGTTTGGCCTGTTCCGAGAGGCCGTGGAAATCCTCCTGGAAGCCACGCCGAAGGGGCTCAGTATCGAGGATGTGTCAAGAGAGTTGAAAGCGGCTATACCGGAAATCCGGGAGGTCCGCGACATGCACATCTGGGTCATCACGTCGAACATGTACTCCCTGACCGCCCATATCGTGGTCAGCCCGATGGATGCCGCCCACTGTAACGGCCTCGTCAGTCGCATCAACGCGATTCTCGCCGAGAAGTACGATATCGAGCATACCACGATCCAAGTCGATGCGTCCTGAACCACGTGTGAGTGCGTGCCCCGAGGCATCGCAGCGAAAAACCCCTGCTTGGAGACGGGAATTCTGGGTCGCCCAGCCATGGTATTTTCTTTGACAAGGCACGACAATTCCAGTAAACAGGGTTCATGCGACTGTTTTGGATGATAGTCTTGGTTTGTTTTCTATGGGTTTCCACGCACGAGGCAGTGGCCCACGCGGGTTTTTGCGCGTATCCGTCTGAGTCCGCCGGCGACCGCCATGACGGAGGATCGGGACCCGCTGAATCACCGAATACGGACGACGACCATCATGGCTGCGATTCTCATGGGCACTTCCGAGGCGCAGTCAGCACACCTGCCCAATCCATCAACAAGGATTTGGCGATGCCGGCGACCCCTGTCACGTTCGACTCCATCGGGATTCATCCACAGGAGCATCTGCTGATCTCCCTGAACTGGGTCTTCTGCCCGCCTGCACGAGACGTGCCGCAGTACCTCTCTGCGCAGACTCTGCTGCTGTGATCGGCCACTGCATTTCCCGCAGCACACTTGCCACCGGTGTTTCTGTATAGGTAAGCGAGCGGTCTGCCCGACCGAAACGGGCTACCCAACACCGGCAAGCGTGAGACTCTCTTCAAACACTTGACTATCCCTATATCTGGAGGTTGTCCGAGAATGAACAAGCATATCCTCGGTGCCATATGCGTGTTCCCCATGGCTGTGGGGCTTGCGACGGCTACGCTGACCGGTGGCTGCACGACTCGTAGCACACCCGGAAAACCGCCAATGACTTCCACACGTCAGGCCGGTCTTTCCGGCAACATAGCGACGGAATCAGGCGAGCCTGTGTCGCCGGAGGTCGCTGAGCCACAAGGAGCGATCACCCTGAAGGAGGCCATCGCCCACGCACTGATGAATAGCCCCTCATTGAAGGTGTTCTCGCTGGAGACCCGGATTGCCGATGCGAGGAGACTCCAAGCGGGTCTGCGTCCCAATCCCGAATTGACCTTCGAGGTGGAGGATTTCGCAGGCTCGGGGGATTTGAGCGGTTTCGACGCATCCCAGACAACCATCGGGATCGGCCAGGTCCTGGAGCTTGCCGGCAAGCGTGAGAAGCGCGTGGCGGCCGCAGCCGCCGAGGAGAAGCTTGCGCAGTTGGACTATGAGGCCAAACGACTGGATGTGATGAATCAGGTCACACAGGCATTCATCGATGTGCTGGCCGCACAGGAGCAGCGGGATCTGGCGAAGGACCTCGTGCAATTGGCCGAGAAGGTCCAGGAGGTCGTCCGCCAGCGAGTCGAGGCAGGCAAGGATTCCCCGGTTGAGCAAGCCAAGGCCGAGGTGGCTCTCTCGTCGGCCCGCATCACGTTGCGAGCGGCCCAGGAACGCCTGGCCTCGGCCCGGCAGATCCTGGCGACGGCATGGGGTGGGGAGACTCCCCGATTCGAGACCGCGAAAGGGGACCTGTACAAGGTCCAGGTTGTCCCCGGCTTCGAGCAGTTGGCCGGGCGAATCCCCGAGAGCCCAGCCATCGAGCGATGGGTAGCCAACGAGCAGGCGCGCAGAGCCGACCTGACCCTTCAAAAGGCGAGGGTCACACCGGACCTGGGCGTCAATGGAGGACTGCGGTATGCCGCCGAAGGAGATGACACGGCGTTCGTTTTAGGTCTCGCGGTTCCATTGCAGGTGTCCGACAGGAACCAGGCAGGAGTCCAGGAGGCATCCGTGCGACTGGCGCAAGCCCGAGAGAATACAAAGGCGGCCGTGCTGGACGCGAGAACGAGCCTCTCTGGAGCGACAGAGCAGGCAACCAGTGCCCTGGCGGAGGTGACTGCCCTCCGCGAGGAGATCCTTCCATCCGCCCAGAATACGCTGGCGGCCGTCGAAGAAGGCTATCGCCAGGGTAAGTTCGATTACCTAAATCTGCTGGATGCGCAGAGAACCTACTTCGACGCCCAACAGCAATACCTCAATGCGTTGACAACCTACCACAAGGCCAGGACGGACATTGAACTGCTTCTTGGTCGATCAATCGATACCGCCGAACAGGATCAGTGAGAAGTGAGGATAAAGCCATGAAACAGAACGGTTTGCTTGTCATCATCGTGCTTGTAGCGGGCATTGCCCTGGGAATCGCAGCAGCCAAGATGGATCTCCTGCCCGGCAGGACCGGAGGCGATCCCGCGGCGGCAGCCGACACATCAGAGGCCGCCCACGATCATGCCGCCGGGGGTCACGGCCCTGGCGACGCAAAGACATCACAGATCACCGTGTGGGGTGAGCGTCTTGAAGTATTCCTGGAGCACCCATACCTCGTGGCCGGCGAACCGGCGGGATTCGTGACGCACGTGTCCGATCTGACGACCGGTGAGCCGCGAACGGCCGGGCCGGTGGTCTTCGTCCTTACGAGTAGTTCCGGGACCCGGCGGGAATACGTCGCACCTACCCCTGCGAGGGCGGGTATCTACATTCCGCAACTGACCTTCCCGTCGCCGGGTGAGTGGGCTGTCACGCTGAAGGTCCCCCTGGACGGCGTCGAGCATGAAGTGAAACTGCCTGCGGTCAGGGTATACGCATCACAGGCCCAGGCCGACGCCGCACCGGCCCAAGAGACCGCGACCGGCATCAGCTTTCTGAAGGAGCAGCAGTGGCCGATCCGAATGAAAGTGCAGCAGGTGCGTGTTGGTTTGCTCGGCGGCAAGCAGACGCTGGCCATTCCACGGTCGGCTCTGTTCGAGGAGAGCGGCAAGCAGGCATTGTTCGTTCAAGTGGCCGGCGAGACCGTTCAGAAACGCTACCCCGCGCTTGGACAGGCCAATGCAGGCATGGTCGAGGTCCTGTCCGGCGTCAACGAGGGGGAACAGGTTGTCTGTGAGGCTATCGCGGCTGTGATCGAGGCGGAGCGACAAGGTTCCGGGGTTGAACACGCGCATGATGAAGCTGAATCGGCGGCAAATGACCCGGCCCGGTTCGGCATTGAGACCGGCCCGGTCGGCCCGGGCATCCTGGAGCTTCGCACGACACTGACGGGGGAAGTGCGGCTCAATGCCAACAAGGTCACACACATCGTCCCCCAGGTTTCCGGCAGGGTCCGCGAGGTACTCAAGGACGTGGGCGATCCCGTCCAGGCCGGTGAGGTGATGGCCTGGCTGGAGAGCACCGCGCTGGGGCAGGCCAAGATCGACTACCTGTCCAAGTTCGCGGAGATATCCTGCCAGGCAATGGAACTGGCGAGAGCCCGCGAGACTCACGACAATGCGACACGCTTGCTAAAGGCGCTGGAGTCCTCCCCGCCATTGGAGACCCTGCGTGACAGGGAGTGGGGTGCCATGGGCAACGTCCGAAGCGAAATCATTGGCGCCTACGCCGAACTGCACTATGCCAGAGCCGCACATGAGAGAGAAAAACAGCTTTTCGAGAAGAAGATCACAAGCGGCGAGGATTTCCATAAGACCCAAAGCGATTTGAAGAAAGCCGAAGCGGTCTATCAAGCAACACGCGACACCGTCGCCTTCGAGATTCGGCGCGGGCTGATCGAGGCTACGCACGCCCAGCAGATCCGAGAGCTCGATGTGGTTGGGGCCGAGCGCAATCTCTATGTTCTCGGCCTGACAGCGGCGGACATGAAGAATCTTCAGTCGCTCGCTCCGAGCCACTCCTCCCATAGTCAGGATTCAAACGATGCGGCAGTCGCCGGTCCCGCGACCGGGACAGGCATGCGGGCACATGGCGACGCGGACCATGCGGTTGAAAATGAGCGTCTGGCCTGGTATCCGTTGCGAGCGCCATTTGACGGTACAATCATCGACAAGCGTCTGTCGCTGGGCGAAGCGGTCAAAGACGACGTGGATGCTTTTGTGCTGGCCGATCTGACGACCGTTTGGGTGGATTTCCGCGTCCACCAGAAAGACCTCCCCGCACTGGCATCCGGCCAGAAGATCATTATCGAGTGCGGTCCCGATCAATCCGAAGGCACAATCGCCTATCTGTCGCCGGTTGTTGAGGACGATACGCGGACAGCGGTGGCGAGAGTCGTCCTGCCCAACCCATCCGGGCATCTGCGTCCCGGCACCTTTGTCAACGGAATCGTGACACTCAAGGACTCCCAGGCAGGTCTGGTCGTCGAGAAATCCGCCATTCAGTACATTGACGATCAGCCGTGTGTTTTCGCCTACGACGGCCATGCCTTCGACAAGCGTCACGTGATACTTGGCAGAACGGATGGTCAGCGTGTGGAAATCACGACGGGATTGCAGCCGGGCGAAACCATTGTCACGAAGAACGCGTTTCGCATCAAGTCCGAGGCCGAAAAGGCCAAAACGGCGGTGAGCGGACATGGGCATGTCCATTGACCGTTTGTGCTTGTCGCAGGATTGATCGCACCGTGTTGAGAACGTCCTCGCATAGTTGGGAGCGTAAGAGATATGATTGAACAGGTCATCAAATTCTCGTTCAAGTATAAGCTGCTGGTTCTGCTGCTTTTCGTCGGCGTGTGCGTCGCGGGGCTCTATTCCTTCGGATGCATGCCGATTGATGCTTTCCCCGATGTCAGTCCCAAGCTGGTACAGGTGTTTGCCGAGGTGGAGGGCATGGCGGCGGAGGAAGTGGAGCAGTTAATCTCCCGGCCGGTGGAAGTGGCCATGATGGGCATCCCCGGTGTCAAGAAAATCCGCTCGCTGTCCTCGCACGGACTATCGACCGTGAACGTCTACTTCGAGGACAGTGTGGACATCTACTTCGCCCACCAGCAGGTGGCCGAGAGGCTCAAACTGGCCGAGGAGGGAATCCCCAAGGGGGTGAACCTGCCGCATGGGGTCGAGAAGGGACCGGTCTTGAGCGGCATGGGCAAGATCCTCATGTACCACCTCGAGGGCGAAGGCTACAGCACGACCGATATGCGCACGTTGCAGGATTGGGTCGTCAAGCGAGACCTCCAGACCGTCCCCGGCGTCGCACAAATCCTCAGCCAAGGCGGGTACGTGCGCCAGTACCAGGTGAGGGTGCTGCCGGAGAGTCTGCTCAAGTACGACCTGACCATCGACGAGGTTGTCGAGGCAATCGGTCAGAACAACCAGAACATGGGGGCCGGCCTGGTCGAACGCGGTGCCGAAGAGTTGATGGTCCGGACTCTTGGGCAGATCGCGGACGCCGGGGATATCGAGAACATCGTTCTCAAGAGCCATCGAGGCAATCCCGTGTACGTCAAGGACGTTGCCCTCGTCGGGTTCGGTGAGGCATTTCGCCGGGGCGTCACCTCTGTCAATGGCGGCAACGAAGTCGCCGTCGGCGGCATCTACAAGCTCCACGGGGCGAACTCGTTTCAGGTGATTCAGCGGGTGCGTGCCAGAATCGAGGAGATCAATAAGACGCTGCCGCCCGGAGTGAAGGTGGTCGTGTTCCATGACCAGGCGACGCTCGTGATGAACACGATCAACACCGTCCGGGACGCCCTGATCGTGGGATTGATTCTCGTCAGCGTGACGTGCCTGGTTTTCCTGGGCAACCTGCGTAATACGCTCATCATCGTTCTTTCCCTGCCATTTTCCATATTGCTCGCATTTGCCGTCATGTATCGCTACGGAATCGCGGGCGATCTGCTCTCGTTTGGCGGTGTCGCCATCGCTCTGGGCATGATCGTCGATGCCACCATTATCGTCGTGGAGAAGATTCAGACGCTTCTGCAAGACCCGTCGGATCGCCGCTCGATGCGCGAGGTCATTGTCGCCGCAGGCCGAGAGGTCGGCCAGCCGATCTTCTTTGCGACCACGATCATCGTCCTGGTCTTTTTGCCGATCTTCACGTTGCAGAATGTCGAGGGCAAGATGTTCCGCCCTCTGGCATTTACCGTCGCAATCACGATGGCCGGGTCACTACTGTATGCGATGGTTATCGCTCCCGTTCTCTACGGCTTGTTGTACAGAGACCGTAGCGGAGGGAAGACCAAACCACCTCAAGCGACTATTCTCCATCGGTTGTACCGACGCGTGCTGGAATTCTCGCTCAATCAGGGGGCGGCTGTCGTCGCCGTCGTTCTGGTACTTCTGGCATTGGGCTGGCTGACCTTCCAGCGGTTGGGTCGGGAGTTCGTGCCGACGTTGCAGGAAGGAGCGATCCAGGTACTGGCGCACATGAATCCGAACATCTCGCTCAAGGAGATCGCTCGCACCACGACGCAGATCGAGAAAGACATTCTCAAGACGCCGGAAGTGGAGAGCGTTCTGTCCGAGATCGGTTATGGCGAAGTCGGCCCCCACGTGCACCACACGAACTATGCTTGCATTACGACCAACCTGAGGCCGCGAGATCAATGGACGCGGGGCTTGACCCAGGAACAACTGGTGGCCGAGATTTCCGCACAATTGGCGGGGTATCCCGGCGTGCAAATCAACTTCTCGCAACCCATCCAGCACGAAGTGGATGGCCTTGTCACCGGTACTGGCTCCCAGGTCGTCGCGAAGTTGTTCGGCCCGGACTTGAATGTCCTCACTGAGAAGGTCGCTGAGATCCAGTCCGTTCTGTCGGGCATCCAGGGAGTGGCCGATTTGCAGACGGACCAATTCAGCGGCCAGACGCAGGTTCAGATCACAATTGACCGCGATGCCATCGCACGCCATGGACTCAATTGCCATGAGATCCAGCGCATCATCCATGCCGCCATTGGTGGAGACATGGTCGGGACGGTCTTCGAGCAGGAACGAAGCTCGTGGATCAACGTACGATTCGACGAACCCTATCGAAATGACATCGAGGCTATCGAAGGCTTGCTGGTGCGTACAGGCGCTGGGTACACCGTACCGCTTCGAGAGCTCGCCAAAGTCAGCATGGTCACCGGTCTGCGACAGAT
>CALEZT010000060.1 GCA_937927975.1 uncultured Phycisphaerales bacterium
GCGGGACGCATGACCAACCTCATCGGCGCCTGGCACGACCAATTGATCGAGGTCATGGGCGCGATGGGCATGCGGGAGGCCCGCCGGCTCCGGGGCGACGTCGGCCGAGCCATGTTCTTTGAAGACCTCGAGGAGGAAACCTTTGGCAAGCTTTTCGGCAAAAGAAAGTGATCTCCAGGCCATCCTGCCGGCCAAGACGCTCGAAACGCGCGTGCCGCAGGCCCAGGTCGAGCGAACGATTGCGCCGGCGCCGTCGCGCTACCGCAACGAGCTCTCGAAGTACATCCTTCGCCGGAGTCACGACTGCGTCCATTGCGGAAAGTGCGCCGAGATCTGCCCCTACGGTGTACACGTTCGCAAGGAAGGCTACAAGTACTTCTGCGAGCCCCAGTCGCACCTGTGCATCGGCCCGGCCTGTGAGAAAACCAAGCACTACTGCGTTGCGGCCTGCCCACAGAAAGCCCTTCAGATCGTCGAGAATCCGATGACGCAGTTTCTCGGCGACTACCGCTGGACCGCCGACCTCATCCTGGCTACCTGGCGAATGGCGGAGACGGGTCACGTCCCCCCTGCCGAGTGCGGGTTCGAGCACCGCATCGGCAACTCCGGCGGCGGCTTCGACAAGCTGCGGTTCAAGTTCCCGGACAAGCCGCCGCTGAACGTCTCGAAAGACGAGATCGATACGAGCATCGAGCTCAACCGCCGCGGCGACGGCCGACCGCAAATCCGCATCGACGTCCCCTGGTACGGGGGCGGCATGTCCTTCGGCTCGGTCAGCAACGTCACGCAGCTCTCCAAGGCCCGCGCCTGCACCGCATGGAACACCTTCACCTGCACCGGCGAAGGCGGCTACATGGAACGCATGCGGCCCTACGACGACCACGTCATCACGCAGGTGGCGACGGGCCTCTTCGGCGTCCGTGAAGAGACGATCCAGCGCGTGCCCATCGTCGAGTTCAAGTACGCACAGGGCGCCAAGCCCGGCCTGGGCGGCCACCTGCTCGGCGACAAGAACACCCCCGCGGTCGCCAAGATGCGCGAGGCGGTGCTCGGGATTTCGCTGTTCTCGCCCTTCCCGTTCCACAGCGTCTACTCCATCGAGGACCACATGAAGCACCTCGACTGGATCAAGCACATCAACCGCCGGGCATTGCTCTCGACGAAGGTCTCGACGCCTAACGACGTGGACATGGTCGCGGTCGGCAGCTACGCGGCCGGCTCGCACATCATTCACATTGACGGCGGCTACGGCGGCACCGGTGCCGCGCCCGACATCGCCAAGAAGAATATCGCCATGCCGATCGAGTACGCGATCGGCCGGGTGCACAAGTTCCTCGAAGCCGAGGGGGCCCGCGAGAAGGTGACCCTCATCGCCTCGGGCGGCATCCGCACCGCGCACGACATCGCCAAGGCCATCGCGCTGGGCGCCGACGGCGTGGTCATCGGGACTTCCGAAATGGTGGCCTTGGGCTGCGTGCGGTGCAATCGCTGCGAGAGCGGCCGGGGCTGCCCGCGCGGGATCGCTACGACCGACGCCGAGTTGGCCGCCAAGATGAACATCGAGTGGGGCACGCAACGGCTAATCAACCTGTACAACGCCTGGCGCGAGGAATTGGTCGACATCCTCTGGCGGTTCGGAATGCGAAACGTCGCCGAGCTTCGTGGCCGGACGGACTTGTTGATGCACCTGGACTATACGAACGACGTGGGGCAATAAGTCGTGGACACACAGTTGATCAAACAATTGGGACACTCGCGAAAGACACTTGCGGACGCATGCGGCTATCCGCAGACCGTGCGTAAGGGCGAGGAGGAAGGCGGCTGCGGCGTCGTGGGCTTCTGCTGCACGGAGCCCGTCGCCGGCCGGCATATCTATGAACCGTCCAAGCAGATGCACAACCGCGGCAACGGCAAAGGCGGCGGCATCGCGGCCGTCGGCCTGATGCCCGAACAATTGGGCGTCAGTCGGGAAGTGCTCGACGAATGCTACATGCTGCACATCGCTCTCCTGGACCCCAAGGTTCGTGCCGAGGTGGAGAGCGAGTTCATCACGCCGTGCTTCGACGTCACCGCGTCCGCAGAATTGGACAAGGTCAGCGACTGGAAATCGGTGGGCGATCTGGAGGTCAAGCCGCCGGATGTGTGGCGGTACTTCGTCCGCGTCAAGCCCAAAGTGCTCGACGCCTTCATCCAGGCCAACGAGTTTGCGTCGATGGACCGTCGCGAGGCCGAGGACGAATACGTCAGCCAGAACAGCTTCAAGCTCAACCAGAAGTACTACGCCTCGCTCGGCCAACAACGGGCGTTCGTCCTCTCGCACGGCCGCAACATCATGATCCTCAAGGTCGTCGGCTACGCCGAGGCTATCGTGAAGTACTACAAGATCGAGGACCTCAAGGCCCACATCTGGATCGCGCACCAGCGGTATCCGACGAAGGGCCGGGTCTGGCATCCCGGCGGGGCGCACCCCTTCGCCGCGATGAACATGGCGCTCGTCCACAACGGCGACTTCGCAAACTACCATTCCGTCAGCGAGTACCTCAAGCAGCGGAACATCTTCCCGCAGTTCCTCACGGACACGGAGGTCTCCGCCCTGCTGTTCGACCTGCTCGACCGAACCTATCACTACCCCCTCGAATACATCATCGAGGCGATGGCCCCGACGACCGAACTGGACTTCGACCGGCTCAGCCCCGAGCGGCAGCAAATCTACAAGGCGATTCAAACGACGCACATCCACGGTTCGCCCGACGGTCCTTGGTTCTTCATCATCGCCCGCAACGTAGCCCGAGAGAAGAAGCTCCAACTCGTCGGCATCACGGACACCGCCATGCTGCGGCCGCAGGTCTTCGCGGTCTGCGAGGGCGAGGTCCAGGTCGGCCTGATCGCCTCGGAGAAGCAGGCGATCGACGCGACGCTCCAGAACATGGCCAAGGACGATCCGCGGATCTGCCCGGTTGCGGACAAGTACTGGAACGCCCGAGGCGGCAGCCATACGGACGGCGGCTCGTTCCTCTTCAATCTGCAGAAGGACAAGGGCGGAAAGATTCGGATGACCTGTGAGGACAAGTTCGGCCAGGCAGTGCCCATGCCCAGGACGACCGAGTCCTGCGATTTCACGAAAGACGTTGCCTCGCTGCGTCGCGACAAGACGGTGGAAGAGCAGATCGATGCCTTCCTGCGGGACGGGGACGCGGCCGGGCTGTTCGAGTACCTCCGCGACGGCATGCCGACCTGGTCTTTCGACGTCATCCGCACCGCCTGCCGGACGCTCGCGGATCGTGGCGTCGCCAGGGAGAACGCCGCCGCGGCCATCGAGGTCTTCACCCGGCTCAACGATCGCCGGTATCCGACCGGCGCCAAGAGGCGAAGCAGCGTCCTGCACATCGTCCGCACCGAGCTCAATCGGCTCCTGCGGGCCCTGCCGAGAATCACCGCGACCGACCCGGGCCTCGGAGCCTATCGGCTGATCGATCTTCAAACCGCAGGCTCATTGCGGGCCCCGGTCATGGGTGAAACGACGCTGGTCATCGACGCAGCCGGTTTTGTGGCCGAGGGCGATGGCTGCGACGCGACGCTGCTGTTCGACGCCTACCTGAAAGGCTGGCGGCGCTTCATCACGTTCGACCTCCACGGCCAGCGGTTCCACGGCTGCGGCCTCGGACCCGACACCGACGACGTCACGATCGACCTCTATGGCAGCTCGGGCGACTATATCGCCTCCGGCATCGACGGCATGACGATCACCATCCACGGCAACGCCCAGGACCAATTGGGCCAGATCATCAAACGCGGCAAGCTCGTCGTCCACGGCGACTTCGGCCAGACCTTCATGTACGGCGCCAAGGGCGGCAGCATCTTCGTTCTGGGCAACGGCGCAGGCCGGCCCCTGATCAACTCTGTCGGTAAGCCGCGGGTCGTCATCAACGGCACCTGCCTGGACTTCCTGGGCGAGTCCTTCATGGCAGGCGACCCGCTCAACGGCGGCGGCTTCGTGATCCTCAACGGCATCCGGCTCGACGAGGACGGCAGGATCGTCCCCCTGCCGGAGCCCTATCCCGGCAGCAACCTGTTCTCCCTGGCTTCCGGCGGCGCGATCTACGTCCGCGACCCGCACCAGAAGGTCGTGACTCAACAGCTCAACGGCGGCAAGTTCGTCGATCTCACCGAAGCCGACTGGGAGCTGATCCTGCCGTACCTGCAGGAAAACGAGCGGCTGTTCGGCGTCAAGGTCGAGGATCTGCTGACGGTCGACGGCAAGCCGTGCAGGCCGGCGCAGGTATATCGCAAGGTCACGCCGATAGCCCTCAAGGCATTGGCCAAGGTGGCCGCCCTGCCGGGCAAAGAGAAGAAGCAGGTTGCGGCGAAGGCATGAAACGACTAGCGAATACTGGTTCCTTGATGGCAACGGGAAAATCATTGAAAAGACCTGTCGTCCTGAGCGAAGCGAAGGATCTGGCCCGCGTGCGAGAGGTAACTTGCGTTCGTAGTCCAGATCCTTCACTACGCTTCGCTCCGTTCAGGATGACACAAGAAACCACCTTCGGATGATGTGAGTGAGTATAGACATGGCAATAACGATTTCAAAAAGCAAGTCGGCTCGAAGCATCGCGAAACGCGTCCGCGAACTCACCGGCGTGGACCTGTCCGCCTGCTATCAGTGCAGGAAGTGCACGAGCGGGTGCCCGGTCTCGGGGATGGCCAAGTGTACGCCCGCCGAGATGATGCGACGGCTGCACCTGGACCAGAACGACGAGCTGCTCGATAGCGACCTGCTCTGGATGTGCGTCTCGTGCGAGACCTGCTCGGCGCGGTGCCCGATGGGCATCGACGTCGCGGCGGTCATGGACGCCCTTCGCAAGATCGCGTTGGAGCGAGGGGCCGCCAAAGGCGAGGGCAACGTGCCGCTCTTCAACAAGGCGTTTCTCAAGACGGTCGAGGTCTTCGGCCGCTCGTACGATATCGCGATGATCGCGGCGTATAAGCTGGGCAGCCGCAAGCTCATGGCCGACACCGAGAAGTTCCCGACCATGCTCAGGAAGCGCAAGATCGCCCTGCTGCCCCCGACCGGGGCCGATCGCAAGGTCGTGCGGCGGATCTTCAAGAAGACGAGACAGAACAAGGCGGCGGACAAATGAAATATGCGTATTTTCCAGGCTGTTCGGCAGAGTCCACCGCGAGGGACATGCATCAGTCCACTCTCGCCGTGGCCCAATCGCTGGGAACACAGTTGGTCGAGCCGAAAGGCTGGACCTGCTGTGGGGCCACCGCGGGACACCAGACGGATCGCGTCCTGGCGGTGGCTCTGTCGGCAGCCACGTTGGCCAAGGTCAAGGATCTCGATCTCGACCTAGTCGTCAACTGTGCGGCCTGCTACAACCGGATGAAGGTCGCCAACCACGAGGTCGCGACGAACCCGCAGGTGCGGGCCAACGTCGCCGAGGCGATCGGCCGGGATTACGACGGCTCGGTGAAGATCCGCCACTTCCTCGAAGTGCTCCTGGAGGACGTGGGGATCGACGCCATCGTCGGGGCCCTTCGCGGCTCGCTGGCGGGGATGAAGATCGCCAGCTACTACGGCTGCCTCCTGGTCCGACCCCACGATGTGACCGGCTTCGACGACCCCGAGAACCCGACCTCGCTCGATCAACTGGTGACTGCGATGGGCGGGACGGCACTCGAATGGCCGCACAAAACCGAATGCTGCGGCGGCGGCCTGTCCATGTCCCGAACCGACGTGGTCGTGAACCTGACGGACAACATCGTGGGGATGGCCAAGGCCGCCGGCGCCGAGTGCATCGCGGTCAGTTGCCCCATGTGCCAGATCAATCTCGACATGCGGCAACTCGACGTCGCGAAGATCAAAGGCCGAAACCACGACGTGCCGGTCCTGTACATCACGCAGCTTCTAGGCCTGTGCCTGGGCATCCCGGCCGGGCAACTCGGCCTCAACAAGCTGATGATCTCGCCGGAACGCATCGTCAAAGCCGTGGTTGCCGCGTGAGGAATGCTATCGATATGAGTGAAAACGGTCAAAAGAAAGTCGGCGCCGTGCTCGTGCAAGGCGGTGGTATCGCCGGTGTGCAGGCATCGCTGGACTTGGCGAACTCGGGCTTCAAGGTCTACCTGGTCGAGCGGGAGGCCGCCATCGGCGGCATGATGTCGCACCTCGACAAGACCTTCCCCACCGGCGACTGCGCCACGTGCATCCTGTCGCCCAAGCTGGTTGACTGCGCCCGCAACCTGAACATCCAGATACTCACGATGTCCGAGCTGGTCGATCTCAAGGGCGAGCCGGGCAACTTCAAGGCCACCGTCAAACGCCATCCGCGGTACGTCGACGAGGACAAGTGCAACGGCTGCAGCGAGTGCACGCAGGCCTGCCCGGTGAACGTCCCCGACCGGTTCGACCGCGAACTCGGCAAGCGAAAGGCGATCGCCAAGCACTACGCCCAGGCGACGCCGAACCTCTTCGGCATCCTCAAGAACGGCCACGCCCCCTGCAAGATGGCCTGCCCGGCCAACGTCAACGTGCAGGGCTACGTGCAGCTCATCAAGAAGAAGGAATACGTCAAGGCGGTCAACCTGATCCGCGAGCGCAACCCGCTCTCGGCGATCTGCGGCCGCGTCTGCACGCATCCGTGCGAGAGCGTCTGCACCCGCAGCAAGGCCGACGACGCCGTCGCGATCCGGCTGCTCAAGCGTTTCGCATCGGACAAGGAGATGGAGCTGATCCGCTCGGGTAAGCTGGCCCTGCCCGAGGAGAAGGAGCCGGCCCCGAACGCCAAGAAGGTGGCCGTAATCGGCGCGGGCCCCGCGGGCCTGACCGTCGCCAACGACCTGGCCGACCAAGGCTTCGCCGTGACCGTTTATGAGGCCGCGAGCGCCGCCGGCGGCATGCTCCGTTGGGGCATCCCGGAATACCGACTCCCCCGCAGCGTTCTCGATCATGAAATCGAGCTAATCCGGCGCAAGGGCGTCGTCTTCAAGTACAACTGCCGCGTCGGGAAGGACGTCGGCGTCGATCAGTTGCGAAAGGACTACGCCGCGGTCTTCGTCGGTATCGGAACGCAGAAAGGCAGCAAGCTCGGCGTCGACGGCGAGAATCTGCCCGGCGTGACGCAGGCCCTCACTTTCCTGCGCGAGGCGAACTCCGGCCTGGCGAGGAAGATCGCGGGCCGTGTGGTCGTCGTCGGAGGCGGCGACGCCGCCATGGACGCCGCCCGCGTCGCTCTTCGCCTGGGAGCCGGAAAAGTCACGATCCTCTATCGGCGCACCGCGGCGGAAATGCCCGCTTCGCCGGAAGAAGTGAAGCAGGCCAAGGACGAGAATATCGAGTTCCAGTACCTCGCGGCTCCCGTGTCGTTCGTCGGCAACGGCAATCTGCAGAACGTGCGGTGCGTGCGGATGGAGTTGGGCGAGCCCGATGAATCCGGCCGGCGAAGACCCGTCCCGGTGAAAGGCTCGGAGTTCGACGTTCAGGCGGACATGGCGATCCTGGCGATCGGCAGCGTGCCGGACGCGGAGTTCGCCAAGGGCGCCCCGGGGCTGCCCGTGAACAAGTACTCCAATCTGCTCACCGACGATTGCGGCGTGACTTCGATGGCGGCCGTGTTCGGCGGCGGCGACGTCGTCACCGGCCCTTCGACCGTGATCGAGGCGGTGGCCGCGGGCAAGCGGGCCGCGGAGTCGATCGCCCGACACCTCGGCGGACGCGACCTCCGCTCGGACCGCTTCGAGCAGACACTGCGGCCCGTGCCGGAAGAACTGCTTCCGGAGACCCAAGGCGTCGAGAAAAAGGACCGGGCAAGGGTCGAAGAGCTCGCGCCCACGTCGAGGACGAAGAACTTCGTGGAGGTTGAGGGCGGTTTCACCGAAGAACAGGCCCTGGCGGAAGCGGAACGATGTCTCAACTGCGCCCTGTGCTCCGAGTGCGGCGAGTGCGTAGCCGCGTGCAAGCAGAACGCGATCGACCATTTCATGGGCGAGCGGACGGTCGAGCTGGAAGTCGGCGCGGTCGTGCTGACGCCGGGCTTCGAGGAGTTCGACGCCTCCCGCAAGGGCGAGTTCGGCCACGGCCGCTATCCCAACGTCGTCACCAGTGTGGAGTTCGAGCGGATGCTCTCGGCGGCGGGTCCCTTCGAGGGCCACGTCGTACGGCTCTCCGACAAGCGGCCGGCCAAGCGGGTCGCCTGGATCCAGTGCGTCGGCTCGCGTGACTCCAAGTGCGGCAACGAGTACTGCTCGTCGATCTGCTGCATGGCCGCGACGAAACAGGCCATGATGGCCCAGGATCACACGCCGGGGCTGGATGCGACGATCTTCTACATGGACATCCGCGCCCATGGTAAGGACTTCGACCAGTACTACGAGCGGGCGAAGAATCAGAACAACGTCCACTACGTCAAGAGCATCCCGTCGCGCATCGTCCAGATGCCGGTGACGCTGGACCCGCGGGTCCGCTTCGTGGACGAAGCCGGCAAGATCCGCGAACAGGAGTTCGATCTCGTGGTGCTCTCGGTCGGGTTGGAGGCCTCGCCCTCGGCGATCGAGTGCGCCAAGAAGCTCGGCATCGAGCTCAACGACTACGGTTTCTGCTCCACGGACCGCTCCGCCCCGCTGTCGACGTCCCGACCGGGCGTCTTCGTCGGCGGCGCCTTCCAGGAGCCCAAGGACATCCCGGAAACCGTCATGCAGGCCAGCGGCGCCGCGGCGATGGCGATGGAACTGCTCGCCTCGGCCCGCAACACCCGGACGGTCAAGAAGAAGTACCCCGACGAACACGACGTCTCGGACGAGGAGCCGCGAATCGGCGTCTTCATCTGCCACTGCGGCCGCAACATCGGTTCGGTCGTAGACGTCGAGAGCGTGGTCAAGGCCATCGAGAACCAGCCCGGCGTAGTCCTCGCGACCCACACCATGTTCACCTGCTCGGACACAAGCCTCTCGGAAATCCGCGACGCGATTCGCGAGCACCGGCTCAATCGCATCGTGGTCGCCTCCTGCACGCCGCGGACGCACGAGCCCCTGTTCCGCGAGACGATGCGCGAGGCCGGGTTGAATCCGTTCCTCTTCGAGATGGCCAACATCCGCGACCAGTGCTCCTGGGTTCACTCGGCCTCGCCCGAGGTCGCTACCCGCAAATCGGTTGAGCTGGTGAAGATGTCGATCGGCCGGGCGAGATTGCTGTCGCCGCTCGAGGGCAGTACGCTGGTCGTCGATCAGAAAGGCCTGGTCATCGGCGGAGGTCTGGCCGGCATGACCGCGGCCCTGTCCCTGGCCAACCAGGGCTTCAAGGTCCACCTGGTCGAGCGATCGGGCCGACTCGGCGGCCACCTGCACGACATCCATTTCACGCTGGAAGCTGCGGACGTCGCAGGCATGACGGCCGATCTGATCCGCCAGGTCCAGGGCCACAAGAACATCGACCTCTATCTCGGGGCGGACGTGACCGAGGTCAAGGGCCACGTCGGCGAGTTCCACGGGACGCTGTCCCAGGGCGACAAGAAGCTCGAAGTCTCCGCCGGCGCGGTCATCGTCGCCACCGGCGCCGAACGGGCCGAGACGACCAGGTTCCTCGGCGGCAAGACACCGAACGTGATCACCCAAGTCGATCTCGAACAGAAGATCCACAAGAACAAGTTGCCCGCGGGAATGCAGAACGTGGTCATGATCCAGTGCGCCGGCTCTCGCGACGACGAACGGCCCTATTGCAGCAGGATCTGCTGTTCCATGGCGGTCAAGAACGCCCTGGCGATCAAGGCCAAGTCGCCCGACGCGAACGTATTCGTTCTCTACCGCGACGTGCGGACCTACGGCTTCCGCGAACTGTACTACAAGCAGGCCCGCGAGGCTGGCGTGGTCTTCATCCGCTACAACCGCGGGCAAGAGCCGGTCGTGTCCGAAGCGGGCGGGCTCAAGGTGAGCCTGACGAGCCCCGACTTTCCCGAACCGCTGGTAATCGAGAGCGACCTGGTCGTCCTCAGCACCGGCATCGAGGCCGACCGCGTCAACAACAAGCGCGTCTCCGACATGCTCAAGGTGCCGCTGAATGCCGACGGGTTCTACGTCGAGGCGCACATGAAGCTGCGGCCGGTGGACTTCGCGACCGAAGGCGTCTTCCTCTGCGGTCTGGCCCATTCACCCAAGTTCATGGACGAGAGCATCGCCCAGGCCCGCGCCGCGGCCGGACGGGCCGCCACGGTCCTCTCGAAGACGCACCTGGACGTCAGCCCGCAGGTCTCCCGCGTGGATCAGAGCAAGTGCATCTCGTGCATGACCTGCGTGCACGTGTGTCCGTACGGCGCCCCCTACTGCAACACCGACGGAAAGGGCCAGATCGAGGCCGCCAAGTGCATGGGCTGCGGCATCTGCGTCTCGGAGTGCCCCGCCCGCGCGATCCAGTTGAACCATTTCGAGACCGACCAGTTCCGCGCGGTGATCGAGCAGTTGTTCGCCGAGGGAACCGCCGCAACAAAACAGAAACGCGCGCCGGCCAAGCGATGATAGAAAGACGTGAGAAACGAGCATGATGAAAAAGGACGAGTTTGAACCGAGAGTAATGGCCTTCTGTTGCCACTACTGCGCCTATGCGGCGGCGGACCTGGCCGGCACGATGCGAATCCAGTACCCGCCGAACGTCCGGATCGTCCGCACGCCCTGCACGGGTCGGATTGAGACGGAATACTTCCTCAAGGCGTTCGAGAACGGCGCCGACGGCGTGCTGGTCGCAGGCTGCCTCGAGGGCGGCTGCCACTTCACCAACGGCAACCTGTACGCCAGAAAACGGGTCGAATCCATGCGCCAGATGCTCGAAGAGATGGGTCTGGAGAAAGAGCGGCTTCGCATGGTGAACGTCTCGGCGTCGATGGCCCGCCCGCTGGCGGATCTCATCATCGACATGGTTGAAACGGTTCGCAAACTCGGCCCGAGCCCCGTACGCAGCGACGGCCATAAGAGCAGATTGGAGACAGCGTCATGATTGTCGCGGAACGAAAGAAGATCCCGGAACTGCTGAACATCGTCCGAGAGCATAAGAAGGTGCTCGTGCTCGGCTGCGGCACGTGCGTCACCGTCTGCCTGGCCGGCGGCGAACGGGAAGTCGGCATCATCAGTTCGGCCCTGCGCATCGCGTCGCGTTTGCAGGGGCTCGACCTGGCGGTCGAGGAACTCACCATCGAACGCCAGTGCGACAACGTCTTCATCGAGCAAGCGGCTGACGCCATCGAGCGAAACGATGCGGTCCTGTCGCTGGGCTGCGGAGCTGGCGTGCAGGCCATCGCTGAGCGGTACCGCAACAAACCGGTTTATGCGGGACTCGACACGACCTTCATCGGCATCCTGGAAGAGCAGGGAGTCTGGACGGAGAAGTGCGCCGCGTGCGGGTCGTGCGTTCTGCACGAATACGGCGGGATCTGCCCGATCACGCGGTGCGCCAAGCGGATGCTCAACGGCCCCTGCGGCGGCTCCTGCGAGGACCGCTGCGAGGTCCGGCCGGACGTGCCCTGCGCCTGGCAGCTCATCTACGCCCGGCTTAAGGAGGTCGGCCAACTCGACAGGCTCCGCAAGATCGCGCCGCCCAAAAACTGGAACCGCAGCCTCGACGGCGGCCAGCGACTCCTCGTCCGCCAGGACCATCGAATCTGAGGGACATGATCGGCCGGATTGCGAACTGCGAACTGCGTCCGGAGGGACTCGAACCCCCAACCATCGGTTCCGAAGACCCTTGCTGCCTTCGCTTAACTGCTTTTTAGATAAAGGGTTACACGCATGGCGTGCCTCGCTTGTTGCCCTGCTTGTTGTCCTCGCTTCGACAATCGACGTAACGGGTTGCGAATCATGGGTTCCTGTGGCCTGACGAACCTCACCGGCCTGTATTGATAGATCAGGCAGGCTCTCAATCGCCCGCGCCTCCTGTCCCCTCACTGTGTGCGTATACCGGCTCATCGTCAGGTTGATATCACTGTGCCGCATAATCGACTGCGCAACCTTCGGATGAACTCCGCTGGCCGCAAGCAGACTGCCTGTTGTGTGCCTGAGGCTGTGGAAGTCGGCGTAGCGTCCGGCATCGTCCACGTACGGTATCTTGGCATCGCAAAGGTCGGCCTGTATCATGTCCGAGGTTCTGTCCGTCAACCGCTTGTAGCTGCCGCCAAAGGCCTTTGCGCCGGGCAAGCTGTCTTTGAAGAAGTCCTGCAAGAGTGTTGCCGTCTCCGCTCGTATGGGTAGGGTGGGAGCATCACGCATGACGAAATCGGTAAGGGGTTTTACATCCCAGTCTTCTGGAATCACTCCCACATCAGTCAGCTTGTAGCCCGCCCTTATTTCCATACCATCCCCACTCTCTTGAAGTGTTCCTCCACGCGGGCAGCAAGCTGGGTCACTTTGTCGGCGAGCTTGGGCAGCGGTGCGGTGTAGCGGTCAGCCAATTGGCAAACGCGACCGGTAAGAGTTTGCGAGACGCGGTCCAACTCGCCCTGCACGGCAGCGGCAAGGGTAACCAGCCACTTGTCGTCCACAACGAGCACCTTGATTTCGTCCTCGGTGAGCGTGGGATACTTGGCGTCGAGCTTACTGTCCAGGTCCTCCAGGGCTTCCTTCAGTTGGTTCTTGGCATCGGATTGTTTTTCCAGCAAAGCGGTGTAGTCTTCCAGAGCCTTCCGCTCATCAGCATACTCGGGGTCCGTTCCGATTTCTTTGAGACGGGCCTTTACTGCTTTGGCCGTGATCTTCTGCTTGTCGCCCTCGCCCTCAACCACCTCCTCAAGAAGTCCGCCCTCACCGCCCTGTTCCTCCTTCTGTTCGTCAAGCTGCTGCTCGATTGCGGCGAGTTCCCCTTCAATTGCCTCGATGGCCTCGCGTTCGGCCACGAAGTAGCGGGCGATAAGGATCGCAGCAGAAATCAGGTCCGACTTGAACCGGCGTTTGCCTTTCTTGTAGTCATGCGTCTCCGGCCAAACCAGTTTCCCATCCTTGTTCTTGACTTGGCGGATCTCACGGACCTGAGCACCCGCCTTCCAGCCATCCGCCGATACGAGATAGCAATCGTCCTGCATGGTCTCGGCCCAGTAGTCCATGAGGTGTTGATACACGTCATAGGCATCGAGCAGCGGCGCTTGCCTGAACTTCGCCAGCAGATCCTCGGCAATGGTCTCGATCAATACCTTGGGATGGCCATCCTTGTCGAAGCCCTTGAGCAGCGGGAGGTTGGCCTTCTTCCACTTGGCAAAGAGCTTCGTCACAGAGTCGATGAAGGCGGCGAACTCCGCATGGCCGAAGATGGCAGGTTTAACCTCACCGACGGGAAGCCTCAACTGGCAGTAACCGGGCCGATCGGCCCTCTTGAACAAGGCCGCTCGAACGCCGGGGATAACCTGCCAGTAACGGTCAAGTGCATCAACGTCGCGGTTGGGAATGCCGCCCCGCAGATGGCCGTCGATATCCTGCAAATCCTCGGGCTCTGTACTGTCGATGTAACGCGGGAGGTTCAGGTTGTAGTCGTTCTTCGGGCTGCTGATCTCCGCGACCGACACCATGCGGGAGTATCCCGGAAGCTCGGCTTGGCGAGTGAAGATGTCCACGATTTTGTGAATATCCTGCTCGCGCAGACGGTTCTTGGGGCCGTCCTTGATAAAGCCCTTGGAGGCATCGATCATGAAGATGCCCTTGCGTGCTCTGGCATCCTCCTTGTCGAGCACGATGATGCAGGCGGGGATGCCCGTGCCATAGAAGAGGTTCGCGGGCAGGCCGATGATGCCCTTGATATAGCCATAGTCAACGAGGCTCTTGCGGATTGCGGCCTCGGCATTGCCACGAAAGAGAACGCCATGCGGGAGGATGCACGCGCCCTTGCCGCCGGGTTTGATGGAGCGGAGGATATGCAGCAGATAGGCGTAGTCTCCCTGTTTGCGAGGTGGGACACCGTAGGGCTGAAATCGCTGCCAGGGGTCGTGTTCGACATCGAGGCCGGTGCTCCAACGTTTATCGCTGAAAGGTGGATTGGCGACGACGTAATCGAATGTCTTCAGGGCGTCCCCATCCTTGAAGAGAGGAGTGGTGAGCGTGTTGCCCGGCTTGATCTCCGCCGTGGGGTAATCGTGCAGGACCATGTTCATGCGGGCAAGACCGGCGGTAGACGAGTCCTTCTCCTGCCCGCAGAGGGTGACGCGGACGTCCTTCCTGCCGTGACTGGCCTCGTCGCCAAGCTTCAAGAGCAACGAGCCGGAACCACAGGTGGGGTCGTAGACCGTGGTGGCGTTGCTCACTCTGGCGTGGCGAATGCCGAGTATCCGGGCGATGACGCGGCTGACTTCGGCGGGGGTGTAGAACTGCCCCTTGCTCTTGCCGCTCTGGGTGGCGAAGTGACGCATGAGGTACTCGTAGGCGTCGCCAAGCAGGTCGTCGCCCTCGGCGCGGTTCCTGGAGAAATCAAGCGCCGGATTCTGGAAGATGGCAATGAGGTTGGTGAGCTTCTCCACCATGTCCTTGCCACTGCCGAGCTTGCTGACGCTATTGAAGTCGGCGAAGTCAGACTGCGAGAGCTGGGGGTTGGCTTTGACCAACGGCCCGATAATCTTCTTGTTGATCTGGTCGCCAATGTCCGGCTTGCCCTTGAGGGCGACCATATCGGCGAAACTGGCCCCCTTCGGCACGTCGATAGGCGAGTAGGGCTGATTGGCGTACTTGTCGCTGATGTACTTGATGAATAGAAGTGCGAGGACATAGTCCTTGTACTGGGAGGCGTCCATGCCGCCGCGAAGCTCGTCGCAGCCTTGCCACAGAGACGAATACAGTTCGGATTTCTTGATAGCCATTCTGCGCCTTCTCAGTTAGCCCCGGATGTCTCTGGCAGAGGGACATGGGCCGATAGTCCTCGGTCAGCGGTGTTCCTCCGCCTGTTTCTTCATCAGCGGCCATCTCACCGCCAAACGCCGACCTCCCAACCACACAGGTACTCCCGGAATGATCGGATCGTACCACCCGGTGTCATTCAAGACAAGGGACTTAGATCAGATTTCGGCTTTGAGGGCCTCTGAGGTTGAAGTCCAGGTCGTACTTGACATGGATCTCCCCATGGCCTACCATGGCCACCATATCGCAGAGCGACGAATACGTGGTTGAAACAGAGACTGTACAGGAAGCACTCCCATGAACGGCAGTAGACGCGGTGTTTTTCGCTGTTGGAAATGTGGCCAAGAAGTCCCCGTCATCTCCGAGCAGGCGGGCCTGGATGTCGAATGTCCCCACTGTGGCTCGACGGTATCCGTTCCACGTCAGTTGTTCGCACAGGACATTGCACGTACGATCGGCCCCGCCGGTCCGGCACGCCAATCAGCGGGCGTACATAGAAAGTCTCCCTCAACCGCCGCTATTCTCAACTTCTTATTCTGCGGGGTTGGCTACGTCTATGCTGGTAGAGCTTGGGGTTGGATCGTGCTGGCATTCGGCATCCTGATTACGGCCGGAACGCTGGCGTTTGGAGCCGAAACATACCCAGGAGAACCTTGGGTGGGCTGGCCGGGCTACATGGTGAGCATAGTCTTCGCTGCTGCCCTTGCATGGCACGCATACTCCATGGTTCAGGAAGACCAACGGTACAGCCATGGGGCCGAGACTGCCGACCCGCCCGGTTCTCAGATGACACGCCAAGAACAGCTACCCCTCATAGCAGACGGTGCATCGGAATTGAAGCGTACCATCTACTCGGTCAGAGGCACAACTGACAGTCATATCCGTGAAGTCATCTCCCAAGCCCTTTCCACAGTTCCGGGAGATCCCGCGTCGTCCTTTGGGCAGGATCTGAATATGCCACAAAGCACTCCGGGCATGAACCGGGGCAGTAATGCATGGAGAGACTGCTGGCTTGGCGACCTCAGCGCGGATCAGTGGACCGACGGAACTGCCCATTTTGTGCGATACGAGTGGGAAGGTATTGGGTATAGGCTATTCTGTAGAACCGTGCCCGGCGTTGACGATTCGGTCTTGTTGATGTTGTCTTGGAGCCTCCAAGGCTCCTTACGCGACTCCCCTATCCGTGGTCCGGGGCCCCTCGCTCCGGAGTTGCCACCTCGCCCCGGCAAGAGACCTGCCACAACCTCAGGGAGCCTCAATGACCTGTTGATTAGGGGATCTCTGATCCGTCTCACGCATATTGCCTTCAGCAGCCTGCCTCACGATAGCCAGGATCGCCGAGCGAATGGCTTCAGGCAGCTTCGACCACGCCTGAACGATTAGTGCCAGTTCGCAGTCCACGCGGTTCGGCTTGTCGTCCAGCTTGTTGTCCAGCTTGTCGGAACTTGGTACACCTTGAGTGTTACTCCTGTCCGCTTCTGACCCAAGAGCCCCCCCTTCCCGTCCGTTGCCCACAAGCGTGCCACCTGCCGTAAGTCCTTGATTTTCCGGCTGTTTAGACACCTCTTGTCCGCACGTGTCATCGGGATTCATCTCGCTCTTGTGAACTGCGTCCGGAGGGACTCGAACCCCCAACCATCGGTTCCGAAGACCGATGCTCTATCCAATTGAGCTACGGACGCGACTGCCGTGAGGCTTCTTAAGTTAACCACTTCCCAGCATGGCCGTCAACACCTTTCATCGAGAAATCGAGACGCGCGACGTCGCACTCGGTCAGACCATTGGTCAACCACCTGCTCAGACAGGTGCGCCGCAGGTCATGGAACTCCCCGTCCTCGATCTGGGCCCGCTTCGGGATCTCGTCGAAACCGCAGTCGAAGCTGTTCACAAGGCAACGACCATGGTTCAGACTCCATCGTTTTGTTTCGCTCCTGTGAAGTTCCTTGCAGCCACGTGCCAAGTCAGCCGACAGTTTGCTCTCCCTTGACAATTCTACGAATTCCGGGCATCATGTGTATGACTACACCTACGACAAGGTGGGCAATCGTACGACGATGGGCG
>CALEZT010000061.1 GCA_937927975.1 uncultured Phycisphaerales bacterium
CTTCCCAGCAGAGCGGGTTCCCAAACGCGATGAATCGCGTTTGGGGTCCCGACCTGCCTTCCGCCGCGGCATATGGAATATGTCCGCGGCCGGGACCTGCGACAAGAGATCCGCCAGAGCAGACGCCAAGCGGGAGGACAGAAGGCAAGTGGTGTCGGTTTTCCTGGAACACGGATCGGCTCTGCTCTGCTCATCATGTTTCTGGCCCAACGCGGGAAATCCCAGGGGTCCGGGGACAGCGTCCCCGGCGGCCGGTCGTTGCCCTATCTCCAAGTACGCAGAAGCCGGATGAGCCAGAAATAGAACGAACAGGCTTGCAGCTCGCAAGTATGTGAGTATAATGTGTTATAGTTGTTCTTTGTCGGGACCGGGTTCTGTGTATATGGACGAAGATACCAAGAGATTCTACGAGTTGAAGGCTCAGATCATTCAGGCCGCCGGGCATCCGATCCGGCTGGCGATCATTGAGTTCCTCAGCCGGGGTGAGCAGTGCGTCTGCGACATCGTCGAGAACGTCGACGCGCAGAGATCGAACGTTTCCAGGCACCTGTCGGTCATGCTCAACGCCGGGGTGCTCGAAAGCCGCAAAGAGGGTCTCAAGGTGATCTACAAGCTTCGCACGCCGTGCATTGTCAAGTTCCTCTCGTGCGTCGATCAGGCGTTGCGGGAGAAGATGAAGTCGCAAGCGTCGCTCCTCAAGAAGCTGTAATTGCAGCGGTATGTCGAGTCGGGGGCGCCGCAGTTTGTTCTGAGGTCGTATGGATTGCAGGAGTGAGTGGAAGAAACTGGCTGGGGTCATCGGGCTGTTCCTGGCGTTTTTCTGGCTGCCGGTGGAATCGGACCGTTTCACTCGGGCCATCCTGGAGGCGCTGCACCTGAGCAAATGGTACGCGAGGGAGCACGTGCTGCTGTGTCTGGTTCCGGCGTTTTTCATCGCGGGGGCCATCGGCGTCTTCATCAGCCAGGCATCGGTCATGAAGTACCTGGGCGCCAGGGCCAACAAGGTGCTGGCTTACGGCGTGGCTTCGGTCTCCGGGAGCGTCCTGGCGGTGTGCTCGTGCACGGTGCTGCCTCTGTTCGCAGGCATCTACCGTATGGGGGCCGGCCTGGGGCCCGCCACGGCATTTCTCTACGCCGGCCCTGCGATCAATGTCCTGGCCATCATTCTGACCGCTCGTATTCTGGGCCTTGAGCTGGGCATCGCCCGGGCGGTGGGGGCAGTGGCGTTCAGCATCGTCATCGGCCTGTTGATGCACCTGATCTATCGCAAGGAGGAGACAGCCAAGGCGGACGCGCAGGTCGCGATGCCGGTGCCCGACGTGAAGCGGCCGTTGTGGCAGAACGCGGTGTACTTCGCCTCCATGGTGGGGATTCTCGTGTTCGCCAATTGGGCCCGCAGTGGCGACGTGCGGGCGGTCGTCCTGTGCTGTCCCGGCGGGCTCACCGCCTACAAAGTCGAAGGCAGGCTCGTCGACCGGACTGCAGAAGCTGTCACGATCGTCGATACCCACGGCCAGAAGCGAGAGTTCCAGGCCGATCTGCTGATGGGCATCGAAGAGGTGGCTCCCAAGACAGTCTATACGTGGATCTACCGAATTCGCTGGGTTCTCGTGGCGATCTTGCTGGCGGGATTCGTCCTGATGGTCAACGCATGGTTCACTCGCCGAGAACTGGCAGAGTGGGTGGAAGCAACCTGGGGATTCGCCAAGCAGATCCTCCCCTTGCTGCTGATCGGGATCGTCGTGGCGGGGTTTCTGCTCGGTCGTCCGGGACCCGACCACGAAGGGATCATCCCGGCCAAGTGGGTCGATGCGGCGCTCGGCGGCAACTCCCTGCGGGCGAATCTGCTCGCCTCGCTGGCAGGCGTCTTCATGTACTTCGCCACCTTGACGGAAGTGCCGATCGTGCAGGGGCTCATGGGTTCGGGAATGGGCAAAGGTCCGGCGTTGGCTTTGCTGCTGGCGGGTCCGGCCCTGTCGTTGCCCAGCATGCTCGTGATTCGCTCCATCATGGGCACGCGGAAGACCCTGGTCTTCGTATCGCTGGTAGTCGTAATGGCCACAATCTCCGGCATGATCTTTGGAGCGTTCTTCTAATCTGACAGGAATCACGAAATGAAAAAAATCCAGATCCTTGGAACCGGATGTCCCAAGTGCAAAAAGCTGGCGGAGAATACCGATACTGCCGCCAAGGCCCTGGGCATCGAGTACGACATCGCGAAAGTGACCGACATCAACGAGATCATGAAGTTCGGCGTCATGATGACTCCGGCTCTCGCTGTGGACGGTCAGGTCAAGGTGGTGGGCAAGGTGCCCTCGCCGGACGAGATCAAGAAGATGCTGGCATGAACATCGGGTCAGAGATAGAAGGGACAGTAGATGAGCAATCCATCGTGCGGATGCAGTGGCGGCATTCTCAAGACTTCGGAGGCTGCGGACAGCCTCCTGGCCATCGACGGTTGTCCGCTCAATTGCGTCAAGTCCAGCCTGGAGCAGGCAGGCTTCGCTACGTTCAAGCACCTGCAACTGGCGGATTTGGGCCTGGAGAAATGCCAGAGCCCAGTGACCGATGAGAATGT
Organism: uncultured Phycisphaerales bacterium; assembly: GCA_937927975.1. Classification (GTDB taxonomy): domain Bacteria; phylum Planctomycetota; class Phycisphaerae; order Sedimentisphaerales; family Anaerobacaceae; genus PLanc-01. The sequence goes on from CALEZT010000061.1 coordinate 2,579, forward strand.
CAACTTGGTGGCGTCCAGGGCCGCAGACCTGATTGTCTCGCAGAACAGGTTGTAGACGAGATCATGACGCCGGCGCAGTGTTGCAGTCCAGGCAAGCCGAATTTCGTGATCCTGCTGGCGACGGCAATAGGGCTCTGGTGTGTCTTTGTCTGGGTTCCTTCGGTTCTGAAATCGAAAGGCGGTCGTATGAGCAAGGCGTTGAAAATCCTGGTGGTGGCGGGGTTGATCGTGTCCGTGGCGGCAATCCTGGTCTTGAAGCAGCGGGACAAGGAAGAGCGAGCCTCGTCCGGTCTGACCGCGGCAGCGGTCGCCGCCGTGCCTTCGGAGCCGGGGTTGCCTCGCCTCGTGGATCTGGGGGCGGACAAGTGCGTTCCGTGCAAGATGATGGCCCCGATCCTGGAAGAACTCAAGGAACAGTACAAAGGCACGTTCGATGTGGTCTTCATCGACGTATGGAAGAACCCGGACGCCGGGGCGCAGTACGGCATCAAGCTGATCCCGACGCAGATCTTCTACGACGCCAGCGGCAAGGAGCTCTTCCGCCACGAAGGGTTCTTCTCGAAAGACGACATCCTGGCCAAGTGGAAGGAGTTCGGGGTGGCCCTGTCGGCATCCGGTGCAGTTACGCCTGCCTTCGAGCGACTCGCCCCGGCCAAGCCCGACGAGCGCCCGAAGGAGAGCATCTGTTATATGTGCGACGGGGACATCAATGCCAAGACCCTCGTCACCGTCGGGACGGAGAAAGGCCCCGTCCGGCTCTGTGGCCCTCACTGCTATTTCATCCTGTACTCGTGCCTGACCGAGGACAAGACCGGTTTTGAGAAGAAAGTGACCGTCACCGACTGGGTCTCGGGCAAACCGGTCGCGATCAATGAGGCCGCGTTCCTCGTCGGAGAGGAGGAAGCGACAGGCAGGCCGTGGATCAAGGCGTTCGCTGCAAGGGATGCCGCCGTCGCCGAACGAGCTGCCAGTGGAGGGAGCATCCTGACGCTGGAATCGCTCGCACGCAAGGAAATGTCCCACCGTTGCGGGTTCTGCGACCGCGCGTGCTATCCACAGGATGTCGCCGAGGTGATCGTTGAGGGCGCCGTGCACACGTGGGGCTGCTGTTCGCACTGTGCTTTGGGCGTGGCCGCACGGACCGGCAAAGATATTGAAGTCCGCGAGAAAGACCGCCTGACGAAGCAGCCTGTTGTCGTCAAGACGTTCGAGGGCAAGGTCGCCTCGCTGGAACCGGCGACCGCGGTGGCATGGTTCGGCCAGCGTCAGAAGCCCGACGGCACGTGGGCCTCCGCCGGATGCTTCCACCAGGGCTTCTTCACCAACGTCGACAACCTCAAGAAATGGGTCGAACAGAATCCCACGGAGACGGGCCGGCTCATCTCCATCAGTCAGGCGTTGGCGGACAAGATGAAGCTCTCGCCCGAGCAGATCCAGAAGGCCTGCAAGATCGGCGAATGTTCACCCAAGTAGAACGCAGGAGCCGGTTATGGACAAGACCAAGATGGTCCGCGTCGCAAAGCAAACTCTGCTCGCCTTCGTGCTGGTGACAATCGGGGTTGTGATCGGCAAGGAAATGACTCTGCGGCGGGTCCAGGACATGCCCTCGCCGTCCGGGAACGCTCAGGGAAACCAAGTTGTGGTCTACTACGCTCATGCCACGATTCGCTGTGTCACCTGCGAGACCATCGAGCGGTTGACGCATGAGACCTTGGACGAGCAGTTCTCACAGGCCTTGGCCGCGGGCACGCTCGTATTCAAGGACGTCGACTTCCAGCGGGATGCGGCCTTTGCCAAGAAGTACGAGATCGTGGCCAATTGCGTGATCGTCAGTCGGATTGAATCGGGCCGCGAGAGGACGCATCGACGACTCGATCAGGTCTGGGAGTTGTATCCGGACCCGCCTGCCTTCAAACGCTATGTGGGGGACGCCATTCTCGCCCATCTGGATGCGTTGTCGGGAGGTGACGCATGACATGGCTGACCCTGGGTTCGGCTCTGTGGCTGGGGGTTCTCACCGCCATCAGCCCGTGTCCTCTGGCCACGAACATCGCGGCCATCTCCTTCATCGGTCGTCAGGGGAGCAACCGCAGGGCCGTATTGGCGTCGGGCTTGTGCTACACGCTGGGGCGCACGTCGGCCTATTGGATGCTCGGGGTCGTCATCATGACCGGTCTACTGGCCACAGCCCGGGTCTCTCAACTCCTGCAGAAGTATATGAACGAGATCCTCGGACCCGTCCTCATCCTGCTGGGCATGGTCCTGTTGGGCTGGATCGGCTCGGGTCTGTCCATCAATCTCGCAGGGCAAAGCGTCCAGAATCGTGCCGAGAAGGGCGGCCTGCTGTGGTCCGTGATCCTGGGCTTCCTGTTCGCTTTGTCATTCTGCCCGGTTTCCGCGGGCCTGTTCTTCGCGGGGCTGATCCCGTTGTGCGTCCAGCACAACTCTCGCCTGGCTTTGCCGATGCTCTATGGAGTCGGGACCTCGCTTCCGGTGCTGGTCTTTGCTCTGCTGCTGGCCTTCGCCGCGGCCTCCGTGGGCAAGGCCTTCAACAAGCTCACCGCCGTGGAACGCTGGATACGAATCCTGGCCGGGATCCTGTTCGTCCTGGCGGGTCTTTACTACTGCTTGACGCATGTATACGGAGTCCTGCGCTGAGGCAAAGGCAACTCACTCGTGCTACCCTTGATGAAGGAGGAAAGAAAATGGATCGAAGGAGATTCCTGGCAACGACCCTTACCGCCGGTACCGCGGCGTCGCTGAGCTCTACAGCCGGCGCCACCCAGGACGGCAAGACCGTTCGAATCGTCGGCGTCTCGTGCAGTCCGCGCAAAGGCAAGACGACCGCTACGGCTATCCAGGTCGCCCTCGACGCCGCCAAAGCGGTCGATTCGCGGATCAGGGTCGAGCTGATCGATCTGGGCGGGCTCAAGATCGCCGGTTCGTTGGGCGGCGCGACGTCGGCCGAGGCCAAACAGCCGGAAGACGACTTCGATTTGGAGGTGTTGCCGGCCTTGAAAGCGCCGCGTGTGCCCGACGCCATGATCATCGGATCGCCGAGCTACTTTCGCAGCATGAGCGCATTGTGCAAAGCCTTCATCGAGCGACTGCAAGTCTTTCGCGAGCCCAAGCTGCAACTGGCGGATATGCCGTTGGGCGCGCTGGCCACCGGCGCCTACCGCAATGGCGGCCAGGAACTGGTCATCCAGGAAATCCAGACCGCCATGCTCGTTCACGAGGTGATGGTCGTCGGCGGCAAGCCCAAGGCCCACCAGGGCGCCACCCTCTGGAACGCCTACAAGGACGATATCATGAAGGACGAGTTCGGCATCGAAACCGCCCGGCAGCTCGGTGTTCGCGTGGCCGAGGCCGCCCTTCGTCTTGCGGAGAAGCGTGGGTAGGGCGTGCCATCGGTTCTGAGAGCCGTCTGCGTGGTCAGATGATGCCGGCGGGTCAGACCGGGCATAAGGCCTGGGGCCTCCAGCATGGTACTCCAGACGATCGATATCCAGGTCGGAGCAATCGTGCGAAACGAACCCAATTGGCGGATCGTGGAACGGAACTCCCGTCGACGGAATTGGCTTCGTTTCGCACGAATGATGCGTGGCTGAGGCTGTGGCTTCATTATCTGGCTCTGCATCGGGTCGTCGAAACCGCTGTATCCTGTCTCATATAAGACGCTTCTCGATCCCTGTATGTTCCATATAAATCGAAAATAATGCAGAAGATGGACTCACGCAGAGACGCAGGGGGGACGGGGGAGGGGGAAGAATGCAGGAAGGCAGGAAAGCAGAATGGCTCAGTGGCAATTCAATAGGTGTTCACACGAAGTCACGAAGAGACGAAGGAAATGACGCCGCCGGAAAGGCCGCTCAGACTTCGTGGCTTTGTGTGAGAATCCGTATGCCTTTGGAGGGCTCCGGTCAGGGCCCATTCTGCGTCTTCGTCCCGTCGGCGACAGAATAGCGCACGTTTTCAGACGCGACCTCGCGATTCGTGCCTGATGGGCAGAGGAAGGAACGGACCGATCCGGAATCCGCCGCCCTGGTGTGCGGCGCCGCTGTGCGGCGGGGCGGCGGGAGTTTATCGCATTGGGGCCACCAGCGACAGGGGTGCCGGAGTCCCGAACGCGATGTTTCGCGTTGAGGACCCCTTCGCACGCCCTTGACGGGAGCGCTTCGCTCCCACACCCTGCCTGATTTACCTCTCCGGATTTCCTTGAATTCCGCCGGGCCCCAGCGTAAGATAATTCCGGCGGATTTTTGCGATGTGCCATCTCTGAAAGAGTGCGTGTATCGCGTACGGGACTTGCCGGCGGTGCCCGGCCGGACCGGATACAGGGAAACCGCAGTGTGAGGTGACCGAGTATGGACCGAAGAGGATTCACCCTCCTTGAACTCCTGGTCGTGATGTCCATCATCCTGGTGCTGGTGAGCGTCTCTTTGCCTTCTCTTCTCCGTGCCAAGGACAGCGCTCTGGCCCTGGCGGCCATGGAAGTCGCCGTGAACAAAGAGGGCAAGGT
>CALEZT010000062.1 GCA_937927975.1 uncultured Phycisphaerales bacterium
GAGCCAGATCCTTCACTTCGCTGCGCTGCGTTCAGGATGACAAGACCCGCGCACGGATCATTCCGAATCCGTATCAGAGGGATACATGACAACAGAGCGCATACAAAAAAGAAGCTCAGACGAATGACCAATCCGTCCGAGCTTCCTTGTTTGACCGAGAAGACCTGTCTTCAGGGGTGGCCCTTAGCTGTTGAACTCCTTCAGATCCGCTTCGGAGACCTCCAGAGGAATCGCCCTCGCGGCCTGCTTGTCCGTGTGCCTTGCGATCTTGTGCAGCACTTCGTCGGACTTGCCGAAGCTGCGGGGCTTGGACTTGGATTTCGAAACCGCGTGGAACTGGGTCTCGATGTTCCCATGTGCGTTGTGACGGTCCGATCTGCCCCCCGCTGAACGGCCCTGCGAGCCGCTGCCCCCAACCATCGCAACGAGCTGGCCCACGATCTCCTGCATGCTCTCTGCCTGCGCGCTGAGCTGTTCCGATGCGCTGGCCGATTCCTCGGCGTTGGCTGCGTTCTGCTGAGTGACCTTGTCCATCTGCGAAACCGCGGTGTTCACCTGGTCGATCCCCTGCGCCTGCTCTTGAGAGGCCGCTGCGATCTCGCTGACCAGGTCCGTCGTCTTGCCCACGCTTTGAACGATCTCTTCGAGGACCTTGCTGACTTCGGTGGCGATGTCCACGCCGTTCTTGGAGTTCTTGACCGATTCCTCGATCATGCTCGCGGTGTTCTTGGCGGCTTCCGCAGACCGCATCGCCAGGTTTCGCACCTCTTCCGCGACGACCGCGAAGCCCTTGCCTGCTTCGCCCGCTCTCGCGGCTTCGACCGCGGCGTTGAGGGCCAGCAAGTTGGTCTGGAACGCGATCTCGTCGATCACCTTGATGATCTTGGAGGTCTCGTCGGAACTCTTCTGGATCTCCTGGATCGCCTGGCTCATCCGGTCCATGGCTTCGGCGCCGGTGCCGGCGGCCTTCTTGGCCTCGGCGGCCAGCGTATTGGCCTGCTGGGCGTTGTCGGCGTTCTGCTTGGTCATGCTGGACATCTCTTCGAGACTCGAAGAGGTCTCCTCCAAACCTGCGGCCTGTTCGGTCGCTCCTTCCGCCAGCGACTGCGAGGCAGAGGAGACCTGACCCGAAGCGGAGGCGACCTGCTCGGCGCCGTCCGTCAGGCCATTGATGATCCGACGAAGCGGCTTGGTGATCCCGCGGGTGATGAACACCGCCAGGACGACTCCGACAACGATGCCTGCAACCATCGCGGCAAGAGACAGCGCTTTGAAGAAATTCGCCTGTGTAACGGCAGTGGAGGTCTCGTGCCTGGCCACGTCTTCGTTGGCCTTGATGATCTTGTCCAGGAGATTGTTGGCTTTCGTCTGGCTTTCCCGACAGACTTCCATCGCCTGGCGGTTCAGTTGGGCGGCCAGTTGACTCGTCGCATCGGCCTTCGCGATGATCTTGTCGAATTCCCCGAACACCGTTTGCGCACAGGGACGCATCACCTCATCGAGGAGTTTGCCCGCCTCGACCGTGTTGCCGGCGCGGACCATTTCCTTCATCCTCTTGACCGCGTCGTGGAAGCACTGGTGCGGTTGCTCAACTGCCTGCAAGGCCGCCAAAACGTCAGGATTCTCCTGTTTGGCAGTTGTCTTCCACTTTCCGAACCGACAGGTCGTGTGGTCCTCGCCGCCCTCAAACGCCTTTCCATGGGCGATCATATCGAGCACATCCCCCATCAGCTTGTAGTGGTCCCCGCGAAACTGCGACAAATCCCGCTCCAGTCTGACAGGATTACCGATCTTGAGCGCGTCGATCTCCGTCGCAAGACGGAAGAACTCGGTGTTGTCGGCCCTCCAGGCGTCCCACGCCGGAACGAGTTCCTTCCAGAGCGATGCTTCCTCCGACGTGTGAGGAAGCGACTCATAGGTCTTCCACGCGGCGCCGTACGTGTCGCGAGCGGCGGTCACGATATCGTGCTGTCGCTTTCGGATCGCCGGTTCAAGATCCGTGTTCAGGAGCGTTCTCTGCGCGCTCTTGACGTCCAGTCCTGCCGACTTGATGGTGAGGAGGGATTCAATGCCTGGCAAACGCACCTCGCCCAAGTCCGTGACCGCAGTACTTCCTCGCGAGGAACTGTAGTACCCGGTGAATCCCAAAATGGTGCTGATGACGATCAACAATCCGAATCCCAAGGCGATCTTCGTTCCGAGTCTCATGCCTCTAAACATACGCGTACCCCCTGAAACGATGTGCTGTGTTGTATTGGTGTCTCTGCGATCCCGGCCGGTTTCAATGGCGCCGCCACATGAGATCACATTCCCAGATCGCCTGAACCGGACGCATCCAGGGACCTGGCGCCGGCGAAGGCGCCGAGGTCGCCGCCGGTCAGGACGCGGTCGATGTCCAGCAGGATCTTGACCTTGTCCCCGATCTTGCCCATGCCCAGGATGAAGTTCGTGTCCACCGACGCGCCGAACTGCGGCGCCTCCTCGATGTCCTGGCCCGCGATGTCCAGGACCTCCTGGACGCGATCGACGACGATGCCGGTGTTGAACTTGCGGCTGTTCTGGGTGATCTCGACCACGATGATGCAGGTTTCGTCGGTGACGTCGGTGGTGGCCATGCCGAACTTGGCCCGCAGATCGACGACCGGGATGACCTGGCCTCGGAGGTTGATGACGCCCTTGACGTGCGAGGGGGTTTGAGGCACCGCGGTCACATCGATATACCCGATGATCTCGCGGACCTTGAGGATCTCCAGGCCGTATTCCTCGTTCGCCAGAGCAAAGGTCAGATACTTGCCCTCTTTGTCGAGCATTCCCGTCTGTTCTTTGTGGATTAGCGTTGTTGTTGCTGCCATAGCGGAGCCCTCGATCGATTTTCCGTTTCTCGCGACCCGAAAGACCACTGTATCTTCCGAGGCCGACAGGGGAATCCATCGACCCGTACTTGAGCAAACTGAAGGCAGGAATTGCCGAGAGGACGCTATGAATCTCGTAGCAAACTACAACATTGCCCTATTTATGACCAGGAATTCTCCAGTCTCTGTCGGGAAAATACATGTCTTTCTGGAGGGCAGACTGCGACCCGTGGCGGACGAGGTCTCTCTCATGCCTAGGAATTGACGAACGCAGGTTGGAGCAACCCGCTTTCGTACAGCAGCATGATCAATTGCGGCGTGGATTCGACCCCCATCTTCTCCCGAATGTTGGTCAAATGCGCATCGACGGTCTTGCGGCTCAATCCGAACTCCTTCGCAATCACCTTCGTGGTGGAGCCGACCTTCACGCGGTCCAGGATCTCCTTCTCCCGGTCGGTCAAGAGGGTCTGTCGTCCCTGGATCTGTGCCATCTTGTTGTTTCGACGGCAGATTTGCCTGTGTTTCTCGATGCCGCCGTGGATCTTGTCCAACAGGAATTGCCCTCGGATCGGTTTCTCGACGAAGTCGAAGGCCCCGTTCTTGAGGGCTTCGACCGCCATGGAGACGTCTCCATGGCCCGTGATGAAGATGATCGGCAGAGTGATTCCGCGACGGTTCATTTCGTCCTGAAGTTTCAGCCCGCTCATCCCGGGCATTCGCACGTCCAGCAGGAGGCACCCGCAAGTCTCGGATTCGTAAGCGTCCAGGAACCCCTGCGCGGATGCAAACGTTTTCACGTCGACAGAAACACTCTCAACCAATTCCCGAAGTCCATTTCTCGCGGCATCATCGTCATCCACAACAAAAACCGTCGCTTCGGTGTCCGACATCGGCGAATCCTCCTTCACAAGCTGCGTCGCGCCTCGGAAAACACACCTGTTGATTACAATCGGACAACGGGGGTGCGGAGCTTTGATCTTTTTCCTGAGGTCCTTCCTCGTCAGACAGAAGCCGCGGCCCCCTCATCAGCCGGAAGCCTGACACACTGGGAGGGTGAAGAAGAACACCGCTCCCGCGCCCACGTTGGGCCTGGCTTCGAGAATCCCCTTGTGGCCTTCGATAATCGTGCGACTGATCGACAAACCGATCCCCAGTCCATCGGGCTTCGTGGTGAAGAAGGGCTCGAAGAGGCGTTCCATCTGCGTCTGCGAAAAGCCGACGCCGGTATCGCAGACTTCCCCGCAGACCTGCTTGTCGCGGAGGGTTTTCGTCCGCAGCGACAGCTTCCTGGGTGCTCCCGTCGTGCATCGCATCGCGTCGATGGCGTTGCGTATGAGGTTCAGCAGGACCTGTTCGATCTGGACGGAGTCTGCGTAGACCCGCGGAAGGGACTCGGCAAGCTCCAGCTTCAGTTGGATGCCGTTCTGGTCCAGTTCCCAGCGGGCCAGGGCCACCGCATTTTGCACCATGTCGTTCAGATCGGCGCAACTGAAGCGAGGCTGGCGCCCTTTGGCCAGGGCCCTCATCCGACGGATGATCACGCCGGCCCGTTCGCCCTGGGAGACGATCTCCCCCAGGTTTCGGACGATTCTCGGGATGTCCGGCGGCTTTGCCTCCGACAGAGAAAGACAAGCGTCGCTGTAGCTCAGGATCGCGGACAAAGGCTGGTTGAGTTCGTGCGCAATCCCGGAGGCCATCTCGCCCAGCGTGCTGAGCCGGGCTGCGTGGAGGAGCGTCGCTTCTCGCTCCTTGATTCGGGCTTCGATCCGCTTGTGCTCCGTCGTATCCCGAACGAAAATGACGAACCGCCCATCCTGGGGATCCAGAACCGTGGCCGCCACCTCCACGTCGATCAGCGTTCCGTCTTTGCGCCGGTGCTTCGTTTCGAAGCGGTCGGTCTTCAACTGGTTGACCCGACGGATGTGCAGCAGCACCTGCTCGGGTGATTCGACGGCCTCCAGATCGCTGATCATCATCCGACTCAGTTCCGAGGGCGAATACCCGACGATTCGACAGAACGAATCGTTGAACTCCGCGAGCCGGCCGGAGAAATCGATGACGCAGATGCCGTCTTGCGCCGTCTCGATCAGCCTGCGATACCGTCGCTCGCTTTCGCGCGTGGCCTGCTCATGCCCCTGTTGGCGAGCTTCCTGTTCGAGCCGCTCGCAGCGGTCCAGGAGACAGGCGGCAATTCGCTGTCGTCGAACGACGCCAAGGAACCGGTCGTTCCGAAAGACCGGCAGGACGTGGGTCTGCGATTGGTCCATCCGCCGCAAGACCTCGCCCAAGTCATCGGTCTCTTCTACACGAGGCATCTCCCGGAGGCAGTCGCCCACAGAGCCGCCCTCCGATCGGAGAAGATCCTCGGGAATCAAAAGCCCGAGGAATCGGCCCCGATCGGCTGCGACGACAAATCCCTCCTCGATGACCCGCGACCGAATCGACGCAGGCGTCGCAGAGGAGTCACACGTTGCGCGGGCTTGCTCTACCAGTGACCCGATTTCCATATCATGGTCCAGCCATTCGCTGTATTTCGTTCCGGATCAGGGGAACGCCCCTCATCTCGGGCACGACTCGCGTCAAATCTGCGAGTAGCTCGCGGGCTTGAGGTACAGGTTGGTGATCCCGCCCTTGCGGAGAATGGCCTTGTCGGCGTACTCGGGCATGGCCGACAGCTTCTTCCACTCCGGATCGCCGATGAACGTCTTCCAGGCGGCCTTGCTCTCGTCCATGTCCTTGAAACCGAGCATGTAGGTCAGGTTGGGCATCTTCGTCCCGGCCAGGGTCCGCCCGAAGAAGACCGGATTCAATCCGGTCTTGCGGAAGATCGCGATCTCGGCCGTGTCGAACATCTCGATCTTCTTGAGACCGGTCTTCTCGCTGGGGCTCTCGTAGATCCGCAACTGGAAGATCCGTCCCGGCACATCGACCGGACGCTCCAGGTTGGGCATCCCCGTGAAGGCCAGCATGAGTTGGACCTCAAGACCCTTGTAGGCAGGCTTGTCCGCCGGGGCGTCGATGAAATCGGTGCCCTTGTCCAGGAACTCCGGATCTCCGGACAGTCTCTGTGTGAGCGTGGCAAACGAGCCGACGGACGGATGTACGAGCAGCACATAGACAGGACTGAGCCCCTCAACGGGGTAGAAGACGCCCACCTTCTTGACGCCAAGCCGGTTCAGAGTCGGTATCGCCGCTTCGCTGAGGAATCGGTCCAGGCCGGCTTTCTGCTCCTCTGACTCGATTTCATAGCGTCTGAGCTCATAATACTCGCACACGGTGGGCTGCGGTATGGCGCCCGCCGCCGCCTGCGCCGCGCGGATCCGGGCCAGGCGAGTGCGATAGGCCACATCGCTCTCTCCGGGCTGCTTTTCAATGGGCTGGGCGTTCTGAGCCATGGCAGCCCCACCGCCGATCGCAGCCAATCCCGCAGCCCCCGCTTTCGTCAGGAATTCCCGTCTTTCCATGTTCTGTCTCCTCTCACGATAAGCCTGTGAAAAATCCGCCGCAGAGGCAAAGAAGCCCAGGCCTTCGGTGTCCCCTGAGGCAACAAACCCCCTTGTAGATACCCGGTCCAGCCGCGTTCCGCAAGCGAATCCGACCGGCGTCGGCGGGCTTCTTGTCCAACATCGAATCGACAGGTCCATAGGACGGATAGGACGCATGGGACTCATGGGTCCTATCCGTCCCATTCGTCCTATCGAACTGCGAAAATGAAGGTGGCAGCCTCAAACACCGTTCAAGGCTGCCACCCGTGGTCCCACTTCACACTTCGAACTTGAACCTTACAGCTCCTACTTCACCTCCAGCTCGAAGCTCTCGGAATGGCTGTTGAACTCCGGCGCGTACATGCACTGGATGCTCGCCATGCCCGTCTGGTAGTTGCCCCTGTGCTGGATGCGGGTGCTGTACTCGAAGACGTACGTGCCCTTGGACAGGTAGTCCATGAAGAAATGCGTCGCGGTGTCCCGCGTGCTCTCGTAGTAGCCCAGGCCGTCCTGGTAGCGGTACCGGCTCAGGACGTTGACCGGCTCGGTGCCGCTGCCCCGCTGGTCCTTCATGTGAACGTACTCCATGTCGCGATCCACCCGCAACTCGATCCGCACGACCAACTCGTCGCCCACGGAAAGCGGCCCATCGACCGGAACCAGAACCTGGCCCAGAGCGGTCGTCTCCTTGGTGTACAGGGCCTTCTTGAGCGTCAATGGCGTGCCCTCGTACGGCGTAACCTTGCTCATGTCTTCGAGGTACTGCCAGTGGACGCTGCCCCAACTGACGCCTTCATCGACCTTCTTGACCGTGATCTGGCCCATCGCGGGTTCGATCTCGTTGCGGACGAACCGCTCCTCATAGAAACCGGTTCCGGCCTCGACATTCTGCGGCTCGATCCACTGGCCGCCGAGGGCGACGTGGACGAGGGCGTTCGAGCTGAGCATATCGGCGCCGCGAAGCAGCAGGCCGTAGACCGCATCGGCGGTCGCCTTGGTCGTCTTCCAGTCCTGCGTCTGCTTCTGCTTGAGCAGCCACACCCGGCAATCCTCGACCGCCTGGGCGTCGCCCATGACCTCGTCGAAGGCCTCGATCATCAAGGCCTGCGTCTCGATCGGAGCCCGGTGCCACCACCAGCTTCGCTCGGTGTCGCGCCAGTACATGCCCATCTCCTCGCTGGTGACGCTGAACTCCTTGATGGACTTCATAATCGCGGCGGGGGTCTCCATATCGCCGAAGCGTTTCAGCGCGATGGCCAGATGCGCCTGCGACTGCCGCCAGAGCGAGAGCCAATGCTCCCGGGCCTGCGCGAGCCAGAAGTCGCGGGCCTCCCGATGCTGGGCTGCGATGGGTTGATCGGCCAGGAAGAAGCTGCGGCCGTAGAGGTAGAACGCCACGATCGGACTGAGGTTGTTGGCGTTCTTGTTCCCATGGACGAGAATCCAACGGTACTGAGCGTCCATCCAGGCGTCCAGAACCGTCAGGGCCTTGACTGCGGGACTGACGTCGATGCCCTTGACGCCCAGGTGCCGCAGGCGTCCGAAGCCCGTGGTGATATAGAGCGTGACATACTCGCTGCCCCGACAGCCGGGGAACCAGGGCCACAGGCCGTCGGCATACTGCATCTGCTGGAGCTTGAACAGAGCTCGTGACATTTCGCTGCTCAGACGGTTCTGATCGAAGAGAATGCCCACGTTCCTTCGGGCCTCGGACTCGCTGATCGCCTGGCGGACCCAGGGGGTCTCCTCCAAAGCCAGGCCCTTGAGGTCCTCGTTCTTTTCGAGCGGGCTGTCCAGGGCCGGCGTCGCCTTCCACAGATCGAAGATCCGACGGATCTTGGGGTCGGAGCCGGCGATGTAGGCCGCCAGCGAGTTGGCGTAGAGCCGGTTGAAGACCTGCTCGCTGCACTCATGCGGGTACTCCATCAGATAGGGCAGCGCCATCACCGCGTACCATGCGGGCTGCGAGACCATCTGCACCGTGAGACTCTGATGGATCAAGGTGTCCGACGAGCCCGACTGAAGGAGCTTGGTGAATTCGAACTCCTTGGTCTGGGCCCCGCGAATCGGCAGCGGGAGCGACTCTGTGACGAGAATCCTGCGGCTGAGCACAGGCAGATAGCCTTCCTGCCCGTCGCTCAGGCGCGTCGTGGCGCCCACCGCCCGATAGATGAGGAACTCGCAGCCGTCGGGAATCGTCAGACGCCAGGAGAGCGTGCGGGATTCCTTGCTGGGCACGTCGAAAGACCGCTCGGGCGACGTGTTGCCCAGGGCCTCGTCGCGAGAGTCCAGCGTTCGAGCGTCGGACAGCGTCAGGCTGACCTTGCCCATCACGCGGGCGGCCGACTGGTTCGTGACTTTGACCGTGAACTCGATCACATCGCCCTCGCGGACGAATCGCGGCGGGTTCGGCTCGACCATCAGGTCCTTGGCCGTTACGGTCGTGCCGGTCAGATAGCCGCTGCGCATCTGCCTGTCGTGCGCGAAGCCCAGGAACTTCCACTGGGTCAGCGCCTCGGGCATCGTGAACTCCATCCGCACGACGCCCATCGAATCGGACATCAGGTGCGGGAAGAAGAACGCGGTCTCGTCGAGATTCGTGCGGGCGGAGACCTGGCTCAAATCCACTCCT